>NZ_CP041372.2:1984776-2646368 GCF_006965545.2 Paenalkalicoccus suaedae
GCCCATAGCAGACACGACGACAACGACTTTATACCCTTCTTGAAGCGCTTGAATGACATGCTCAGAGGAGCGCTCTCGACGTTCTTTTGTTTGTAAGGACGTCCCACCAAATTTTTGCACTACTACCTTCATACACCTATCCTCAGCCTTCTATTGTCTATTTTAATAAACCTAATTTTACAAGTGAAAAAGCAATTTGAACCGAATTTAACGCTGCGCCCTTTAAGAGGTTATCCGCAACGATCCACATATGGAATCCTTTTGGCTCATCAATATCCTGTCTAATTCGGCCAACAAAAACAGGATCCTTTCCTTTAGCCTCTGACGCTAATGGATATACTTGGTTAGAAGGATCATCTTGCAATGTGACGCCAGGTGCCTCTTCAAGTAGGCTTCTAACTTTGGCTACATCTAACCCTTCTTTTTCTACTTCTACATAAACAGACTCGGAGTGCCCTGTCTCGACAGGAAGTCGCACACATGTCGCTGCCACTTTAATTGATTCGTCTTCCATAATCTTTTTCGTTTCATTAATCATTTTCATTTCTTCATACGTGAATCCATTCTCTTGGAATACGTCGATTTGAGGCACCGCATTAAATGCGATTTGATAATGCTTTTTATCTCCTGAGACAGGTAATACTTTTGGCTCTATCTCTTCCTCATTTAATAGCTGTTGCGTTTGCTCATACATTTCATCAATCGCATTAACACCAGCTCCTGATACTGCCTGGTATGTAGAAACGACGATGCGAGATAACCCATAGTCACGTCTTAGTGGCTCTAATGCCGCTACCATTTGGATCGTCGAACAGTTTGGGTTCGCAATGATTCCGTTATGCTCGTGTAGAGCATGCTCATTTACTTCAGGTACGACTAAAGGAACATCCTTATCCATTCGGAACGCGCTCGTATTATCAACGACAATCGCACCTCTTTTTACTGCTTCTTTTGCAAGCGCCTTTGAAACGGATCCTCCTGCACTGAATAAAGCAAGCTGAATTCCTTCGAATGATTCTGGAGTTGCTTCCTCAACAGTAAGTTCTTCATTTTTAAATGTTATTTTTTTACCAGCCGAACGAGCTGATGATAAAAGTTTCATTGATGCAATTGGGAACGATAGGCGATCTAATGTTTTGAGCATTTGTTCTCCTACTGCTCCTGTGGCTCCTACTATTGCTACGTGAAATCCTGCATGTGACATTGTTATTCTCCCTTCCTATTCCCATTCATATAATAGATTAGAAGCCCTTTTTACGAAGGGCCTCCTTTACACTATCTTTATATTCTATCAAGTGTTCGACACTTTTGCATTAACTGTTCACTTTTTGGCGTAAAATAGGCTGAATCTGTTTGTGATCTAAAGCATGCTCAATCGTTGTCATAATAAGCTCCATGTGAGCTACTAAAGAGGTAGGTTTATTAAAAGGCGCGTCCTGTCCAAATGGCACAAAGTAGATGTTTTTTGCATTTATGAGACGCATGACATTGATTCCGTTTAATCCAAGCCCATCATTTGTGGAAATAGCAAGTACAACTGGTCTACCAGTTCGAAGCGTTGCTTTTGCCCCCATCAATACAGGGGTGTCTGTCATGGCGTTTGCAAATTTACTCATCGAGTTTCCTGTTAAAGGAGCGATTAACATGCAGTCCAGTGGCGTCTTGGGACCGAATGGCTCTGCTTTTACGATAGAATCTACTAATGGCTCTGGCGTAATTCGTTTGATCTCTTCTTGCCAAGACGAACTCGTTCCAAACTTCGTATCTGTTGTCATAAACGTAGGTGACACAAACGGCGTTACTTTTGCTCCAGCATCTACTAACGCCTGCATTGGTCCTATCACTTCTTCGTACGTGCAATGTGAACCAGTTATCCCAAATCCAATATGTTTACCCGACACATTCATGTATGTTCCCCATTTCATTCAAATTAACCATTTTGACTTTCCCACTCAATAAACTGCGCTATATTTTCACCAGAAGACCGAGGAGCAACGATTGCAGGTAAGCTTGGTAATTTTTTATACTCTGCGTTGGGCGCATGAATAAACATGTCTTTTGCTGTCACAATATCCAGTACAAGACTCGCTTGACTCGTTTTATCAATAACCGCAGCTGGAATCGTGTTAATGACAATATCCACTTCCTCGATGCTTGTAATCTCTTTTAAGAGTAAAGCTTTTAACCGACTCTTTTCTATCTGAAAATGGGTGTAACAGCCAACATTAGCTCCGACTGCCGCAAGCCTTCTCGCGATAGAAATACCAGTTTTGCCAGCACCTACTACTGCAATAGAAGTCTCAAATATACTTTTATCTGTATCTGATAAGACATGCATCAAGATCCCTTCCGCTGTTAGTCCTGCCTGATACCAAGACACACTGTCATCCTTCATCCACTCAATCACTTTGCCACCACTTGCAAAGACATCTTTAAGTAAAAAGGCAGGAGCAATCCCACAAAAGTGATAAGGGATCTGCCTCCATTTTGCATCTCGTTTATCAGGTCCTTTAACAGGCCACACTAGCGCATCCGCTACTGGTATGTCATCATCAGGATGTAGAAGCGAAACACGATGTTTAAGCTTTAGCCAGTCTGCTAAATAGCGATATCTAGGATCTGCGTCTACAACAGCTACATGCATACATCATCCCTCCTTTACCTATAGTCGTACTATATGAAGGGTATGTGGGAATGTGCGCCTAATCGGACCGCTTCCTGATTTGCTTAGATTAAGGTATCTGATCGCTCCAATAGAAGGAAGGCTTGGCCAAAAGTGTTTCGAGTAACCGATACTACTTGGTGATTTCTCCTGTTTCATACGACTAAGAACGTTTACGTGCTTAGTTTTCGGGTAGATGATGGTTAAAAAACGGTTAATCGCAACTCGGTTCCGGTTAATCGACGCTTAAATTCGGTTAATCCCAGCTCGGTTCCGGTTAATCGACGATCGGCTCCCATTAACCGCAGAACACCAACCACAAAAAAGGGCTGGGACAAAATAATCGCTTTTGTCCCAGCCCCTTATTTACTTATTAGTATAAAGAATCATGATTATCGACATCGATAATGATCATATCCTTGCCAACTTTTTTAATTTGATTCCAAGGAACAGTCAGATCGCTTCCACGCTTACTTAATCCAAACCATTTTAGCGAGGGAATAATAAGTGCTTGCACCTTGCCTTCCTTTTCATCAATTAATAGATCGGTTTGACCTAAGACACCTAACCGTTCTCCTCGATCAAAATCCACAATTTCCTTTTGACCTATCTCACTGAGTCTCACAGCAATCAGCCCCTTAAATAAAGCTTGATGGTAGTTCACCCTTTGTGCTAACAAGAGACATAGCAGGCTTAGTCGTTAAAATCGCTTTAGCAACGTCAATGATATCCTCTAAGGTTACTGCATCAATAAACTCCGTTGTCTCTTCAATGGTCTTATGTTCACCTAAAAGTAGCTCATTCTTACCTAAACGCATCATTCTGCTACTCGTACTTTCTAGACTTAGTAAGAGAGATCCTTTAAGTTGCTCTTTGCCGTTAGCTAGCTCTTTTTCAGTAATACCGTTCTCACTTACATCTTTTAATGTATCCTGAATCACTTTATTGACCTCTTCAAGCTGACTTTCCTTAGACCCAACATAAATCGTGACAGAGCCACTGTCTATATAAGAGGTATGGAAGGAGAAGACCGAATATGCTAAACCTCTTTCTTCTCTAATCTCTTGGAAAAGTCGGCTGCTCATACTTCCACCTAATGCGTTATTAAGTAAGATGAGAGCATATAGTCGTGAATCTGTTGAAGCAAACCCCTCATAGTTAAGGCAAAAATGCGCTTGCTCTGTTTCTTTCGCTTTCGTTTCAATAGACGGATAAAAAATTGGCTTCTCAATTTGTGGCTGTGGCTGCGCTTTTGGAAGCATCTCAAATAACGATTCAATATGCGCAATAAGCTCATCATCTAGGTTACCAACGATTGACACGACTGTGTTACCGCCATGATAGTTAGACGTCATATAATCAAATAAATTAGCTTTGTTAAATCCATCGATCGTTTCTTCTGTTCCTAAAATTGGAGCGGCAAGTGGATGATCTTGATACGTTGCCTTAGCAAGCAACTCGTGAACGAGATCGTCTGGTGTATCATCATACATACTGATCTCTTCTTTTACGACACCTTTCTCTTTCCCCATTTCAACCTCATCGAAGGTAGAGTGAAAGAACATGTCCGTTAACACATCTAGTGCGTGCCTTGCATGCGTATCAACAACTTTTGCATAGTAACACGTATATTCTTTAGCTGTCATCGCGTTTACTTGACCGCCTATCGAATCGAAGGCTTCGGCGATATCTCTCGCTGAACGAGATTTTGTCCCTTTAAACAGCATATGCTCGATAAAATGAGCCATTCCATTTTGTTTTCCAATTTCGTATCTTGAGCCCGTACCTACCCAAATCCCCATTGAAATAGAGCGTACGCGATCATTTTTTTCTAGTACAATTCTAAGTCCGTTCGGACATGTATATCGTTTCATGTAAATCCCCCAACTTTTAATCAACACGCTTCTCACTCAACAGTTCGCTGACTGACAGGAGTGATAGCCCTTTTGTTTGTAATCCCTCTATAATGGTATCTAATGCCTCAGATGAAGCTTTTGTAGGATGCATCAACATGAGCGTCCCAGGCGCCGCTTCTTTAATGACCCTACTCGCCATCGAAGTAGGATCAGGATTTCGCCAATCTACCGTGTCTACCGTCCATAATACCGTATATAAGCCATACTCTCTAGCGATATCCACAACTTCTTGTCGATAGCTTCCACTCGGTGGTGCAAACAACGTTGGCTTAACACCTGTTGTTACTTGGATCACTGTTTGTGTTTTATCGATTTCCTCTCGAATTTTAGAGGCTGTGAGCGACTTCATATCAGGATGACTATACCCGTGATTACCTACTTCGTGACCGGCTTCAACGATCATGGTTGCGAGCGCCTTATTCTTATTTGTCCAAGACCCATCTAAGAAAAACGTTGCTTTAACTTTATGTTGTTCTAATGTTTCGAGCATTGGTAAGAGGTACTCATTTCCCCAAGCTACATTAATCATTAATGCAGTAGCGGCCTTTTTGTTATTGCCCTTATAAATTGGTGTCGGTTCTAGGTCTTGTAAGTGGACGCTTGGCGACACCTCGTTGTAGGCGAGCTTCGTCTCGTCAAATTGCTTATCCATCCTCTTTAATGACGCCTCTATATCAACTTCACGCCCATTGTATCCTGGGATCGCTTTCCATACAGGATCTATGTAGGCATCAATTGGACTTTCATTTCGTTCCGATGCCGCCTGTTTAATATCGTCTTCTGATGCTATAGCAGTAAGTACCTCAGGATGTCCAGCTACTTGTACAACAATAATGAAGGAGATCATCAGCGTTAAAAATGACCCTCCGATTAATGCGATCTTTTTCATTCTTCTCCCCCCTTATATGGAGGGTATGACAACAGTTGGTCAAGTAGTACAGGCTATCTGGAGAAATCTTTTGCATAGCCTAAAGCGATACACTTAGATAATCTCTTCTAAACACCGTTAAAAAAGGCCGAGTGATATGCCACTCGGCCTTTTGCTACCTCTTACCTCTTACTTCTCTTCCGTTAATAGTACTTTGCGAGAAAGGTTTACGCGACCTTGATTGTCGATTTCCGTAACTTTCACTTTTACTACGTCACCGATTGCCACAACGTCTTCTACTTTCGCTACGCGCTCATTTGCAAGCTGTGAAATGTGAACAAGACCGTCTTTACCTTTAAATAGCTCTACAAAGGCACCGAACTTCTCGATACGCTTTACTTTACCATCATAGACTTCGCCTACTTCCACTTCACGAACGATGTCTTCAATGATTGCTTTCGCTTTATCGTTCATCGAAGAATCAAGAGAAGAGATGTACACTGTACCATCTTGCTCGATATCAATTTTAACACCAGTGTCTTCAATGATTTGATTGATGATTTTTCCGCTCGGTCCAATTACGTCACGAATCTTATCTGGATTAATAGACATCGTAATGATCTTAGGAGCATAAGCGCTAAGCTCTGTACGTGGCTCTGCGATAGCAGATAGCATGTTATCTAGAATTGCCATGCGTCCTTGTTTAGCTTGAGACAATGCTTCCTCAAGTACTTTACGATCAATTCCGTCAATCTTAATATCCATTTGAAGTGCCGTAACACCTTGAGCAGTTCCTGCTACTTTAAAGTCCATGTCTCCAAGCGCATCTTCCATACCTTGAATATCCGTTAATACTACTACGTCATCTTCATATTTCACAAGACCCATCGCGATTCCGGCTACAGGAGCTTTAAGTGGTACACCCGCTGCCATCATTGCTAGTGTACTCGCACAAATACTTGCTTGAGAAGTAGAACCGTTAGATTCTAATACTTCAGATACGAGACGAATTGTATATGGGAAGTCCTTTTCAGAAGGAATAACTTTCTCAAGTGCACGTTCACCTAGTGCCCCGTGACCAATTTCACGACGACCCGGACCACGAATTGGTCCAGTTTCCCCTACACTAAATAGTGGGAAGTTGTAGTGGTGCATGAATCTTTTCGACTCTTCGATTCCAAGTCCATCAAGTACCTGTACGTCTCCAAGTGCACCTAACGTACAAACACTTAGTGCTTGCGTTTGTCCACGTGTGAAGAGACCAGATCCATGAGTACGCTGAAGGATATCTACTTCAGATGCTAATGAACGAATCTCATCGTGACGGCGCCCATCAGGACGAAGGTTTTCTTGCGTGATTAGCTTTCTAACTGTGTTCTTTACAAGCTTATCTAACACGCCTTTTACGTCAGAAGTACGATCTTCTTCCGCCTCAGCGTAATCCATTAATACATCATCGTACACGTTTTTGATAGCTGTATCACGAGCTTGCTTATCTACGACAGTTGCCGCTTCAACAAGCTTGTTACCAACCTTTTGCTTCACTTCTTCAAGAAGCTCTTCATCCGTTTTAAGTAAAACGACATCCATTTTTTCTGTGCTGCATGCTTCAACAATCTCTTCTTGGAAAGCAACAAGACGCTTAATTTCTTCATGTCCGAAGAGAATTGCCTCAAGCATTGCTTCCTCAGGAACTTCATCAGCACCGGCTTCAACCATGTTGATTGCGTGCTTTGTACCAGCAACGATTAAGTCGATATCCGACTTAGCCATTTGCTCTCCAGTTGGATTAATAATGAATTCGTTATCGATTCTACCAACTGTCACTCCTGCGATTGGTCCTGCAAACGGGATATTAGACACAGAAAGTGCTAATGATGATCCGATCATTGCAGCCATCTCAGACGAGCAATCCTGATCATTAGACATAACAATGCTGATGACTTGTACATCATTACGGAATCCGTCTGGGAATAATGGACGGATTGGTCGGTCGATCAAGCGGCTAGTTAAAACTGCATGGTCAGATGGACGTCCTTCACGCTTAATAAATCCTCCTGGAATCTTACCAGCAGCGTAAAGTCTCTCCTCGTAGTTCACTGTTAATGGGAAAAATGGTAGATCTTTTGGCTCTTTAGATGCTGTCGCTGTAGATAATACTGCTGTATCGCCGTAGCGTACTAGAACAGCTCCGTTCGCTTGCTTAGCAAATTGACCAGTCTCAACTGTGAGCGTTCTTCCAGCCCATTCTGTAGAAAATACTTGTTTTCCTTGGGTCATGTTATTGTAGTGCTCCTCTCGCCTAAATAAATTTATAGTCTGTATGTAAACGTATAATACGGTACAACATATGGAATCCTTCCCCATCATATCAGAAATGGAGCAGGATTGAAAGCACACGTATAGCGTATCCGTATAGCGAATTTACTATACGTCACGAGTTTGGTTATACCTGTTTAACTCCATAATAAAAAGCGGGAGAAAACTCCCGCTTAGTGAACTTATCGACGAAGTCCTAAATTGTCAACTAGCTGACGGTAACGAGTAACGTCTTTGTTACGAAGATACGTTAACAGGTTACGACGCTGTCCAACCATCTTAAGTAGGCCACGACGTGAGTGGTGGTCCTTCTTGTGTGTACGTAAGTGATCGTTTAGCGTGTTGATTTGCTCCGTTAGGATAGCTACCTGCACTTCTGGAGAACCAGTGTCGCTCTCGTGCGTCTTAAATTGAGCAATAATTTCGTTCTTACGCTCTTGTGTTAATGCCATCCTATTCACCTCCCTTAATAAATTATCCCCGTTTGCTGAGCGAACGTCGGTGAGTCGTTACGCCAAGCATCGGTTCGACTTTTATACTTTACTACATATTGTTTATAGACGCAAGGGATAAACGATAATCTATGTAGAAAGAATTTCAACAGCTGTTTGCTTGTCTTTATTAATTTGTTCTTTTAATGCGTCGAGTGAGTCAAACTTCTTTTCCGCACGAATAGAGGCTACAAAAGTCACTCGCGCGTCCTTATCGTATATGTCCCCTGTGAAATCAAAAATGTGTACTTCGACAGCAGGGGCATCTGGTCTTTCCTCGTGAAAGGTTGGTTTATAACCGATGTTACATACGCCGTTTAGTATCTCGCCGTCTATCTCGATTGTCACGGCATAAACGCCGGTAGCGGGAACTAATAAGGAATCACTCGGTTCCACATTCGCCGTCGGAAAGCCAATCGTCCGTCCTCTCTTCTCGCCATGCACGACAGTGCCTAAGAGAGAATAGTGTCGACCTAAATAGGCATTTGCAGCTTCTAAATCATTCTTTAATAGCGCATCGCGAATACGAGTCGAGCTCACTTTCTCATTATCAGCTTCGAATTTAGTGACCGTTGTATGCGTCACTTTTCCGCGCGCGTGATAAGAAAACGAATCCATCGTGCCCTTACCTAAGCGACCGTAGGAGTAATCAAACCCAGCTACAACGTGCGAAACATTTAGGTCGATGATATATTGATCGATAAACTGCTGAGGGGAAAGCTCCGCAAACCGCTTCGTAAATGCTACAACAAATAGGTAATCAACACCAAGCTCTTCAATAAGCGCACACTTATCTTGCAAGTTTGTCAAATATTTTACGGAAGCCCCGTGACGTAATACTTCTTTAGGATGTGGATCAAACGTCATCACAGCTGACTTTAATCCGTGATCATTCGCGTGGTCAATTGCAGTTTGTATCACGTGCTTATGGCCACTATGGACACCATCAAAAAAACCTAATGCCATCGACATTTTAGGATAGTCCGACTTAAAAATTGGGTGAGACAAGTGAATTATTTGCAAAACTGCCACCTACTTTTATCAATAATCAGGCAGATTATACAAGCCCACGAATCATTTTTTCGGGCTTCATCATACCTGCTCGTTTAGGGTCATGCTTATAGAGCGCAAGACACTCCTGATTTTGATTATACAAAGCAATAAAATCCCCGGCAAGCTTATTCACTTCTTCAGGAGTATCAATTATTGCTCCGTTGCGAACCTTTTCTTCTAATTCAGGAGATACTGTAATGACAGGAAAGCGTGAAAGGGCATGCTCTACGCTTAATAACAAGCTTCGTTCTTGTCCGATCTCCGCCTTCGCTTCGATTTGCTCTAATGTGAAGCAATCTTCTTTTTTAAACGCACCACTTTCAAGTCTCACTAAATCAGACATGTGTGCCGGGTACCCTAGCTTTTCTCCGATTTGGACAGAAAGGGTGCGGACATATGTACCTTTACTGCATTCTACTTCGTAGGAAAAAGTAAGCTTACCATCTTCTTGTCTAATGTCACTTGTGCGAGTTAAAGAATAAATCGTAATCTGCCTTACAGGACGTTCTACTGATAAGCCTGCGCGTGCATATTCATACAGCTTTTTCCCGTTTACTTTTATAGCAGAGTACATCGGTGGGACTTGGCTAAGCTCGCCTTCAAACGATGCTAAAACACGGTCGACTTCTTCCTCGGTAATTTCTCTGTCTACACGCTTTTGATCTACCACTTCTCCAGATGCATCTTCTGTTGTCGTCGAAAATCCAAGGGTCACTTCTCCCGCGTACACTTTTTTGTCAGCGGTTAAATATTCGACAATCTTCGTTGCTTTCCCAATACAAATTGGTAAAACTCCCTCTACATCTGGGTCTAGCGTTCCCGTGTGTCCTGCCTTTTTAGTCTTATAAAAACGCCTTGCTCGTTGAACGGCATCAAATGAGGTGATTCCACGTGGTTTCCACAAAGGCAATACGCCAATTAGTTCTTCAGACATTACTCTACCCCTCTCTAAACGCGAAAGAAGAGCTGTCCCATAAGGTGTAGGACAGCCCTCTTTTACTACTCTTTACTATTCATTTTGCGAATTAATTCTTCAATACGATTTCCTTGCTCAATGCTCTCATCCACTTGGAAGAAGAGCTCAGGCGTCTTACGAAGCTGAATGCGGCTTCCGATTTCTTTACGGATAAACCCCTTCGCTTTTTCAAGTGCCTTAAGTGAATCAGATCGCTCGGAATCTTCTCCATATACAGTGACAAACACGGTTGCCTGCTGAAGGTCACCAGTAACCTCTACGTCTGTTACTGTAATAAATCCAATACGAGGATCCTTTAATTCACGTTGCAAAATTGCGGAAATCTCTTTTTTAATTTGCTCTGCTACTCTATTAGCTCGAACATTTGCCATATTGATTCACTCCTCATCAAAAGTTAGCTAAAGCCATTCCCAATCTACTTTCGTAACCTCTAATTTCTCATTACGATCAAGCAGATCAATGACTCGCTGTAGCTCACGCTCTACAATAACGCGATCACCACTTACACTTAGTGCTACCCATTCTGCACGTTGCCAAACATTTTGATGATCAATTTCCGAAAAAGATACGTTATATTGTCTTCTAATACGATCAGCAACACTCTTTATAACCGAGCGTTTCTCTTTTAACGATTGTGCGTCATAAATGATCGCTTCGATTCGAATTAAGCCAATGATCAACGCGCAATTTCTTCCATAATGTAGGCTTCGATCGTGTCGCCTTCCTTCACATCATTAAAGCCATCAAGCGTTATTCCACACTCGTAGTTCTTCGCAACTTCTTTTACATCATCTTTAAAGCGTTTTAGGGCCTGTAAGCCACCTTCAAAGATAACAACACCGTCACGGATTAAGCGTACATCTGAATCACGAGTGATCTTACCATCCGTTACGTAAGAACCTGCAATAGAACCAACTTTAGAAACCTTGAACACTTGACGCACTTCTGCTTGACCAATCACTTTTTCTTCATAAATTGGATCAAGAAGCCCCTTCATCGCAGCTTCAATTTCTTCGATCGCTGCATAAATAACACGGTGTAAGCGAATGTCTACTTTTTCAGACTCAGCTACACGCTGTGTATTTGCATCAGGACGAACGTTGAAACCGATGATGATTGCTTTAGATGCAGAAGCTAGGATAACGTCTGATTCTGCAATCGCTCCAACGCCGGCGTGGATGATATTGATCTTCGCGCCTTCGACATCGATTTTTTCAAGAGATCCTTTCATTGCTTCCGCAGAACCTTGAACGTCTGCTTTTACAATGACATTGATTTCTTTAATATCACCTTGTTGAATCTGATCGAATAAGTCTTCAAGACTAACCGTAGAGTTCTCTTTACGACTAGCTTCACGCTCGCGCGTTGCTCTTGCTTCCCCAACTTGACGAGCTTTTTTCTCATCCTTAAATACGCGGAATTGATCACCCGCAGAAGGAACAGAGTTTAGACCCGTAATTTCGACCGGCGTAGATGGTCCAGCAGATTTAACACGACGTCCGATGTCATTTACCATCGCTCGTACTTTACCGAAGGCATTACCAACAACGATTGGATCACCAACAGATAGTGTTCCACCTTGAACGAGTAATGTTGCTACCGGTCCACGACCGCGGTCAAGTTCCGCTTCAACAACTGTACCTACTGCCGCTTTATTAGGGTTTGCTTTTAGCTCAGCTACTTCTGAAACAAGAAGGATCATCTCAAGAAGATCATCAATACCTTCTCCATTTAATGCAGATACGTTAACAAAGATTGTTTCTCCACCCCAAGCCTCTGATACAAGGCCGTGCTCCGTTAACTCTTGCATAACGCGATCAGGATTAGATCCCTCTTTATCGATCTTGTTTACCGCAACAATGATTGGTACTTCTGCAGCTTTCGCGTGGTTAATTGCTTCCACCGTTTGAGGCATAACACCATCATCAGCAGCTACTACGAGAATTGTAATATCTGTAACCTGTGCTCCACGAGCTCGCATTGTTGTGAAAGCTGCGTGACCAGGTGTATCTAAGAACGTAATCTTCTTGCCGTTTTCTTCTACTTGGTAAGCACCGATATGCTGCGTGATTCCACCAGCTTCTCCAGCTGTTACCTTCGTATTACGAATGCTATCAAGAAGCGTTGTTTTACCATGGTCAACGTGACCCATGATTGTCACAACAGGTGAGCGCTCTAGAAGGTCTTCTTCGTTATCTTCATCGACAATTGTTTCGAACTCTGTCTCATCAATGATAATCTCTTCTTCGAACTCAACGCCAAAATCAGCAGTTAAAAGCTCCACTGTGTCTTTATCAAGCTCTTGGTTAATTGTCGCCATAACGCCAAGTCCCATAAGCTTCTTGATAATTTCAGAAGGCTCTTTATTTAATTTATTTGCAAACTCACCAACAGAAATAGGTAGTGTAAAGGTAACATGCGTAGGCATTTCCTTCTTCACTTGAGGACGTGGAGTTTGTGTTTGATTCGTCTGGCGTCCTTTATTGTTCCCGCGGTTGTTTTTATTTTGACCGCTATTACGGTTATTTTTCTTCTTATCGTCTTCTTTGAACGTGCGTTTTGTTGTTTTTTCTTTCACAGGCTGTTCCTCAACATTCTTTGGAGATTTTGGTTTAGTACGTTTTGGGTCAGAAGCAACTTTCTTATCTGCAGAACCATTCGATTGATTCTGCTGCTTCGGTTTTTCTAGCTTTTGCATCATTTCTTCTGTCATAACGCTCATGTGGTTGTTAACTTCCACATTTGCTTCTTTTAGCTTCGCTATAACGTCTTTGCTTTGTAAATTTCGCTCTTTTGCATATTCATAAATTCGCACCTTTTTCATGTACATACCTCCCAAACGTAATGAGTGGTCGTCAAGGCGCATCAGCTACGGTCATTTGTAAGCGATAAAAATGATGACGCGAACCCTTGATCTGTTATTGCAATAACCACTCGTTCGTGCTTTCCTATTGCTCGTCCGAGTGTGCTCCGATCAGACATTCTAACGTACGGAATACCGTGATAGACACACTTGTCAATAATCTTTTTAGTCGTATTCTCAGATGCGTCTGCTGCCAAAATTACCGCATGAGCCTTTTTAGACTGAATTGCTTTTGTCACAAGCTCTTCTCCGGTAATGAGCTTTCTAGCTCGTTGCATGAGACCTAAAAGTGATTCCCATTTTTCCATTATGGCTGTTTTCCTTTAAAATGAAATCGTTGAAGCTCATCGTAGAGTGATTCAGGCACTTCTGCTTTTAAATGACGCTCTAAAACATTTTTCTTACGTGCCTCTTCTATAATGGCTTCATCGTTTGAAACGTAGGCTCCCCTACCAGACTTTTTTGAAGTCGGATCAAGAAAAACCTCTCCTTCTGGTGAGCGTACGACACGAATTAAAGACTTTTTAGGCTTCATTTCTTGCGTGACGACACATTTTCTAAGAGGGATTTTTTTAGTAGACATGGTGGTCCCACTCCTCTATTCTTCTTCGTCAAGCCAGCTAGCTACATCATCTGTGCTAGTAGACTCGAAGTTATCATCTGTTGCGATATCTCCCCAGTCTTCCTGCTCATCTGACAGCTCTTCCCCTGCTTGATAGAGACCAAGTTCTTCTGCTTCTGTTTCACTCTTTATATCAATCTTCCAGCCAGTTAGTTTTGCTGCTAAACGAGCATTCTGACCGCGCTTTCCGATTGCTAAAGATAGTTGATAGTCAGGCACAATTACCTGTGTCATCTTCTCTTCTTCGTTAACGGTTACTTTAAGTACTTTAGAAGGACTAAGTGCGTTAGCTACATACTTTTTTGGATCCTCTGACCATCGCACGATATCAATCTTCTCGCCTTTTAGTTCGTTCACGATCGTTTGTACTCGCTGTCCTCTTGGACCTACGCAAGAACCAACTGGGTCAATTTCTTCGTTCTCTGCATATACAGAGATCTTAGAACGCTCTCCAGCTTCTCGTGAAACAGATTTAATTTCAACAGCACCATCATAAATCTCAGGAACTTCAAGCTCAAATAAACGCTTTAAAAGACCAGGATGGGTACGAGAAATTAAAATTTGAGGACCCTTCGTCGTTTTTTCGACCTTTGTAATGTATGCCTTGATGCGATCATTATGCTGATAGGATTCATTCGGCATTTGCTCATTAATAGGCATTAACGCTTCTACTTTACCAAGGTCTACATAAATATAACGATGGTCCTGGCGTTGTACAATACCTGTCATGATATCCTCTTCGCGATCGATGAAATCAGAGTAAATGATACCTCGCTCTGCTTCACGAACTCGCTGCGTCACAACCTGCTTTGCCGTTTGCGCAGCTATTCTCCCAAAGTCTCTAGGTGTTACTTCGATTTCAACGACATCGTCAAGCTCATATAGAGGATTGATTTTTTTTGCTTCCTCTAGAGAGATTTCTAAACGAGCGTCAAACACTTCCTCCACTACATCTTTACGCGCAAACACACGAATCGTACCTAGCTCACGATCAATATCTACACGCACGTTTTGTGCAGAGTTAAAGTTTCTTTTATATCCAGTAATAAGGGCTTGTTCAATTGCTTCTAATATGACTTCCTTATCAATTCCCTTATCCTTTTCAATTGTTACTAGTGCCTCCATAAACTCACTATTCATGGGACTTATGTTCCCCCTTTCAATTTAAAAAACGATAGCTAAACGAGCCTTTGCCACTTTGTCGTGAGCAATTTCAACTGACCTCGTTCTCGTTTTAATTTTCATTTCAATCGTTAACAGATCATCTTCAAACGATACAAGCTTACCTTCAAACGTTTTTTCGCCATCAATAGGTGCGTATGTTGTTATATGCACATATTCGCCTACTGCACGAACAATATCCTTCTTCTTTTTAAGAGGGCGTTCAGCACCTGGCGAGCTAACTTCCAGGTAATATGCTTGTTCGATCGGATCATGCTTATCAAGAGTCTCGCTTAATTTCTCACTAACTGTCGTACAATCATCTAGATCTACACCAGTTTCCGAATCAATGTATACACGTAAAAACCAATTTTGTCCCTCTTTTTTAAACTCTACTTCTACAAGTTCAAGGGATAGCTCTTCAAGAATTGGTGTTACGAGTTCTTCGATTCGCTCGTTCACTTGCTGAGACATCATTTTCGCCTCCTTTTATCGATCTATTGTCATAAACAAGAGTTCCATAATAAGGAATCTCCCTAGGTGCAAAAGAAAGAGTGGGTTTCCCCACTCTTCTGTCCGTTCGTATGACTGCTTTCCGAGAACTATCATATCATATAGGACACCTATATGCAAATGATGGTTAGAACAGGGACAGCTGATTAGAGTCCGGTAATCCCTCTAAGCAACCATGGTCCGTAAGCTTTTCTAAAACCGTTTTCGTGATTTTACTTCGCTCACGTAAGTTTTCCTTAGACAAGAACTCGCCGTCCTCTCTGGCTTTTTCGATCGCAATCGCAGCGTTCGTACCTACACCGCTTATTGCATTAAATGGCGGAATGAGCGTATCTCCGTCCACAATAAACTCGGTTGCCTTCGAACGATATAAATCAACCTTTTGAAAAGAATAACCTCGCTCACACATTTCAAGCGCTAACTCAAGAACGATGACAAGCGTTTTCTCCTTAGGTGCTGCATCTAAGCCTTTTGCATAAATTTCTTCGATTTTTTTACGGATGGATAAAGAGCCTCTCACCATCGTATCTAAATCAAAATCATCCGCTCGGACCGTAAAGTACGCTGCGTAGAAAAGGAGTGGTCTATGAACCTTAAAGTATGCAATACGAATCGCCATTAAAACGTAGGCAGCTGCGTGGGCTTTCGGGAACATGTACTTTATTTTTAAGCATGAGCTAATATACCAATCTGGTACCCCATGCTTTTTCATTTCTTCAATCCACTCTTCTTGTAACCCTTTCCCTTTACGTACAAACTCCATAATCTTAAATGCTAATGAATCCTCTAGGCCTTTGTAGATTAAATACACCATAATATCGTCACGACATCCAATTACGTCTTTTAAGACACACGTGCCTGATGCAATTAAATCTGCAGCGTTATTCAACCATACATCCGTTCCGTGAGATAACCCAGAAATCTGAACGAGTTCACTAAAGGTTGACGGCTTCGTTTCTTCAAGCATTTGGCGTACGAAGCGCGTTCCGAATTCAGGAATCCCGTACGTTCCTGTCTTACACATGATCTGCTCTTCTGTAACGCCAAGGGAGGTTGTCCCACTAAATAATTTAAACACTTCAGGATCATCTACTGGGATATCTTTTGGATCCATTCCACTTAAGTCTTGTAGCATACGAATAACCGTTGGGTCATCGTGTCCTAGTATGTCGAGCTTTAAGAGATTATCGTGAATTGAATGGAAGTCAAAGTGCGTCGTTTTCCATTCAGACTCTCGATCATCTGCCGGGAATTGAATTGGCGAGAAGTCATAAATATCTAAATGATCTGGTACAACAATAATCCCACCTGGGTGCTGACCAGTCGTTCGCTTCACTCCCGTACAACCTTGAACAAGGCGATCAATTTCTGCTCCGCGCATTTGCATGCCTTCGTCGCTCTCATACCCTCGAACATAGCCATAGGCTGTTTTCTCCGCTACCGTACCAATCGTTCCTGCACGATACACAAAGTCATCTCCAAACAATTCCTTTGTATAGTTGTGCGCTACTGGCTGATATTCACCAGAGAAGTTTAAGTCGATATCAGGGACCTTATCTCCCTTAAAGCCAAGGAACGTCTCGAACGGTATATCATGACCATCCTTGTTATAAGGCGTTCCACACTTTTCACAATTCTGATCAGGCAAGTCAAATCCTGACCCCACACTACCATCATTAAAGAAGTAGGAATGCTGACAGCTTGGGCATACATAATGTGGTGGTAGTGGATTCACTTCCGTTATCTCCGTCATTGTCGCAACAAAGCTTGATCCAACCGAGCCACGCGATCCAACTAGGTAGCCATCATTCAACGATTTTTTAACAAGCTTATGAGAAATTAAATAAATAACCGAGAAGCCGTTTGAAATAATACTAGATAGCTCCTTCTCCAAACGGTCTGTCACAAGCTTAGGTAACTCATCCCCATAAATAAACTTCGCTCTATCATAGCACAGCTTACGCATCTCATCGTCAGCACCTTCGATGTGAGGTGTATATAGATCGTCAGGAATTGGCTTAATCTCGTCAATCATGTTCGCGATTTTCTGCGAGTTTTCTACAACGATCTCCTTCGCTTTCTCTTCTTTTAAGAAAGAAAAGGCAGCAAGCATCTCATCTGTCGTTCGGAAATGAACTTGAGGAAGCGTTTGACGATTTAGTGGATTTGCTCCGCCTTGAGAGGCAATAAGCACCTTTCGGTAAATAGCATCATTCTCATGTAAATAGTGGACGTTACCAGTAGCTACTACTGGCTTACCAATTTTATCTGCAACGCTAATCGCCTGTTTAAGTAAGTCTTTGACAGCTAATTCATCGCGAAGTACTTCGCGTTCAATTAAATGGTTATAGTTGCTTGGAGGCTGCACCTCGATAAAGTCATAAAAATCAGCAACCGCTTCTGTCTCCTCTGGACTCTTTTGTAAAAGAGAATCAAATACTTCTCCTTTGTCACACGCAGATCCAATTAATAACCCTTCGCGGTGCTCATTTAATACAGAGCGAGGAATTCGCGGTACACGGAAGAAATAATTAATATGAGAAGTAGACACAAGCTTATATAAGTTTTTAAGGCCTTCTTTTGTCTGTGCGTAAATCGTGCAGTGCGTAGGGCGCTGCTTTTTATAATCATCTGGTGTGGACTGTTCATTTAACGCCTTGTGAGTAGTGATATCCTTCTCTATAGCATCCTTTAGCATTTTCCACAGCAAATGACCAGTTGCTTCTGCATCATAAATAGCTCGGTGATGCGACACGAGTTCAATATTAAACTTTTTACAAAGCGTATTTAATCGGTAGTTTTTAAACTGTGGATATAGCATTCTTGCAAGTTCTAATGTATCAATAACAGGGTTACTCACTTTTTCAAAACCAATCTTCGCGTATCCAGCATTTAAAAATCCTATATCAAAACTTGCGTTATGTGCAACAAGCGTATCGTCTTTACACCATTCATAAAAATCTCGCAGGACGTTATCAATTTCCGGCGCATCTACGACCATATCATCTGTAATTCCGGTTAGCTCGATAATTGTTGGGCTAAGTTTTTCGTGAGGGTTAGCAAAGGATTCAAATCGATCTATTTCTTCCCCATTCTTAATCCGAACAGCTGCAAGCTCGATGATCGTATTATATCTAGCTGATAGTCCTGTAGTCTCCACGTCAAACACAATATAGGTTTCGTCATTCAACTCTCTCTCGACGGGATTATAGGCAATTGGCACACCATCATCAACTAAATTAGCCTCAATTCCGTAGATAATTTTAACCCCATGCTTTTTACCTGCTCCATATGCTTCTGGGAATGCTTGAGCAACGGCATGATCCGTAATCGCAATTGCTTCGTGCCCCCATTTCTTGGCTTGTGCAACATAGGCACCAACCGATGCAACAGCGTCCATTTGACTCATCGTCGAATGAGTGTGGAGCTCGACTCTCTTTTCTCCTTCAGGCGCAGTATCTTGCTTCTCTTGCTTTTTAATTTGATGAAAATCACGAGCCATCATCGTAAGATCGCGAATAAACGTATCATGCTGGACAGCTCCACGAACCTTTAACCACATACCAGGTTTAACAGCTTCAAGTACTGGTATATCTTCTTTATCATTCGAGAATACCTTTATTAATAAGGAGTCCGTATAGTCTGTAATCTTAAAGGTTAACAGCACTCGACCACTTTTAAGCTCTCTCGTCTCCGCCTGGAAAACGTGTCCTTGAATCGTAATTCGCTTTTCTTCTTCAATAATGTTTTCGATCGGAACTGGATCATCTTTAATCGCCATCCCCATCTCCACATTGCGATCTTCCTGCATTTCTTTCGCTTTTTCTTCTGTACGTTGCTTCTCGAGCATCGCTTCTACTACTTTGTTATGATCTTCTTCCTGCTTTTGTTCCTCAAATCGCTTTACTTCTTCCGCATATTCCTTTACGTCAAATGCTGCTGACATATGACCGAATCCAGTCCGAGCAAGTAAATCATGGAGTGTCGGCACGACGCGTCTTTCGGCAACATGTTTTTCTGTTTCATTCATAACGGCTATACGTAGATGCTTTCCTTCAACGATAGGAAGCTGACTCTCTAAACGTTTAATTAATCCATTCGTGACAGACCGGAGTCGCTCCACATAATACGGCCAGTAGTTAGGTAGAAGCTTCTCTGTATTACCAACTTCTTCATAGCTCACGCGAACTTCCACGTTTGCAATATGAGCGAGTCCTTGCGTTATCCGTGATTCGAGTAGCTCAAAAGCGACAAATGGTATTGTTTCAGGAAGCTTTAGGTGGAAAATCCACTTTTTATCCTGCTGAAATATTTCAAGCTTTTCTATGTAAGCTTTCTCTGCATGCTGCAACAAAAATTCGTTTGGCATGGCAACCTGCTCCATTAAAAGCTTAAATCGCTCTTCTCTATGTTGACGATCAATGGACATGGGATGCCCCCTCCCTTTTTTTGATAGTCGATTGCCTTTTGTACAAGGCAGAAGCCTATCGTCATATTGGATGACGATAGGCTTATCTTTATACCCATTCTAAACTAATTTCTGGACAAGGTCATCTACGTGAATTTCTTCCATCTCACCAGACTTTCTCCATTTTAATTCAACGATTCCTTCTTCTGCTCGCTTCCCAACCGTAATTCGAACCGGCAGACCAATAAGGTCGGCGTCTTTAAATTTCACACCAGGACGTTCTTGACGATCATCGTAAAGTACGTCAATTCCTTTTGCCTTAAGGCTCTTATATAAGGAATCAGCTAGCTCCCGTTGAGGATCTTGTTTAATGTTAACAGGAATTAAATGAACATCAAATGGTGACACCACTTTAGGCCATACGATCCCATTCTCGTCATGGTTCTCCTCTACAATCGCTGCGACTGCACGAGATACACCAATTCCGTATGATCCCATCACAATAGGCTTCGCTTTCCCTTGATCGTTTAAATAGGTTGCCCCTAATGCTTCACTATATTTCGTACCAAGCTTAAAGACATGACCAACTTCAATGCCCTCTTTAAACTTGATCGTACCTTTGCCGTCTGGAGAAGGATCGCCCTCTTGAATGTTACGGAAATCGCCTGCTTCGGCAGTAAAGTCTTTCCCTGGATTCACATTTTCGAAGTGCGCGTCCGTTTCATTTGCTCCAGCAACCCCGTTCACGATAGCCATTACCGCATGGTCGGCATAGATCACAACGTCACTTGGTACGTTTACCGGACCAATAAATCCAGGTTCAACGCCTAAAATTTCTTTCGTTTGCTCATCTGTTGCGAGTTCAACCACATCAGCTTGTAGAGTGTGCTTAAGCTTTATATCGTTTGCTTCATGATCACCACGTACAACTAAAAGGACTGGCTTTTCATCTGCAATAAATAGAAGTGATTTTAATAGAGTAGACGCATCTCTATTTGTAAATGCTGCAACTTCTGCAATCGTCTTTACGTTTGGAGTTGCTAGCTTTTGAATAGATTTTGGCTCTTCACTGCTTTTTTCGTAATTCACGTTAACTTCAGCAATTTCAATGTTTGCTGCAAAATCCGACTCATCTGAATACGCAATCGTATCTTCTCCAATGGAAGAGAGAACCATAAACTCATGCGTGTCTTTTCCACCCATAGCACCAGAATCTGCTACTACAGCTCGGAAATTAAGTCCAAGTCGAGTGAAGACATTTGTATAAGCATCGTACATCTTTTGGTAGCTAACATCTAGTCCATCGAAGTCCGTATCAAACGAATACGCATCCTTCATTAAGAACTCTCGTCCGCGTAAGACACCAAAACGAGGTCTTCTTTCATCTCTAAACTTCGTCTGAATTTGATACAGCGTCATTGGAAGCTTTTTGTAGGAGTTAATATCATCTTTTACGATAGAAGTAATAACTTCTTCATGAGTCGGTCCAAGAGCAAACTCTCTATTATGGCGATCTTTAAAACGCATCATTAAACCTGTTTCATAAGTTTGCCATCTGCCTGACTGCTCCCAAAGCTCTTTAGGTTGAATTGTAGGCATAATCATTTCCTGAGCACCTGCTGCGTCCATTTCTTCACGCACGATTTGCTCTACTTTACGGAGTACCTTCCACCCGAGTGGTAAGAAGCTATATACTCCAGCTACGCTCTGTCTAATTAGACCAGCCCGAAGCATGAGCTGATGACTCATGACATCCGCGTCACTTGGTACATCACGAAGAGTTGGTAATAAATACGTCGATTGTTTCAAAAAAGCCACCTCATTATCATATTTCACGATCTTTGACTGATCTGTGTTTATAAGAATAGTTGATTAATATCGTTCCATGTAACTGCTAGCATTAAAAGCATAAGTAGCGCAAATCCAATGAAATGCACAACGCCTTCTTTCTGAGGATCAATTGGCTTTCCTCTAATTGCCTCAAGCCCGATAAACATGAGTCTACCACCATCAAGAGCTGGTAATGGTAAAAGGTTCACAATCCCTAAGTTTACACTTAAAATCGCTGCCCATTGGAATAACACAAGTATACCCATAGCGGTCACTTCACCTGTGTAATTATAAATGCCAACCGGTCCAGCAAGTGCATCTAGACTAAATTGACCAGTAACTAATAACCCTATCGCTTCAATAATTAAGCGAGTAAATTCATATGTTTGAGTGAATCCGTAGCTAATTGATCCTAAAAAGCTTCTTTCTGTCGACGCCATAACGCCAATAACGCCTTGAGGCTCCGCATCAGGAATCTCTCTAACCTGCGTCGTTAACGATACATTAAAGGACTCGTCTCCACGAAGAACATCAAGAGAAAGTGTCTCGTTTGGAGCAGCCTGAATGATCGCCGTCATTTCTTCCCATGTTGTGACAGACTCGCCGTCAATCGCCGTAATTCTATCTCCAGCAACAAGTCCAGCATCTATGGCCGCACCATCCTCTGTTACCTCTCCAACAACACTTTCATTAACAGGCATACCTGCAATAAGTGCGTAAAGAGTAAGAATAACAACTGCAAGCACAAAGTTCATTAATGGTCCTGCAAAAATAGCGAGAGCGCGTTGTCCGACTGTTTTGGAAGCGAACTGTCGATCATATGGAGCAATTTGCATTGGCACTTCATCTTTTATCACCATGGCTTTTCGGTCAAGCTTGTACTCAACAAGCTCCTCTTCCTCATCCTTATACCCACGGATAATGAGCTGATGCTCCGTATCCGCATGCTCTACTTGGATTACCGTACAATCTGGGTGCTTAGATTTATTGTTTGTAATGATCTCTTTGACTAATCCTTCGTCGTTAAAGGTTAACCCTACTTCATAGCCAGGCTTAATTTGGATCAGCTCGACATCTTCTCCTGCCATTCGGACAAATCCACCTAAAGGTAAAAGTCGAATGGTATAAAGTGTTTCATTACGTGTGAACGAAAAGATTTTAGGTCCAAATCCGATTGCAAACTCTCGACATAAAATGCCAGCACGTTTTGCAAAAACTAAGTGGCCCCATTCGTGGATAAAGACAAGTAGACCAAAAATAACAATTACTGCAAGAAGCGTTTGCATGTTCTCAAATCTCCTTTAATCTCAATATAATGCAACTTTCTCACGTGTCTCCTTATCTATCTCTAGTATATCGGATAAGCTTGGCACGGAAATTTTGCTATGTTCATGTAGTGCCCTTGAGACGAACGAATCAATATCCAAGAAGGATATTTTACTATCTAAAAATAGTGATACAGCCATTTCGTTTGCAGCATTCAGCACAGTTGGTGCGGAGCCACCTTCTTTACCAGCTTCTATTGCAAGCTTTAACGCTTTAAACCGATCATAATCCATTTTTTCGAAATGAAGGGCTTGAACTTCCCATAATTTTAACCCTTCAGAGCCCTTTATGGCAAGCCTTTGTGGCTTTGAGAGAGCATATTGAATAGGGACTCTCATATCTGGTGTACCTAGATGAGCTAGTACACTACCGTCAATATATTCAACCATAGAGTGGATAATACTTTCTTTATGTAAAATCACATCAATCTGGTCATAAGGCATATCAAAAAGCCAATGTGCTTCAATTACTTCTAACCCTTTGTTCATCATCGTAGCAGAATCGATCGTAATTTTAGCTCCCATACTCCAGTTCGGATGATTTAGCGCATCTTTTACCGTGACATTGACTAACTCTTCTCTTGTTTTATCTCGAAAGCTCCCGCCAGATGCTGTTAGGATCAGTTTATCTACATCTTTATGATCTCCATGTAAGCATTGATAAATAGCTGAGTGTTCACTATCTACAGGAATAATATCTACCCCTGTCTGTTTTTGAAGCTCTTTCACGATGTGACCTGCTGTAACGAGCGTTTCTTTATTCGCTATGGCAATATCTTTTTTAACCTTCATCGCTTCTAAGGTAGGGGTTAGTCCAACGCTACCCATTACTGCATTAACAAGCGTCCCCTTACCATATGTAGCTACTGCATGTAATCCTTCACTACCAACTAAGACATCGGCGCTGTATGATAGAGATTGTTTTATTATATCAGCCGCCTCTTTCGTACCTGCACTAATTACAGACGGTTTAAATTCTTCTATCTGCTTTAAAGCAACGTCTGTATTTACACCAAAGCTTAACGCTGAAAGCGAGAATTCCTCTGGATGGGATCTAATGACATCTAATGTTTGTACGCCAATTGATCCTGTTGAGCCTAATAATTGAATGTCTTTCATATGCCTGTCCTCCTACATCAATCCAACTAAATAAAATAGTGGCATGACAAAAATCATGCTATCAAATCGGTCTAATATTCCTCCGTGTCCAGGTAAAACTTGTCCGGAGTCCTTCACTGCGTAATGTCGTTTGAATGCTGATTCTACTAAATCGCCAAGCTGTCCAGCAATAGATACTAATAAGATAGCAATGATCGTTGTGATCATGGAATCATACACTGGGAAGAAATAAACGAAAACAAGACCAATACCAAGTGCAATTAGTATACCACCAATGGAACCTTCAATCGTTTTCTTCGGACTAATCTCAGGCCATAACTTTCTTTTGCCCATAGATCTCCCCACAAAATAAGCACCAGAATCTGTGGCCCAAATAATACATAGTAAGAAGAAAATTAGTGTCAATCCATTATCAACAAACCGCGCATACATAAAGTAATGGAATCCAAACCCTACATAAACGGATGCTAAGATGACAAAGCCTGCTTCATCAAACGTAAATGAATTCTTAGTCATAACCGTATGCCCTAATAAAACAATAATAAGTAATAAAAATAACTCATTACGATCCACATGCAAAAAAGAAATTGCCTCTTGCGGAAGAGCTAGTAGCAGTAAAAATAAAAAGGCGGTAAGTCCTCTTACCGACCAAGGTTTAATATGCTTCATTCGGAGTAACTCCCACATACCAATTAAGGCAAGTAAGACCATTAACACAATGAATGGAATGCCGCCTAGTATAATAAAGCCTAAAAAACCGGCTCCTGCAATGACTCCTGTAATAATTCGTTGCTTCATCTGGTCCATCCCCCTACCTAAACACCACCGTAACGTCGCTGACGCTTTTGGTAAACTTTAATTGCTTCGAAAAAGTCTTCTTCTTCAAAATCTGGCCACAGGACGTCTGTGAAAAAGAACTCAGAATAAGCAAGTTGCCATAGCATGAAATTACTCAGGCGAATTTCTCCGCTCGTTCGAATAAGTAAATCCGGTTCCGTTAGTCCTGATGTCATTAAATAATCAGAGACGGTTGCTTCATTGACATCATCAAGAGCAAGCGTTCCTTTATTAATATCTTCGTGGATATGCTTAAATGCATCCAGCATTTCGGATCTACTGCCGTAGTTTAAAGCGAAATTTAATATCAGCCCATCATTCTCTTTCGTAGACTCAATCGCTTTTTTGACAGCAGATTTTGTAAATTCAGGTAACCGATCCTCGTCACCTGTTATTCTCACGACTACGTTTTCTTCCATTAACATCGGGAGCTCTACGCTCAAGTATCGCTCAGGAAGACGCATTAAAAAATCTACTTCCGTTTTAGGTCGCTTCCAGTTCTCTGTAGAAAACGCGTAGAGAGTAAGCGTCTTAACGCCTACCTCGTTAGCTGCTCGCACAATTTTACGAATGACACTCATTCCTTCACGATGGCCAGCTACACGTGGTAGACCACGTTGCTTCGCCCAGCGACCGTTACCATCCATGATTATAGCTATATGAGCAGGTATATTCTGATCAAGAGTCAGACCCTCATGATCTTCTTTTTTTTGTTTTTTGGACAATCTACTAAACATGTCTTGTTCCTCCAAGCGGTTAATCCTAATTAATCGTTCACTCGTACTTATTCTACCATGAAGTGCGCTTCCGTATAACAAGGATTTGTAGAATCACTGTCTAATGCTACCATATTTCTTTACAGAGTGGCATGAGATTTCGTGTGAAAGGTTAGAATTATTCAAGCAACTTATAAAAAAAGACGATGTAAGCCGTTAAAAAGGCTACATCGTCCATATTTAGCTTGCTATTAAACTGCAAGGATGTCGGCTTCTTTTTCTTTCGCGATCACGTCTACTTGCTTGATCGTTTCATCTGTAAGCTTCTGAACGTCATCCTGCTCACGGCGAAGATCGTCTTCTGTAATTTCGCCGTCTTTTTCCGCTTTTTTAAGTGCATCATTAGCATCGCGACGTACATTACGTACCGCAACTTTTGCATCTTCAGCAGCTCGTCCTACAAGCTTTACAAGCTCTTTGCGACGCTCTTCTGTAAGAGCTGGGATTGTAATACGAATAACGTTACCGTCGTTGTTTGGTGATAACCCTAAATCAGCACGTTGAATTCCCTTTTCGATCTCACCAATAGCTGTCTTATCAAATGGAGTGATAAGAAGCATACGACCTTCAGGAACTGTAATAGATGCTAATTGATTTAAAGGAGTAGGAGCTCCGTAATATTCAACTGTTACGCGGTCTAATAAAGATGGGTTCGCGCGTCCTGTGCGAATCGATCCTAATTCACGAGTAAACGCATCAATTGATTTTGTCATCCGCTCTTTTGCTTCTTGAATTGCTGCATGTGCCATTATGCTTGCCCCCTAATAATTGTGCCGATCTCTTCACCTGATACGGCCTTTTTAATATTACCCTCTTCCGAGATAGAGAAGACGATAAGTGGAATATCATTATCCATACATAGCGAGGATGCCGTGGAATCCATAACTGCAAGTCCATCTGTTAAGATATCAAGATACGTCAGCTCATCGTACTTAACTGCGTCTTTATCTTTGGATGGATCTGCGCTATAAACGCCATCAACATTGTTTTTAGCCATTAAGATTACATCAGCTTCGATCTCTGCTGCTCGTAATGCTGCAGTCGTATCTGTAGAAAAGTAAGGGTTACCTGTGCCTGCTGCAAAAATAACAACTCGTTTCTTTTCGAGATGACGAATAGCGCGCCTTCTTATGTAAGGCTCTGCTACCTGACGCATTTCGATAGATGACTGAACACGAGTTTGCACACCAATGTTCTCAAGTGCATCTTGTAATGCTAAAGAGTTCATGACAGTTGCAAGCATTCCCATGTAGTCTGCCGTTGCGCGGTCCATACCTTTCGCACTTCCAGCCATCCCTCTCCAAATATTACCGCCACCAACAATGATAGCAATTTCAACATCGAGCTCTTTTAGCTCATGAATTTGCTCTGCGATGGACTGGATCATTGTAGGATCAATTCCAAAACCTTGATCCCCCGCTAACGCTTCTCCACTTAATTTTAACACAACTCGCTTATAAACTGGACGCTCCATAATTCCCTCCATTTATCTATATCTCTTTAATAATCACGCATATTGTGAGGAAGGTGCCCGAGAGTCGTTAGACTTGGGCACCTTCTTTGACAATGATTATCGCTTCACCTGAGACATAACTTCTTCAGCGAAGTTGTCTTCACGCTTCTCCATACCTTCTCCAACTTCAAAGCGGAAGAATTTCTTCACAGTGCCACCTTTAGATTGTACATACTTACCAACCGTTTGGTCGCTATCTTTAACAAATGGTTGTTCGTTTAAGCAAATTTCTCCGAAATATTTGCTTAGGCGTCCTTCTACCATCTTCTCAACGATGTTTTCTGGCTTTCCTTCTTTAAGTGCTTGTTGCTTTAGTACTTCGCGCTCACGATCAGTTTCTTCAGCAGAAACTTCGTCACGAGATACATATTTAGGGTTGATTGCAGCAACGTGCATAGACACGTCTTTAGCAACTTGCTCTTCAACGCCTTCTACTAC
Organism: Paenalkalicoccus suaedae; assembly: GCF_006965545.2. Classification (NCBI taxonomy): domain Bacteria; kingdom Bacillati; phylum Bacillota; class Bacilli; order Caryophanales; family Bacillaceae; genus Paenalkalicoccus; species Paenalkalicoccus suaedae. The sequence goes on from NZ_CP041372.2 coordinate 2,012,467, forward strand.
AGTTAATACGCCAATGCGTCCACCCATGTGAAGGTAAGAGCCTACTACTTCGTTATCAGCAACTTCTACAATTTCAAAGCGACGTAGAGAAATTTTCTCTCCGATTTTAGCAATTTGATTGTTAATGAAGTCTTGAAGTGTACTAGCGTCTCCAGAGAAGTCTTGAGCTAGAGCTTCTTCAACAGATGCTGGATTGTTATTAAGGATGTGTGAAGCAACTTCTTGTACCATATTTACGAAGTTCTCGTTTTTAGATACGAAGTCTGTTTCAGAGTTAATTTCTACGATTACAGAACGATTACCTTCTGTAACGATTGCTGCAAGACCTTCAGCTGCTACGCGGTCTGCTTTTTTCGCCGCTTTCGCGATTCCGTTTTCACGTAGGAAGTCAATTGCTTTTTCCATGTCACCATTTGTTTCAGATAGTGCTTTTTTGCAGTCCATCATACCTGCACCTGTTTTTTCACGTAATTCCTTTACCATTTGAGCTGTTACTGCCATGATAAATTCCTCCTTTAAATGTGTTCAATCATTGTTTTTTCTCAAAAAAAGGGTGATAAAGGGTCAGGCCCTCTATCACCCTTAAAGACAACTTATGCAGTCGTCTCCTCACCCTGGTTCGCTTCAATAATAGCATCTGCCATTTTTGCTGTCAGTAGGCGAACGGCGCGAATTGCGTCGTCGTTACCTGGGATGACATAGTCGATTTCGTCAGGGTCACAGTTTGTATCAACAATCCCGACGATAGGGATATTTAACTTGATAGCTTCTGCTACCGCAATACGTTCTTTACGTGGGTCAATGATGAAAAGAGCATCTGGAAGTCTTTCCATGTCTTTAATTCCACCTAAGAATTTTTCAAGGCGTTCCATTTCCTTATTAAGAATAACAACTTCTTTTTTAGGAAGTACTTCGAACGTTCCATCTTCAGCCATTGTTTCAAGCTGGATAAGACGTGCAATACGCTTACGGATAGTTTCGAAGTTAGTAAGAGTTCCACCTAACCAACGTTGGTTGATGAAGTACATACCAGCGCGCTCTGCTTCTTCTTTAACAGAATCTTGAGCTTGCTTTTTTGTACCAACGAAAAGTACTGTTCCACCTTGTCCCGCTAAATCGCGAACAAAGTTAAACGCCTCTTCTACTTTCTTGACCGTCTTTTGTAGGTCAATAATGTAAATACCGTTTCTTTCTGTGAAAATGTAGCGATCCATTTTAGGATTCCAACGACGTGTTTGGTGTCCAAAATGTACACCAGCTTCTAAAAGCTGTTTCATGGAGATCACTGCCATTTCACTCACCTCCTCATGGTTTTTAAATTAGTCCTCCGGCATCATCCTCTCACACCAAGACTTCTGCAAAAGAGAAGCACCCTCGATGAGATCCGACGCCGTGTGTAGTAACACCGAGAAATAATATATCATATCTCGGAGAGTATGACAAGATTTGCTACAACATTTACTTATAGAATTTTAACAGGAGTTCTACCTCTCCCGCTCCCATCTGCAACTTCTTCGCAATATCAGATGCGCCTAGCCCTTGTTTATGTAGTGCTAGGACCTTTGACTTGTCTGAAATTGGCGCCTCCTCTTTCTTTTCGATGGGTGGTAGAGGCGGTAAATAATCCTCATAGACTTCTTCGTCAAAACGAGGAGTTACAGTATCTTCAGAGGAGGCTTTTTGCTCTGCTTGATTCGTGTTGTTCCCATTCTCTTTTCTTGTGAGACTGTCAGCCTCTCTTTTATGCTCAGCTAAGCTTTCTCTCATCGCACCAATTTTTTTTACGAGGCGTTCATTTTCTTCTTTCATCTCGGTAGTGTACGAAATCAAGAGATCCTCCATTTCTTGCAGCGTACGGTCGTTATTAACTGGCTCTCGCTCTTTATCTCGTTTAAAGAGAATAATCAAAGCCAAAAAAGTGAATAAATGAAGCATAATGCTTACTAATAGCGCGTAAATCATTGTTTATCTCCTTTACCAGGCTGCATCAAAAAGCCGACCTTTATATGGATGCATACTCTGTGGTGTTTCCGATTCTTCCTGCTCGTTAAGAAGCACGAGCTCACTACTCTGTTGAGAATCGCCTTTTGACTCCTGATCGTCATTTGCGAGGCGTTTTTGTTCCGCTTCTTCCGTTTGCTCAACAACGTGTGGTTTTTTTGCATTTTTAGACGCTTCTATTTGTGCAATCGTATCCTGCATCACCATAGCACGATTTTGCATTTGTTCATTAATTTTGCCTACTTGCTGAGATTTTGGCCAGATCATCTGCATTTCCACTGCACGAATACTCATTCAAAACCCCTCCTACACAATATGGTTGGCATCATTATAGCACACGCGCCCCATTACATTGCTTCAAAAGTGATTTCATTCGCTTCTATTTTAAAGATGACATTTTCGTAGACTGACGCAAGTTTTCTACGATATTTACCGAAGTGTAAATCTGTATTTGCAAATGCTCGAGTAAAAATTTTAATTGTTGCCTGGTGATAATCGCCATGCAAATCACCAAGCTCCTCTAAATACTCCGACGCAGAAAGAATTTTTACATCTGACTCTTTATAAGCATTTTTTATTCGTAGTAGCGTGATTCTTTCTTTAGCAGTTAAGCTACCTTCCTGCTGTTTTTTTAAAAGCATCGCGAGTAAAGGCTTAAGCTTCTCTTTTGTTTCTTTCGCTTCGTTCTTTTGAGCTAAAAAAGATCTCTCCTTAAAAAGTGCCGCTTCTGTTACACCAACATATAAGGATGTTGGCGTACTCATTTTATTCCCCACTTCATTCACTTCAATTCCTTTAGAAGCAGAGGATTTCCCTCCTACAATGCTTCCCTTACCCTGCTTGCAGTAAATCATCCCTTGCGCTGTGACTTGACTATGTAAAATCATTTGTGACACTACAACATCTTTCCCAGACTCTACGTTAGCCTGATTTAAGAAGCTCGTATGAATATCGCCTAATGCGTTAATTAAGCCACCGCCTTGAGCAACGACTCCTTGATTTATGTAAATAGATCCTTCTGAATCTAAATGTGCCGCTTCCACAGATCCTGAGATACGAATATCTCCTCTAGCTTTTATCGAAAATCCAGCAGGAACATTCCCACGTATGACAACATTCCCTAAAAAATCAATATTTCCAATTTTTAAGTCTAAGTCGCCGTTTACTTCATAAACAGGATACACATGAACCGTTTTCATGTCCTTTGACACTTGTCCTGGCGTCATCGAGTAAAGAGTTAGCTCATCTTGACCTATTCGAGTGTTTTTACCTGGTCTAAGCGTTAAATCTTTACCTGGTTTAGATGGAATTGTCGTCCCATCAACTGCTTTTCCATCTGTACCTTTGGTAGCAGGAATTTTTCGTGCAACTAACTCATCCGCTTCGACCATTGGAATATCCTGCACTTGACGAAGATCCACTCGAACACCTTCATTTTCCACTTTGCTATCTTGATCTCGCTCTAAAATTGTCCATAAACTAGCATTCGTTCCATGAATAGCAGGTGTGCCTGACGCAATCACAGTAGGTTCACTGACGCCTTTTTCCGCAATTTCTTGCAAAAGCTTGTCATCTACTCCGTGAATGAGTCCAAATTCTTTTACAAACGCTTTCATGTCTTCCATTAAAATAGGCTCATCTAAATGAATCCGTTGGATGAGCTCTCCTTGAAGCTTATCAGCACTAACCTTTATCGCAAAATATTCATGAAGATCCACTTCAAATTCCCCCGTTTCTTAAAAACAACAGAGTATCAGGATGACCTCTGCTGTTTTTTAAGTAGTTGCTGGAGCTTAAACATACACTTCGAATGGATTTGAGAAATTCTTGAAGTAGAGAGCCCCATAATTTCACCGATTTCTGTTAGTGTCATTTCATCTACATAAAAAAGAGAGATCACCAACTGCTCATTCTCATTCAACTTTTTAATTGTCTCTTTTACCTCATCAAGCTGAAGCTTTTTGTCCAAATATTTCTCAGGCGTTTGTCCATCATGATCAACAATTGTCGCTGCATACGTTTCGTCCTTATCAAAATCACTCGGTTCATCAATGGACAGCAAATGAGAAAAGAAGCTATCATTCATCGTCTGCATGACGTCCACAACAGAAAGCTCTAAGTCCATTGCGACTTCTTCAGGTGAGATAATTCGTCCATGCTGTTGCTCAAGTCTCTCAATTGACTGCTCAATTTTTTTTGAACGATCACGAACCGACCTTGGGAGCCAATCCTCTTGACGCAAACCATCTATAATTGCTCCTCGAATACGAAAAGAAGCATACGTATCAAATTTTAATTCTCTATCGTGATCAAATTTTTCAATCGCATCATACAATCCTAAAAGCCCGTGACTTCGGAGATCATCGACCTGAACATTTTTAGGTAAGTGTGTTTTAATACGTTGAACATGAAAGTCTACGAGAGGCATGTAGCTAGTGATTAATGCATCCCCAGCGTCATTATCTCGGTCCGTTGTCCAAAGCTCCCAGTGCCTCTTTAACGCTGCTTCATCTTTAATCGCCACTTCCATCACCTACTCCTTCATAAGATTTTTTACGATAGACGCCGTCTCTTCAATTTGATCGTTTGTTTGTTTTACCGAGACTTTCTTGTCAGCTATGTCAGCATCTTTTTGTTTAAGCTCCAACGTAACGAGTTTGTAGAGAACTAAAATCACTAGCCCACCTAGTAATCCATATAAAAACGAAATAGACGCTCGGTAGATAGACGTTTCGACACTATTAGTAGTCAGGCTAGCTACAAAAAAGATAAACGATAAAACAAATGCACTTATTAATGGAATGAGCCAGTTTTTAATCATGCGTGAAGCACTCCTTTATTAACCGTACGTATTTCCAAAACCTGACTATTTACGTCAAATTCAATTGTGCGGCCGCTGCTTCCTCCAGTATCTTCAAATACAATAGGTATTTGAAGTCGAGTTAAATGTTCTTTTACTGCTTCTGCGTTTCTAGGTCCAATTCTCATTGCTTCGTTACTAGTCTTAAATGTAAACATTTGAGCTCCACCGGCCATCTTTGCTTTTAGGCGAAACTTAGAGGCTCCCTTGTCTAAAAGAAGTCGGAGCACTTCCTCCACAGCTGTATCTGCATATTTAGCTAGGTTCATAGATTCTTTTCTCGCTAGAGAAGAATTCGGTAACATGATATGAGCCATGCCTGCAAGTCTAATACGCTCATCATAGATGATGACACCTATACAGGAGCCAAGCCCTGATGTACGAAGCATATCTGGTGCACTAGCAAGCTTTAAGTCAGCCATTCCAACTTTAATGATCGTTGTCATAGTCGTTTACTCCTAATGAGGTAAAAATGGTAGCTAAAGAGTCTGGATCAGGAAGCAAAAAGAAGTGTCCTCTCATTGTTTGAATGGTCGTATCAGGCTCTGTGATCACAGTATCAATAACAAGCGCAGAATCCATTTCTTTTGATACTTCAATTAATCCATAAGATAAAATAGCCGTTGCCATGTCTACAGCACTTGCTGGTGGTGTTGGAGCAAGTGTTAATCCTGTGAAGTCAGATAGGGAGGACAAATAGGACCCTGCTAAGATATTACCTACCTCATTAAACGCAGACACCGAGATTGATTCGCTATCACCATTTATCTCATCAATCAAATCTGTTGACGAGTTACCAGTTAAGTAGCGAATGAGCTCGTTTGCTTCTTGAATTGGTATCATAAAGAACATCGTTCCAGGAGCGTCTCCTTCGATCTTCAGCATGACGGCTGCTACTGGTTCATCTTCTCCACCAACATACTCACTGATTTCATGAAAAGGAACTACTGATACTGCTGGAACTCGCATATCAATTTTTTTATTTAACAGCTGGGACAGCGACGTTGCCGCATGCGCTGCCCCAATATTACCGATCTCTTTTAATACATCGCGTTGGCGTTCATTCAAAAGTGTCATAGAAGACTCCTACTTCTCGATGTCTTTCATCTCTTCTAATTCTTTCGAATTTAACACTTTATCTAAATTTAGAAGAATAAGAAGTCGCTTCTCAAGTTTAGCTACTCCTCGAATGTAATCAGCTTCAACGCCTCCGACTACTTCAGGGGTTGGCTCCACTGCATCTCGAGAAATATCAATGACATCATTAGCAGCGTCTACAACCAGACCTACATCCATGTCTTTCACCGTTACGATAATGACTCGTGTTGTCTCTGAATGATCGATTCCGTCAATGCCAAATCGCTTTCTTAAGTCAACGATTGGCGTAACCACTCCTCGAAGGTTAATGACACCTTCTACAAAATCAGGTGTACTTGGAACGCGAGTAATGTGTTGCACACGCTCAATGGACTTTACCTGCTCTACCTCTACACCATACTCTTCGTCTTTAAGCTGAAAAACGATAACCTTTACTTCTTGTAAAATAGCATCTGTCATCTATTCGTCTCTCCTTCCATATGAGTTATTTTATAAGAGCATTACAGTCAACAATAAGCGCCACTTGACCATTACCTAAGATTGTTGCACCAGAAATCGCGACAACAGACTGCAAGTAATTACCTAAAGACTTTAGTACAATTTCTTGCTGTCCAATAAACGAGTTAACGACAAGTGCAGCCATTTTATCTCCTTTACGCACAATGACAATAGACACATAGTCATTATCTTCCTCTGTACGAGGGACATCGAAGAAGTCTGTTAAATCAAGAAGCGGTACGACACTTCCTCTAAAATCAATGACTTTTTGATTGTGAGCTGCCATAATGTCTTCCTTTTTAATAATGGCTGTTTCAATGATCGAAGAAAGCGGTACAGCATAAATCTCTTTTTGAACCTCTACTAGCATGACTGAAATAATCGATAGCGTTAGTGGAAGCTGAATTAAAAACGTTGTTCCATTACCAGGCTTAGAATCGACCGTAACGTTACCACCTAAGGATTCGATTTTACTTTTTACAACGTCTAAGCCTACACCGCGTCCAGAGATGTCAGAGATCTCATCAGCTGTACTTAAGCCACTTGAGAATAGTAGCTCATAGACTTGGCGATCTGATAACGTTTGTCCCGCTTCCTCTGTGACAACTCCACTTGTGATTGCCTTTTGTAATACTTTATCTCGATTAATTCCAGCTCCGTCATCGGATACCTCAATAAAAACGTGGTTACCACTATGGTATGCTCGAAGAGTAATACTACCTTCCTCACCTTTTCCACTTGCACGTCTCTTTTCAGGCGTTTCCACACCATGATCAATAGAATTTCGCAGTAAGTGAACAAGTGGATCCCCAATCTCATCAATGACAGTGCGGTCAAGCTCGGTTTCTGCTCCAATAATCTCTAAGGAGACCTTTTTAGAGAGATCTTTAGCTAGTCCGCGAACCATTCGTGGGAAGCGATTAAAAACTTGCTCCACAGGAACCATTCGCATGTTTAAAATAATGGTCTGCAAATCGCCAGAAATACGTGACATGTGCTCAACCGTCTCCGTTAACTCCTGACTATCTAAATCTTTCGAAATTTGCTCTAAACGACCACGGTCAATAACGAGCTCTTCGAATAAATTCATTAAGCTGTCAAGGCGATCAATATTAACTCGAATCGTCTTACCGCCTTGCGTTGTTTTCTCCTCTTTTGACGAAGTTGCTACAGCTTCTTTCGTCTGCGTTGGTTGTACAACTGGAGCTTGTTCGATTTCTGATGTCTTAGACTCATCGTGATCTTGCTGCTCAGTGGTAGATGCATCTATCACTTTTGCATCAACGTTATGGACCTCTGAGACCTTCATGACTTTAGCGATTGCTTCCTCAGAAGAGTCTTTTGTTACAACGACAACCTCGAAAGATAGATCGAATTTCTCTTCTTCAAGTTGATCCACGCTTGGCACAGTCTTAATAACTTCACCAATTTGTTCTAAAATTTCAAATACCATAAACACACGCGCAGCTTTTAAAATGACATCCTTTGAAAGAGTAATCGTCAAATGGTACGCTTTATACCCTTGCTCGTAAGATTGTCTTAAAACCGTTTCCTCAAAGTTATCGAATGCCATAGAAGATCCAGGCGAAGCCTCAAAAGCAGGCATGCTCTGTTCAGAAACCTCTTCTATAGCTTTCTCTCCACTTTCAGCCGCTTCAAGCTTACGAACGGCCTCTGTCACGTCTCTTTTACCTTCACCACCAGAAGCAATGTCATTCACCATTGCTTCTAAGTCGTCCACAGATTCAAATACAACATCAAGTATTCCAGATTCAGGTGCTAGCTTATTATTGCGAATAGCATCTAACACGTTTTCCATATGATGAGTTAGGCTTGCTAAGTCATCGTACCCCATTGTTGCTGCCATCCCTTTTAGCGTGTGGGCCGACCTAAAGACTTCATTTACAATAGATAGATCATTAGGGTTGTTCTCAAGCTTTAATAAATTGTCGTTTACTGCCTGTAAATGCTCCGTGCTCTCATCGATAAACATATCTAGATATTGACTACGATCCACTTTTACCCCTCCTAAACGTTAACAGTGCTTCATTAGTGTAGATGCGATGGAGTCCAAATCAGCAACCTCATCTACTAGTTGAGTTGAAATAGCAGCTCGTGGCATTCCAAAAACTACGCACGTTTGCTCTGATTCCGCTATTGCAATTGTATGTAAAGATTCCTTTAACTGAATGAGCCCTTTTTTCCCATCACTGCCCATCCCTGTCATCGTAATCGCAATAACTCGTTTTACTTTTGCGTCTGCTAATGACATAAACATGGCATCGACGGAAGGACGGTGTCCACTAACGAGCTCATCTTGGTCTAAACGTATCGCGACAGAAGTCCCAACTCCCCTTACCTTTAAATGGTATCCTCCTGGAGCAATATAGGCAATACCTTTTTTTAATATTTCTCCGTCTTCTGCCTCTTTTACCCCAATTTCACAAAGAGAATTAAGTCTTTCTGCTAAAGACTTCGTAAATCCTTTTGGCATATGCTGGACAATCATTATTGGAAATGGGAAATTTTCAGGAAGTTGACGTAGGACTGTTTGTAGTGCCTTTGGACCACCAGTAGATGTGCCAATAGCCACAATGGTATGAGTTGGTTTAGCTTGTGCTTGAGTAGCTGATATCTGTAAAGGTTCAGAGCGAACGCTAATCTTGCCTAATTTAGAAAGTGGCACTTTCGAAGCGATACGAACACGATCTAATAACTCATGCTTTACTTTATCTATATCTAACGAAATAGAGCCAGAAGGCTTTGCTATAAAATCGAATGCTCCAAGTTCCATAGCTCGAATCGTTGTTTCAGCGCCTGTTTTTGTAAGACTTGAAAGCATGATAACTGGTATTTTATGTGATTTAAGTATATGAGTTAATGCTTCAAGCCCTGACATGATAGGCATTTCAACATCCATTGTAATAACATCAGGTTTATATTGAAGCGATTTTTCAACAGCATCCTTTCCATTTCTCGCCCGGGCTACAACATGAATGTCTGGTTCGCTATCTAACATATCGCCGATCATTTTCCTCATAAAAGCGGAGTCGTCAACAACTAATACGTTTATCATGATGTCACCCCTCTTTTTTAGATCTCATAAACCCTTTTAATTTAGTTAGGAAATTAGCGAAAGGCTCCTCAGACGACTCGACCGTTTGCCCTTGCTGCAATAAGAATGCGTCCACAACATTTTTGATACCTTCTGAGGGCTTAGACTTTGGTGCAAACAGCAAATACGGACGTTGTTTCCTTACAGCTTTCCAAACGATTTGGTCATTCATAATACTAGATAAATATGTGAGCTCTTTTTGCAAAAATTGTTGCGCTACATTTTGAAGATTCTGATACGTTTGTTTGCCATCTTTATCAGAGGAGGCACGATTAACAATCATGGAGATTGGCAATGTCTCATCTTTGAGCGTAATATACTTAAGCATTGCATAAGCGTCTGTAATAGACGTTGGCTCAGGAGTCGTAACTAAAATGACTTCATGAGCTGCGAGTAGAAAGTGAAACGAATCCTCCGTAACACCAGCACCCATATCTAAAAAGATGTAGTCAAACTGCTGATCTAATGATTCTAGCTGCCGATAAAAGAAGGAGGACTTAGTGTCATCCATTTCGAATAGTTGATTTAAGCCGCTCCCACCTGCTACGTATGTTAAGCCGAGCGGACCAGACTCCATAATGGACCAGATAGATTGTTCCTTATTAAGCATATCTACGACAGAGGAGGAAGACGTCTCCCCTAGCAAGATATCAATGTTTGCCATTCCAATATCTAAATCAATAATAAGCACTCTTTTACCGAGCTGTTGCAGGCGAATAGACGTATTTACAGCGACATTCGACTTCCCAACGCCACCTTTGCCACTCACAATTGCTACAACTTTTGTCGGACCAGATTGACCAATGTCTTTCGACTCAAGCCTTTTTCGAAGTGCCTCCGCCTGATCAGCCATGGTCTCCACTCTCCATTACCTTATTAATAAGAATAGTAGGAGTCGCGACTTCTAAATCGTCAGGCACATTTTGACCGTTTGTAATAAAACTTGGTGCAAGATGGTAGTCTGCACTTATACTAAGCATAGCTCCGACCGTATCGGTTTCATCTGCTTTGGTAAAAATAACATGATCAATTGAAATAAGTTGAAACTGTTCGACAATCTTTTTCATATCACGATATTTCGAAGTGAGCGAGAGGACAAGATGGTTTTCCATGTCATCCTGGAAATTAATAATCTCTTTTAATTGATTCACATAAAGAGGATTTCTAAAATTACGCCCCGCTGAGTCTATTAAAATAAAATCATAGTCGTTAAACTGATCGACAGCCTTTTTAAAATCTTCGATCGTATAAGCAACTTCTACAGGCACATCTAGAATTTTTGCGTACGTTTTTAGTTGCTCGATAGCAGCAATACGAAATGTATCTGTTGTAATAAATGCTACTTTTTTATTTTCTTTAATAACGGCATGGGACGCAATTTTAGCGATAGTTGTTGTTTTCCCAACGCCAGTCGGTCCAAACACATTTAAATATCGCTTCGCATTTCTCGGTTTGTCTGGAAGAAGCGCGAGTAACTCTTCTTTTACGAAAGCGTTAATTTCCTCTTCTGACAGTCCCTCATTCGATGTATACCAAGATTTCAGTAGTCGCTTCATAATGGTAAGCCGATACGTATCCGCGATATCCTGCTCTTTTAAGAATGTATTGATGGATTCAAGCATAGCAGGATATTCCTGCTCACTCGCATGAGACTGCATCGTCGTGATTAAGCTTTTGAGCTCCTTAATTTCGCGACTTAATTTTGTCGTATCCTCTGAGCGTGCTCGCACTCGAGGCTTCACTTTTTCCTTCGGCTGTGTTTTTATTTCAGGATCAATTGCAGCAATTACTTCAATATTCTTCTTAGTGAATAGCCCGAAGAATCCCCCAGACTCCACTCGTTTCGAATTTAAAATGACAGCATCACTGCCTAATTCTCCGCGAATTTTTGTCATGGCCTCACTCATGTCTTTTGCTATATATTTTTTTACCTTCATTGACCATTCACCACCCCAATACTCTGTACTTCTACGCTTGGCTCAAGCTCGTTGTAGGATAATACCGGAACGTTCGGCATATACCGCTCTATTAGATGCCTAATATACATCCTTACAGCTGGCGAACATAAGAGAATTGGCATTTGTCCTGTTTGTTGCATCGCATCAACTTCTTGTAGAATCGATTCAACAATTTGCTGCGATCGTTGTGGATCTAAGTTTAAGAAAGCCCCATGGTCCGTCTGTTGGACAGCATCAGCTACGGCCTTTTCGACAGCTCCACTGACTGTAATGACGTAAAGAGGCTCGCCCTCTTGTACGTATTGCTTCGTAATTTGCCTAGATAGTGCCTGACGAACATACTCCGTTAATAAATCTGTATCCTTCGACATTTGCCCATAGTCCGCGAGTGTTTCAAAAATAACCGGTAGATTACGAATCGACACTTTTTCAAGTAGTAGTTTGCTAAGTACCTTTTGGATATCTCCGGTGGAGAGCGTACTAGGCGTGACATCCTCAACGAGCGTTGGATACGATTCATTCATATGATCGATCAATTGCTTCGTTTCTTGGCGACCTAATAGTTCGTGCGCATGGCGCTTAATTACCTCCGTTAAATGGGTCGAAACAACAGACGGCGGATCAACAACGGTGTAACCAGAAAGCTCTGCCTGCTCTTTAAAGTCTTCCGAAATCCAAAGCGCTGGCAGTCCGAAAGCAGGCTCCGTTGTCTCAATACCTGTGATCGCGTCATCCTCCACGCCCGGGCTCATTGCCATGTAGTGATCTAGTAACAGTTCTCCTTTAGCAACTTCGTTCCCTTTAATCTTAATAGAATATTCGTTTGGCTGAAGCTGAATATTATCTCGAATACGAATAACAGGCACGATCATTCCCATTTCAATCGCGAGCTGTCGTCTGATCATTACCACTCGATCTAAAAGGTCTCCACCTTGATTGGCGTCAGCTAGAGGAATTAATCCATAGCCGAATTCAAACTCTACAGGGTCTACTTGCAGAAGACTCACGACACTCTCTGGTGATTTAATATCTTCTTCTTTACTTTCTGTTGAAGCAGCAGATTCCTCCATTGCTTCTGTCGCAATCTTTTGCTCATTTCGACTTAACACAAAGCCACCTACCCCAAGGACTGTAGCTACACCAGCTGTTACTGGAAGTGCTATTGGTGTGAAAATTCCAAGTGCTAAAATGGTACCTCCAGCAACATAAAGCATTTTTGGATAAGCAAATAATTGCTTTGTAATGTCATGGCCTAAGTTTCCTTCCGAAGCAGCACGCGTCACGACAATACCTGTTGCTGTCGCGATTAGTAGTGCAGGAATTTGACTCACTAGCCCATCACCTACAGTAAGTAGTGTATATTTAGATGCCGCTTCTGTGAGCGGAAGTCCTTCTTGAAGCATTCCGATAACAAGACCAAAAATTAAGTTGATCATAACAATAACAATACCTGCTATCGCATCTCCTTTAACGAACTTACTCGCACCATCCATCGACCCATAGAAATCAGCTTCTTGCTCAATTTTGCGACGACGCTCACGAGCTTCTACATCTGAGATCATTCCTGCATTTAAATCTGCATCGATACTCATTTGCTTACCAGGCATTGCATCTAACGTAAAACGAGCTCCTACTTCAGATACACGCTCAGCACCTTTTGTAATAACGATAAACTGAATCACTACAAGGATAACGAATACAACAAAACCAACTAATGCGTTACCACCTACAACGAAGTTACCGAATGTCTCGATCACGTTCCCTGCGTCACCTTGGTTACCTAAGATCGCTCTTGTTGTTGAAACGTTAAGTCCTAATCGGAACAAGGTAACAAGTAAGAGTAACGTTGGGAAAATAGAGAACTGTAGCGGTTCTCTTGTATTCATCGAAATTAATATAATTAAAAGCGCAGTGGCGATATTGATGATAATAAGCAAGTCAATAATCGCTGTTGGAAGCGGAATAATTAACATGATGACTATAAGAACTACCGCCATTAATACACTAAAATCTTTTAAAGGCATATGCGCTTCTTCCCTTCTTCTTTAAACCCTAAATCTTCTTTTGAATCCGATAAACGTATGCTAAAACCTCTGCTACAGCTTTAAATAAATCCTCTGGAACTTCTTGTCCGATTTCCGCATTTTTATATAAAGCTCTTGCTAGTGGTCTATTTTCAACAGTAATAATATTATGAGATTTCGCCGTGTTTTTAATTTTAAGGGCGATATAATCGACACCCTTTGCGATCACAACAGGGGCATCCATTTTGTCATTGTCATATTTAAGTGCAATCGCATAGTGCGTCGGGTTTGTGATAACGACGTCTGCTTTAGGAACATCCTGCATCATACGACTCATCGCCATTTGGCGTTGCTTTTCTTTAATTTTAGATTTGATCAGAGGGTCACCCTCCATTTTTTTATACTCGTCCTTTACATCTTGCTTAGACATCTTAATGTTTTTTTCGTGATCATATTTTTGATACATATAGTCTAAGATAGCTAAAAAGATAAGTAGGAACCCTACTGCAAGCCCCATGATAATAATTAAATTGCCAACTAAACTTGCGGAATCGTAAACAGAATATAAACCGATGTGCAATAAATCATCCATAAAGAACCACATCACCGCACCAGTTACAAGACTAACTAAAAAGATCTTAAGCATCGATTTTACAAACTCTACCAATGCTCGTATTGAGAAAATTCGTTTGAAGCCTTTAATTGGATCTACTTTTTCAAGCTTCACTTTTACCGCCTCAGGAGCAAATAAAACACCTACTTGAATGTAGTTACTTACTAGTCCTCCGAGTGCAGCAACTCCCATAATCGGTGAGACTGCGAGAGTAGCTTGCCAAGCAAACGTCAGCATAATATGATGGAGATTTTCTTCTGTTAAATCGATTAATAAATAATCGGTGAAGGTAAATTGTGTAATATGAATAAGCTGATCCACAATCAGCCGTCCTGCTAGCCAAAAGAAGATAAAGACGAACAGGATGATAAAGGATGTATTTACATCCGTACTTTTTGCAACCTGGCCTTTTTGTCTGGACTCACGTTGTTTTTTGGGTGTTGCACGCTCTGTTTTTTCTTGCGCGAAATATTGCAAATCTAAACGTAAAAACATACGTGCTACACCCTTCCGTACAGAGTCATTAATGTTCGCATCGTCTCAATAACCACCTCAGAGAGATGTTGGACTAACACAAAAAATGGCGCCATTGTTACAATCATGATAATAAAGCCTAAAAAGATTTTAAGTGGCATCCCGACAACAAACACGTTTACTTGCGGCACCGTTCTTGCAACGAAGCCTAAGGCGACATCTACTAAAAAGATCGGCGCAACAATAGGCACGGACATTTGAAAGGCGATAATAAACATGGTGTTAAAAGTTGTTGCGATAAATTCTATAATGGATTCATCTCCGAACGGTATGTATAGCTGTTGCATTGGTATGAACTGATAGCTATAAAAAGCGCCATCAATCAACAAATGGTGAACGTCTAGTGCTAGGATGAGAAGAATAGAAAACGTGTATAAATAACTACCAATTAAAGGTGACTGCGTACCTGTTTGTGGATCAATTACGTTAGCGATTAAAAACCCAAGCTTCAAATCGATTAATCCACCGGCTATTTGAATCGCATAATAGAGAACCGTTGCCACAAGTCCAACCGTTAACCCAACAAGTGCTTCCTTTAAGATTAACAGCACGTATTCGTAATTAAGCTCTAGAAGTGGCCAATCCTCTGTAAAATAAATAATCCAAGATAAGAACAATGCTATCCCTACCTTCATTCGTGCAGGGATGTTTTGATACGAAAAAAACGGAAGCGTAAGTAAGAAGGCTGACATTCTTACTAAAATGAGTAAAAAGGGCGGAAACCATTCTGTAAACTCCATATTGCTCCTACCCTACAAACTGATACAAGTTACTAAAAATTGACTCTGCAAAAGTTAGTAATTGCGTCAGCATCCATGGTCCAAAAACGATGAGTGCAATGAGTACTCCTGCAATTTTGGGAATAAACGCAAGTGTTTGTTCCTGAATTTGCGTCGTTGCCTGAAAAATACTTACTGCAAGTCCGATAATTAACGCTGTTATGAGTAGCGGTCCAGATATTAATAGAGTGACTAGAACTCCTTGCTCAGCCCAGCCAAGCACCATTTCCTGTGTCATGATTATTCCTCCTAAAAGCTAAATAGCAATGAGCGGACGACTAGATGCCAGCCATCTACTAAAACAAACAGCAAAATCTTGAACGGCAACGCGATCATTACTGGAGGAAGCATCATCATCCCCATCGACATCAACACACTGGCGACTACCATATCGATTACTAAGAACGGTACAAATATCATAAAACCTATTTGGAAGGCCGTTTTGAGCTCGCTTATCGCAAAAGCTGGAACAAGAGCGGTTAACGGAATATCATCTAGCGACTCTGGCCGCGGCTCTCCTGCATATCCCATAAATAGTGCCAAATCCTTTTCTCGTGTATGCTGCGCCATGAATTCCTTCATCGGCGTAGCAGCTTCGTTGAACGCTTCTTCTTGGGTTAGCTCTCCGTCAAACAGCGGTTGCAGAGCATTCTCATTCACTTCAGAAAAGATAGGTGCCATGATAAAAAATGTCATAAATAAAGCGAGTCCGATAATAACTTGGTTAGGTGGCATTTGCTGAGTTGCAAGACCTGATCGAACGAAGGATAATACTATAACGATCCGAGTAAAACTCGTCATCAAAATAAGGATTGCTGGAGCAAGTGAAAGGACGGTTAACACTAATACTAACTGCACCGTCGACGTTAGATTTTGGGGATCGTCGCTGAATATATCTAATGATGGAATTTCAATAAATGCTGCTATCATCGATCCCGCTCCTCTAATTCTTGATGCACCTTCGTTTGTGATTTCTTGACGCCATCTAGTTCTTTCGATAAAAACTGATTAAAGGAAGATGGTCCAGGTGGTTCGCCATTTCGCTCACGTCTTTTTTGTAACAAGCTTTGAACAAGCTGCTGTGGCTGATTAAAGCTCGTTTGTGATTCCCGTTTTAGCATCGCCTTAATTTCTTCAGGGTCATCAATCTCCTTTAGTAAAGAGATAGATTCGCCAACCCCGACAACTAATAATCGGTCTCCGACCTTTACTAGCTGTACAGAACGATTTGTTCCAACTCCAACCCCGCCAACTGACTGAATTGTCGCGGCATCTTGAAACCTTCTCGACTTGTTACCCACAAATTTTGCAATAATATAAAAGAGCAATAACACGGCCCCTAAAGCCAATATTAGCTGTCCAAAGAGCATAAAGAGGTTTTGATTTTGAGGAATTACTGCTCCTTCTTCTATCTCCGCCTCATTAAAATTGCTATCAGACTCTCCAACATTTCCAACTGATTCTTCATTCTCCGTCTCAACTTCCTCTAGCTGATTAATTCCTTCAATAACCGAGCGATCCGATTCACCAAAGTTGCCTTCTGCTAGAGCAGTTGGAGAGAAAAGAACGAATAGAATCATGATCATGCCTATCGTTTTTCTCACGCTGCTACCCCACTTTATGTTAAAGATTATCCAAGTGTTTTATTAATTGCTTCTAAAACACGTTCTGCCTGAAATGGCTTTACGATGAAGTCCTTTGCACCTGCTTGAATGGCATCAATAACCATTGCTTGTTGTCCCATCGCAGAACACATAATAACTTTTGCATTAGGATCATGCTTACGGATTTCTTTTAAAGATGTAATCCCATCCATCTCTGGCATCGTAATGTCCATTGTTACTAGGTCAGGGGAATGCTCTTTATATAAGTCGACTGCTTGAGCACCGTCACTCGCTTCAGCGACTACATTAAAATCATTTTTTGTTAAAATATCTTTGATCATCATTCTCATAAAAGCTGCATCATCTACGATTAGTACGTTAATTGCCATTGGTGTTGTCCTCCCTAAATCGAATACATTATTTTAAGTTTTTTAAACGATCCTGTCTGCTTACGATATCCGTTACTCGAACACCAAAGTTTTCGTCAATGACGACTACTTCCCCTTTAGCAATCAAGCGCTGGTTGACAAGAATGTCTACCGGCTCTCCTGCAAGTTTATCAAGCTCAATAATAGAACCATGAGAAAGCTCTAATATTTCTTTAATCGACCTTTTCGTTCGACCAAGCTCCACCGTAACTTCTAGTGGAATTTCCATTAACATATCTAAATTTCGAGCTTCCTGATCTGATAAAGATGGAGCTTCGAAATTAGAGAATGCCGCTGGCTGGACATTTACGTCGCGGTCAGGAATTTGAGCTTGACGTGAAACGAGCTGTGAGCCTCTTTCAGCTGCTTGTGCTCGCTCAGGCTCTCGATTCGGCTGCTCGGCTGATGGCGCCGGCTGTGAGACTTGCTCAGGCTGAGAAGTGGGTTGAAGCTCCTCTTCTACTTCCGCAATCAGCTCTTCCTCATCCGTTGAACTAGACTGAGGATTCATCAACTTGTCTACCATGTTTTTCGCAAAGCTTACAGTGACAAGCTGCATGATCTTCGAATCAATTAACTCTCCTACTTTTAAATCAAAGGAAATTTTGATTAACACATCTTCATCCGGAAGTTTTACACCGTTCGGATTATCTTGAAGATTCATCATTTCAATTCCCGGTGGTGAAATATCTACCTTTTGATTAAAGATTGTCGACATAGAAGTAGATGCAGAGCCCATCATTTGGTTCATTGCTTCTTGAACAGCACTTAACTCCATCTCACCTAGTTCATCGGACTCGATGTTTGTTCCGTCATTACCTAGCATTAAATCAGCAATAATAGCTGCATCACTCGTTTTAATTACGAGAAGATTTAGTCCCTCAAAACCAACTGTATACTCTACGGAAACGGCTACATGTGGAATTGGGAACTCATCTTCTAAATCCTTTCTTTTGACGGCTGACACTTTAGGAGTTGTAATATCCACCTTTTGATTTAACAACGTGGATAGCGCCGTTGCCGAGCTACCAAATGAAATATTACCGATTTCACCTAGCGCATCTTGTTCAATCGGAGTTAAATAGTCATTAATATCAGCCTCGTTTAACTCACTTGATTCTTGCTCTGATTCTTCGTTACTGCTTGTATCATCGTCATCGTCCATGCCGTTTAACAGAGCGTTAATCTCATCTTGCGAGAGCATATCATCATTCATTGTCATATTCCTCCTCTTCAATCACGTCCGTAATTTGAACGGCAAGGTGATGTTTCACTTTTCCTGGTTGCACTTTGTACTTAGGCTCATCTCCCACACGCGTAAGGAGTGGAGCATCAATTTGCTGATCTAGCTCAATAATGTCGTCTTTGGCTAAGAATAAAAATTCTTCAACCGTTATTTCAGAGCGACCTAGCTCAACAGCGACATCAAGTGGAGCGCGTTTAATATTATATTCTAACGACTCAAGCTCTAGAGGCTCTCGTTCCTTCTTTTGCGTCTGCATCCACAAATGCACCGATAATCGTGGCAGTATTGATTCAATGACTACGTGAGGCAAGCAAATGTTAATCATTCCAGTTGTTTCCCCAATAGTAGTTGAGAGCGAGATCACGACTACAGTCTCGTTTGGCGAAACGAGCTGTAAAAACTGTGGGTTTACTTCGAGCTCATCCATCATTGGATCAAGCTCTTCAATCGATAACCACGCTTCTCTAAAGGTTTCGAGTGTCTTTTGGAATAGCTGAGACATAATTTTCGTTTCTATTTCAGTTAAATTATCCACCTTATTAAAGGCTTCTCCCTGTCCACCAAGCATTCTGTCAAGCATTGCATAGGCAATGTTTGGGTTAACCTCCATGACGAATCGTCCTTCGAGCGGATACGGCTCGAATACATTTAAGATCGTCATTTTAGGTACAGACCGAATAAATTCCTCATAAGGCAGCTGATCAACCGATGCAACATTCAATTGAACGAATGTCCTTAGCTGAGCAGAGAGCTGCGTCGTTAAGAGCCTTGCAAAGTTCTCGTGAATCCTTGTTAAACTTCGAATCTGATCTTTTGAAAAACGTAGTGCACGCTTAAAATCGTACGTTTTAATTTTTCGCTTTGTTTCTTCTTGTTTTAGCTCATCCGCATCAACTTCACCCGTTGA
Source organism: Paenalkalicoccus suaedae (assembly GCF_006965545.2). Classification (NCBI taxonomy): domain Bacteria; kingdom Bacillati; phylum Bacillota; class Bacilli; order Caryophanales; family Bacillaceae; genus Paenalkalicoccus; species Paenalkalicoccus suaedae. Next base: position 2,032,132 of record NZ_CP041372.2, read on the forward strand.
TAAGGATGATAACAGCGCATCAATTTCGCTTTGCGATAAAACATCAGCCATTTGCCTCACCTCACTTACTTAGTCGATATCCTCGACTTTACTGAATAATCTTTTGTTGCATATACACTCGCGTTACTTGTCCCTCTTGCATAATCAAGTTAATTTCATTCGCTATAGAGGCTTCTAATGCTGTAATGCCTTCTGAGCCCTGAAAGTCTTGAGCGGTTAAATCTGCAAGCTTACTAATAATGATATTTTCGATCTGGAAAGCTCGTAGCTCAAGCTCATTACGAGCATCTACGCTATCAGCTTCGATCACGAATTTACCACGAATAATTTGATTAGATGCTAGATTCGTTGTAATCTCTTCTGTCTCGACAGAGCGTTCAATGACTTCTTCGATTGTGGGAGCAGCATTAGGATCCTCTGGTGCTTGGAAAAACTGCGTGTATAAAAACAGTGTTAATCCACCAATCAACGTTAAAGCAACTAAAATAATGAGCATGATTGTAACTAGACGATTTTTAAACAAGACTAGTCCTCCTCTTTACTTAATGCATTTGATGCTAAAGGACCAAGCCCAATCAGCTGATAAAAAGCCTCTACACGTTCGATGAGTTCTTGTTCCGTTTCTTTTACTACGATCATTTTGCCATTTGTAAGAGTAATTGTTGTATCAGGAAAAGCTTGAACCTGCTCGATATAAAGCGCATTTAATGTGAACGTTTGATTATTTAATCTCGTCAATGTGACCATAGTATGTTGAGCAACACGCTTAGAGCGAGGCCCATCCTCCTTTTTCGTGTATGTATAGAGTGCTTAGGGGCAAGTATTACCCCTAAGCTACGCTATTATCGCTTCAAGTTAACTAGTTCTTGTAGGATTTCATCTGATGTTGTAATGATTCTTGTGTTTGCTTGGAAACCACGTTGAGACACGATCATTTCAGCAAATTCTGCTGCTAAGTCAACGTTCGACATTTCAAGCGTCGCACCAACTAAGCTACCGCGACCGTCTGTGTTAGAAAGACCGATTTGAGCAGCACCAGAGTTATTAGTCTGAGAGAACGTGTTGTTCCCTGCTTTATTTAAACCACCTGGGTTAGAGAAGTTTGCTAATGCTAATGTTCCAAGTACACGTACCTGTCCGTCTGAAAACACCCCGTTAATTTCACCGCTCGGTGCGATATTGAAGCTTTGGAGGAATGTTTCGTTAATGTTAGCTCCACCTATATCAATATTTAGTCCAGGTCTTACAGGGTTAGTTGTATTATCACCCGCGTTTAACTGTTGAATTGAAGCCCCAGCAGGAATATAAAGATCGCTTAATGCTGTGTTCTCGTCAATTGGTGCAGCCTGATTTAAATAACCTTGAACTTTCAAACCATTGGAGTTAACTAACATCCCATTCTGATCCAAATAAAAGTTTCCCGCACGAGTAAATAACTGCGTGTCACCATCTTCTACAACAAAGTATCCATCGCCTGAAATTGCTAAGTCTAAATCACGACCCGTAGACTGAAGAGACCCTTGCGTGTCAATCGTATCGATTGTAGACGTACCGCCACCAAGACCGACTTGAAGGGGGTTTGTTCCACCTCGGTTGTCGTTTGGAGTACCTGCTCCTTGTAGCTGTTGACTTACTAAGTCGTTAAATGTTGTACGACCCTTTTTAAATCCGTACGTATTAACGTTAGCAATGTTATTACCGATTACATCGAGCTTTGTTTGGAAGTTATTCATACCGCCGATTCCTGAATATAGTGAACGTAACATGTGTTCATTCTCCTCTCAAATTTGGACTGTCGCTTCGATCCTTCCACGACATAACAGCTTCCTTTCGGTCCGGCTGTTTATAAAATAATTGCGCCATTAATGTTTGTAAATAGCTGATGACTCGCTTCCTCACGATCCATAGCCGTAATTACCGTTTCGTTTTTAGCACTGACAACAAAAGCAGCATCCTTCGTTAAAACGAGAGAATCTGTAATACCCTTCGCTTTTGCTTCTTTTACTCGTGTGCCCATTTCCTGCCACGTTGCATCAGGTACGTGAATACCTCGTTCCTGAAGTCGCTTTTCAGCGTGCTTACTCACTTTCAGTGAGTTTGAGGTTTGACTTAAAATCTCACTAAAAGACGTTGTCTTTGGTTGCGCAGGCTTCGAAACCGGCTTATTAATCGTATGAGGGAGGTGGTGCGGCATTATTTTAGGATGCATGACTTGCACCTCCAGTGCTTATTCTGTTTTAGCTTTTACTGCTTGAATGTCTTGGATCGGAATTCGTACACCGTCTTCAAGCTCTACTAACGTTCGTCCTTCTTTTAATACAACAGACGTTACTAAGCCTTCTTGAGGTGTTTTTTCACCACTTGAATTTGTTCGCTCGTAGCTGATAACTTTTCCGATAAGCTCTGCATTGGATGCTAGCTCAGACCGCGAACTCGCTTCTAAAAACGTTTTTAAGCTTTGGTTCATTTGCGTCATTTGCTCGAGACTTGAGAACTGCGCCATTTGTGCAATAAACTCTTTATCCTCCATTGGATTTAATGGATCCTGGTTAGATAACTGTGTGAGCAAGATTTTAAGAAATGCATCTTGATCAAGAGTAGAGCTATTCGCTTGATTTTTTTGTTGCTCTTTATATTCCTCAAAGTAAATAGGATTAGATGATGAACTTACAATTGTCATTGGTTGCCTCCTTTCTTACACTTCTACGTCAATCGATTCCTCTAGTAGCTCTTCAAAGCTTGCTTGCTCCACTTCTTCATCAGCATGCTCAAATCTGCTTGACTCCTCTTTTTGCTGATCTTTACGCTGACCATCAGAGGTAGAATCTTTAAATGGCTGTTGCTGCGATATTTCTACCTTCTCGACTTGAAGTTGCTGAGATTGGAAGGCTTGCTTTAAATGATGCAACTGGCTATCCAAAAGCTCTCTTGTCATCGCATTGGAGGTCATTACTCTAGCAGTGATCACGCCATTAAGCTGTTGAATTTGAATATCTAGTCTTCCGAGGTGCTGCGGATGTAGCTTAATCGTCATTTGCTTCATGCCATTTATCTCTGTAAATGCACTACGTTGTAATAGATTTTCAAACTGCCTAATAAATTGCTCCTGCGAAACTCTTGTCTGACCTTCTTGTTGCATTAAAGGAATCATCAATGTTGGCTGTTGTTGGACGGCAGGCTGCTGAAAGCCTTGCATGGGTACAATTGCTCTTTCAGTTGATGTCTCTGGCATTTGTTGCCCTAAAAGCAGTCTTGCAAATTGATCCTTTGAAATCCCAGGATCCTTAGTAGCATGGTTCAAGTAAGCTAATTCTGCAATGCGAGTGAACGCCTTTGGCACCTGACTAAATGCTGGTAGCTCTTTCGGAATAGCTTCTTTTAACATTGGAAGGAGCATCGTAAAGTCCTTCTTCTCATCCACTTGATTAAACATAGTAGCCGTCACATTCATGACAACTTGTTTTAATTCAGGCGAAAGGGGAGCTTGCTGATTTACCATGTGTAAATGACCAAGTGCAGCCAATAAAACCGTCGGGTTACCTGTCTCAGTAAACTCACTAAAGAGTGCGGAAAGAGAAGGATTCACACTTACTAACTGCTTAATTTCCTCTAACCAAGCGTCCGGTAACTCAAGTTCCTCTAATAGTTCTACCGTGTTTTCTGTCACAAAAAGGTCTTCTACAGGTAGTTCCTCTAATAAGGCTAGTAAAGAGTCGAGTTCCTCAGGTGATAACGTAGAATCAGGTAACAGTTCTTGTAAACTCGTTTCTTCTTGAAGGGACTCTGGTAACGCTTCTCCGTTATGTAGCAGGCCGCCAAGTAAAGCAAGAAAGCTATTCGCAGAAGTTGTAGTTTGTGAACCACTGGTTTGAGGTACAGCTTGTGTCACTGGTTGCGCAACCATCATTCCGTTTATCATGTTTTCACCTCCTTTCGATGTTAATTGGAAAGCTGACTAATGATACTTGCAGCAAGCTCTGCGTCCATACGACTTAAAATGTCGGATCTAGAGTTGACGTTCATTCCTCTAAAATAAAGAACTGCTTCCTCTTCGGATAGTTGCTCCATAATAGTGGCCGCTCGTGATGATGTCATACTTTCTAATGTACGTATCACGTCATCATAGTCGGCGAGTGCTTCAGAGAGCTCGCCTTCTTCGCCCTCCTCGTCTTCTGGGAGACCTTCTCTTAATACTAAGAGCTCCTCTTCTAAAGAGGCGATCGTTTCTTCACTCGTTGTCACTTGGCCGGTCAGCTGCGTGACTTCCTGCTCAAGCGTCCTGTTCTCATGCTCTAGTTGCGCAATATATTCCTCATTGCTAAGCGTCTCTTCCTCTGATTCAATAAAAGGAAGTGAACTAGCTAATTGCCTTGCCGTGTCACTTACGTTGTAGCCGAGAAAGTATAATAGCACTACTGCTAAGATGATGGCGAACATGATAGGAATAACAATGACCATAAAGAATATAAGCAGTTTACTTTGAGATTTTTCTTTACCTTTTTTACTCATCGCGTCACCTATTTACCTTCTAATAAATTGATTAACCGAAACTTCGTCTAAAAATTTCATTTCCTCTTGTTTCTCATGCTCGACGTATCGCTCAAACTCAATTTCTTTCATTCGCTCATACTTTTTGAGATCAACAGACTTCACCGTCAAAAAGCTTTCTTTTTCTTGCATCTCTCTTCTAGCTTTTTGAGTGATCTTTTGAAGCTTACCTATCTCCTGCTCTAAAAACGAGATTGTCTGTTCGTTTTGCTGAATAAAGGCAATCGACATTCCTTGCATAATTTGTTGTTGCGTTTGATCAATGAGCTCCTCGCGACGTTTTAACATGGCATACAGCTCTTTCGCACTTTCTTCAAAGGACCTGACAGAGTCCGAGAATTCTTTCTCTGCCGCAGCTTTCTCGTATTCTTTAATTTCCAACACTTTTTGAAGCTGATACGTAAAGCTCATTGCTGCACTCCCCCTGCGAATAGTGATTTCATTTGACTGACTGCGGATTCAAGAGATTGATTTTCATTCACAGACTGCTTGAGGAAACGCATGACGTGCGGTTGCCACTGAATCGCATCATCGATCTCTTTGTTCGTTCCTCTTTTATAAGCACCAATGTTAATCAGATCTTCGGAGTCTTTGTATGTAGCCAAAATCTGTCGCATCCGATCTGCTAATGCGTTATGATCATCATTTGCAATCTCAGACATAACCCGGCTGACACTTTGAAGAACATTAATGGCTGGGAAATGACCTTTATTCGCTAAACGTCTATCTAAAACTAGGTGACCGTCCAAAATACCTCTCACCGTGTCAGCGATTGGTTCATTCATATCGTCACCATCTACAAGGACGGTGTAAAACGCTGTAATTGCTCCTCTTTCGTTCATTCCGCTTCGTTCTAACAAACGAGGTAACAATGCGAATACCGAAGGTGTGTACCCTTTCGTAGTTGGTGGCTCCCCAATAGCAAGTCCAATTTCTCGCTGAGCCATCGCTACTCGCGTTACAGAGTCCATCATTAAGTTGACATTGAGACCTTGATCTCGGAAGTATTCGGCTATTGCCGTTGCTGTATAGGCTCCTTTAATTCTCATTAAAGCAGGTTGATCAGAAGTAGCAACTACCACAACGGTGTTTTTAAGACCTGATTCGCCAAGATCTCGCTCGATAAAGTCACGCACCTCTCGACCACGCTCTCCTATGAGTGCAATCACGTTAATGTCTGCATCAGAATTTTTAGCGATCATAGCCATCAGCGTACTTTTACCAACACCACTACCGGCAAAGATGCCAAGTCGTTGACCCTTCCCTACAGTGAACATCCCGTCTATAGCCTTCACGCCTATGGAGAGAGGCTCTTTAATCCGCGGTCGTGTAATCGGGCTTGGTGGTGCATTGTCAGTCGAATAAGGTCTAAAGCCTGCGTCAAATATATCTCCATTGAACGGTCTACCTAAGCTATCGACGACGGAGCCAATCATACCTGTCCCTACCTTTATTTCTAAAGGCTTGTTCATCGTTTCGACCAAACTGCCTGGAGCAATCGCATCGACGCGATCATATGGCATGAGGATGACATGCTGCTCGCGAAATCCTACAACCTCCGCTAAGATCTTACGGTTCGTATTTTTACCTACAGAGATTTGGCAAAGCTCTCCAACAGAAGCTTGAGGTCCTTGCGCTTCTATCATGAGTCCAACTACTTGCGTCACTCGCCCAAATTGCTTATAAGAATTAATATCCTTTACTTGGTGAACGAGTTGCTCAAATGCTGTCATGAGACTCACCTTCTTGCAACTTCTCAAATAGCGTTCGTTTAATCTCTAAAAGTTGTACGTCGACAGAGGCATCTAGTTTGCCATACGGCGTATCAATCAGGCATCCATCATGCGGTAGTTGTTCGTCAGGGTAAATTAGCAGATGCCTGGACTGTCGAACAATTTCTCTAAGCTCCTCTTGCTGTGCTAACGTGCGCTCATACCAATCAGGGTGGACATAGAGCTTCACTTCTTCTTGTTCTCTCACTTCCTGCAATGCTTCCTTGACTAAATGGAGCCACGCAGACTCATCTTCAAGCTGCTTTCCTAAGATCTTTTCCGTGATGCCCAGTGCTAGCTCAAGCATATGTGATTCAGCTGCTTCGAGCTTATGCTGGTAATCCTGCTTTGAAAGATTCACGATCCCCTGCGCTTGATCAATAGCTTCTTTATACTGCTCAAGACCTGCTTGCATCCCTTCCTGAAAACCTTGATTAAAGCCCTCTTCAGCTGCCTTACGCCCTTCTTCCTCGGCATCAGTTGCCATCTGCTCTAATTGCGCTTGTTTCCATTCTTCAAATGCTACTTTTTCTTCTTGTAGCTGTTGTTCCCGATTGGCTATTTCTTCTTTGTCACGAGCAATCGCTTGTTTAGAAGACTGTATAGCCCTCTTTTCTTGCGTAGATTCCCCTTGTTGATCACTATAGTCAACAGGATGTTCCTCTTTAAAGATAGAATGAAGTTTAATGATCTTTTTTGCAGACTCATCAGAGCGCACAGACTTAATTAATCTAGACAATAATATCATCTCCTCCACCGCGGGCAATGACTATTTCTCCAGCTTCTTCAAGGCGACGTATGACTGCTACGATGCGTGTTTGTGCTTCTTCCACGTCACGAAGTCTGACAGGACCCATAAACTCCATTTCCTCTTTAAAGGTCTCAGACATACGCTGTGACATGTTTGTAAAGACAATATCTTTTACCTCTTCACTTGCCACTTTTAAAGCTAGTTGTAAATCGGCGTTCTCAACATCTCGGATAACGCGTTGAATAGAACGGTTATCAAGAGTGACGATATCTTCGAAGACAAACATTCTCTTCTTGATTTCTTCTGCAAGCTCCGGATCTTGAATCTCTAGTGCATCTAAAATCGTTCGTTCCGTACTACGGTCTACACTATTTAGAACCTCTACAACAGACTCAATTCCACCAGCCTGCGTGTAATCTTGTGTAACAGTAGACGATAGCTTCTTTTCTAAAATCATCTCGACTTCGTTAATAATTTCAGGAGACGTTGAATCCATGACGGCGATTCGCTTTGCAATATCAGCCTGCATTTCTTGTGGCAAGGATGATAAAATTTGACCCGACTGCTCACTATCTAAATAAGATAGGATCAGAGCAATCGTCTGCGGATGCTCATTTTGTATAAAATTTAAAATTTGCATCGAGTCTGCTTTTCTTGCAAAGTCAAACGGCCTCACTTGTAGCGTAGACGTCAATCGATTAATGATTGCCATCGCTTCATCTGACCCTAATGCCTTTTCAAGTACGTCTTTCGCGTATCCAATACCACCTTGAGTGATATAGTCTTGAGCAATTGCGAGCTGGTGAAAGGACTCAATAATTTCTTCCTTCGTATCATGGTCGACCTTTCTAACACCTGCAATTTCTAGTGTTAGCTTTTCAATCTCTTCTTCCGATAAGTGCTTATATACTTGAGCAGATACATCTGGGCCAAGAGAAATTAGTAAAATGGCTGCTTTCTGCTTTCCAGTAAGTTGTTTTTTTTTCGCCACTTCCGGTTAACCTCCCTTAATCCTCTGATAGCCAAGTGCGAATTAGCTGTGAAAATTGATCTGGTTTTTCGCGAGCAAGCTGTTCAAGCTGCCTTCTTCTAGCCTTCTCTTCTGAATCTGCACCATCATCTAATGGTGGAAGCTCAAATTGTTCGCGTTGCTCTTCCATTGCAACCTCTTCTTCCACTGTTCGACCTTTTCGAACGAGAAGGAAAATAAGCAATCCAATAATAAGCGCTAACGCACCGACAATGTAATACCAGAAAGGAATACCAGACGGAGGCTCTTCAAGCTCGATTTTACCGATAAACGGTTGTGAGGATACAAAAATACGTTCTCCAAGTTCCTCTTCTCCCCATTCACCTGAAATCTCACTATTAATAGAAGTTCTTACTACTTGTCCAACGACTGTGGATATATCCGCTAATCTTTCAGGTGGAAGTGTTCCTGGATCCTCAGGGTCTGGAGGCTCTACCATAACTTGAATCCCGATATCTCGAATTTGATAAGGACTTTCCACGATATCTCGTGAAATTCGATTTACTTCGTTATTAATTCTTTCTTCAATTCGTTCATAATCTCCATCACCACCAGATGCTAAAACGCCTGGGAAGTTTGGAATATCATCTTCTCCTGTACCAGGAACGCCACCTTCGGCAACTTCTTCTCCTGAGTATGTTTCAGTGATACGTTCAACACTCATTGCGATTCCTTCATTTGTTTCTTCATCAACTGGTTCGACTAACTCTTCCACTCGGTTCTCTCTAGTGAAATCGATGTCCGTTGACACAGAGACCAATACTTTATCCTGACCTACCATTGTTCCTAGCATTTGATGAAGGTCACGTTGAATTTCTCGCTCGATATCTTTTTGGATTGTACGTTGTTGCTCATAAGCAGTTAAGCTACTGCTATCCATAGATGGTTGGTTCTCAAGCTCTAAATATCTGGAGAATTGATCCATGATAACGATGTTCTCAACAGGTAAACTTGGGACACTTTGTGCAACTAAATGATATAAGGCGTTTGTTTGTTGCTGATCTAGGGAATAGCCAGATTGCATGTTAAGTAATACGGATGCTGTAGCTTGATCTGGCTCATCGGCGAGCCAAACACTCTCTTCAGGCATCGTGATCATTACTTGCGCATTCGCTACACCGTCAATGTTGCGAATTAAGTCTTCGATAGATGTTTGAATTGCCGCTCGTTCTAATAGTTGAAATTCATTATCTGTTGTACCAAAACCCATATTATTTCCAAAAGTAGAATAATCAATTCTGCCCGTCTGAGGAATTCCCTCTGCAGCAAGCTGAACTTTTAAATTATCTACAGCAGATTCTGGTACTGAGATTGAAGTTCCATCGGGGCTAACTTCATTTGCTACTCCTCTAGCATCTAAAGTGGCCTTGACCTCTCCAGTCTCCTGCATAGACATATTTGTGTATAGCGGGACGTAGTTTGTTTGCGAGCCAAACCAAGTAAAGGCAGCGATTAACACAATGACTAATGCTACGGAGCCAGCTAATAGGCTTTTTTGATTTTTAGTACGCGAACTCCAGAATTCAGTTGTTTTTGTTTTGAAAGATGCTAATCGTTCGTTCATGGTTCCTCCTACTGCCTTTTACTTGCACATTCAGACGTTTCAATAAACTTTTTTTAAATTTTCTCTAAATAATTTGTAAACGTTACCGATATAAAGAAAAATGTGTAGATTTATAACGCGACTATATGCAAATACCCATTAAACGGACATTCGCATCACTTCTTGATACGCTTCAATTACTTTATTTCTTACTTCAACTGTTGTTTCTAACATAATTGAGGCTTTTTGAGCTGTTATCATCACATCATGAAGATCCACTTGCTCTCCTCTTGCTAAACGCTCAGTCATGACTTCAGAATCAATACGTGATTCGTTCACATTTGCAATAGCATCATTTAACCATGTTTTAAAAGATTGGTGAGCTTCTGCTGGTGTGGCTTGATTAACCATGCGTTGCTGCGGGTTCATCACTGATTGCATGTTAGATACCATGTTCATGTTCATTTAAAATGCCTCCTTTACTTTTAGCGTCCAATTTCAAGCGCACGCATTAGCATACTTTTTTGTGCATCTAGCGTTGTTACATTCGCTTCATAAGATCTCGTTGCACTCATAAGGTCCATCATTTCTTTTAACGGATCAACATTTGGAAGTTCCACATACCCATCCTCATTCGCATCAGGGTGTTCAGGTTGATAAGCTAAACGAAACGGTGTTTGATCTTCCATAATTCTACTAATCTTAACTCCGTTTGTTTCAGCTTGTTGAGCTTGTAAGAAATGATTTCGAAACGATTGTTCCCCGTTTGTTTGCATGTGCACCATTTTTCTTCTGTAAGGCTCCCACTCACCATCAACTAAACGTCCTCTAGTAGACTCTGCATTTGCCATATTCGCTGATGTGACATCCATTCTAAGCCGCTGACTTGTTAGTGCTGATGCAGAAACATTCATTCCATGAAACATTCGTCATTACCTCCCTGAGCCTAATGCAGTTCGAATTCCACTAAATCGACTGTTAAGTCTTTCAATCATTGCATTATAATAAATTTGATTCTTCGCAAGTTCAGCCATTTCATGATCCATATCGACATTATTTCCATTATGGTTATAAGCGGTATTATTCCGCTTCGTTATAACTGGTGATTCATTTGAGTTGCTACCACCAAAATTAATATGTTTTTCGTCCGTTCGATACGCTTGCAATTGGTTACCTGTTGCCTCTGCTAACTGGTGCTTAAACACTGTCCGCTCCGCTTTAAACCCTGGCGTATCAGCATTGGCAATATTATTCGCAATTGTATTATGCCTTGTAGTAGCTGCTTTTAAAGAAGTTTCCATTAACCTCATTGCATCATTATTTAATAAATTCATGAGCCCCACCTTCTTAATATGTATCTATTTATTTATGACTTTTGGTTCCCCATAACATGTATTCTATTCGATAATGGACTATCTGTCTAAGGTACAGATAAAATTTGTCAAATTACATATAAAAGTCCCGGTTTTTGTCCTGGAGTTTTCTTCAGATAAGAAAGTTTTTTGTCATTTACGAACATTATTTGGTACATATTAAAATTCGAACCTATTAGCACCATACCACAATTCCGAATAAATCTGTGAAAATCTCGTAAGTTTACAAATGAGAACATAAAAAAAAGGACCTGCGAACTAGCAGGTCCTTTTTTATTATTAGGTCTTTTGTCGAAGCGTGTCAGTTTTTTTGCTTTTTTAATTCCTCAAGAAACTTGTCGTTTAATACCTTGATATACGTGCCTTTCATCCCTAACGAACGAGACTCAATAACTCCTGCACTCTCTAATTTTCTGAGCGCGTTAACGATTACAGACCTTGTAATACCTACGCGGTCTGCAATTTTACTTGCAACTAATAGTCCTTCTGTACCGTCTAATTCTTCAAAAATATGATCCACGGCCTCTAGCTCACTATAAGAGAGGGAGCTAATAGCCATTTGAACAACTGCTTTACTTCTAGCTTCTTGCTCGATCTCTTCCGCTTTCTCATGTAAAATTTCCATGCCTACTACTGTAGAGCCATACTCCGCTAATAGGAGATCATCATCGTTAAAGGACTCATCTAAACGAGCTAAAATAAGTGTACCAAGACGCTGGCCCCCACCTTGGATTGGAACTATCGTTGTTAGACCGTTTTTAAATAAATCTTTATTTTCGACAGGGAAAGCCGTATAATCGCTATCAATATCAAGGTTAGAAGATGTTTCTTCTATCTTAAATAGTCCTGACGTATATTCCTCTGGAAATTGACGTTCTTCTAGCATAGATTTCATGCGAGAGTTTTCAATTTCTTGCTTGATTGCATAGCCTAATAGCTTTCCACGACGGCTTACGATAAAAATATTAGCCTCGATGACGTCACGAAGTGTCACTGCCATATCTTTAAAGTTTACAGATTGACCTGCGCTTTTTTGAAGTAGTTCGTTAATTTTACGTGTTTTTGATAATAAATCCATTGTCATTACCCCTTTTAAAGTTATAAAATGTATTGGCTTAAATCTCGATTTTTAACTACGTTCTGTAACTTCTCTTCAACATATTGCTTTGTAATTTCAATCGATTCTAATGTAATCTCAGAGGCTTCAAAAGACAGATCCTCTAAAAGTTTTTCTAAAATCGTATGAAGTCTACGTGCACCAATATTCTCTGTCTCCTCGTTTACTTCCGTCGCAATCTCCGCTATCGTACGAATAGATTCGTCAGAAAAAGAGAGTTCTATTCCCTCAACGGCAAGTAGCGCCTTATATTGCTTTGTTAACGCATGCTTCGGCTCCGTTAAGATCTTTACAAAATCCTCGACACCTAACGAATCTAATTCTACACGAATTGGAAATCGTCCTTGGAGTTCAGGTATTAGATCAGACGGCTTCGAGAAATGGAATGCACCAGCTGCTATAAAGAGAATATGATCTGTTTTTACGGGACCATATTTCGTCGATACTGTAGATCCTTCTACAATAGGGAGGATATCCCGTTGCACACCTTCACGAGACACATCTGCAGACTGTTGGTTTGACTTACCGGCAACTTTATCAATCTCATCAATAAAGATGATCCCTAGCTCCTCTGCCTTTGATACAGCTGTTTGAGAGACTTCATCCATATTAATTAGCTTTTGCGCTTCCTCTTCGGTGAGTAGCTTCCTCGCATCTTTCACGAGCATTTGACGCTTCTTTTTCTTTTTCGGCATCATGCTACCAAACATATCTTGCATATTCATACCCATCTGATCCATGTTGTTACCCTGGAACATATCGAAAAGCCCCGCCTGTTGCTCTTCTACTTCTACTGTTACTTCAGCGCTCTCAAGCTTCCCGTCAGCAAGCTCACTAGCGATACGCTGCCTTGCACTTCGATACGATTCATCCTCTTCTTGCGATGTGTCTTCCTCTTCAGACTGCTGTCCATTTTGAAAAAGCATCTCTAACGGGTTTCGATAGGAGGACGTTTCTTTTTTTGATTTAGAAGGATGCAAAAGTTTTACTAATCGCTCGTTTGCTAATTTTTCAGCCTTTTGACGAACACTACCCATTTTCTCTTCTTTTACAAGGCGTACAGATGCTTCTACTAAGTCACGTACCATAGACTCCACATCTCTTCCTACATAGCCTACTTCTGTAAACTTTGTAGCTTCTACCTTCATAAAAGGAGCACCAACAAGCTTTGCTAATCTTCTAGCAATTTCTGTTTTACCCACACCAGTAGGGCCTATCATGAGAATATTCTTAGGAGTGATCTCTTCTTTAATCGCGCCATCTAATGCCCCTCTTCGGTATCTGTTACGAAGCGCGACTGCAACAGAACGCTTTGCCTGTCTTTGACCTACGATTGATTGATCCAACCGTTCCACTATCTGGGAGGGTGTAAATGATTCTGACATTGCTTAACCTCCTTTATGATTAAAGAGTTTCTACAGTTAAATTATTATTTGTATACACACATATATCTGCCGCGGTTAAAAGACTTGCTTCAGCAATCTCTTGCGCACTTAGATGCGGTGCGTGATTTTTCAATGCTCTACCAGCTGAGAGAGCATAGTTACCCCCAGATCCAATTGCAATAATGCCATCATCTGGCTCAATTACTTCACCAGTTCCTGCTATTAAATACAAGCTTGTTTTGTCCATCACAATTAACATCGCTTCTAATTTACGTAGCACTTGATCTGTGCGCCACTCCTTAGCAAGCTCCACAGCTGCGCGTTGCAAGTTACCACTATATTCTTCAAGCTTTCTTTCAAACTTTTCGTATAACGTAAACGCATCCGCTACTGAGCCAGCGAATCCTGCAACCACTTTCCCTCTATATAATGTACGTACTTTCTTTGCAGAATGTTTCATTACGACTGCATTGCCGAACGTCACTTGACCATCCCCTGCCATAGCTGACGCTCCATTATGTCGTATTGCAAATATTGTGGTTCCTTTTATTTTATCCAATGTATTCACCTGCCTTAAGCTCTAGGGTGGGTATGAGAATAAACTTCTTTCAGTCTGTCTTTTGTCACGTGCGTATATATTTGAGTAGAGGACAGTTCACTATGACCTAGAAGTTCTTGAACTGTTCTAAGATCTGCACCTTCATTTAATAAATGCGTAGCAAACGTGTGACGAATAACGTGAGGACTAATTCTTGTAGAAAGCGTGACGTCCTCTACAAGGTTCGTTAGCATTTTTCGAAGCCCTCGGTCTGTTAGCCTTGATCCTCTAAAGTTTATAAATAATGCTTTCTCAGACGAATTCTTAACAAGTTGAGACCGTCCTTGTTTAATATAATGATCAATAGCCTCTAGTGCAAATGCTCCTATAGGGACATAGCGCTCTTTTTGACCTTTCCCCTGAACAAATAGTGTTGCAAGGTCAAAATCGACATCTTCTATGTTTAGCGTCACACATTCCGTGACTCGAATTCCTGTTGCATATAGAAGTTCTAATATTGCCAAATTTCGCATCCCAAGTGGCTTGGATGTATCGATCGATGTGAATAACACCTCGAGTTCATCTGCATACAAGAAAGTTGGTAGCCTCGAGCCTTTTTTAGGTGTTTGAACGAGAACGAATGGATTCTCATTCACTAGTTCTTCCCTAAGTAGGAAGCTCCAAAACGATCGCAATGCAGATAGTTTTCTAGAAATGCTTGTTCTGGCAAGTTTTTTTTCGTAAAGGTCCTGTAGATACTCTCTAATATGGACATACGAAACAGCAGCGTATGTAAGTGTAAACCGCTGCTGGATAAATTCATAAAACTCCAAGATGTCGATTTGATAATTCTTAACGGTATGAAGCGAAGCACGTTTTTCTACTTGTAGATACGAAAGAAAAGAATCAACTTCTGACTGAGTCATGTACGTATCTCCTTTACCAGTTATCTTAGCGCTTTGCTACTATTGAGCTTCTAAATAGTATCACACTTAAAAATACGTTTCAATAAATATCGTTAGTTTATCATAAAATTCAGAATTGTACCCAATGCGTTTCCAATTTAGCTTAAGATATGTATGGAAAAATGATTCAGGAAGGGTCATTTAGAGGAAGGTACTAAAAGAGTTTCAACCTAGAAGAAAAGTGCGCCGTAGCCTATTGGCCACGGCGCCTATTACTTACTAATTTACTTCTTCTTTATAATCACACGACGTACATTGTACGTTCGTACCTTTTTTCGATTTCTTTTCCACGAGTGGGCTCTCGCATTTTGGACATGGACGTGCAATCGGCTTATCCCATGAGATAAACTCACATTCTGGATAGCGGTCGCACCCGTAAAAAATTCTGCGCTTCTTACTTTTACGCTCAACGATATTACCCTCTTTACAAGTTGGGCACTTTACGCCAATATCCTTAACAATTGCTTTTGTGTTACGGCACTCAGGAAAGTTAGAGCATGCCATGAACTTTCCATACCGCCCCATCTTATAGACCATTTCATGCCCGCATTTTTCGCAGTCTTCCCCAGCAGGCTCATCCTTAATCTCTACTTCTTTCATTTCTTCTTCCGCGTATTGAAGACGCTTCTCGAAGTCTTTATAGAAGTGATCAATGATTCCTACCCACGATTGTTCTCCGTCCTCAATCGAGTCAAGGTTCGACTCCATCGAAGCCGTGAATTCTACGTTTAATATCTCCGGGAAAAACTCCGCGATCATTTCTAAAACAATCGTTCCAAGCTCGGTTGGTACAAAACGTTTCTCATCAAGAGCTACGTAACCTCGGCGCTGAATGGTATCAAGCGTTGGGGCATACGTAGACGGACGACCTATCCCTAACTCTTCCATCGTACGGACTAATCTCGCTTCCGTATAACGTGGTGGTGGCTGAGTAAAATGCTGAGCTGGTTCAATCGATTCTGCTTTTGATACTTCCCCTTCTTGAAGATCAGGAAGTAAACGATCTTTTTCTTCTTTCCCATCGTCGTTTCCTTCGATATAAACCTTCATAAACCCAGGGAACTTAAGCTTCGATCCATTTGCTCTAAACGTTACGCCATTGTTCACAAGATCGACAGACATCGTATCTAGAATTGCCGGAGCCATTTGACTCGCAACCATCCGCTCCCAAATTAATTTGTAAAGTCTAAATTGATCCCTAGATAGGTTCGCTTTCACTGTCTTTGGATCTAGATCTACTGAAGTTGGACGAACCGCTTCGTGAGCATCCTGAGAGTTCTGTGATTTCTTTTGCTTCACTTCTTCTTTACTTGTGTACTCTTCTCCGTACTGATTAATGATATAGTCACGAGCTTCATTTTTTGCTGTATCAGAAATTCGTGTGGAATCTGTACGCATGTAAGTAATTAAACCGACTGTACCAGATTTACCGAGATCAATCCCTTCATATAATTGTTGGGCGATCATCATCGTCTTTTTCGCACGGAAATTTAACTTCCTTGCCGCTTCCTGCTGAAGCGAGGAAGTCGTAAATGGTACGACAGGGTTTCGCTTTCTTTCACGTTTCTTTACTTCTTCAATCATGAAGTCGTTTCCATTTAATTTGCTCAATACTTCTTTTACGTCTTCTTCAGACTGAAGCTCTTTTTTCTTGCCATCTACTTGCGTAAATTTCGCTTCAAACTCTTGCCCATCTTTCGTGAGGCTTGCCATAATAGACCAGTATTCTTCTGGCTCAAATGCATTAATCTCGTTCTCACGATCAATGATCATTTTTACAGCTACAGACTGAACTCGTCCAGCACTTAAGCCTTTTTTTACTTTCTTCCATAGTAAAGGACTTATGTTATATCCAACTAACCGATCCAGTACTCGTCTTGCTTGCTGTGCATCAACTAAATTGTTGTTAATCGTTCTTGGGTGTTTAAATGAATCTTTAATGGCTTGTTTTGTTATCTCATTAAAAACTACTCGACATTCAGATTCTTTATCAATGTTTAAACTATCTGCCAAATGCCAAGCAATCGCTTCCCCTTCACGATCGGGGTCAGCTGCGAGATAGATTTTTTTCGCTTTTTTTGCAGCTTGTTTAAGTTCTTTTAAAATCGGGCCTTTCCCGCGGATCGTAATATACTTGGGAGAATATTCATTTTCGACGTCTACACCCATTTGACTTTTTGGTAAGTCAATGACGTGTCCCATAGACGCTTTTACAACGTATTTTTTCCCTAAATACTTTCCAATCGTTTTCGCTTTAGCGGGAGATTCCACGATTACTAAGTAATCGGACATACTTGTCGCTCCTCCCTTTAACAGGTAAATGAAATCTCCCCTATTATTAAACACCTTCTCTCTATTTGTCAAACAACTTTTTTTATCTTCTCCCTTGATCATGTTAGATTATTAAACAAATTCCTCCAAAATGGATGACTCATGTAAGATGATTTTAGCCCCTAACGAAATAAGATAATTTGTACCTAATGAATTTTCTTCAAAGATCCTACCAGGTAAGGCATAAACATCTTTCCCCTGCTCTAATGCAAGATTTGCAGTAATTAACGATCCACTTCTAGCCTTTGCTTCTATGACAAAGGTCGCTTTCGAAAGGCCAGCGATGATTCGATTTCGTTCAGGAAATCGATATTTTACAGGCGCAACATAAGGTGGATATTCGGAGATAACTAATTGTTTCTCCATAAGCTCTCTTTTTAATGAAGCAATTGCCAGCGGGTACGTATGATCATGACCAAACCCAAGCACGGCAATTGTGTGTCCATTAGCTTTTATTGCAGTTTGGTGAACGAGCTGATCGACTCCAATAGCAAGTCCACTAACAAGCACAATCCCCTGTTTTGCGACTGGCAGAAGAACATCGATTTCTGATTGACACATCGGACTCGGATGTCTCGTACCAACGACGCTTAACTTATGTTTTCTTTGTAAAAGTTCTATATTTCCTTTTACATAAAGTACATAGGGTGCATCATGGATATAAGCAAGCTCCCTAGGATATACTGGGTCATCTTTTGTTATAGGCACGATATCGTTATCGTCTAGGTAATGAAGAATTTTTGAGTATGGGAGCGATCTTAGAACGTCTTTATCCACCGGGAGTGATTTTCTTCTCTTAAAATATAGACGTAGCTCTATTTCAGATCGATCATAAATAAACGTCAGTTCAGGATCAATCGATAACAACGTATGTAAAAATGAATAATCTCCTTTGGAACAATAATGGACATGTATTAATCTATCTCTAAAGTCCTTTGGAATTGTCATTATATCTCTCCTTTATCTCTATGAAAATTTTTAAATGGTTATTTACTTTCTCAAAATCCTTTAAGTAGAGCCTTTTCACCTACTCCTTTTAATCATTTGAATTTATTAAAAACGCAAAAAACAGCACGCAAAGGTAACAAACCTTTACGTGCTGTATCTGTAACTTCTCACTTACTTTGTAGCGTGTGTCACACACTTATCGTAGATTCCTTCTTCTTTCAGAACCTTAATTAATGTCTCACCCATAACAGCTGGCGTCTCAGCAACCTGCACACCTGCTTGGTTTAACGTTTTAATCTTTTCGGCAGCAGTACCCTTACCACCAGAAATAATAGCACCAGCGTGACCCATGCGCTTACCAGGAGGAGCAGTCTGTCCTCCGATGAAGCCGACAACTGGCTTTTTCATGTTCTCTTTGATCCATTCAGCAGCCTCTTCTTCTGCAGTACCACCGATTTCACCAATCATAATAACCGCATACGTATCGTCGTCTTCGTTAAATAAACGAAGAACATCAATGAAGTCCGTACCGTTTACAGGGTCTCCACCAATACCTACTGCTGTAGATTGGCCAATTCCTTCTGTTGAAAGCTGGTGAACAGCTTCATACGTAAGTGTACCAGATCTAGATACAACACCAACGTGTCCTTTTTTGTGAATGTAACCTGGCATAATACCAATCTTACTTTCTTCTGGTGTAATAACACCAGGACAGTTAGGTCCGATTAAGCGAGTATTTTTGCCTTCTAAATAGCGCTTTACTTTAATCATGTCAACGACAGGAATACCTTCTGTAATTGTAATAACAAGCTCAACGCCAGCATCTGTTGCTTCCATAATAGCATCAGCAGCAAACGCAGGTGGCACGTAGATAACAGACGCATTTGCACCAGTTTTTTCTACTGCTTCAGAGACAGTATCAAATACAGGTACTCCTTCTACTTCTGTTCCACCTTTACCAGGCGTGACTCCACCAACGATATTCGTACCATATTCAACGGCCTGCTTCGTGTGGAATAAGCCAGTAGCACCAGTAATCCCTTGCACGATGACCTTCGTGTCTTTATTAATTAAGATACTCATTCAAGTTCCCGCCTTTCCTACTGATTAACTAGAGCAACGATCTTTTCTGCTCCGTCTGCCATTGAGTCAGCAGAAGTAATGTTAAGACCAGATTCATCAAGAATCTTTTTACCAAGCTCCACGTTTGTTCCTTCAAGACGAACAACTAGCGGTAGCTCAAGTCCCATTTGCTTCGTTGCTGCAACGATTCCGTCAGCAATAATGTCACACTTCATGATTCCACCAAAGATATTTACATAAATACCTTTTACGTTTGCATCAGAAAGAATGATTTTAAATGCTTCTGTAACCTTTTCTTTTGTAGCGCCGCCCCCAACGTCAAGGAAGTTAGCCGGATCGCCTTTATAATATTTAATGATGTCCATCGTTGCCATTGCAAGACCAGCACCATTAACCATACATCCGATGTTACCATCTAGAGAAATATAGCTTAGATCGTATTTAGAAGCTTCGATTTCTTTCTCGTCCTCTTCTTCGAGGTCACGGAATGCAACTACCGCTTTTTGGCGATATAACGCATTGGAATCAAAGTTAAATTTTGCATCTAGTGCCATGACCTTGCCATCACCTGTTGTTACAAGTGGGTTAATCTCCGCAATCGATGCGTCCTTATCAACAAATACTTGATAAAGACCTAGCATGAATTTAACAGCTTGTCCTACTAGCTCCTTAGGGATATTAATGCTAAATGCTAGTCTACGAGCTTGGTAAGGCATAAGACCAGTTACTGGGTCTACAACCTCTTTAAAAATCTTCTCAGGATTTGTTTCTGCAACTTCCTCAATCTCTGTGCCGCCCTCTTCAGACGCCATCATGACAATTCTAGATGTTGCACGGTCCACAACTAAACCGATGTAATATTCGCTTTGAATATCACAGCCCTCTTCGATAAGAAGACGCTTTACTTCTTTACCTTCAGGACCTGTTTGATGCGTTACAAGTGTTTTACCTAGAATCTCATCAGCATATGTACGAACCTCATCAATGCTTTTTGCTACTTTAACCCCACCAGCTTTACCTCTACCACCAGCGTGGATTTGCGCTTTGACAACGGTTACATCTGTGCCCAACGTTTGAGCTGCCTCTACTGCTTCATCTACAGAGTAAGCAACTTTACCATTTGGGACAGCAACACCATAGTCTCTTAGGATTTCTTTACCTTGATACTCATGGATATTCATAGCCATCCTCCTTACTTGAGTCACTGCTTATAAACTAAGGGAATCCCTCAGAATGATTAGCCTTGTGTGTGATTACCTTTTTCACACAATTATCATTTTACTATAAAGTCCAACAATTATGTGAAATAAAACACGAAAAAACAAAAAAAATTTCCTTACATCAACTAAAAGGTAGCGAATTCGCTACCTTTAGCGATTATTTTTTCTTTACTGGCTTTCCCTTTTCTTTATCAAGCTGATACACAAAGGAGAATACCTCTGCCACAACCTCATATAAATTCTCCGGAATACGTTCGTTTATTTCAAGCTGAGAAAGCATCTGCACAAGGCTTGGATCCTCTTGAATGGGAATATCATGCTCTCTCGCCCTTTTTAATATTTCATCGGCGACATAGCCCTGCCCCTTCGCTTTTACTGTAGGCGCATCGTCTTTATTACTATCATAGTGGAGCGCGATAGCTTTATTTTGATGGTACGGTCGCTTACTCATATTCGAATATCCACTCCTTTGTATGAAAATCCAGATCCAGCTCGATATGGGTTTGATGCCTCTTTTGATGGAAGCTCTGTGACCGGTTTTCTCCAATTGATAGAGGAAAGCGTGTAGTTCATCTCCTGAAGGCTCTCTTTTAATAAGGGGAACCAGCTCGAGACAGATGCTGGACGATCAAATTCATTAAAGATCGTAATACCGATGACACGATTTTGGATTTGCACATCAATTACGGTATCTTTAAGCGCTTCAAGCTCTAAATAAAAGAGAATGCGGCAATGATCCTCATCAAGCACCCCATCTGACTTTAGCTTGCCCTGCCACTGGACGGTAACGTCACTAAATTTTTCTTGGAAGGCTATTGGGAGTTGGACAATGGTATGGGATAACGGACCCTGGGAATCCGTCGATAATAGTTGTGTGCCGGTAATACGAGCAAGTAAAAACTCTGCCTCTCGTTTTATCGCAGTAGGTAACTGAGGTTGCTGTAATAGTTGCATGAGCAGGGCCTTTACATTGTCATTTTTAAGCTGCTGCGACTCCGCCTGACCCAACATATTTTCATGATTAAGGCCCATTAGTTGCATAAACGCTTTTAGTGGTGCTGTATTCAGACTGCTACTTGCCGCCTGAATGGCCTGCTGAAGCTCTGGCTGAGCGGTCCCTTTTACAGCTTGCTCCACACTTTGCATCATTGGACGATTCGGCGCCAATAGTTGTAGCAAGGTTTGTACTCCTTGTGGCTCTCTTAATACTGCTTGGAGTGTTTGGTTTGGCGTCTGCTCTTGACTGATGACTACATGAGGTAATTGCCTCACAACTTGATTTTCGCCACGCAGAAGAGCTTGTTG
This sequence comes from Paenalkalicoccus suaedae, assembly GCF_006965545.2. Classification (NCBI taxonomy): domain Bacteria; kingdom Bacillati; phylum Bacillota; class Bacilli; order Caryophanales; family Bacillaceae; genus Paenalkalicoccus; species Paenalkalicoccus suaedae. The sequence goes on from NZ_CP041372.2 coordinate 2,054,041, forward strand.
AGCCTGCTCATTAAATTGATTTGGTGTGGTCGCGTTTGTGATTCCGAGCTGGCGCGCTAATGCAAGTGCTTGCTCTGCCATCGGGCCCCCACGACTAATGACATCGATTAGTCCGTGAGCCGTTAAACTAGCATTTGTTTGAGGCTGTGTTTGTAGAGCTCTCGCAAGTTGTCCTGTCAGTGCCTCTGTCACGCTCGTTTGCGGCTGACTTAGTAGAAGGGTTAATAGGCGATTCATTGATTCTGCGGTCGCCTGAGGCTGATTAAGTGCTGCCATCGCCTGCAAGGTATTCGTCGTAACTGGTAGCTGTCGCTCCATGGTTTGACTGATCGTTTGCAATGCTTGCTGCATGGGTTGGCTTGATTGGGACAGCCATGTTAGAGCCTGCGCCATATCCGATCTTGAAAATGGCACATTTGCTTGAGAAAGGTGCGTAAGAAGCGCTTCACCTCGCGCATTGACTGGTAATCCCATAGCTTGGAGAACAGCTTGAGGGGATTGACTCGCAGACGTCTGCGATCCCTGCAATACTTGTAGCCTTGGAATCCCTTCTCCCTCTAGCACGCGGAAAAAGTAGCGATTACCTGCTTGTAGCTGAGCCTCTAGCTGAGCCGTTAGTTGCGTTGTACCAACACTTAAAGAAGCGATATTTTGTGGGAATAATTTCGTTATGGCACCATGGAAAACTTGGCCTGGACGAAGAGAAAGAGATGCAGGTCTTGTATCGATCCCTTTTAATAATGACTGAAGTTTGTTTACATCCACGATGCTCTCCTCCTTATTAGTCGATAAACGATTTTATTGGCGCGAAGCTTTTACGATGCTCATTCTCTATAATGCCAAATTCCTTTAAAGCCTGTAAATGATCCTTTGTCCCGTACCCGGCGTTTGACTGGAAGCCGTAATATGGGTAGACGTTATGCACGTCTTCCATGTAGCGATCTCTAACTTGCTTTGCAACGACTGATGCCGCCGCGATCGAAACAGAGCGCTGATCTCCTTTGATAAGAGAATCTTGTGGGAGATCAATTGGTAACGTCATGGCATCTATAAGCAGGTGATTTGGTTTAGTAGAGAGTCCCTCGATGGCTCTCATCATCGCAACCTTCGTTGCTTGATAAATATTAAGCTCGTCAATCTCCTTCGCCGTCGCTGTGCCGACTGACACACTGATCGCATTTGCTTGAATTTGCTGATAAAATTCTTCTCGTTTTGTTTTAGAAAGCTTTTTAGAGTCTGTGAGTCCGTATAGCGTAAACTCTTTTGGTAAGATGACAGCTGCCGCAACGACTGGACCTGCAAGCGGTCCACGACCCACTTCATCTATCCCTGCTATGTATGTATCACTCTCCCACAAAGGTGCTTCAAAAGACGTCATGTCTTGCCACTGTGCGATGAGCTTTTGTGTTTTTGTTAACCGTGTATGTACACTCTTTCGTAATGCTTGAGCACCTTTTCGCTCGTCTTGTTCTAGTTCTTTTAGTAAGGGATCTTCTGGTGATTCTATTGTTTTTGCGAGACTCTTCCATTCTGCCATTGTCCGTTCCATGTTGTTCTCCCCTTAATATCGGTTCAAAAGTTTATAGTATTTAGTGAAATGTTTGTAGGATGCGCTGTTTTACCACTTCGGCTGTGTGGCAAAGGCATCTTTAAGCGCATAAGTATAGCACTGTTGCTTGAGTTCCATTTTGAATTGTGTGTTTCTAATTTGATCTTGCGAATTCCCTTAGGTATAGCGTATGTATTTCCTTTACTTGTACGAAATTTAGATGCAGCTTTGCGCTTCATACTTTTTAATACCTCCAAAAAAACGACTCGCTGCAAGCAGCTAGTCGTTAGGTGGAAGCTCTAATGAGATGTTCCCAAACTTACCTTGACGGAAGTCACGGAAGACGATTTCTGCAACTCGGTCATAGTCAACTAAGCCGCCCCCCATTAAACACCCGCGGCGCTTACCTATCGCATCAAACATGTCTCCCATATCATCGGAGAGTTCCGTTAATTGATAACGGTTTTTCAACAATGTAGGATAATTAGCCGTTAAGAATCGCAATAAGAAGACAGTCGCAGCTTGGAAATCAAAGATTTCTTCTTTAATGGCACCTGTTAATGCTAATCTAAAGCCGACTTGCTCGTCTTCGAACTTTGGCCATAAAATACCTGGGGTATCAAGTAGTTCCATCTCTTTCCCTACTTTAATCCACTGCTGAGCTTTTGTGACACCTGGTCTGTCACCAATTCTAGCGATTTTTTTATTCGCTAGTTTATTGATTACCGTCGATTTACCTACGTTAGGGATACCTAAAATGAGCGTTCGAAGTGGTCTCGGATTGATCCCTTTTCTCTCCCATTTTTCTAAAAGAGGGGTTGCGAGCTCGCGTACTTTGCCAGGGATTAGATTCATTCCCTTGCCACGCTGAGCGTCGATTATTAAGCTTGTCATCTCATCCTGCTCAAAATAATCGACCCACTTTTTCGTTGCTTCAGGATCGGCTAAATCGGATTTGTTGATTAATACAAGCTTAGGCTTTTGCCTAATTAGCTCGTCAACTAGAGGATTGCGTGAGGATAGCGGAATTCGCGCATCAACAACCTCTATGACGACATCAATTAAATTTAATTTTTCCTGGACCTGACGTTTTGCTTTTGCCATGTGCCCTGGATACCATTGAATGGTCATGACTTACACCGCCTTAATTCACTACTCGTAATTCGTCAACCGGCCAAAAAATAACGTTGGCTTGCCCGACGATTTCGGACTCCTCCACGACGTCTATATGGCGGCTGTCTTTACTGTATTGTCTGTTATCACCCATCACAAAATAGTGCCCGGGTGGAACGCGATCATATAGGGATACATCCTCGAGCTCAAAATCAATTGTGAGAGGTAAAAATGCTGCCTCTTCTTTATACGCATCTAAATAAGGCTCATCAAATGGTTCTCCGTTTATATAAAGCGTATCGTTTCTGTAGGCGATATGATCTCCTGGTAAACCTATAATTCGCTTTATGTAGTCTTTATCGACCTCTGCATGAAACACGATAATATCAAATCGATCCGGAGAGTCTACGGTATAACCAATTTTATTTACAATCATACGGTCTCTGTCACCGAGCGTTGGCATCATGGATTGTCCATCGACGACAATAGGTGCAAAGAAAAACTGTCTTAGTAAGAATGCAAGCACTAATGCGATCATTATGACCTTCATCCACTCAAATGTCTCTCTGGATGTTATCATCAGCTTCCCCTCTTTCATACGTCCCATACAAACTTGGCTATATGTAGTTTACCATACTTTTTGTAAAAGGCTAATGCATGTAAAAACCCACTAGAGCATGCTCTAGTGGGTCTATGCGGATGCCTCGGCACCCAGCATGATTATCTTTCTCTGATACGCGCTGCTTTACCACGTAATGCACGTAGGTAATATAGCTTCGCACGACGTACTCTACCGCGACGAGAAACCTCGATCTTTTCGATACGAGGAGAGTGTACTGGGAAAGTACGCTCAACTCCAACGCTGTTAGATACTTTACGAACAGTGAAAGTTTCGCTGATTCCAGATCCGCGGCGCTTAATTACAACACCTTCGAATACCTGGATACGCTCGCGAGTTCCCTCAACTACCTTTGCGTGAACTTTTAAAGTGTCACCCGCACGAAATTCAGGGTTATCCGTTTTAAGCTGCTCTTTAGTGATATCACGAATTAATTGTTCCATTTCTGTTCGCCTCCTTCCCTACAGATACTCTTGATGGTATATGCATCATCAGCGGAATATCTTGATCTGGCTTAAAGCCACAACGAAAATAATACCATACATACCAAATGGATTCAAGAACAAGTTTACTCTTTTGTAAACTTATCAATAATAGCTTGATCCTTAGGTGTAAGATCTGCCTTAGAGAGCATATCAGGTCTGCGCGTAAACGTGCGCTTTAGTGATTCTTGACGCCGCCACGCTTCGATCTTGGCGTGATGACCAGATAAAAGCACGTCAGGTACCTTCATGCCTTCAAACTCAGCAGGACGCGTGTAGTGAGGATATTCAAGTAAACCAGTACTATGAGAGTCCGTTACTGCAGAAGTCTCATTGCCAAGCGCTCCTTGCTGGAGTCTCGTCACACTGTCTGCAATGACCATAGCGCCAATTTCACCGCCTGTTAGGACATAATCCCCTATCGACACCTCATCGGTCACTAGGTGCTCCCTAATTCGCTCATCAAAGCCTTCATAATGTCCACAAATGAGGATAAGTTCATCCTCTTGAGCAAACTCCTCTGCTTTTTTTTGCGAATACGGTTCTCCTTGCGGACATAAAAGGACGACTCGTGGCGATTTGCCTTTCGCCTGCTCTTTTACATGCTTTACTGCATCAAAAAGAGGCTGAGGCGTTAATACCATGCCGCCACCCCCTCCGTAAGGGTAGTCATCCACACGCTGATGGCGATCTTTTGAAAACTCTCTAAAGTTGACGACATGAAAAGAGACGACGTCTCTATCTTGGGCTTGCTTTAAAATAGAGTGAGAGAATAATCCGTCAAACATTTCAGGAAACAACGTAAGTATCGTCATTTTCATCAGTCTAACAGCCCCTCCATTGGAGTTATGATGACGAGCTTTTGATTTAAATCAACTTTAGCGACGACATCATCAATATATGGAATAAGTACTTCCTTTTTAGAATCAGGTCGTTTTACTACCCATACATCGTTAGCTCCTGGAGAAAGGATCTCCGTTATTTTACCGATTGCTTCTCCATCAGCCGTTTCTACTTCAAGTCCAATAATGTCATGATAGTAGTATTCACCTTCAGAGAGCTCATCGTCCTGCATGTCAGCTGTATTTACTTTTAAAAGCGAATCTTTAAATACTTCCACGTCGTTCACATTCGAGTAGCCAGCAAACGTAAGCAAGTCAAATTGCTTATGCTGACGCCAAGACTCAACCGTTACTGGAAGCGGATCTTTTCCAGCTTGGAAAATTGTCAACTGCATTCCCTTTGCATATCGTCGCTCTGGGAAATCAGTACGCGAAATGACGCGCACCTCTCCACGAATGCCGTGGGTGTTGACGATTTTACCAACGTTGAGAAAATCACTCATCTTCCATGCCTCCGCCATCACGAAGCTCGTGCACGATACCGTCTTTAATAACGATCTCTGTGCCTTTTAGGATGTCTTCCCAGTTGTCGCCCTCTTCCACTTTCTCGATCATTTGAATCGTACCTTCACGAAGCTCTGCACCAATTTCTAGCTCATCTAATTGACCTAGCTTAAGCTCAAGCTGACGGATACGCTCTTTACGCTTAGCCACTTCTTTATTAAAGCTTTCCTTCAGTGACTTTTGATAGTTCGGATCCGTATTTTCTTTCATCTTTTTATGTAAGACGAATTCAAGCTGCTTAAGCTCTTTCGTTAGCTGATACTGACGGGAAAGAAATTGCTCTTTTAGCTTTGTGCGGCTATCTTCAGTAAGAATTTGTTTAACAACAACTTTTTTGATGATTTCCATGTATAGTACCTCCTAATAATTTAACGCTTTCTCTATTGTATCATTTTTTATATCGAAAAAAAGGGTGAGGTTTCCCTCACCCTTTTTACCCGATTTCCAATTGAATGCGTGTATTGCGGTTTGTGCCAGCGGCATAGACAACGGATCGAATCGCTTTCGCAATTCGGCCCTGCTTTCCGATGACCTTCCCCATATCATCCGCATGAACCTCTAATCTAATTGTGAGTGAATGCTCGTCTTGCTGTTCGGTAACGCGGACATCGTCCGGATAGTCAACTAATGCTTTTGCAATCGATTCAACAAGTTCTTTCATCACATTCACCCCGCAGTCAGATTACTTTCCGTTTTTTGCATTGTGAAGCTGTTCCATAAGACCAGCTTTTGAGAAAAGGTTGCGAACTGTATCAGAAGGCTTCGCGCCATCTAGCATCCACTTTAATGCTGCTTCTTGATCAACATTAAATTCAATAGGATTCTTAAGTGGGTTGTATGTCCCGATCTCTTCAATAAAACGTCCGTCACGTGGTGCGCGAGAATCTGCAACAACCACACGATAGAACGGAGATTTTTTCGCTCCCATTCGCTTTAAACGAATTTTAACTGCCATGTGTTTCACCTCCAAAAATATATCACACGATTAATTATACTATCAGAAACCCTCCAAAAGATCAACCCTAGTAAAGTAAAAAATCTTTACAGCTTAAAAAGTCAGTCATTTCAAGCGTTCAGGAGAGTTTCCCACCGCTCATTTTTACATAAACGGCATTTTAAATCCACCTTTTTTCTTTCCTTTTGTCATTCCAGTCATCTGTTTCATCATTTTTTTCATTTCATCAAACTGTTTAATAAGTCGGTTGACCTCTTGAATCGATCGTCCGCTTCCTTTTGCAATTCGACGACGACGACTTGCGTTCAACAAAGCAGGTTCTTCTCTCTCTGCTTTTGTCATCGATTTTACTATCGCTTCGATATGAACAATCTGCTTATCGTCTACCTGAATATTTTTAAGACCTTTCATCTTTCCAGCTCCAGGCATCATTTGTAAGAGCTCATCTAGTGGGCCCATCTCCTTCACCTGTGCAAGCTGATCTAAAAAGTCATCAAATGTTAAATCATTATTTCGCATTTTTCGCTCAAGCTCTTTCGCCTTCGCTTCGTCTACGTTTGTTTGCGCTTTTTCGATAAGAGAAAGCACATCACCCATACCTAAAATACGAGATGCCATTCTTTCAGGGTGGAACGGCTCAAGCGCATCTGTCTTTTCGCCCATACCTGCAAATTTAATAGGCATGCCTGTTACAGCCTTAACAGATATCGCTGCACCACCACGCGTGTCACCATCAAGCTTGGTCATCACAACGCCGGTAATGCCTAGGCGCTCATTAAAGTTTTCCGCTACGTTCACGGCATCTTGCCCTGTCATCGCATCGATCACAAGTAAAATCTCGTCAGGCTTCGTCACTTCTTTAATTTCATCGAGCTCACTCATCAGATTTTCGTCGACATGTAAACGTCCGGCTGTATCGATCAGGACATAGTCATGATGTTCTTCCTTGGCTTTTTCAATTGCTTGCTTTGCAATTTCGACAGGGCTAACCTGATCTCCGAGTGAAAAAACAGGCATATCAAGTTGCTTACCGAGTGTCTCAAGCTGTTTAATCGCTGCCGGACGATAAATATCCGCCGCAACCATTAAAGGCTTACGATTATGCTTCTTACGTAAGTGATGAGCAAGCTTACCAGTCGTCGTTGTTTTACCTGCACCTTGAAGACCTACCATCATGACGACAGTTGGTGGCTTATTAGCTGTAGCGATTTTACTCTGTTCGCCACCCATAAGCTTTGTTAACTCCTCATTAACAACCTTAATAACCTGTTGCCCCGGCGTTAAGCTATCCATGACCTCTTGGCCCACAGCACGCTCTTTTACATCAGCAACAAACTTTTTTACGACCTTAAAGTTAACGTCGGCCTCTAAAAGCGCGAGACGAACCTCTCGCATCATTTCTTTTACGTCTTGCTCCGATACCTTCCCTTTACCACGGATCTTTTTTAGCGTTCCTTGCAGACGTTCCGCTAAACCTTCAAACGCCATGAATATCCGCCTCCTATTCTAAATTCTCCAGTGCCGTCACTACTTCACGTAGCTTAGCCGTATCCTCTTCTTCAATTAATTCTTTTAGAGACTCCATAAGCTTTTTTCTTTCGTCATATTTCGAAAAAAGGGCAAGCTTCGCTTCATACTCTTCAAGCATCGCTTCTGTCCGTCTAATATTGTCATAGATAGCCTGTCTAGACACGTTATAGTGCTCTGCTATTTCACCGAGCGACCAGTCATCTAAATAGTACATATCCATATAATGACGCTGTTTATCTGTTAATAACGATTGATAAAAGTCAAATAAATAATTCATCCGAACCGTTTTTTCGATCATGGAGACGCCTCCTTGTTAAGGTATATCCCTTTACATACTTAAATCGTACAGGAGGCGCATAGGGGTGTCAAGCGAGCTCTATTCCGCGCGCTCCTCCGCTTCTTGAAGAACGTCAGCAAATAGTCCGTTGACATACTGCTCTGCGTTAAACTCGTGCAAATCATCTGCTCCTTCACCGAGTCCGACAAGCTTTACAGGGATATCGAGCTCATTACGAATAGCAAGCACGATTCCACCTTTTGCTGTTCCATCAAGCTTAGTTAACACAATCCCCGTTACTTCCGTAGATTGACCGAAGGTTTTTGCTTGGCTCATCGCATTTTGACCGGTTGTAGCATCTAACACGAGAAGGACCTCATGAGGTGCGTCAGGGATTTCACGCGTCAACACACGCTTTACTTTCTCTAGCTCATTCATTAAGTTGACTTTATTCTGCAGACGCCCAGCCGTATCGCACAGCAGGACATCCACCCCTTTTGATTTGGCAGAGTGAATCGCATCGTACATAACGGCCGCCGGGTCGGAGCCTGCCTGCTGTTTAATCACGTCCACGCCTGCTCGTTCTCCCCACACTTCAAGTTGTTCAATCGCACCAGCACGGAAGGTATCTCCAGCTGCTAGCATGACTTTCTTTCCTTCTGCTTTTAGCTTATGCGCAAGCTTTCCGATCGACGTCGTCTTTCCAACGCCATTCACGCCAACAAATAAATACACAGTTAACCCGTCCGCATTTACTCGAAGCTCTGTTTCATCTTCTGATTTTTGGAGAAGCTCTGCAAGCTTCTCAGAAATAACTGGCTGAATGTCTTTCGCGTCTTTAATATTGCGACGCTTCGCCTCATCGCGAAGTGTATCTACAAGCTCCATTACCGTGTTAACGCCAACGTCTGCTCCAATTAAAAGCTCTTCAAGCTCTTCAAAAAATTCCTCGTCAACCGTGCGATAATCCTTTACAAGCTCATTCATTGCACCGACAAAATTGTCACGTGTTTTCGTTAGTCCATCGCGAAACTTTTCCGTCACAGAATCGGTTTGCGTAGATAGTTTATCTTTTAATTTCTTAAAAAAACTCATCGTCATCCTCCTCTACCGTCTTGCGGCTTCTTTTTGTGTGCCTACAAAATGCTGCGATTCTTCAAGTTTTACCGATACTAAATTCGAGACACCAGATTCCTGCATAGTAACGCCATATAAAACATCCGCTTTCTCCATCGTCCCCTTGCGATGCGTGACTACAATAAACTGCGTCTCTTGCGAAAATTCTTTTAAGTACGTCGCAAATCGAACAACATTCGCTTCATCAAGTGCCGCTTCTACCTCATCTAACACACAAAACGGAACTGGTCGTACTTTTAGAATAGAGAATAATAGCGCGATTGCAGTCAATGCTCTCTCACCGCCTGATAGGAGTCCTAAGTGTTGCAGTTTTTTACCTGGTGGTTGCGCAATAATATCCACGCCAGTGTGCAAAATATCGTCTTTATTCGTGAGCTTAAGCTCTGCTGTTCCTCCACCAAACATTTGCGTAAACACTTGCTCAAAGTGACCTTTAATCTCCTCAAACGTCTCCTTAAAGCGTCTCGTCATCTCTTCATCCATCTCTTCAATAACGGAATGAAGAGCCGCCTTCGCTTGCTCTAAATCCTCTTTTTGATCAAGTAAGAAGATGTATCGCTCGCTGACGCGTTCATACTCTTCAATCGCGCCTACGTTCACATCTCCAAGCTCTTCAAGAGACATCTTTAATAGCTTTACCTGTTCGAGTGCATCCTCATACTCAATCTCTAAAGGATACTCTCGTTTAGCACGATCAAATGATAGCTCATATTCCTCTTGGAGACGAGTGAGTCTTGTATCAAGCTCCACATCTAGACGATTCAGCTTAATTTCAGCGTCATGGTGCACCTGTGTTATATACTGCACCTGCTTCGAGGTTTCTTTTACTTCCGTCTCAAGAGCATCTCGCCCATTTTGCAGTTCATCACGCTCTAAGCGAAGTTTATTCATCCGCTTCCACATTTGCTCTTTTTCCGTGCGCTTCTTCTCAATCTCTTGATTAATCTCACTCTGATCCATCGTTTCAGAGGATGCTTCTTTCTCAAGAAACGCATGAGCCTCTTCTTTCTTGACAATATCTTGATGGAGTTTCGTCCACTCTTCTTTAAGCAGAGCAGTTGATTCCTTTGCATATGTTACCTGCTCCTGCTTCGTTGCAAGTGCAATTTGCTTCTCCATCCTACGCCTTTGTAGCTCTTCACGAGCAGAGTCATCAAGCTCCTTTTTGCTAGAAGCCTCCTCGATCGACGTATTGAGCTCTCGAATGGATACGTCTGTTTTAGCCAACTCTTCTTCTAGCTCTTTTAAGCGATCTTCTTTATCTTCAACGTCCGCTACGACTTCACGTTGTTCTAAATCATAAACCTGGAGTCTATCATTTAATGCAGAAAGCGCAAGCTCTTGTTGATCGACAAGCATCTTCGCCTCTCGCTCACGACTACGAAGCTCTTCTCCTTCAGTTTCCACTTCTTTTTGCTCTTCTTCAATCGTTGCTAATGAGCCTTTTGCAGTTTGAAGCTCTTCTTCTAACTGCTTCGTTTGATTTTGAAGCGTAGTGATTTTACCTGTTAACGAATCCATCTCCTGCTGACGACCTAAAAGCTGTCCTTGCTTCTTTTGGAGACTACCACCAGTCATTGCACCGCCGGGATTTACTACGTCCCCTTCTAACGTCACGATGCGAGTGCGGTAATTTAGTCGTTGTGCGATGGCCCTTGCTGTAGTTAAATCCGTTGCAATAACTACATTACCTAATAAGTGACGAATGACATGCTGATAGCGGTCCTCCGTCTTTATGAGCTCGCTCGCTACTCCTATATAGCCATCCATGCCTTCTAATTCGTCCGCCCGAGCTAAAAGCCTAGACTTGACGACATTCATTGGTAAAAATGTTGCTCGTCCTAAGCGACGTTCTTTTAAAAAGGCAATCGCAGATCGACCCGTTGCCTCATCCTCTACAATAACGTGTTGCTGACTAGCTCCAAGCGCGATATCAATAGCAGTTTGATAATCTGCTCGTACATCAATCATCTCTGCTACTGCCCCATGTAAGCCCTTAAAGGATCGGTCACGTTCTTTTAAGAGCTCTTTTACTCCTTGGAAAAATCCAGCGTACTCCTGTTGCATGCTAACAAGCGTTTCGTATCTAGCTTCTAACTGTTGCAAATGTCTAAGACCCTCATAGTAAAGCGTCTGATTTTTATCATAAGAAGCTGCCTTCTTTTCCTTACGTACTTTGAGCTCTTGATGTTTCGCAAGAAGATCATCTATCTCTTTTTTTACATTAGAAAGCGTTTCATGTGCTTGCTGCAATTGCTCTTTTGTTGCTGTTCGTTTTTCAACTAAATCCTTATTTTCTCCCGATTTACGTACTTGTCTAGACTGGTATTTTTCTAATTGCTCTACGACATATGTACGTTCATTCTTTAAGGAAGCCTGTTTATTTAATAAATCAATATAATCCGCCTTCAAGTCCTCTAATGTTGCTTCAGACTGAAGCGCTGTCTGAGCAAGCTCTTTTTCTATTGAATGAAGAGCAGCGCGTGTCTCTGCTACAAGCTGCTCTTTATCAACGAGCTCGTGCTGCTTATCTTCAAGCTTTTGTGCTAGCTCCTCGCGAGCATGACGAAGCTCGTTTAACTCTGTCACATATTGATGCTTATTTTGCGCGTAGTTCTTATTACGCTCTACAAGTACTTGCTTGAGTCCTTCTTGCTTTTCTAACGACTCACTGATATGAAGTAAAGACTCTTGAAGCTCTTCAATAGCTTGATCAAGCGTTTTAATATGCGCCTTTTGACGAGCTACCTTCGCTTCCATACCAGTGGCAGTAGCCTCTAGTCGTTGCTTTCTTGCTTCAAGGTTTTCGAGCTCTTCTTTACGATTAGTCCACTTTTCGTGGAGATCTTCGATTTCGAAGGCTAGTAACCCTGTTTCAATTTGCTTTAATTCTGCACGCTGGTCTAAATATTCACGTGCGATGGCTGCCTGCTCTTTAAGAGGCTCTACCTGCTGCTCTAGCTCATGTAGAATATCCCGCACTCGGTTTAAGTTATCTTGCGTATCTGTTAACTTCTTTTCTGATTGTAGCTTGCGTGTTTTATATTTTAGAACGCCAGCCGCTTCTTCGAAAATTGCTCTTCGATCCTCTGACTTACTAGACAAAATTTCTTCGACGCGACCTTGTCCAATGATCGAAAAGGATTCCCTCCCAAGACCTGAGTCCATAAATAATTCGACGATATCTTTTAATCGGCACGGCTGATTGTTAATTAGATATTCACTATCTCCCGTTCGATACACTCTTCTCGTAACTGCTACTTCTGTATAGTCGATTGCTAAATGTTTCTGTTCATTATTCAAAACAAGCGATACCTCTGCCATATTAAGCGGCGGTCTTGTATCACTTCCTGAAAAAATGACATCCTCCATTTTAGCTCCACGTAAATTTCGTGCAGACTGTTCACCTAATACCCATCTAATAGAGTCCGAAATATTACTTTTCCCACTCCCGTTAGGACCAACTACTGCAGTTGCTCCGGATACGAAATCAATGGACAATGGATCTGCAAACGATTTAAATCCCGTGAGTTCGAGCCTTTTAAGGAACAATGTCACTCACCTCTACCTTCCTAAATCTCTACGCTAACTAAACTATTTTATCATATTTGAAAGCAGAGAATCAGTATCTATCTGTTTTTCTCACACCACTTACACAAAATTCGTGATACACTAATTTTATTATAGAAGTTTGAAAGGATGTTTTAACGTGTCTGAACAAGAATCTAGACAAGAAATCGAGAGAATGTTAGACGATATTAAAGTAAAGCTTCAAATTGTTAATGGTGCGGCTATAAAGCCAGAACACTTTTCTGTCAAAAAGCTAACGGAGATTAGCGAAATCCACCAAATGGTGATGGCTAAAAATCGCTTTAGCGTAAGTGAAATGGATGCAATCGTAACAGAGCTTGGTACGTTAAAGCACGAAGGCTAACCCATACATAAAGTCGTGCAGATGCACGGCTTTTTTTGATAAGGCGAACACCTACTATTTTCTTCACAAATTAGGGCTATGTTATCCTTAAATAAATGGTTGCGACACTACTAGAGAGGTGATGAGTGTGGATATGGAGACTGGTCAACACGTAATAGGTACGTATAAAACGGGGCAGTATGTTGGAGAAATTGTTGGACAGCGCGGCGGATTTTATGTGGTGAAGGTACTGGCTGTTAAAAAGCACCCAACTCAAGGAGATCTGCATAATCCTCGCCAAACGGATGTACCATTATTCCAAGAGAGGCGAGCTCTAGCCTACACAGAAAAGGCAAATATGCCAAATACGCATGTAAAGCCTTACGAGGGTGAAATTTCAGATTATAGAACGTCGTTAAAGGTTGCGCTAGATGAGCTTCGTCAAAAGCTTGAAATGGACGATACGGAGTGGGCGAAGAAGTCGATAGAGAATTTGAATACGCTTGAAGCGGATTATTTTAAATAGGTAGCTTTATAAAGCGGCTTTGACAGGAATGATGTATCTGTCAAAGCTTTTTTTGTGTGGGTGTTAGTAGACAGTGTGGGTTTGTCAAATAAACTGTGTAAGTTTCTTACTCCAGGTACTTGGCAGCCCTAGTCTGTAGGCTTTCATTGATCAATAGCTGATTTAATACTTGGGCCCAGTTAGGAACGAAGCCAGTTGCCCATTTCACTTCTAATTCTCTAATCCGTAAAAAGAGTAGTTTTAATAAAGCATTCTCATGGGGGAATGCTCCTTTTTTAGTGACTTTTCTAAAGCTGGAGTGAACACTTTCGACCGCGTTGGTGGTGTACATGATTCTTCGAATCGCACTGCCATAATCAAAAAGCTGTTCAACGTGTTGAAGGTTTCTTCTCCAGACATCAATAGCGCCTGGGTATTGTGTCCATTGCTTCTCAAACTCATCAAAGGCTTTTCGGCAAGCTTTCAAATTTGGAGCACCATAAACGGTTTTAAGAGATTTAGTGAAAGCACGATAGTCTTTATAAGGTACATAACGGACAGAGTTGCGTATTAAATGAACAATACAACGCTGGACCACGACCTCTGGGAAGACGGCTTTAGCGCCTTCTTCTAATCCACTGACACCATCCATTGAAATAAAGAAGATGTCTTCGACACCTCGGGACTTAATCTCATCGAAGATCTGCATCCATTTGTGTTTACTTTCTGTTTCATTTAGCCACAAACCTAAAATCTCTTTTTTACCTTCAAGTGTATAACCGAGAATCGTATAAACGGCATACTTTCTCGTCTCGTGGTGGTTACGAATGGTGGTATACATACAGTCTACAAACAGAAATGAATAACAGCTTTGAAGTGGACGGAACTGCCACTCTTCAAGATCTGGCATCACACTGTCTGTGATGTCTGAGACCATCTCGTGAGAGATGGAAAAGCCATAGATCTCCTCAATTGTAGAGGAGATATCACGTTGTGACATACCTCTCGCGTACATCGAGATTACCTTATCCTCCATCTCAGAGAGATTCTTTTTACGCTTTGGGACAAGAAGAGGTTCAAATGATCCGTCTCGATCACGTGGCACTTGAATGTCCAGTTCACCAGAGCTCGTTTGAAGCGTCTTTTTCCCATAACCATTTCTTCTGTTTAGTGATTCTTTCTCTTCTTTACTGTTAGATTGGTAACCTAGATGGTGATTCATCTCGCCTTTTAGCATAGATTCAAACATTGGACCAAAGATATCTTTAAGGGCTTCCTGCATATCTTGAACGGATTCAGGCTCATACGTCTCTAGTATCTGTTTTGCCAACTCACTCGCTTTAGCATTTCGATCCTTTTTCACCATACCCATCCTCCTCCAACCATATGAATTTATCTTAACAATAAAAAACTAAACTGCGAAGTAAAAGTCGTACGCACTCTTACTTACACAGTTTAGTTTACAAGGCCGACAGTGTGTGCATTCTTCCCAACCGCATGTATCCCAGCAGCACACACGCCTTATGCTTAAGCTCAAGTTTTACTCTTCTCTACTAAATAGTACGATTATTTCATTTAATTCATGATACTAGAAAACCCTGCCTCGATGACCTCACCCTGCTCAACCGCGTAATAATAGACTACGTCAGGATCTGTTTCAAGTGTAACGGAGATAATGTACGGATTCATATGCTTAAATCCAGGTACACGATGAGGCACCGTCGCAATTTGCCAAGAATCATCTGGGTGCACATCCAATAAATAAAGCTCCACTTGCTCAACTTTATTTGCTATTCGATAATCAATCCAAAATGGCCTCCCAATAAAAAGAACGGCATATAAGATGATTACAGCCAGAGATACATAAACGAATCTTCTTCTCCATTGTGGCAAAGCAAGTGCACAAATAAGTAGACAACTCACGATAAAAGCCACTACCATAACTTCAACAAACGTCCGTGGCTCCATCTACCATCACTCCTTATGCTATAACGTCATTAAAACGTCAATCCTCTCTCATCTTTCTCCCAACAAAACAAAAAAGTGGTCTTCATCATGCTTTCTATAGCATCACAAAGAACCACTTTCGTTAATTTGAAGTTTCTTCTTGGTTGAGTTTTTCAAGTGCTTTTTGAGCGGCCATTTGCTCGGCTTCTTTTTTGGACTTACCAGTACCAGTACCGAGCTTTGTATCTTCTAGTGTCACTTCTGATACAAATTCACGTGAATGCGCAGGTCCTTTTTCTTGGACAATCGTATATTGTACCTGACCTTGGCTTTCTCGCTGAATAAGCTCTTGAAGCTGGCTCTTAAAGTCCATCATGTGAGAAAACTCACCTTGATGAATTTTTGGATAAACGAAATCGTTTAGGAAGCTGTAAACGGCGTCCATACCAGAGTCTAAGTAAAGTGCTCCAATGAATGCTTCAAAAACGTCTGCTAATAAAGCCGGACGCTCGCGACCACCGGTCATTTCTTCTCCCTTGCCTAAGAGAACGTAATCTCCAAAGTGAAGCTCTTTTGCGTTTTTAGCAAGAGAAGGCTCACATACGATCGCAGCTCTGAGTTTGGTCATCTCGCCTTCGCTCATATGATCGAAGAGCTTATATAAATATTGTGAGATGGCCAATTCCAAAACTGCATCGCCTAAAAATTCAAGACGTTCATTGTCATCATACGGTCTAATTCTGTGTTCATTGACGTAAGAGGAGTGTGTAAATGCTTGGATAAACAAATCTTCGCTTTCGTACGTCACGTTAATTTGTTCTAAAAACTGACGATATCTAGACTTTTGAGCCTTTGTCATCTGCAGTTTTTTTCCTTGTCGCTTCATACCCCTTCGATAAATCTTTCTCGATTGTTGCATAACAACCCCCATCGCTTCCCTACTGTATATTTTTGTATAATCATTTGCTCTCCTCTAACGGATGGGAAAGAGCATAAGGGTGCCACCCTAAGCTTAGGAGCACCCTTATAAAGTCTTTTATTATTGTTGACGCTCTATGTAATCGACGACGTCACCAACCGTTGAAATTTTTTCTGCTTCTTCATCAGAAATTTCAAGGTCAAATTCATCTTCTAGTTCCATAACTAGTTCTACTACATCAAGAGAGTCAGCACCTAAGTCATCCTTAAAGGTAGCTTCTTTTTTCACTTCAGACTCGTCGACACCGAGGCGCTCGGATACGATCTTTGCAATGCGATCTTGAATCGTTGCCATTCAACTCACCTCCTCTTCGTAATTATAGGATAAAACTAAGCGAAATACTAGTTAAATTATCACGCTTAACATGAGAACCTTTCGACTCATTATGGCATAACCATACCGCCATCGACATGAAGCGTCTGGCCTGTCATGTAGCTCGCATCTTCACTTGCTAAGAACCTGACAACTCGAGCAATATGATCCGGTTCACCTAGTTTTGCCAATGGAATTTGGCTCATGAGGGCATCCTTCATCTCATCATTTAACTCATCTGTCATTTCTGTTGTAATAAATCCTGGAGCTACTGCGTTCACTAAAATATTACGACTAGCTAGTTCACGCGCTAATGACTTTGTAAGCCCAATCACGCCAGCTTTACTCGCAACATAGTTAGCTTGACCAGCATTACCTAGGACGCCGACAACGGAGGAAATGTTAATAATTCTTCCGGCACGTTGCTTCATCATGGTACGCATAACTGCTTTTGAACAAAGGAAGACACCTTTTAGATTTGTGTTAATAACATCATCAAAGTCCGTCTCCTTCATACGCATCACGAGCGTATCACGAGTTATTCCAGCATTGTTTACAAGAATGTCTAGTCCGCCAAATGTTTCTGTTACAGCTTTGACCATCTCCTGTACATCGCTCTCTTTACTAACATCTGCTTGAATCGCAAACGCGTTAACTCCTAGTTCTTGACACTCGTTAGCTACTTGCTCTGCTTTTTCTTTACTGCCAGCATAGTTAATCGCAACGTCTACTCCGGACTTTGCTAATTCTAAAGCAATCGCTCGTCCAATTCCGCGAGATGCTCCTGTTACTAATGCGCGTTGACCCTTCATGATTTTGCCTCCTCTACTACCTGTAGTGCCGCTTCTAACGTGTCATTATCATAAACTGGTAACACCGTCGCTCGTCTTGATACTTTCTTTACTAATCCACTCAATACTTTTCCTGGACCAGCTTCAATAAATGTATCTACTCCTTGATCAACTAGATACGAAATCGTGTCTTCCCATAGTACGGGAGAGTAAATTTGCTTTTCTAAAAGATCACGCACGTCATCGGCTGGTTTTGCAGTCACGTTTGCAATGACTGGCGTTTGTTGCTCTGAAAGCTCGATTGTTTGTAGCACATCACGCATGTTTAAAGCAGCTGGCTTCATTAGGGATGAGTGGAACGGACCGCTCACATTTAGCGGTAGCGCACGTCTAGCACCAGCTTCACGCGCTAGCTCGATCGCACGCTCTACTCCTTCTGCGCTTCCTGAAATCACAATTTGTCCAGGGCAGTTGAAATTCGCAGGCTCTACAACACCAGCCTCTTCGGTTGCCTGCTTTGTCACTTGAACAAGCTCTTCGCGACCTAACCCCAAGATAGCTGCCATTGCCCCTTGCCCATTAGGAACCGCCTGTTCCATATATGTACCTCGCGCTCGCACGGCCTTTACAGCATCCTCAAAGGACATCGTACCTGCTGCAACTAACGCGCTGTATTCGCCTAAGCTATGACCTGCTAAAAAGTCGGGAGTGAGTCCTTTAGCCTTTAATACAGACCAAATGGCAACGCCAACTGTCACAAGCGCTGGCTGTGCGTTTGCAGTCTGCTTTAACTCGTCTTCTTCTCCATTAAAAATTTTATTAGTAAATGGCTCTCCAAGCGCTTTGTCTGCAGCTTCAAAAATGTGTGTTGCTTCTTGATGAGATTCAAAAAGCTCTTGGCCCATGCCTATTGCTTGGGAGCCTTGTCCTGGAAATAATACCGCGATTTTTGTCATGTGATATCCTCCTCTTCACGCTTCGGAAGCTTATTGATCGACTCTTCAATCAAAGGAATAACATCCTCTTCATGCATCACCTTTGCTTGTCTAATCGCACTAAAAAATGCCTGAGAGTCAGACGATCCGTGTGCCTTAATAACTGGTGCCTTCAAGCCAAATAGTCCAGCTCCACCATATTCCGAGTAGTCCATCTTATTTTTAATTTTCTTAAACGATGGACGCAACAGTCCAGCTGCTAGCTTGTTTTTTGTTGAGGATGTAAATTCCTCTTTCATGATCGAGAATAAGGACATCGCTGTTCCTTCAATTGTTTTAAGAACTAAGTTACCTGAGAAGCCATCACAAATGACGACATCCGCTGCCCCTTCTAAAAGATCACGAGATTCGACGTTACCAATAAAGTTAATAGGTAGGCCTTGAAGCTCTGTATACGCTCGTTTAACTAGATCAGAGCCTTTACCTGGCTCCGAACCAATATTAAGTAGTCCCACTCGTGGATTCTCTAGACCGCGCACCTTTTGCATATATATGTGACCCATAAGCGCATATTGAACAAGGTGAGATGTTTTTGCGTCCATGTTTGCTCCAACATCCAAAAGCAGGAAGCCCTCTCCGCCTCTCGTAGGTAGCATTGGAGATAGTGCTGGACGTTCAATACCCGCCGTACGGCCAATGACAAGCAATCCAGCAGTCATTAAAGCGCCTGTGTTACCTGCAGATACTGCCGCATCTGCCGCGTTATCTTTTACAGCTTGCACAGCCATAACCATCGAGGAATCCTTTTTCCTTCTAACTGCGCGAACAGGAGAATCCTCTCCATCAATGACAACGCTCGTATGTACTATCGTTAGTCGGTCGTTCTCAGTCACGTGCTCGTTAATTTTTTCTTGGTCTCCAAAAAGCGTAATGGATAGACTCGGGAATTCGGCTAATGCTTTGACACAGCCATCTATAATACTTTTAGGCGCGTTGTCGCCACCCATTGCATCAACTGCTAATCTCATTTCTTGGACTCCTCTCTTTCATCGCGAAACATAGAAAACGTTCCGGAAAATACGAGCTCGTTCTCTACGTAGCTTGCAACCTCCACTAATGTACGCTGTTCTTTAATCTCGCTTACCCTCGCCTTCGCAATGACCCGATCTCCCTCTTTAATTTGCTTGGTAAAGGAGATTTCGGCACTTGCCGTAAGCGCAAGATCATCATCGATCACTGCAACAGCTAACGAATTAGCTTGCGCAAAAACGTGATGTCCTCGTGCGATCCCTGTACGAGAAAAAACGTGTTCACTTCGAATATCCATAAGAGATATTGCATGCTTATCTAAGTCTAAATCAATAATCTCTCCAATTACTTCATCAATAGGAAGTGCTTTTACCGTATCATATTGTTTTTTCGCCACATGTTTAATACGTTCTCTTACTTCTGGTATATTCATCTCTAAACGATCCAGCCTAACGGTTTGCACGCTGACTTCAAATAAGTCTGCCAGCGCATCATCCGTTACAAAAGGATCTGTTTCAATTTTCTCTTTTAATTTTGGTTGTCGCTCTTTTTTTGACCACTTCATTCTCTATCACATCCGTTATTAGGACTAGGTACTAACTGTAGTATATAGAGGTAGCGCCATAATTTCAACAGAAAACGCGTTTAATCGAGCCTATCCTGCAAAAATGCGCCTTGTCTAGCTAGTTCTTCCCTAATTCCTCTATAGTCATCAGTCTCCCAAAATGCAGTTGATTTCACTAGCTTAGTAGCATCATCTCGTGCAATTTCGAGGATACGATAGTCTTCTACAATATCCGCAACCTTAAGCTCTGGCAACCCACTTTGCTTTACTCCGAAGAAATCACCTGGTCCTCGAAGCTCTAAATCACGCTCGGATAGCTCAAACCCATTAGAAGTCTCCGTCATAATTTGCATGCGTTCTTTCCCGTTTTCAGACTTAGGATCAGCTAGTAAAATACAATAAGCTTGATCAGACCCACGACCAACTCTTCCGCGAAGCTGATGCAGTTGTGCTAGTCCGAATCGATCAGCATCGTAAATGACCATAACTGTTGCATTAGGGACGTTTACCCCTACTTCCACGACAGTCGTCGATACAAGTACCTGTACCTCATTTTGAGCAAACTGCTTCATTACCTCATCCTTCTCGGTTGCATGAAGTCGCCCGTGCATTAACCCGACATTCCAGTCAGTTAAAACCATTTGTAGCTGTTGGTGGAGCTCAATCGCATTTTGAACATCAAGCTTTTCTGACTCTTCAATAAGAGGGGTAATTACATATGCTTGATTCCCTTTCTTCAAATGCTTCTCAATAAAGGTTAGGACTCTAGGGAGCATGTCCTGCTTTGCCCAATGCGTCTCAACAACCTTACGTCCTTTCGGCATCTCGTCGATCGTGGATACGTCCATATCGCCAAAAGCAGAAATTGCAAGCGTTCTAGGTATCGGCGTTGCTGTCATAAATAAGACATCTGGCTCTAATCCTTTTTCTTTTAGAACGCGTCGTTGCCCAACCCCAAACCGATGCTGCTCATCGGTAATGACGAGTCCTAAATTTGCGAATATAACAGGCTCTTGAATAAGTGCGTGCGTGCCTATCAAAACGTCAATTTCATGTGCTTCGAGCTTTGCTAACGTTTCTCGTCGCTCTTTTGTTTTCGATGATCCCGATAAAAACCCAATCCTCACCGGGGTGTTCGCAAAAAGTTCTGTTAAGGATTCCACGTGCTGTTCTGCTAAAATTTCTGTAGGAACCATTAACGCACCTTGATATCCAGCTAAGACAGAGGCATACAGCGCTACGGCTGCAACAACCGTTTTACCTGAGCCTACATCTCCTTGGAGTAGCCTGCTCATGCGATGCTTGCCTTCAAGATCCTCAAGTATCTCGTTTATCACACGATCCTGAGCCTGCGTGAGTGGGAATGGTAACGAGGCGATAAAGGCTTGCACCTCATCTTTATGAAGCGTCTTTGTCACACCGTGCGTGGATTCTCGTTGCTTCTTTCGGAAAACTTGCATTTTAAGTTGAAATAACAAAAGCTCTTCGTAAATCATACGACGCTTTGCCTGTAGGAATGCCTTCTCTTTCTCTGGGAAATGAAGACGATAAAATGCCTCACGACGATCCATTAATTTATACGTTTGCATGAGTTGATAAGGCAGGATCTCTTCAATGTCATCAGGAAACTCATCGAAGGATTGTTTAATCCATTTTCTTAACATAAACATTTTTATGTCGCCGCGTAGAGAGTAAACGGGGTCCAACCCTTGCCCCTCTGTTTTACCAATGAGCTTTGCACCATTTACAGCGAGGCGATTCTTATCGAGTTTGCCGTGAAAGCTAATCACTTGTCCAAGCTCAATTTGCTTTTTTAAATAGGGTTGGTTAAAGAAAATAGCTTGAACTAATAAACCGTCCACGAGAACGCGAACGGTCAGCCTAGATGATTGTTTTCGAAAGAAGCGGAGCTCTGGCTCACTGTGAACGGTGCCAGAGAGGGTTACTTTTTCTTCATGATCCACTTCTTGAATTCGTCTAATAGAGTGATCTTCATAGCGAAAAGGAAAATACGACTGCAAGTCATAAACGGTAGTAATACCTAATGCGGAGAGTCTTTCTGCCGCCTTTGCACCGATCCCGGATAATTCTTGAATGCCTCGTGTCATGCCTTCCCCCTACTTTCCAGCAGTGCCAAATATCTGATCTCGGTATCGTCTACCTGTTGGCGTGCCTGCAAGGCCGCCCTCACCCGTCTCTTTTAACGAAGTTGGCATGTTTTGTCCGATTTTATACATTGCATCAATAACCTCATCAGCCGGAATTCTACTCTCAATACCAGCTAGTGCTAGGTCTGCCGCGACAAGTGCATTAGATGCACCAAATGCGTTACGCTTCACACACGGCACTTCCACAAGTCCTGCAACAGGATCACAGACGAGGCCAAGCATATTCTTAAGCGCAATTGCCATCGCATGGCTTGATTGTTTAGGCGTACCTCCCGCCATTTCTACAATAGCAGCGGCTGCCATACCAGTAGCCGATCCAACCTCCGCCTGACAGCCTCCTGCTGCGCCAGAGATCGACGCATTATTGGCAATAATAAATCCAAATGCTCCACTTACAAATAAATAACGTACCATTTGCTCGCGAGTTGGATTCAACTTCTCTTTTACCGAAAATAGCGTACCCGGAACGACGCCAGCGGCTCCCGCCGTAGGAGTAGCACAAATCGTTCCCATCGCTGCATTTACTTCATTCGTTGCCATCGCTTTAGCAACCGCATCAAGTAAAAGCGTCCCTGATAATGTTTCGTTAATCATCATATATTCATGAAGCTTTTTGCCGTCCCCTCCTGTAAGTCCAGAGACGGAGCGGACATTTTCCATAATTCCTCGATTAACCGCTCGCTCCATCACGTCTAAATTCCGCTCCATTTGCGCCATAACCTCTTCACGTGTTCGGTCATGAATAGCCATTTCTTGTTTAATCATAATTTCGGAGAGTAGCTCCCCTTGTTCTTCTGCCTGCGTTACTAATTCTTCTACGTTACGAAACATTGGTAGACACTCCTTCCTATTCGTGTATCTTCGTTACTTGATTAATATGAGGCAACGTCGCAATTTCTTGCAGAAGCTCCTCCGTCACATTTTGGTCGACCTCAATGACCATCAGTGCCTCTTTACCAAGGTCTTTACGCGATACTTCCATATGTCCTATATTTACTTCATTATTTGCAAGTAAGGTTGCGACTTTCGCAATAGCTCCATATTTATCATCATGTACGACGATAATTGCGGGGTGATTTCCACTTAAACGAAGCTCAAATGTATTTAGCTCTTTTATTTCTACTTTCCCTCCGCCGATAGAAATACCTACAAGCTCCATCGATTTCTCGTCATCGGATAAGGTAATTCTAACCGTATTTGGATGCGCTGAAACAGCATCATCTTCAATAAATTCATAGGCTAATCCTTTTTCTTCCGCAAATTTAAATGCTTCTTTTAATCGTTCATCATACGTATCAAACCCCAATACCCCTCCAACTAGTGCTACATCGGTACCGTGACCTTGATACGTTTTAGCAAACGATCCATATAGTCTAAAGATGGCCTTTTTGGGCTCTGTTCTAAAAAGCTGGCGAGCTACCAAGCCAATTCTTGCTGCTCCTGCCGTGTGTGAGCTTGAAGGACCGATCATGACTGGACCAATAATATCAAATACACTTCTATATTTCACCATAGATTCCCCCTTGTACGTCTATATGGAATCGCTTTCATCATTATACTCTTCGCATACATGTCTATTTTAACAAACGAAGCATCGAAGAGCGAATAATTATCAAAAAGATTTCAAAACAAAAGGAGCCGATCGTGAACGAACACGAAAAGCTCCTAGTATGCTACATAGGTGTAACAGAGACCGATACCGTACCAGGGCCTACGTGTGTCCCGATAACCGGTCCAATATCTGTGATAACCTCTCGCTCCACCTTAAACTGAGACTTAACAGCTTCCATAATCATAGCTGCATCGTCAGAAGCTTTTGCGTGCGAGATTCCGACATGAAGTGTTTTACCTTCATACTCATCTTTTAGGCGATCGATAATCTTTTGAATCGCTTTTTTCTGTCCACGTACCTTCTCATACGGGTAAACTTCGCCCTCTTTATTTAAAGAAAGGATCGGCTTAATTTTTAATAAAGATCCAACTAATGCAGATGCTTTACCGATTCGACCATTCTTTTGTAAATACTCAAGTGTATCTACTAAGAAGTAAACAGACGTTGTCTCAAGCATTTCGTTAATCCGTTGCATGATAGCATCCTTCGTAGCACCAGACTTTGCTAAAATTGCAGCTTCTACCACGATAATACCAATCGCATAAGAGGCACGTTTTGTGTCCACTACAGTTACAGGTACTTCTTCTCCGAGTGTTTGCTCTGCCATATAAGCAGACTGGAAAGTACCACTAAGCTTCGAGGATAAATGCAACGAAATAATTTCCGTTTTATTTTTTTCGTATAATGATGTATATACTTCCTCAAACTGGAGTGGAGTTGGCTGAGATGTAGTCGGGACAAACTCATAAGACTCAAGCTTATCGTAGAAATTTGCAGGTGTTAAGTCTATTCCATCCTCATATGTCTCTTCGCCGAAGTGGACCTTTAGAGGAACGACATGAATATTTAGCTCCTGCAGAATATCCTTTGGAATATCTGCAGTTGAATCAGTAACAATTTGAATAGTCATATGAATGTCCTCCAATATTTATTCAACTGCTAAAATGTACGAATAAAGTGGCTGATTCCCTTTATGAACCTCAACTTCTACGTCTTCAAAGCTTGATTCGATATAGTTAGATAGAGCATTAGCTTCAGATTCTGTACGATCTTCCCCGTAAATAACTGTCACGATCTCCGAATCCTCATCGACAAGATTCTTCACAAGCTCCTCTGCAACCTTAGCAACGTCAGCGCCATTAGCAACAATATTTTTTTCCGAGATTCCCATGAAGTCACCCTTTGTAATGGAGACGCCATTTAAGCTAGTATCTCGCACTGCGTACGTAACTTCTCCTGTACGAACACCTTTAAGCGCGTCCGTCATATCAGATACGTTATCAGATAGTTCCTGTTCAGCATTAAAAGCGAGCATAGCAGCAAGGCCTTGTGGTACCGTTTTAGAAGGAACAACTTGTACATCTACATCCGCCACTTCCGCTGCTTGGTTAGCTGCCATAATAATATTGCTGTTATTAGGTAATAGGATGACCTTTTCTGCATTGGCTTCTTCAATAGCGCGAATAAAGTCCTCCGTAGACGGATTCATCGTTTGGCCACCTTCAATGACCTTTTTAACACCGAGACCCTCAAAGAGCTCTTTAATGCCTGATCCCATGCTGACTGTAATCACCGCATACTCCGTTTTTTCCGGCTTTTGGTGAGGTGTATCCATTCCTAGTAAACTAGAATGTTGCTCGCGCATATTCTCTACTTTAACGTTTACAAGAGAACCGTATGCTTGTGCATCATTAATAACATTCCCAGGGTTTTCTACGTGAATATGAATTTTTAAAAGATCTTCGTCAGAAACAACGAGTAACGAGTCACCGTATTTGTCTAGTTGCTCACGAAACGCCTGCTCATCATATGGATATTGCTCAAGTTTCTTGTCTTCAAACTTCACCATGACCTCTGTACAATAACCAAACTCAATGTCTTCAGTAGCCATATGACTCTGAGCAGATTGATGGTGCTCAAATTTAACAAGCTCTTCTAGAGATGGAGCTGATTCCTCTGCAGTCTGAATCGCTTCTCCTTTAAGAACTGCTAAGAAGCCTTCATAAATAGTGACTAACCCTTGTCCACCTGAGTCAACTACACCAACCTCTTTTAATACAGGTAGTAGGTCTGGAGTACGCTTTAAGGATGCTTTCGCTTCCTTTAGCACATCAGACATAACCTCAATGACGTCTGTCTTCTTCTCTGCAGAAGCTACTGCTTGTTTAGCTGCATCTTTAGCAACTGTTAAGATTGTTCCCTCAACAGGCTTCATAACAGCCTTATAGGCAGTGTCTACTCCATGCTGAAGAGCCAGGCTTAAATCTTTTGCCTGGAGTGTTTCTTTTTTCTCTACAGACTTTGAAAATCCTCGGAATAACTGAGAAAGTATAACTCCCGAGTTGCCACGAGCACCCATTAAAAGACCTTTAGCAAATGCTTGAGCTATTCTTCCTACATGGTCATGCGGTGCGTTTTTTACTTCTTTCACTCCTGAAGTAATGGTTAAATTCATGTTTGTCCCTGTATCACCATCCGGAACAGGAAAGACATTTAGTGCATCGATTTTCTTTGAGTTATTAGAGAGGTTTGTTGCACCCTCAATGAGCATTTGCGCAAACTTATCTCCCTCGATCTTGTTAACCACACGTGTTCCTCCTAACTAATCACATCTAATCGTTCGCTACGCGAACACCTGATACAAAAATATTTACAGACGTTACTTTAAGTCCTAGCATTTGTTCTAGCTGATACTTTACTTTTTGTTGTACGTTATGAGCTACCTCTGAAATCTTTGTCCCATAGCTTACGATAATGTACATATCAATATGTACGTCGTCATTATCCTCGCGAATAACAACACCCCGCGCTAAATTTTCGCGGCCTAAAAGATCCGTAATGCCGTCTTTTAGCTGCTTTTGAGATGCCATGCCAACAATCCCGTAGCAGTCTACTGCGGCCCCACCAGCGATTACTGCCGTTACTTCTTTAGATACATCAATATTTCCATAGTTTGTTTTAATTTCGATCGTCATAAATGTCATTGCCTCCTCAAAAAGGTTTTTACCGAAAGGCTATCGCCATTTTACTATAAAACCGAACATTATGAAAGGCACTCCGGTATATATACTACCTGAAGCGAATCGGCTGTCAAGGTTTTTTACTTGAAATATCTCTGAAATCACTTGTATTTAACAGAATGCTATGCTAATATATCCAAGTATGTTGTTTGAAATAACTGTGATTGAAAGTTACGGTTTGAAAGAAGGAGGGATTTCCATGGCACGCAGATGTGTTATTACAGGTAAAGGTCCATCTACTGGAAACAAGCGTTCACACGCACTTAACTCAACGAAGCGTCGTTGGGGCGCAAACGTTCAAAAGGTACGAATTTTAGTGGACGGTAAGCCGAAGCGCGTATACGTTTCAGCTCGCGCACTTAAGTCTGGTAAAGTTCAGCGCGTATAATTTTGTGACCTATTACGTAAAAGGACTCCTAATCCGTTAATCGGATTAGGAGTCCTTTTCTTTGTATTACCCTTTTCCAATTGTGCCAAGTACAGCTCGCACAACGCCCCCTATAAACTTCGGCAAACGGATCGTATAAAACTTCATGCTACTCCCTCCTGACGGAAAAAAGCGATTCTATTACATATATATTCAGTCTGCCACAGATAGTACCACTTAATTTTCGTCCTTGGACTCAATCACGATTACTTTACCTGATTCAATCTTCACAATTGCTTCGTCATCTACGATTTCATTACTAACACAAAGGCTCGAACCACGCTTTAATTGAGCATTTGTTAATTCATATTTCACTCCAGTAAGCGTTATTCCAGAAACTTTTTCTGTAATAGCTAATAAGGATAAATAGGTGTATATGGAATGCTTTACATGTTTGACGCCGCTATCTAGATAACTCATTCGATTGGAAGTATTGAGTATCTCCACTTCAATCCCACGTGTAGCAGCAACCTCTAACAACTGCACGTTCATTAAAAAGTGATCTAATCTGCCTCCTGTCGCCCCAACAATAATAAGCTTTTTAGCGTTAAATCTTTCTTTAACAATATCAAGTGCCAGCTCCATATCTGTCTGATCTTTTTCTGCAGGGAAAGTGGTTAGTTCTACTGATTCTGCTTTTAGTTGCTTTAAATATGTTTCTCCGATTGAATCAAAGTCCCCGATAGCAAGATTTGGTGTAATACAAGCCTCTAAAAGATAATAAGCTCCTCTATCAACGCCTATAATGCCAGTCGGTTTAAGCTCGTCGCAAAGCTCTTGAAGGGATGGAAGGTCCACTTTTGGACCTCCTGCTACTAACAAATATGTCATGCTACACGTCCGTTAGAGGGGTGTAGCACGACTTTTCCCTTATTAGCAAATAAGACCATGATAATGACTAAAATAACAAATGTAGGTGCGATATAGCTTAGATTATAGATAAATGAATACCATACTGGCGACATCCCTTCAGGGGCAAAGCTACCGAACCAAATTACACCTGCAGTAAAGTGTGAAAGTAATCGTAATGCAGATGCTAATGCCACTCCTGCGATAAGAAGTGTAAGCTTTTTACGGAACGAAGCCTGACTTGAAAAACGAAAAATACCAGCTAAACCTATCACTAAAAAGGCGATCGGATAGTCGAGTAATGCCTGCGCCCAGTGAACCACGAATGAATTAAACATTAGATTTAATGTGCCAAACAATCCGCCAGCTATAATCCCAGCAATAACTCCTCGTCTATAAGCGAGAATAAGGATTGGAAGCATAGAGAGCGTAATAGATCCCCCTTGAGGCATTTGAAACAGTGGAATTAAGTCTAACACATAAGCAAGACCGCTCATAATAGCGATTTCGAGCATAATAAGTAATCGTTTGTTTTGTCTCATAATAAATAATCCCCTTTTTTTAGAACCACAAAAAAAGACAGCTTATGCCGAGAAGGCAACAGCTGTCTGTTAGCATCATCTCCACATCCCTACGCAAGTATCAACTTACAGGTTTAAAGGGTCGAAGCGCATGCTTCCTCTCAGTCCTCTAAGACTCCCCTTGTGGTTCATTATTTTAATTTCGTTTAAGTAATTTCACTTTACTACTGTTGACGAATTTTCGCAATGGCAGCGTGTCGATCCTCTTGATTATAAATAGCCGATCCCGCAACAAGAACATTTGCACCAGCATCTACGCACTGTTTTGCTGTCATTTCGTTGACGCCACCATCGACTTCAATCTCAATATCACGATCTCCGACAAGCTCTTTTACTTCTGTAATTTTGGGTAGCACGGAAGAAATAAAAGATTGCCCACCGAAGCCTGGATTTACTGTCATAAGTAATACCATATCAATATCGTCAATAATTGGCTTGATCACATCTACTGGAGTAGCCGGATTTAATACAACGCCTGCTTTAACCCCATTTTCTTTAATCAAATGAATCGTACGGTGCAAGTGAGGACATGCCTCTACGTGTACCGTAATAATATCCGCTCCAGCTTTACAAAAGTCAGGAATATATTGATCCGGATTTTCGATCATAAGGTGCACATCTAACGGTAATGTCGTAATCGGACGCACAGCTTCAACAATAAGCGGTCCAATCGTAATGTTCGGAACAAAATGACCGTCCATTACATCGATGTGAATATAATCCGCTCCTCCTTCCTCGACATCCTTAATTTCTTTACCTAGTTCGGCAAAATTAGCTGAAAGAATAGATGGTGCAATTTTAACTGACATGCTAGTACCTCCGCTTTTGCGATTTAATTTCTTCTAAAAATTGAATATAGCTATCATAACGATGCTGCGCAATCTCTCCATCTTCGACAGCTGCCTTGACCGCACATTTAGGCTCATTTGAATGCGTACATCCTCTAAACTTGCATTCCTGTATTCGATCAGCCATTTCAGGATAGCAGGCGGAGAGAGAGTCCTCGGTAATACCATGGTAATCTAGAGAACTAAAACCAGGAGTATCTGCTACATAGCCACCTTCGATAGGAATAAGCTCCACGTGTCTCGTGGTGTGCTTCCCTCGATTTAAGCTTTTTGAGATCGCATTCGTCTCTAAATCTAGCTCCGGCTTTATCGCATTTAACAGCGATGATTTACCAACACCCGATTGTCCAGCAAAAACAGACACACGATTTGCTAAGGCAGGCTTCAACTCTTCGATCGTATCCGCTTGGTGAACCGATGTAGATATCACTTCATAGCCGATTTTTTCATACTCCTTTTTATACTGACGAATCTCTTCTAGTTTTTCCTCTGGCAATAAATCCATCTTAGATAAGCATATAAGTGGTTGAATGTCGTTTGCTTCAATATGCACAAGGAATTTGTCTAGTAATAGTGGACTAAACGCCGGCTCATGGACAGAAAAAACGAGTACAGCCTGTTCAACATTCGCTATTGGAGGACGAATGAGCTCATTCGTCCTATCATGTAATTCTAATACATATCCGTCTGTACGATTTTCCGCTTCAAAAACAACCCAGTCTCCAACTAGTGGCGTTAGCTTTCTCTTTCTAAAGTTCCCTCTACCTCTGCACTGAAAAATGCCGTCCTCGTTTTCGACATAGTAAAATCCACTTAATGCTTTTACGATTCTCCCAATTGCCATGCAAACCTCCATTTATTGATAGCTTAATAATTCCTCATAGGTGTATTCGTAAGGTGACTCTGAGAATTCTTGTCCATTCACATATAAAAGCAGATATCCTGTGTCACCTGGGTTTAACGTCATAGGTAGCGTAAATCTAGTCGTCTCCGTGATGGACTCGCTAACGACTTCTCTAGGTGTATCGCTCTCAGAATCAATAATAGAGATTTGAATACGATACTCAGGTGGTTCTGATCCCTCTGGCGCAGGCGGTACTTCTACTGAAAATGGTACGTCACTTGTAACTGGACCGTCCTCTTCGCCAGGATCTGGCTCTGGCTCCGGTTCTGGATCTGGCTCAGGAGTCTCAATCTCAGAAGATCCCCCTGAAGACGATGGCTCAGGTCCACGTGAGAAAGTAACCTCTACTGTTACAGGAGCATTAATTTCTGTCCCTCTTGATGGAGATTGTGCAATAACTAATCCTGACTCAATGGATGGATGGAAATCTTCTTCGAATCTTAATGTTACATAAGGATTATCATCCATCTGATCGAGTACCTCAGAACGCGTCATTCCAAACAAATTATCCATCACATACGTCATACCCTCACTAACCGTAAGAGTGACAACTGTTTCTTCTGCAATGACTGGTTCATTTGCTTCTGGTGACTGCGATAAAACTGTTCCTTCATCTTCTGTCGCACTCTCTTCATAAACAACTTCTATATCCTCAAAATCTGCTAAAAGCTCTTCCGCTTCCTCAAGTGATAGACCAACTACATCATTCATGTCGACCGTGCCATTCGCTTCGTTAGCAAATACCGTCACTAAAGAGCCCTCTTTTACGTTATTACCACCTTGAGGATTCGTTGAGATAACATGGTCTGGTTCCACAGTATCGTCTTCTCTATACGTGAGCTCTACTTCTAAACCTAGCGTTTCAAGCTCTGCTACTACTTCTGAGGACGGCTGCCCAACTAACCCTTCAGGAATCGTCACATCATTTACATAAAGTAGTCTTGGAATAAGGAAGAACACTAAAAATAACAGTAAAGCAAGAAATAGAGCCGATAAGCCAATCCATTTCCCTACACGCTTTTTCTTCTTTTTAGCAGGTTCTGCTGCAGGACCTTGAGCAGGTGCCTCGTCCGGCTTCCTTACTAGCGTTGGGTCACCTTCAAGCGGCGCATCAGCCGGTATAACAGGAATAGCTTTTGTCGCTTCAGGATCGTCCTCGCGCTCAATTGGCGCCTCATTCACTCGTGAAGGATCCAGTATAGTAGCTAATTCTCGTTGCAGTTCATCTGCTGACTCATAGCGGTTCGTAACATCTTTCGCTGTTAGCTTCATGATCATATTATCCACGCTTTGAGGCACATGCGGCGCTTTTTCTGTCACAGAAGGAATGGGTTCTTGAATATGCTTAATAGCAACAGAAACAGCTGTGTCCCCTTTGAACGGTGCTTCACCCGTTAGCATTTCAAACCCGATTATCCCTAAGGAATAAAGATCCGATTTAAAGGTGACCTGTCCACCACGTGCTTGTTCTGGCGATAAGTAGTGAACCGAGCCCAACACAGAATTTGTATGCGTAATGGTTGCTTCGTTAATCGCACGAGCAATCCCAAAATCTGTTACTTTAGCAATGCCATCTACACCAATCAATATGTTTTGAGGCTTTATATCCCGGTGTACGATATGGTTCGCATGGGCGTGAGAGAGCGCCGAGGCAATTTGTTTTAAAATACGAATAGACTCATCAACCGAAAGCGACCCATTCGCAACAACATAGTCCTTTAACGTTTCGCCCTCGACGTACTCCATAACAATATAATATAAATCCTCTTCT
Organism: Paenalkalicoccus suaedae; assembly: GCF_006965545.2. Taxonomy (NCBI): domain Bacteria; kingdom Bacillati; phylum Bacillota; class Bacilli; order Caryophanales; family Bacillaceae; genus Paenalkalicoccus; species Paenalkalicoccus suaedae. The sequence continues at coordinate 2,086,265 of NZ_CP041372.2, forward strand.
TCCCCGACGTCATATATACTAACAACGTTCGGATGAGAGAGGCTAGTTGCCGCTTCTGCTTCGCGTCTAAATCGTTGAATAAACTCATCGTCATTAGAAAACTGCGTTTTGAGCATTTTTACAGCGACATGACGATCGAGAATAAGATCTTTCGCTAAATAAACGTCTGCCATCCCGCCGCCGCCAATTGGACGAATTAATTTATAGCGATCGTTTAAACGTTTTCCTATCATGATGCATTCACTTCCTTTTGATGCCTAACGAGCGCTACGGTGATATTGTCCTCTCCACCGCGATTATTCGCCTCATTAATCATTGCGCGAGCAGCTTCCTCGAGCGGAATTTCTTGATCGTTAAAGATCGCAGACAAATCCATAGCAGATAGCTTGTTTGTTAACCCATCCGTGCAAAGTACAAGTAACGATCCTGAATTCCACGCAACGACACCAGTATCAATTTCAATAGTTGGCTCTGTGCCAAGTGCTCTCATTAATACATTCTTGCGAGGGTGCACTTCTGCTTCCTGCTCGGAAATTTCTCCACGTCTAACTAACTCTCCTACTAGAGAGTGATCTTTCGTTAATTGCGTAAGTTCATTTTCTTCATACAAGTAAATGCGAGAGTCTCCTACATGACAAAAAGAAATGAAAGAGTCTGTGCATATCGTCGCAACGAGGGTCGTCCCCATCCCTTTACAATCGGTATGCTCATTCGCATAGTCGAGAATGTGTTTATTTGCTTTTACAACGGTTGTTCGTAAGAAATCTTCTGCTTCTTCTTGAGAGAGAAGACTATCGTTACTTTGCCAGGATTCAAGGAGCACTTTTTTTGCCAGCTTACTCGCAACGTCTCCTGCCTGATGACCACCCATCCCATCAGCAACTAAAGCTAATAGCTGGCCGTTGTCTTTTTTAGCAACAGCAACACTATCTTCATTATGCGATCGTAATTTACCTATATCCGTTAACGATGTATATTCCAAAAACGATCCCCTCTTTCTACTTCCCATAACCGTTCATTCGGCAACTTCTTCTATAGTTTCTGCTTTTTTGATAGAAGTGATAAAAAACCCATCTGTACCGAATTGACCTGGGAGTAACTGGACCATACTACCATCCTCACCGATAGCACTATGGTAAGCTTTCGGTAGCACAGCGGTTAGAGATGTGTCACGCGACGCATCACTGTGTTTAGATAAAAAGGATGTGATTTGATGATCATTCTCATTTTTATCTATAGTACATGTACTATAAATCAGTCTACCACCCGGCTTTAATGTTTTCCATACAGCATCTAGTATGTCCGCTTGGATCTCTTGTAACCTGCTAATATCCGATTCTTTTTTCTTCCACTTAATATCTGGCTTTCTTTGCAATACACCAAGTCCAGAGCAAGGAGCATCTACTAAAACACGGTCAAACGGCTCAGACGCCTCATCAAGCTTTCTCGCATCTTGGGCGACACCTTCAATAATTGATAATCCTAGGCGTTTTTGTTGTGCTTCTAAAAGCTCGACTTTATGCTTGTGAATATCTCCACTAATTAATTGCCCCTCATTTTGCATGAGCTCGGCAATATGCATGGATTTCCCTCCAGGAGCTGCGCACGCGTCTAGAATGCGCTCCCCAGGCTTTGGATCAAGCGCGAGAGCAACAAGCATCGAGCCTTCATCTTGAATGGATACGTATCCCTCTTTAAACGCGTCCGTATGCTGAACAGCCCCTCGTGTAACTCGAAGTGCATGCGGCATGAACGGGCTTTCTTCTACTTCGACACCTTCTTCTAAGAGCATCTCTTTAATTGTATCCTTATCCGACTTAAATTCATTTACACGAATGGAGGAAACGGGGTGCTCTAAGTTAGCAAAAACGATTTTCTCCGCTTCGTCAAACCCATATTGGTCTACTAATCGGTTTACAAACCACTGCGGATGGGATCCCTTTACCGCTAAACGCTCGATAGGCTCTTTAATAGAATCGAATGACGGAGCACCTTGTCTTAACACGTTACGTAAAATTCCGTTTACCATTCCAGAGATTCCTTTGTGGCCTCTCTTATTTGCGATTGTTACCGCTTCGTTTAAAATAGCGTGATCAGGCACGCGATCTAAATGAAGTAGCTGATAAACACTTAATCTTAGTAACACGAGTACCCAGTCTTGCAGTTTATCTAATGGTTTTTTACTAAAATGCTTTAACACAAAATCTAACGAAGCTTGACGCTGAATCGTGCCATAGACTATTTCAGTCAGTAATGGCACGTCTACTTTAGCTAGCTTCGATGATTTAATCATATCATTTAACAATAAATTACTATAGGCTTGTTGCTGTTCGATCTTAAGTAACGTATCTAACGCAACCTCACGCACTGTTGCCTCTTGTTTTTTCATCTATAAATCTCCTAACTTATCGCCTAACGCAAGCTTTGCGCCGGCTCCTCGCAAAAATGTCTCTACGTTCATCGGTTTTTTACCAGCTGGCTGGACTTCTTTTAATGCAAGCACCGTCTCGTCGCCGCACGCCACATGCAGTAAATCGGACTCCAACTTTACGATAGTACCAGGAGCTTCTGTTGTTGTGCCTTCCGCTACTACAGAGGACCATAGCTTTAATCTTGTCTCTCCAAGCGTCGTATAAGCAACTGGCCAAGGTGCAAGCCCTCTAATGTGATTAAAGACGCTTCTCGCATCCTGCGTCCAATCAATGACCTCTTGCTCTTTTTTTATGTTAGGTGCAAAGGTTGCAGCTGCCTCATCCTGTTTTTCTGCCTCTACAACGGACGCCTCCATCTTTGGTAGCATCTCTTTGATCATTTGCGCTCCAAGCTTGCTTAGCTTATCGTGCATCGTTCCCGTGTTATCTTCGTCTGTAATTGGAATAGCTCTTTTTAAAAGCATGTCCCCAGCATCCAGCTTTTCTACCATATACATGATCGTAACCCCTGTTTCTGCCTCTCCGTCGATAATGGATTGATGGATAGGCGCACCGCCGCGATATTTAGGCAACAGAGACGCGTGGACGTTAATACAGCCCTTAGCTGGAATCTCCAGGACCTCCGTTGGGAGTAGTTGACCAAAGGCTGCAGTTACAATTAAATCTGGCGCAGCCTCTTGCACAGCCTGATAGTCATGTCGTATCTTTTCTGGTTGAAAAACGGGTAATCCTAGCTCTAAGGCCGCTACCTTAACAGGTGGCGGTGTAAGCTCTCTCTTACGACCTTTAGGACGGTCCGGCTGTGTAACCACAAGGGATACTGTATGTCCCTCATCTATTATAGTTTGTAAAACAGGTACCGCGAAATCCGGTGTTCCCATAAATACGATATTCATCAAATCATCCTTTCTTCTCTTTACAGCATCATATATGGATTAGTATCTACGTGAAGTTGCAAGTCTGTTTTCATTATTTCTTTTTGATAGGATTCAATCAATTCCTGTAAAACATGATGAAGGTTTGGTTCGATTTTGTATTTTATCATGCACTGATAGCGATATCTATCTTTTATTCGAGGTATCGGACTAGCTGACGGTCCATATATTTTAGCAGAGTCACTTAGACTTCTTCGTAAATAAGACGCAATGTTGGTCGTTACCTCCACAGCCTTGTTAAGATCTGCATGGCTAACGTGCACCACCGCTAAAAAGTAATACGGAGGATAGCCAGCAAGCTGACGCATTTTCATCTCCTTTTCGTAAAAAGAAAGAAAGTTATGCGTTTTAACGTCTTGGACGCTATAGTGATCCGGCGTATAGGTTTGTACGAATACCTCGCCTTGCTTATCATGTCTCCCAGCACGGCCAGCAACTTGGGTAAGGAGCTGGAAAGACCTTTCGGCAGAACGAAAGTCTGGTAAATGAAGCATAGAGTCTGCGGCCAGGACACCGACAAGCGTAATGTTAGGGAAATCAAGACCTTTTGCAATCATCTGTGTGCCAAGGAGAATATCCGCTTCTCCCTTCTCAAAAGACTGCAAAAGCTTTTCGTGAGAGCCTTTACGCCTTGTGGTATCAACATCCATCCGAATTACCCTTGCATCTGGAAGCTCTTTTGCAAGCTCCTGCTCTACCTTTTGTGTACCTGTACCAAAAAAGCGAATAGAGTCACTTTGACAAGATGGACAAACCGTTGGGATTGTCTCGCGATGTCCACAATAGTGACACTGTAAGGATTGATCATTACGGTGATAGGTTAATGAGATATCACAGTGCGGACATTCCGCTACGTACCCACAGTCACGGCACATAATGAAGGTAGAATAGCCTCTTCTATTTAAGAGCAACACCATTTGCTCCTTTTTAGCTAATCGATCCTGCATAGCCTCCAAAACAGAGGTCGAAAACATCGAGCGATTCCCGTTTTGAAGCTCTTCTCGCATATCGATAACATGCACCGGTGGCATCGCTGTTTGGTTCACTCGCTCTTGCATCGATAGGAGCGTATAAACACCCTTTTTTGCTCGTGCAAAGCTTTCTAAAGAAGGTGTAGCACTTCCTAAGATTACAGGACAGTTATAATAGCTTGCGCGCTTTATTGCAACATCCCTTGCGTGGTAGCGTGGCGCTTCCTCCTGCTTATAGCTCATCTCGTGCTCTTCATCAATAATAATAATGCCAAGGTTTGTAAAGGGAGCAAATACAGCTGATCTAGCCCCTACCACGACATCTACCTTTCCCTCACGAATCTTGCGCCATTCATCATACTTCTCCCCTTTAGATAGCGCACTATGAAGCACGGCTACCCTCGAGCCAAAACGCGACTTAAATCTCGTTACCATTTGAGGAGTAAGCGAGATTTCAGGTACGAGTACGATCGCTTCCTTCCCCTTATCTAACACCTGCTCAATCGACTGTAAATAAATTTCTGTCTTTCCGCTTCCAGTGACACCGTGCAATAAAAACGTTTCGTGCTTGTTTGTCTGAAAGGCTTCCTCAATTGGACGTATGGATTCCTGTTGCTCCTCTGTGAGCGCCATCGGAACCGACGACTTAAACGTTCGCCCTGCATATGGATCGCGCCCCACTGTGGCATAGTCTTTTTTCAGTACACCTTTATCAACAAGCTGGTTAATAACAGCTGTCGTGACGTTCGCTTCCTCTGCTAGACCCTTTAGCGTAAAGCTTGTGCCGATTTCACACGTCAATAAATACTCGGATAATAATAATTGCTTTTTCGCTTGCGAAAATTGGGTAAGGTCAGGTTCTTGCACGTACGTGACCTGCAACTGTTTTTTTCTTGCATCCTTTGTTGTAACGATCGGGCTTACGCGAATCGTTCCTTTACGAATATGCCTCGTTATGAGCTGAATATCATTTTCAGGAGCTTGTTTCGTAAACTCATTCCAGCTCGCAATCACCCCATCAACGAATAAACCGGTAAGTTCAGGATCTTCCTCTTCCAAGTAAAGCTCTTTATCATAGGATGCTCGCATGGCAGCCGGTAGCATCGCTTTTAAAACACTTATATGATAAGAAAGCGTTTCTTCTTTAATAGCTTCAGATAGGAGTAAAAGCTCCTCCGTTACCGGTGGAGTTAAATCGAGCTGATCAGAAATTGGTTTAAGCTTTTCGATCGCGATTTGAGGCTCGTTGTGAAGCTTCATCACAAACCCCTGCACATTCCTGTTTGCAAAAGGAACATGCACACGAACTCCGGGTACAATCGTGTCTGCAAGCTCATTTGGAACGAGATAATCAAACATTCGATCCGTTTGTCTTGCGGCAACATCAACAATAACACTTGCTATCATGTAGCATCACCAAACAACTTTTCTACTTCATCTAATAATACTTTAGCAGCTTGTTTTTTTGATGTTAGAGGGACGTCTATTTGGTCACCTTTACGAGTAAATAGCGTAAGAGCATTTGTATCTCCTCTAAATCCATGTCCTTCTTCCACAATGGAATTTGCTGCAATAATATCTGCATTTTTTGTTTCTAGCTTTCTCTTCGCATACTCTTCGATATTGGATGATTCTGCAGCAAAACCTACTAAAATCTGTTTCTTTTTTTGTTGACCTAAATCTTTTAAGATATCCTTCGTTCTCACCATTTCTAATGGAATATCTTTATCTGATTTCTTCATTTTTTCTTCTTCGGATGTTTTCGGCTTATAGTCTGATACTGCTGCCGCTTTAATAATGACGTCCTGATTGTCTGCATGATGCATCACGGCTTTATACATATCTTCGGCGGATGTGACATCAATACGATTGACTCCATGCGGTGTATCTAGCTCAACTGGACCGCTTATTAGTGTGACATGAGCCCCTCTTGCAGCGGCCTCTTGTGCAATAGCAAACCCCATTTTACCGGATGATCGATTTGATAAAAATCGAACAGGGTCAATAACTTCCTGGGTTGGGCCTGCTGTTACGATAAGTTTTTTCCCATGCCAGTTAGGATAGTCACGCTTAATAAAATAGTGTTCGACCATAGCAAGTAAGTCTTCGGGTTCTGCCATACGACCTTTCCCTGTATACCCGCACGCTAAATAGCCTTCGTTTGGTTCCACAAAAATAAAGCCGTCTTTTTTCAGTTGCTCCATATTGCGTGTAACTGCTGGATGACTATACATATGGACATTCATCGCAGGTGCGATCATGACTTCTGCCGTTGTTGCAAGCATAGTAGTCGTTACCATATCATCTGCGATTCCATGAGCAAGCTTTCCGATTGTGTTTGCTGACGCTGGCGCAACGAGCACAAGGTCAGCCCAATCTGCGATATCAATGTGTGCAATATGTGTCGGATCTGGTTCAATAAATGTATTTGTATACACATGATCACGAGAGAGTGCTTGAAACGTTAAAGGAGTGACGAATTCTTGTGCAGAGTTTGTCATCATTACTTTAACGTCAAAATTGGCTTGAACTAATTTACTTGTAAGGGCGGCTGCTTTAAATGCAGCAATTCCTCCTGTCACAGCTAATAGTACTCGGTTTTTTCGTGTCATGGATATTCTCTCCTGTCTTTTTCTTAGCAATAAGTTGTCTCTCTTCACTCTACCTAAAAAAGCTCGGTCAGACAACTATTGCATAGGCTCTTAGAGCTGATGGTGATAAAGTGCCAACTAGTTTAAATCTAACTTCCTTAGCTCTTCGAGCTAAATTGACTAAGGGCTAACTAGTTTAAATCTGCTCTCCGAGCTGTCAGCCCGCCAGACACTCTACGACATCCATAGGGCCGGTCTTTGAGCTTCCTCGTTGGCAGAGTTCGACTGCCGTCTCTCTCTAAACGCCTTCTGTGGGATCTCAAAGACCTCTTTCCCCTATGGATTGTCTTCGAATGTCTTCTGGGTCTGCCACCTCTACGTTTGATTTAAAAGGAGCATAAAGAAGAGCGTTTTTTAAGTCAGTATGTATAATTGTGTTCTTTCTCGTCATTTCTTCTAGTTTGTTTTCTCTTCACAACGTTAAGAGTTTGCATCACTTGAAGATAGTTAGTCAATTCCCTTCATTGCGCGTCACTTCCGGCATTTTGCTTTACTTAATAGCTTGTATTCTTTTCATCATTATAATAATTCGCTTCATTTCTCTATTCGTGCAGAAGGAGGCAGACTCGGAGAATGCCCGGAGACAATTAGTAGGAATAGGCAGGGAATGAGACCACGCAGGAAGGCGCTTAGGGTAAGGCGTGAGCCGCACCCTGCCGACGAGTAGGCTCAGGTCCTGACCCTACTAATGTCGTAGGGTGTTCATAGAGCTGACTCCTTTTATATATTTAGCATCAATCGCTAGCCTGAAATCAGCAGGAAAAGCACCCACTGATTTCTAAGTGCAACGCTCGCTTCTTTGATGCTTTCGATCGTCTGCAAAGATCGCAGACTTCTCTCTAATGTCGAAGGGTATTCGTAGAGCTGACTCCTGTTACCACATAAAAATAAGTGGCCCTTTAGCAACCAGCAATCCAAGGGATTGCTAAAAGGGGTTAAAGATCTGTCAGTAAAACAAAATAAAAGCCACTGAACAAACCATTCAGTAGCTTTTACATGTAGCGCTAAGAAATGCCTCACGTGTAGGCTTATCTTTCAGCGTATTCTTTATCCTTATCTTCTGAAATATCGTAGCTTAAGTATTCTGACTCAATCTCTTCAAGAGCCATTCCTACGTAGTTTACGGAACGTGCGTTTTCTGGCTCACTGAAAAGCTCTGGTTGCTCACGTAGTTCTCTTGCACGACGAGCAGAGATTGTTACCAATGTATACTTTGAATTGATTTTTGACATTAACGAATCAATTGATGGTTTTAACATGACAAAATCACTCCTTCACTAATGATTGATATTGATGAATTAGACGATCCTTCTTACAGTTCTCGGCAGTTACAATAGATTTAATACGGTCTACAGCTAAATGCACCTCGTCATTTTCGACAACGTAGTCGTATTTGTCCATGAGTTCAATCTCTTCGCGAGCTACTGTCATACGGCTATCAATGAGATCGACAGATTCGGTCCCACGGCCTGCTAGACGATTTCTTAGTTCTTTTAAGCTTGGTGGCATTAGAAAGATAAAAACACCTTCAGGAAATGTTTCTTTAACCTGAATAGCTCCTTGAACTTCAATTTCTAAAATGACATCGTGGCCTTTTTCGATCATTTCTTCCACGTACGCACGAGGTGTGCCGTAGTAATTACCTACGTACTGTGCGTATTCAATCATTTCACCGTCTTGGATCAATCGTTCAAATTCTTCTTTGGATTTAAAAAAGTAGTTAACGCCATCTACTTCTCCTGCTCTTGGATGACGTGTTGTAGCTGATACTGAGTAACGGATGTGCGTATCCTGTTCACGGAGCGCACTACAAACAGTGCCTTTCCCAACGCCTGATGGACCGGAAAGCACAATCAATAAGCCTTTTTCTCGTTTCATATTATCCTCCAAACAATTAGTACAAATCATTTTAACATGAAATAGCGAGGAAAGTATATGTTTACTTTCCTCGCTACACGTTAGTCTTCCGCTGCGTCCTCTTTACTTGAAATCACTCGTTGCGCGACTGTTTCTGGCTGAACGGCCGATAAAATGACGTGGTCGCTATCGGCAATGATAACGGCTCTTGTGCGTCTGCCGTACGTTGCATCTACTAGCATATTTCGATCACGTGCGTCTGAAATGATTCGTTTAATTGGTGCTGATTCTGGGCTGACGATCGAAATAATTCGATTTGCTGATACGATGTTACCAAAACCAATGTTAATTAATTTAATGTCCATGTTCGTATGCCCCCTAATGCGTTATTCTATGTTTTGAATTTGTTCACGAAGTTTTTCAAGCTCTGCTTTCATATCAACAACAAGCTTGCTCATTTCTTTCACGGAGGCTTTTGAGCCAATCGTATTTACTTCTCTATTTAGCTCTTGAAGCACAAAGTCTAGCTTTCTTCCTATCGGTTCGTCTGACTGGATTATCTCGTCAAACTGGACAAGGTGGCTGTCAATTCGAGTTATTTCTTCAGTGACGTCGGCTTTCTCCGCATAGAGGGCTGCCTCTTGCAAAATCCGGCTTTCATCAATATCAGATCCTATGGCGCGCATTCGCTTGATAATCTTATCTGTATAATGGCGATGCACGTCATCTGCATACGTGTGTAATTCTCTGTTTAATGCTTTCACTCGAGTAGCACCTGTTTTTAAAACAGCTGATAGCTCTTGTCCTTCATTCTCTCGCATCGTTACTAAATCGAGCGTTGCCTTTGACACGCAGGCAAGAAGCTTGTCCGTGAGCTCTGGATCGTCTATTTCACGCTCTTCGATCGAAGTAACTTGGTCAGACAAAAGAATTTGTGCAAGCGGAAACGTATCTGTTACAGCATAATTTCCCTTCAGTTCGTTAAAGGCCTCTTCAAATTGATCAATTAATTGTTGATTAATTGCGAGCTGACTCGTTTTATAAGAACCATCTATCCGAACGAATACATCTACTTTCCCTCTCGAAACATTTGTAGACACTACTTTGCGAATAGCTGACTCAAAGCGATTCCATTCCTTTGGAATACGAATACTTACTTCTAAAAATCGGTGATTGACGGACTTAAGCTCGACTGCTAGTCGACCTCCTGCGATTATCTCCTCAGCATGTCCGTATCCTGTCATACTTCTCATCATATGTATCACATCCACTCTCTCATTCTAAACAATTTTTGCCTTCTCAACAAGGGCTTGTCTGTTATGACCTTATTCGCTCTCTCGCTCGTTGTTCCTGCAACTGTTTTTTCTGCTATAATGGCTAGTAGTCTGTAAGAGTAAAGGAGGATACGATTTTGTCTTTCGATGGAATTGTAACAAGAGCCGTAACACATGATCTAAAGCAAACATTAGTAAGTGGGCGAATCACTAAGATTCATCAACCTCACCCATCTGATATAGTCATTACAGTAAGAGCGCATGGGAAGAACCATTCCTTATTTATTTCCGTCAATCCATCCTTTGCGCGCTTTCATTTAACTAATATTAAGTTTGATAATCCATCTGAACCACCACTATTTTGCATGGTGCTTCGAAAACATTTAGAAGGTAGCATCGTGGAAGCAATTGAACAGGATGGCCTCGAGAGAGTCATTACTTTTTCGTTTAAAGGTCGTAATGAGCTTGGTGATGTCTCATATAAAAAGTTAAAGTTAGAGTTAATGGGTCGTCACAGTAACTTGATTTTCTTAGATAATGAGATGATTTTAGAGAGCATTAAGCACATTCCACCGTCCCTCTCTCAATATCGTACGGTATTGCCTGGACAAATGTATGTGAGCCCGCCTCATATGGATAAGTTGCATCCGCTACAAACCGATCGCGACGAGCTACTCCGTGCGATTGATTTTAATAGTGGGAAGCTATTGAAGCAAATCCAGCAGGTTTATAGCGGTCTGAGCCCACAGGTGATTGAGGAGATTTTACATCGCGCTAAGTTTGCGAATAGTGATACCCTACCTCAAGCCTTTTTAGAAACATTGGAGCCTGTTAAGCAGCATGATTATTCGCCTTTTATTTATCGTAACGCGAAGAAGGAAGGCTTTAGCGTGATTCCTTTAACGCATATAGAGGGAGAGCGTACAGAGCTTGCTTCTGTCCATGAGATGTTAGATAGATTTTATCATGATAAATCGGAACGAGATCGTGTGAAGCAACGCGCGCACGATTTAGAACGGTTTATTCGTAATGAATATCAGAAGAATAAAAAGAAACGCAAAAAGCTAGAATCAACGCTTCAAGATGCGGATAAAGCGAAGGAGCAACAGAAATTTGGAGAGCTCTTAACAGCAAATATGCATCTAATAAAGCCCGGAATGAAGAGCATCACAGTCGTGGACTATTATGATGAAGATCAAAATGAAATCACAATCCCCCTCGTTTCACACAAATCAGCATCTGATAATGCACAGCAGTTCTTTAGAAAGTATACGAAGCTTAAAAACTCCGTGAACTATGTGAATGAGCAGCTACGAGTGAACGATGAGGAAATTGCATATTTTGAGAATCTATTAGAGCAGATGTCGATTGCATCAACGCGTGATATTGAAGATATTCGCGAAGAGCTTATTGCGGGTGGATACATGCGTGACCGTAAGCAACAAAAGAAAAAGAAGAAGCCTTCTAAACCGAGCGTCGAGCGCTACGTATCATCAGAGGGTATCGATTTGTATGTAGGTAAAAATAATAAGCAGAATGAATATTTAACGACGAAGCTAAGTAGACAGGATGACACATGGCTTCACACGAAGGATATCCCTGGCTCACACGTGTTAATCAGGAGTACGTCGTTTGGGGAAGAGACATTAATGGAGGCTGCGAATTTAGCTGCATACTTCAGTAAAAGTCGTATGTCGGGGAACGTTCCGGTTGACTATACGCTCATTCGCCATGTGAAAAAGCCTAGTGGGGCGAAGCCTGGGTATGTGACGTATGATAAGCAGACGACGGTTTATGTAACGCCGGATGAGGATGTGGTGAGGAAGCTTAAGGCGTAGTTGTTGATTCGATTTTTAAAGAGTGCTTCAACCCTTCGGGTTGAAATTGATAAAGAGCTAACTAGTTTAAGATCAAGTTCGTAAGCTCTTCGAGCTTCAATTGCTAAAGAGCTAACTAGTTTAAATCTTCACTCCTAGCTGTCAGCCCTACGGACACTCTACGACATCCATAGGGTCAGTGTCTGAGCCTACTCGTCAGGCAGGTTCGGCCTTCCTGCGTGGTCTCAGCCACTGCCTATTCCTATGGATTGTCTCCGAATGTCCTCCGGGTCTGCCAGCTCTCTGTTTGATTTAAAAACGGCATATAAAAGGGCCTTTTTTTTAAAGAGGCTCTTTTTTGTTTGTTTTTTAGCATTTGATAAGTAATTCTTAGGTAATTAGGATGTTTATGTACCGTATTTGAGATTAATGTACCGTATAGAAAATTTATGTACGGTATACGAGATTTATGTACCGTGAGCAAGATATAATTTTAAAGCTAGGCAACGATTTTTTGCCTAGTGATGTAAAGAAAAAGTATTCGTACAATTAAAGAACTGTTACCTTCGATTCTCCGGAGCATCTGGCGGCGACTTAGGCAGGAGCACTTAGCATTTCCGAGAATCCTTTCACACGGCCGCTAGCCGGGTGGAAAGCCCTCTGTAGCCCTGCCGAACGCGTTCGTCAGTAAGCATAGAAGAATCGAAGGTTTACGTTTAGTAGCAATAGCAAATAGAACTTATAAAGCTGGTTTTGGTTTTAAACCTCCTTAAAGAAGCTCAAGAGGAGGCAGACTCGGAGAATACCTGAAGACAATTAGCAGGAATAGGCAGGGACTGAGACCACGCAGGAAGGCGTTTAGGTGAAGGCGCAAGCCGCGACCTGCCGACGAGTAGGCTTAGGCACTGACCCTGCTAATATCGTAAGGTGTTCGTAGAGCTGACTGCTCTTACCTTGGAAAGCGCCAGCCGTAAGCGAAGGAGAATCGAAGATTCTATAAGAAAATCATTCATTTAGTAACTTCTCATAGTAAGCCCTCACCCGTGAATAATCTGTGCGTTTGTATCCTTCACGCTCGGCTAAGAATGCTTCTGTTTTCTCTGCTAGTGTCATCACGGCAACGACTGCCTGTGCTAAGTCTTCTCGATATGTAGGCTCGAGCAATTTTATGAATGGTTCTGGTAAGAGCTCCCCCGTAAATTTGCCCCACATCCCAATATTTTTTGGCTCGTCATGATAGGATGTGGCTATCCAGCCTAGCTGGTCGAAGATGGCTGATCGTATTGGTTGTTCGAGCATCGAACTTGCGTAGGTGAACTGTCCTCGACGAAATCCTTTTACAACAGACTGTAGACACCACCAGACTTCGTTGTAGCTTGCATCGAAGTCTTCTTGCGAAGGCAAATGACTTACATAGCCTTTTTCGCTAGGTTCGACGGGGTTAAACCGATCATCTTTATCGAGTAGTAATTGTGTTAAGGAGTCGTCTTGTAGTCCTAATGAAACAGAGCGAATGGTTAAGTCCAGTCTTTCCCCATTTTCAAAAAGCATCAGATAAATAGCCGTATTGTTTGCGTGAGGCGAAGGTTGTTGCATGATGAGAATGTCTCCGTAAAGCGTCGTAAAGTCAGGAAGCTCCTCCTCATTGATGTAATAGACGATGTCATAATCTTGATAGCGATCTGGTTCAACTGATGGGTTCACGCGAGACCCGTGCAAGGATACCGCGCGAATAGCGTCGTATTCGTTTGCTACTTGTAAGATGCGTTCGATCATTGCCTTTCACTCCTTGTGAAAAAAAGGCGATTCCCTCTGTTAATAAAGGAATCGCCTTTTTTGATTATCCTGCTTCGATCGCTTTAAATTGCGATTTGACTAGCTCATAGTATTCTCCACGTTGGTCCATGAGTTCATCGTGGTTGCCTTGCTCTAAAATTGTGCCGTGCTCTAAGACAAAGATATTGTCCGCTTCTCGGATCGTTGATAAGCGGTGAGCGATCATAATGGCAGTTCGTCCCTTCAATAATCGCTTTAAAGCTCGCTGGATTAACTGCTCTGTTTCTGTATCGATTGATGCTGTTGCTTCATCTAGAATCAAGATTTGTGGATCTGCTAGGAGTGCTCGGGCAAAGGAGATAAGCTGTCTTTCTCCTACTGACAGCACATTTCCACGCTCTTCTACTTCCGTCTCGTAGCCGTTATGAAGGAGTTGAATGAATGGATCCGCCCCAACAGTAGCTGCGGCCTCTATGACCTCTTCGTCTGTCGCGTCTGGTCGTCCGAAGCGAATATTATCCATGATCGTTCCGGAGAAAATAAAGGTATCCTGCAGGACGATGCTAACTCGCTCACGCAAACTATCTAGGCGAATATCGCGAATATCGTACCCGTCTAAAAGAACTCTTCCTCCTGTTGGATCATAAAAGCGGCTGATTAAGTTGACGATCGTCGTTTTACCACTTCCGGTGTGACCAACAAGTGCGACTGTTTGACCTTCCTTCATTTCAAGGCTAATACCTTTTAACGCCTTTCGTTCCGCATTATAAGCAAACTCGACGTTATCAAAGATGATATGTCCCTTCATATCCTTAAGCTTTACTGCTTCTTTTTTCTCAGGAACCGATGGTTTTTCATCTAGGAATTCAAAGATTCGCTCCGAGGATGCCATTCCGACAAGGAGCTGGTTGTAAACCATACCAAGCCTTGAGATTGGCTCCCAGAACATTCCTAAAAATAAGGAGAAAGTGAAGAATTCCCCGATGGATAGTGACCCTTGCTGAATCAAAACAACACCGTACCAAAGGAGGACAGCCGTTCCGATCGCGCCACTCATTTCAACGAATGGACGGAAGAACGCACTGCGCATCGTCGCCTGTCTCCACGATTCGAAGTTTAATCCGTTCATATTTTTAAAGAAGCCAATATTATGCTTTTCCTGCGTGTAGGATTGTGTAATGCGAATCCCTTGAATACTCTCGTTTAAGTGCGAGTTGATCATAGATTGCTTTAAGCGCACATCCTGCCACGAGCGACGAATGTTTTTACGTAGCTTCGTCGAGATAAAGAACATAAGTGGTAGGACGACCATAATGGCTAATGCTAGCTCAGGGCTTATAACAAAGAGGATGACAATGATCCCGATAAGCATAATGATATCCATGAGCATATTAATGACACCATTTGTAAACAAGTCCTGTAAACTGTTTACGTCATTGGTGATTCTAACTAGAATCGATCCGGCTGATCGTTGGTCGAAGAACCGATGTGACAGCCGTTGAATATGATTAAATAAGGCTTTGCGTAAATCAAAAATGATATATTGACCAAGCTTGTTCATGTATTTGATACGGATTACGTTACCGAACCACGAGATCATGTACATAAACGCGATAACACCAACCATGATCATGAGGAAATTAACGTCCCCAACCTCAATGATGTGGTCTAGCGCATAAGCTCCAATTAAGACTGGTGCAAGGAGCCTTACTGCGGTAGATAACAACATGCCTAAAATGGCGATTGGTAAAATGGTTTTTGTATATGGCTTCATGTACGTAAGTAATCGGGACATTTGCTTCCAGTTAAACGGCTTTTCAATTGCTTCATCCATCGAATAATGGAATCGCCGTAGCGTACGCGGTGCTTCCTTTTGCTTTTTATCCAAATTCGCCACCTCCTATCTCGCTCCTTGCAGGAACTGTTTATGATCTTTATACTGCAAATCGTAAATTCGTTTGTATGCGCCGTCTTGTTGCATAAGCGTAGCATGCGTGCCGCGCTCGACGATGTTCCCTTTATCTAACACGATAATTTCATCTGCGTGTAATAAAGAGGAGATCCGGTGCGCAATGATAAACGTTGTGCGACCGTGCATGACTTCCCTAAACGCTGCTTGAATCTTTGCCTCTGTTTCCATATCAACGGCACTCGTAGCATCATCTAAAATGAGGATGGATGGGTCGACGCAAATAGCTCGCGCAATCGCGATACGTTGCTTTTGTCCACCAGATAAGCCGCCTCCTCGCTCTCCTAACACGGTATCGTAGCCATTCGGAAGCTCCGAGATAAAATCGTGCGCATCCGCTCGCTTGGCAGCATCGACGATTTCATCCATTGTTGCGTCTGGTCTACCGTAAGAAATATTATCTTTTACGGAAGAAGAGAATAGGAAGGATTCCTGCAACACAACGCCAGTATTGCGACGAATCGTATTTAACGTATAGTCCGTGATCGGTCTACCATCAATGAGAATTCGACCGCGACTCGGCTCATAAAAGCGTGAGATAAGCTGTGTGATCGACGTTTTACCAGAGCCAGTTGCACCAATTAATCCAATTGTTTTACCTGGCGACGCCTCAAAGGAGATATCTTGTAAGGCAAGCTCCTCTTCCTCATCATATTGATGGCTTACTTGCTCAAAGACAACGTGCCCGGATAGGCGCCCCATCTCGAGTGCCCCTTCTTTATCAAAAATATCTTCTCGCTCATCTAACACTTGGATCAAACGCTCTCCAGATGCCTTCGATTGAGAAAATGTATTAACGATAAATCCAAGGTTCATTAATGGGTTAATAATAAACCAAATTAAGCTAAAGAATGCGACTAGAACTCCAGGTTGAATCGTTCCATTAATCACTAAAAGCCCACCGTAGCCTAGTAAAATGACGACACAAATATGTCCGATCAGCTCCATAAATGGGAAGTATTTTGCCCAAATGTTAGCTGTGTGAATATACTTATCTTTGTAGTCGGTGTTTTTTACATCAAATCGTCCCATTTCATACGATTCCTTTGAGAGCGATTTAACCGTAGACATTCCACTAATATTTTCTTGTACCTTTGTTGTCATCCCTGCTAACGATTTTCTGATATCAGAAAAGGCGGGGTGAACGCGCTTATCAAACTGATACACAGTGACCGCGAGAAATGGTAGCGCCGCAAATGTCACGAGGGCAAGTGGAATACTATAATAAAACATGATTGCAGTACTTAATAGAACTAGCATAACGATGTTGATTAATTGCGCAAACCCGAAGGAAAGAAAGAATCGGAAAGCCTCCACATCGGCTGTCAGTCGCGACATTAAGTCTCCCGTGCGCGCATTGTCATAATAGCGGAATGGTAAGTATTGAAGCTTCTTATAGAGGGCATTACGAAGTTCGTAAACGGCGTGAATCCCAAATAAATCTCCTAAATATTGATGAAAGAATACCGCAACCCCTTTTAACATCGTGATGAGGAAGAAACCGATTGCAACATACGGTATCCAACTATAGTTTTGATCTAAAATAATTGAGTCGATTGTGATTTGTAGAATGACTGGATACGCAACGGTAAAAGCAGTAACAAATAGTAGTAAAATAATAGACCAGATAAAATAACGCTTTGTCGGCCAGTAAAAATCTTTAAGCCGTTTAAATGTGTCCAAATCAGACACCTCCCTTTATGTAGTTAGTTAGACAGTTCTTCTAATATATCGGTTTCCGAAGTAATAATCGACACGTATATCAGGGCATATTTGTGCAAATAGCGTGAAAATTGTGAGTCTACATGCAATTATAGACTGTTTCGTTCTATTTCCTGCTATTTACGGTTTTGGTGTGGGGAACGATTGTTTGAAATCCCCTTTACGTATGACCAATTTCTTCTGATACAAAGCAGTTTGCCTTGACGCATAAGGGGATCGAAGTGACGCATTCGGACTGCAAGCTGATGCAAACAGCTGGCTGACTGATGCAAACTAGCCTTAAACTGATGCAAAGCAATTTGACTCAACGCATACGGGGATTGAAGTGATACACTTAAGCTTCCATTTGAAGCAAACGGCCTCCGAAGTGATGCATACGAGCATCGAACTTATGCAAAGCAACTGACCTCCAGCAAACAAAGTATAAAATGATACCAACGAAAACCCTCAAAATAACGAAAGCACCTACTCCAACTACAAAAAGCCGTCAGTTCCTCCACTGACAGCTCTAACTACTATGCTAAAATTGCTTTTGTCATCATTCCTAACCCATTGGACGAAAATCTTGTTTCGACATCAGAGAAGCCATGCTTTTCTAACAGCTCCTGCAGACTCTTTGGTGTAAACTGATGTCGGCGTTCTGCAACGCGTGCCCACTGTCTTAAAAAGTCGGCCTCTCCCTCTGATAAATGATGCTTGTTCGCGTAGACATCAGCCTGTTCGGTAGTTAACTGTGGGGACGGATTTAACGTAACAAGCAGACCACCGCTTCGTAAAATGCGACGTTGCTCTGTTATAGACTCTTCTGGATGAGGAAGTAAAAACAGTAAGCATGTCGTATAGCTAACATCAGCGACACTATCATCTAATGGTAAATCAGTGGCATCTCCCACTAAAAATGTTGCGTGCTCGCCAAATAAGCTAGTAGCTTTTTCTATCATTTTTTCTGATAGATCAATGCCTGTTAACGAACTAGCAAGCGACTTAGCTCGCATCAGCAAACGTCCAGTACCACAGCCGATATCAACGATGTTTGTTTGCGTTAAGTCTCCACCAAAAGCGATGACTTCTTCGTGGATCGCACTTAACCAACTCGTCTGTGCCATTTCATCAAAAAATTCCGTACGTGAATCAAATTCAGCTGCTGAAAATTTCCTCACGATTTGCCTCCATCTGGAGCGATGCCTTCCACGCTAACACTTCTTTAGCCTGTTTCTCTGTTAGATCAGCTCGCTCTACTGCTTTTTGTACTATTGTATCAAAATGAGTGAGAGCTAGCACTTGATAAGGAAGGTTTTTCTTTCTTTCTGCTAGGATAGGCAAATCGTAGGTGACGATCGCAACAATGGCAACCACTTCACCACCGGCCTCTTCAACGGCTTTTGCAGCTGCAATCGCCGATCCTCCTGTTGAGAGCAAGTCCTCCACAATCACTACTTTTTGACCGCGATGCAGTTGCCCCTCAATTAAATTCTGCTTGCCGTGTTTTTTTGAAGAGCTTCTTACATAAATCATTGGAAGCTCCATGCGATCAGCAACCCAAGCAGCATGTGGGATTCCAGCAGTCGCCGTCCCTGCAATGACATCAATGTGACCTAGCTCTTTAATGGCGCCCTCTAAAGCCGCTGTCGTTTGTTTACGTCCATCTACATCTGACATGAGTAAACGATTGTCACAGTAGATCGGAGATTTAATTCCTGACGACCACGTATATGGATTCTCCGGTCGAAACTGCACGGCACCTAGATTTAATAACGTCATTGCGATGTTTTGCATGATGCTTTCCCCCATTCTTCGATATATGTACGGTAGCTTGCAACTGGATGTTCTGATCGTGTAATATCGCGTCCAACAACTAAATAGTCACTGTGAATCGCATCCTTTGGTTCAACAACTCGCACTTGATCGTGCCGATCACTGCCTGCGAGTCTTACTCCTGGAGTCACAGTTAAAAATGATGAGCCGTTTTGTTTCTTAATACCTTCTGCTTCAAGCGCCGAGCACACAACTCCGTCAATTCCTGATTCCTTTGCGTGCGAGCTTAATGAGAGAACCGACTTTTCAAGAGAAATCGCAAGCTGTTGCTCCCCTCGAATCATCTCCTCGGAGGAGCTTGTAAGCTGCGTTACTGCTAAAAGTGTGGAAGTAGGATTTGTTAAGCCAACGCGCGCAGCCTCCATCATTCGTTTACCGCCTAGTGCATGCACGTTTACCATATCAACTTCAAGGCTTGAGAGCTGTTGCATCGTTCGTTTCACGGTCTCTGGAATGTCATGAAGCTTCACATCTAAAAACACACGGTGCCCTTGTTCCTTAAGCGCATAAATGACCGAAAGCCCTTCACGGTAAAATAGCTCCATGCCCACTTTTACGTACAGGTTCTCTCCCTTAAATGGCTCTAAAAACGTTGTGACATGATCCTTTGTTGGTACGTCTAACGCGATGATAACGTCTCGCATGCTCGATAGCTCCTTCCTACAATGTCACCTATGTCGATATTTTCTGTATGAATAAACGTCTCAAGGCCATGAATGATATCCATGCAGGCCATTGGATTTGTGAAGTTTGCTGTGCCGACAGCGACTGCGCTCGCTCCGGCATACATAAAGTCTAGCGCATCCTCGGCTGTCGACACCCCACCCATTCCGATCACCGGAATCGATACCGCCTGACTAACGTCATACACCATCCGGATCGCGACAGGTTTAATAGCGGGTCCTGAAAGACCTCCACGTCCATTTGCTAAAAGCGGTTTACCTGTTCGTCGATCAAGTTGCATCCCTATTAGCGTGTTAATCATCGTCAGTCCATCCGCACCAGCATGCTCAGCTGCCTGCGCCATCCCAACAATATCCGTGACGTTTGGCGAGAGCTTTACGTAAACAGGTACCTCGCTCACTTCTTTAACCGCACGCGTTAGCATCGCTAGCTGCTCTTGATCGCTTCCAAACTGGATGCCGCCCTCTTTTACATTTGGACAGGATACGTTCAGCTCTAACGCATGGACGTTTGGAGCCTGGGAGATCTTTGCTGCAACCTCGACATAATCCTCTGGCGTTTTGCCTGCCACATTCGCAATAATCGGCACGTCGTAGTCAGCTAAAAATGGTAGCTCATGCTCCATAACTGCTTCAAGACCTGGGTTTTGTAATCCGATCGCGTTTAGCATCCCACTCTCTGTCTCCGCAACTCTCGGGGTCGCATTTCCACGTCTCATTTCTGGCGTTACTGCCTTGACCATGATCGCGCCAAGCTTCGAGAGGTCGTAGAACTGTGCATACTCGCGACCAAATCCAAAGCAGCCTGATGCCGGCATAATCGGATTTTTAAGCTCTAGTCCCGGGAGTGATACGTGCATGTTTGTCATAGTACGACCTCCTCTGATTCAAACACTGGTCCATCCGTACATACCTTTGCGTACGTGCCATCCGCCTTGTCACACACACAGGCGAGACAGGCTCCGACCCCACAGCCCATTCTCTCTTCTAGCGAAAGATAGCCAGGTGACGTCGCACGCTGTTTAACTGCTTGAAGCATAGCTCTCGGACCACACGAGTAAAACGTGTCGTAGGTGAATGCATCCATTACGTCTGTGACAAAGCCTTTAGTTCCATGAGAGCCGTCCTCTGTCACGACGTGTACGTCACTATACGTAGCAAATTCTTCTACTAAAAAAGGCTCCGAGCGAAAGCCTAGTATCGTCGTCACCTGCACCCCATTACTAGCAAGCTCTTTTGCAGTTTGAAGAAGTGGCGGTATACCGATCCCCCCACCTACTAGTAACGCTTTGCCAGACTTCATGATCGGATATCCCGAACCGAGTGGACCTAAGGCGTTCAGGACTTCTCCTGACTGTCGCTCTGACAGCCAGGCAGTTCCTGTACCTTCGATTCGATAAACAATCGTAAGCGAATGTCCATCTACTTCACAAATACTAATAGGTCTTCTAAGCGTTCGACCGACGTCAATATGAATAAATTTCCCGACAGAGCCTCGTCCTAGATCTTGCTCTGACGTAAGTTCCATTTGCACCACGTCACTCGTTAAAAAGCGATTGCTCGTCACTTCTAAGCTTAGCATCATACGAGCAGACCCTCCTTCTTGTTCATTGGCATCGTCGACATATGCATCGATTCCATGACCGAAATCACGGCTGAAGCTGTGTCAAAGGAGGTGAAGCATGGGATCCCTCTCTCCACTGCCTCACGTCTGATTCGGAATCCATCACGCTGTGGCGTTTTTCCTTTTGTCAACGTGTTAATCACGACGTGTACGCTTCCTGATGCAATCAAATCAACCACGTCTGGCTTTCCTTGCTTCAGCTTCGCCACTGTTTTTACGCGCAGGTTACGCTCCCTTAAGTAATTGGCTGTTCCTTCTGTCGCAACAAGGTCAAATCCGAGTGCCTGCAGACGTTTCGCAAGCTCATAGGCCTCCTGCTTCGTTTTATCGGAGACGGTAATAAGTGCTGTTCCCGCTTCCGGAATGGCCATTCCAGCAGCTGTTAGTCCTTTATACAACGCTTTTTCAAGCGTGTGATCTCGACCAATTACTTCCCCAGTTGACTTCATTTCAGGTCCTAGCGTAATATCGACGCTTCGAAGCTTCGCAAATGAAAAGACCGGTACTTTAACGGAGATTTCCTTCGGTTCAGGCAAGACTCCACTTGTGAACCCTTGACTCACTAGGCTTTGTCCAATCATAATATTTGTTGCAATTTTAGCCATATTCACTTCCGTAATTTTAGATAGGAATGGAACCGTTCGACTAGAGCGCGGATTCACTTCAAGTACATATAGCTCTTCTTTATGAATCACGTATTGAATGTTCATGAGACCTTTAATGTGTAGACCCTTTGCTAGACGAGTCGTATAATCAACAATTTGCTGTTTACGCTCCTCTGTTAGTGATTGAGGAGGATACACCGCGATCGAGTCCCCCGAGTGAACGCCAGCTCGCTCAATATGCTCCATGATCCCAGGAATGACGACTGTTTCTCCATCAGAGATGGCATCTACTTCGATTTCCTTCCCAGTTAAGTAGCGATCAAGTAACACGGGATAGCGCTTATTTACTTTTACTGCTCGTTCCATGTAAGTAAGTAGCTCATCCTCGTGATATAAAATCTCCATCGCGCGTCCACCAAGAACGTAGGATGGTCGAATGACAATTGGATATCCGATGCGTCTTGAGATTGCAACGGCATCTTCAACTGATGTCGCGGTTTCGCCCATAGGCATTGGAATATCAAGCATCTTGAGCGCGTGCTCAAACTTGTCGCGATCCTCGCAAATATCCATCGCATCCTGCGTTGTCCCTAATATCGGCACGCCTTTAAGCGCTAAGCCCTCTGCTAAGTTAACCGCTGTTTGACCACCAAACTGAACGATAACACCATGAGGATTCTCTAGACGTACCACGTTCATCACGTCTTCTAATGTTAATGGCTCAAAGTAAAGCTTGTCTGATTCTGCAAAATCGGTTGATACTGTCTCTGGATTATTGTTTAACATAATCGCTTCATAGCCTTGTGCTCTTAAAGCACGCACCGTATGCACCGTTGCATAGTCGAACTCGACGCCTTGACCGATGCGGATCGGGCCGGATCCTAATACAAGTACAGAGGGCTTATCCGTTACAATCGACTCGTTCTCTTCTTCGAATGTGCTGTAAAAGTAAGGCGTTTTAGAGGCAAACTCAGCGGCACACGTATCGACCATTTTATAGGTTGGATAAAGCGCAAACTCTTCCTGCCACGCCTCAACTGTCGCCTCCTCTACTCCCGCATAATGCGCAATGGCAGCATGAGAGAATCCTGCTCGCTTTGCCTCTACGTAGCTCGCTTTTTGCTCCCTCTTTATCTGCTCTTCCATGTGCACAATATCTTCAAACTCATAGAGGAAATACGGGTCAATCTTTGTCCACTCATGGATTAACTCAACAGAAACTCCCTGTCTAATCGCTTCGACGACGTACAGAAGTCTTTCGTCATCCTGCTTTTTGATCTTTTCTTCTAATGGAAGCTCTTTAGGGGGAACGAGATGCATCGCATTTGTCTCTGTAGATCGCACCGCTTTTAATATAGACTCACTAAACGTTCGACCGATCGCCATAATCTCACCAGTTGCCTTCATTTGAGAGCCTAACGTACGATTGGCAGAATCAAACTTGTCAAAGGCAAATCTCGGCCACTTTGTCACGACATAATCAAGCGCTGGCTCGAAGCTTGCAAACGTTGTTTTTGTAATAGGATTTTGCAACTCGTCAAGCGTATACCCTACCGCTATCTTTGTTGATAGCTTTGCTATTGGATATCCTGTTGCTTTAGAAGCTAAAGCAGACGAACGACTTACGCGCGGATTTACTTCTATAATATAATACTGGTCGCTGTTAGGATCTAGCGCACACTGTACGTTACAGCCGCCTTCGATTCCTAATGCACGAATAATTTTAAGTGAGGAATTTCGTAGCATTTGGTAATCTTGGTCAGAAAGTGTTTGGCTAGGTGCCACGACGATCGAATCTCCTGTATGCACACCAACTGGGTCAATGTTTTCCATGTTACAAACAACGATTGCTTGATTGTTTTTATCTCGCATCACCTCGTACTCTACTTCTTTGAAGCCTGCGATACTTTTCTCAATTAAACACTGATTAACAGGGCTTGCGAATAAGCCATTTGCGACGATTTCTCTTAAATTTTCTTCGCTGTAGGCCATTCCGCCGCCACTTCCACCTAACGTATAGGCAGGTCGAACGATGACTGGGTAGCCAATTTCATTTGCGAACGTCACGGCAGCATCCACCGTTGTGACGATCTCACTATCTGGTACAGGCTCTCCTAATTCTCTCATCAGTGTTCGGAAAGAATCACGATCCTCCGCCATTTCAATCGCACGCAAATCCGTTCCGAGTAGCTCCACGTTGTACTCTTCTAGCACACCATTTTTAGAAAGGTCCATCGCTAGATTGAGTCCTGTTTGACCACCTAACGTAGCGATGATGCCGTCTGGACGCTCTCTTCGAATGATAGAGGTAACAAACTCAGGCGTAAGTGGCTCCATATAGACGGTATCCGCTGTATCACTGTCTGTCATAATCGTTGCAGGGTTCGAGTTTACGAGAACAACCTCGTAGCCCTCTTCTTTTAACGCTTCGCACGCCTGTGTGCCAGCATAGTCAAACTCTGCTGCTTGCCCAATAATAATAGGTCCTGAACCGATCACCATGATTTTGTTTATATCTGTACGTTTAGGCATACGTCATCCCCCTCTTTTGCACATTCACCATCATTGTCATAAACTCATCAAATAAGTAGCTTGTATCAACTGGGCCTGGAGCTGCCTCCGGGTGGAACTGCACGCTCATTACCGGCAATTCTTTATGCATGATTCCTTCCACTGAATCATCGTTCACATTCACAAATGTTTCCACAAAATCGGTCTGAGCTAATGACTCACGCACGACAGAATAGCTGTGATTTTGAGAGGATAAGGAGACGACGTTCTTACGCTTATCCATAACGGGATGATTGCCACCGCGGTGACCAAATACCATCTTCTCTGTCTTCGCGCCATGCGCTAACGCGATCAGCTGATGTCCAAGGCAAATCCCAAATGTCGGATACGTGCTACAAAGCGTTTGAATCGTAGGTAACACATGACTTACATCGACAGGATCTCCCGGTCCATTACTAATGACGATCCCATCTGGGTGAAGCGCATCAATCTCTCGGGCGGAAATTGTGTGTGGCACCACGATCACCTCTAGGCCTCGTCTCGTTAACTCACGGATAATGCCTTTCTTCGACCCGAAGTCGAGTAACACAACCCGCTTCTCTCCTCCAGGTATCCACGTTGCTTTCTCACTCGCAACATGTGCTACTTGGTTCGTTAAGATGTCTCCACCTTCCCCAAAGCTACCTGTAACCGTGCCGCGCTCACGAATGAGTCTTGCGAGCATGCGCGTATCTACATCCATTAATCCAGGAATACCGTGTAGCGTCAGCCATTCGTGCAGGTTCATCATGGCTTGATGATGGTGTGGCCTATGCGATGCCTTTTTAACAACGACACCCTTTAAGCTCGGCTTAATGCTCTCCGCATCGCGTCTGTTAATTCCGTAATTTCCGATCATCGGATACGTAAAGACGAGAATTTGACCAGCGTAGGATGGATCTGTCATCATTTCCTGATAGCCCGTCATCCCCGTATTAAACACCACTTCGCCACTACATGCGACGTCAGCTCCAAAGCCTTTCCCTGCAAATGTCTCTCCCGTTCTTAATGTCAATGTCGTCATACGAGCGCCTCCTCTTTGCTGTACACAACTTCTCCGCGTACGATCGTTGTGACTGGAATTCCTTTAAGCTTGTAGCCGTCAAATGGCGTATTACGTCCCTTTGAGTAAAATTCCTCTTTTCTCACTGTCTCTTCACGATTTAGATCAATCAACGTGAGGTCCGCCACTGCTCCTACCTCAATGACTCCCGCCTTTAATCCAAACACTTCTGCAGGCTTTTTCGTGAGAAAATCGAGTAGCTGTGTGACATCAAGCTGCTTTGTTTCTACAAAGAAGGTATGGAGTAGCGGGAATGCTGTCTCCAAACCAACAATCCCAAAAGGTGCTTCTTCAAACGGCTGACGCTTCTCGTCTTCCGTATGAGGGGCGTGGTCCGTTGCTATACAGTCTAACGTGCCATCCAGTAAGCCTCTGACGAGTGCCTCTTGATCCTCTTTTGAGCGCAATGGTGGATTCATCTTGAAGTTTGCATCGTTGATCACATCGTTCTCGTTTAAAAGTAGGTGATGAGGCGATACCTCGGCGGTCACGTTAATACCTGCTCGCTTCGCATCGCGAATGACGCGGACAGACTCTTTCGTACTCACATGACATACGTGATAATGGACACCCGCAGCCTCTGCTAACAGAATATCTCGTGCAACATGTACCGATTCTGACATAGAGGTAATCCCTTTTATGCCAAGCTCTTTTGCTCTCTCACCGTCATGCATGGCTCCGCCGTTTACAAGCGTTAAGTCCTCGCAGTGAGCAACGATTGCTTTTTGTTCATTAGCTGCTCTTTTCATCGCTTCATACATAACTCCAGCATCCTTGACACCTACACCGTCGTCCGTAAAGGCGAACACATCCAGATCTTCAAAAGGTACTAAGTCTTTACCAACTTGGTTTTTCGTGATCGCTCCATATGGGTATACATGCACAAGTGCATCCTGCTCGATTTTTGCGTAGAGCTCTTCTACTTTTTCTTTTGAATCTGGCACTGGACGAGTATTAGGCATCGCACAAATGGATGTAAAGCCTCCGCGGGCTGCAGATCTTGTACCCGTTTTAATCGTCTCTTTTGCTTCGCCACCTGGTTCTCTTAGATGGACATGTATGTCAACGAGTCCTGGTGAGACAAGCAATCCTCCTGCATCAATGATCGTGTCTGCTGACTCTTCGATCAATGGAGCGATTTTTTCAATGACACCATCTTTAAGTAGTAGCTCAAGCTCCTGTAACATCCCTTTATAATATACGGATCCATTTACGATTTTCGTTTTCATGCAAATACCGCCCCTTTGCTATGTAATAGTTGCCACATAATGGCCTTGCGTGCTAAAACGCCATTTTGCATTTGCTTAAAAATTCGGCTGCGCTCACATTCCACAAGCTCTGATGCAATTTCCACATCTCTATTTACTGGAGCAGGGTGCATAATGATCGCATGATCTTGCATCCGCTTCTCTCTTTTTACCGTTAATCCAAAGGCTGTATGGTAATCCTCTTTTGTAAATAGCTTCTTAATTTGATGGCGTTCTGTCTGCACGCGTAGTAGCATGACTACGTCCGCTCTTCTCGTTGCATCATCCATGGACACACCTGACCCTCCCCACTCTTGTGGACCGACAAAGGTGACGTTTGCTCCTAACCTGAGAAGCGCTCTTGACGTGGAGTGTGCGACTCGACTATGCGAGATGTCACCAGCGATGACAATATCTAAGCCTTGAAAATGGCCAAACTCCTGCTTGATTGTTAGTAGATCAAGTAGTGTTTGCGATGGATGATTTCCTGTTCCATCTCCTGCATTGATGATTGGAATCGTAATGCCCGACAGCTCCTGATAGAAGGCATTTTGAGGATGTCTAATCACTACTGCGTCTACGCCGATTGCTTCTAGCGTTTTAACTGTATCGTAGAGCGTCTCTCCTTTTTGTGTGCTTGACTGCGATTCTGTAAAATCGAAGGGATGTAGACCTAACTTATATTGAGCCATTTCAAAGCTGTATTTTGTGCGAGTGCTTGGTTCAAAAAACAAATTCGCGACTGTCCCCTTTAGCGTTAAATCCTGTTCAGCAAGGTTTAATAGCTCCTCGATCTCTCTCACAGAAAAATCATCTAACGTTAAAAAATGCTTCATTTTACTTCCTCCTCGTCATTTTTTGCACATAAAAGCACCCAACCAAGGTAAGGAGGGTGCAGGAAAGAAGGAGGCAAGTAGCCTCGATCGTTGCACCCTTGGCTGCCTCACGGGACAGCCTTAAAGGGCTTATTATGCTGCTGGGTGTTTCTCTTGTTCACTCGACATTGCTTCAAACATTTCTTCTTCAGATCTCACAGGATCTTTACCAGGAAGAACTTGATTTAATACAATCCCGACAACTGTTGCGAGTGCCATTCCAGGAATGGATAATGATTCGTTTACTTGAATCATTGCTCCACCTATTCCAATCACTAAGATAACAGAAGAAATGATTAAGTTACGTTTGTTCCCAATATCGACTTTATTATCAATAAGCATTCGTAAACCACTTGATGCGATGATACCGAAGAGCAGGATGGATACTCCGCCCATTACTGCTGTTGGGATCGTTGTAATAAAAGCAGATACTTTACCGATAAAGCCGAAGAGGATAGCTAGTGTTGCTGCTCCACCTATGACGAATACGCTAAAGACTCTCGTTAACGCGACAACGCCTATATTTTCTCCATAAGTCGTGTTTGGAGGTCCTCCTAAGAAGGAGCTTATGATCGTCGCAAAACCATCTCCGAAAATAGAGCGGTGTAGACCTGGCTTTTTAACTAAGTTTTTGCCAACAACTTTGCTTAGTACCATTTGATCTCCGAGGTGCTCAGTTAATGTGACAAGCGCGATAGGCACCATGATGAGGATGATCTCCCATGACACAGATGGTGTGTACGTGACGAATGGGACTAAGAATGGTGGTGCTTCAATCCAAGCGGCTTCTCTAATGGCCGTCAGATCAACAATGCCAGTAGCTAGCGCGAGTGAGTAACCTGCTGCTATCCCGATGAGGATGGGGATAAGGCCGAAGAACCCTTTAAAGAACACCGAAGCAATGATCGTAATGGCGAGTGTTGCCAGTGCGACTGCAAACAGCGTGCCATCATATGCGCCAGTCTCTGGATTGTTCATGGCCATGTCAATTGCAACTCCGGCAAGGCCGAGACCGATGACCATGATAACTGGTCCTACGACAATCGGCGGTAGTAGTTGCATCAACCACCTTACGCCAGTGCGTTTAATAATAAGTGCGACAATTGCATATAGGATACCTGCAAAGAAGCTTCCGATCATGGCGCCTTCTGGTCCGCCAATTAAAATCGCTGATTGAATGGGAATGATAAATGCAAAGGATGAGCCTAAGTAGGCAGGAATTTGACCCTTTGTAATAAGGAGATAGCTTAGTGTCCCAAGGCCACTCGATACGAGAGCGACTGCTGGGCTTAAGCCAGTTAGTAGAGGTACTAAAATCGTAGCGCCAAACATGGCGAATAAGTGCTGGAGGCTCAATACGAACCATTTGTCAAAACGTGGGATTTCTTGAATGCCGACTTCTTTATTCATGTCTTATTCCTCCTAAATTCATTGAGCTTAAGAGGCTTATTCGCGCTATATATGCAGGAATAAGACCCCTTTGTAGCCTCTCTGGACTACGTTAAAGGATGTTTATTAAATGATGCGTACTTGCTCTTCTTGATCTACTTCAGTAAGCTTGACATCCACAACCTCCGATTTAGAGGTTGGTACGTTTTTACCTACATAATCTGGTCTGATTGGTAGCTCGCGGTGTCCACGATCTATGAGGACCGCTAGCTGTATCTGAGCGGGTCTTGCAATATCGATAATGGCATCGAGTCCTGCTCTCACCGTTCTGCCTGTGTATAACACATCATCAACAAGCACGACTTTTTTGTTCGCGATATCCGTTTTAATATCTGTCCCGTGAAGCTTTGGCTCATTGGACGCATTTTTGTGAGATAAATCATCTCGGTATAGCGTAATATCAATTTCACCAGTGGCAACACGTTTGCCTTCGATATCTTCAATTCGAGCTGCTAATCTCTCCGCAAGATAAGCTCCTCGTGTTTTAATCCCGACTAGGACGATATCATCTGTCCCTTTGTTGCGCTCAATGATCTCATGTGCAATTCGAGTTAGCGCGCGCCTGATTGCTTGTTCGTCTAAGATAGTCTTGGACATCTGTACCCCTCCTATTTATGAAAATTAGCCGCAAAAAAGCCCTGACGGCTAGAAGCGTCAGGGCGTGTATAAATAAACAGACTGATCCTGCTTACACGTATCCTTGACCGCCTCACGGGACGCTTCTTAAAGGATGTTTCAATTAATCTTTCATAAGTGTGCCAGATTTAATACTAGATGTCAACGCTCAAATTTCTTTGCATGCGCTAAAGACTTCTTAAAATCTTCTGGAATTGGAGCAGTAAAGATCATCTCTTCCCCTGTTGTCGGATGCACAAAGCCTAAGAGCTGAGCATGCAGGGCCTGACCCTCAATTGGGAAGTCATGCTTTTTTCTTGGTCCGTACTTTGGATCACCTACAATAGGGAATTCAATGTATCGCATATGCACGCGAATTTGGTGCGTACGACCAGTTTCTAACTCACACGCAACGTGTGTATGGCGCTCAAAGCGCTCCATTACTTGGAAATGAGTGACAGCATCACGACTGTTTTGCTCTGTAACTGTCATCTTTTGACGATCTTCAGGGTCGCGGCCGATCGGAGCATCAATTGTTCCCTTATCGTGAGGAACGATGCCTGCAACAATCGCTTCGTAGCGACGTTTTGTCGTCTTGTTCTTAAGTTGCTCAACAAGCGACACGTGTGCCTTATCATTTTTAGCAACCATAAGTAGCCCAGACGTGTCCTTATCAATACGGTGCACAATACCAGGTCTTGCAACACCATTTATACCTGAGAGGTCACGACAATGGTGCATAAGACCATTGACTAGTGTTCCACTAGAATGTCCTGGCGCTGGGTGAACAACCATACCACGAGGCTTATTAACGACGATAACGTCGCTATCCTCATAGACAACATCTAAGTTTAAATCCTCTGCTTCAATCTTTAACTCTTGTACTTCGGGTACATTTACGACAATGGCATCTTCAAGCTTTAACTTGTAATTACTTTTAGACGTTTCGCCATTGACTAACACATGTCCCTCTGTAATCCATTGCTGTACAGCACTTCTAGTAAAATCCTCGTGCTGATCTGTCAGCCACTTATCTAGTCGCTCACTTTTTACATCACTTACAAACTCATGCTTTTCCATCTACTCTCTCCTTCTTTTCGCTTCGCTCTTCAAAGAAAATGTAAATAATCGCTATACCTACACCTACTACAAGCGCAGCATCTGCAACGTTAAAGATGGGGAAATTATAGGAAAAGATATACGTATCAACAAAATCGACGACCTCGCCTTGACGAACGCGGTCAATAAAGTTCCCAATTGCCCCACCTAAAATTAGTCCTAGTGCGATACCATACCACGGACTCTTTACTTGCGTTTTAATCATATAAACAACGACTGAACAAACAATTACCGTCGCAATAACAAATAACGTCTGTTGACCTTGAAGAATGCCAAAAGCCGCACCAGCGTTACGGTGTGACGTTAAGTAAATGACGTTTTCGATAATCGGAATACTTTCTCCAATTTCCATGTTGCGAACGACGAGCCATTTCGTCAGCTGATCAAGCCCAATAATGACGAGAGCTATTACATAATATATCACGTTTATCGTCCTCCGTTTTCGCATCAAGACGTACCAGAGAGCAACGTCTCTGATACGTCCGACTATCCATTATGCATTTTGGTAATGCGTCACTACTGTTTCTGTACATTCTGGGCATAGGGTTGGATGATCGCTGTCTGTGCCTAGCTCATTTGAGACATAGCGGCACCTTTCGCATACTTCCCCTTCAGCTTGCTCTACTAATACAGCTACATGCTCGTAGTTTGTTGCACCAACAGGCGCTTCGTCTTCTACCTTTACATCGACCGCAATAAACAAGCGGTGAAGCTCATTTAATGAACGAAGCAGTGCGACATCATCTGCTGAACCAGATAGAGTTAGTGTTGCATGCGCACTCTTATTGATCCCTTTTTCGTTACGAGCATCTTCGTATGCCTTTAAGACATCATCACGAAGAAGGACAAAACGATCCCACTTCTTTACAAGCTCTTCGACTCCAGTAAACTCTTGAACCTCCGGCATATCCGTTAGCTGAACAGCCTCTTCTGACACGCCAGGAATGAATCCCCAAACTTCCTCTGTCGTGTGAGAAAGGATTGGAGAAAGTAACTTAGTCAGTGTCACTAGTGTATCATACATCACCGTTTGGATGCGGCGGCGGCTGATATGATCTTCTTCTTTTAGATATAGGTAGTCCTTACCGATATCCATGTAGAAGGAGCTTAGTTCGATCGTACAGAAATTGTGAACTTTGTTATAGACCGTTGAGAACTGGTACTCATCATAGCCTTTACGAACGTCTCTCACAAGGTCATTTAACTTCACAAGCATGTACTGATCTAAACCAGACAGGTCTTCGTAGCTAACTCGGTGATTAGCTGGATCGAACCCTTCTAGGTTCCCTAAAAGGAAGCGGAATGTGTTACGAATTTTACGATATACTTCAGCAACCTGCTTTAGGATTGCATCCGATACGCGTACGTCTGCCTGGTAATCTACAGAAGCAACCCATAAACGAAGGATGTCAGCTCCAAGCTGTTGCATCACTTTATTAGGAATGATCGTATTACCAAGTGACTTACTCATTTTCTTCCCTTCGCCATCTAATGTGAACCCGTGGCTGATGACAGATTTATAAGGTGCCTTGCCTGTCACAGCTACAGAAGTAGATAAAGACGAGTTAAACCATCCACGATATTGGTCAGATCCTTCGATATACACGTCAGCTGGTCGTACTAAATCGTCACGCTCATGCAGGACAGCTTGGTGAGAGGATCCTGAGTCAAACCATACATCCATAATGTCTGTTTCCTTTGTAAACGTCCCGTTCGGGCTGTGTTCTGACGTAAATCCTTCAGGAAGTAACTCCTTTGCATCCCACTCAAACCAAATGTTTGATCCGTGCTCACGGAATAGGTCAGATACATGCTCAATCGTTTCATCCGTAATGATTGGCTCATTATTCTCGCCGTAGAAAACAGGGATTGGCACTCCCCATACGCGTTGTCTTGAGATACACCAGTCACCGCGATCGCGTACCATGTTATAAAGGCGCGTTTCGCCCCACTTAGGTAGCCAAGTTGTCTCTTCTACTTCACGGAGTAAATCTTCGCGGAAGTCTTTAATAGAAGCAAACCACTGAGACGTCGCACGGAAGATAACAGGCTTCTTCGTACGCCAGTCATGTGGATACGAGTGCGTAAAGAAGTTGAGCTTAAGTAGCGCTCCGACTTCCTCTAGCTTTTCACTGATTGGCTTATTTGCTGCGTCGTAAAACAGTCCTTCAAACATAGGTGCTTCATCTGTGAAGACACCTTTATCATCAACTGGGCAAAGTACGTCAAGGCCGTACTGCTGTCCAACGATATAGTCATCTTCCCCGTGGCCTGGAGCTGTATGGACACAGCCTGTACCTGCATCAAGTGTCACGTGATCACCTAAGATGATCAGGGACTCACGATCATAAAGAGGGTGCTTTGCTTTTGCATGCTCAAGCTCCGCTCCTTTGTGAGTAGCGACTACTTCGTAGTCTGTCCACTCAAACTGACCAACTAACTCTTCAAGCAATCCTTCTGCAACGATATACTTTGCTCCGTTTACGGCAACTGTCACGTAGTCAAGCGTTGCGTTTAACGCGATCGCTAAGTTTGCTGGGATCGTCCAAGGTGTTGTTGTCCAGATGACAAACTTTTCGTCCCCTTGTAGTACTCCTCTACCATCTGTTACATCAAACGCTACATAGATAGAAGGAGAACGCTTATCGTGATATTCGATTTCTGCCTCTGCTAGCGCAGATTCAGAAGAAGGAGACCAATAAACTGGCTTTTTACCTTTGTAGATATAGCCTTTTTTCGCCATTTCACCAAAGACTTTAATTTGCTGTGCTTCGTATCCATGATGTAGTGTCACGTATGGATTATCCCAATCTCCGCGGACACCTAAACGCTTAAACTGCTCACGCTGGCTATCTACTTGCTCTAACGCATACTCAGCACAAAGCTTTCGGAATTCAGCAATGCTTAGCTTCTTGCGATCCACTTTGCCTTTTTTCGTTAGTGCTGTTTCAATCGGAAGTCCGTGTGTATCCCAGCCTGGAACGTAAGGCGCATGGAAGCCTGTCATGGATTTATGTCGCACGATAAAATCTTTGAGGATTTTATTTAATGCGTGACCCATATGGATATCACCGTTTGCATACGGTGGTCCATCGTGAAGAATAAACGTTGGTCGACCTGCTGTACGCTCCTGTACCTTCTCGTACAAACGTCTTTCTTCCCAATCCTTTTGCATATCCGGCTCACGATTCGGTAAATTACCGCGCATCGCGAATTCTGTTTTTGGCATTTTTAATGTGTCTTTATAATTCATGATAAATCCTCCTTAGAGAGTTAATAGATTACCTGTCGTGTATAATGGGATGTAAAAACACAAAAAAACTCGCCCCTAAAAAGGGACGAGTTACACCCGCGGTACCACCCAATGTAGTGCAAACCTGCACTCACTTAGCATGACGTATCGATCATGACTCGGTGCAGCCTACTAAGCATCGCTTTTCGGTGCACTGCTCCAGGGTGATCTTCAAATCGACTTCTTTGCTAGGCTCACACCGTCCCTAGCTCGCTTTAAAAGCTCATTCGACTTTACTATCCCTATCAACGCAAACTGTAAATTTCTTATAAAGTATATCTGAGGATGATGTCTGAGTCAAGTACTACTAGCGGCTCTCGTAGGACAATTGCTCGCGATCTTCTGCGTCATCCGCAAGCTCATCCCAGTCATCGGTATGTAGCATTTCAAGCTGCGCTTCAAGCAGCATTTTAAATCTTGTACGGTAGACAGATGATTGCTTTTTAAGCTCTTCAATCTCGTACGACACTTTTCGCGATTTTGCTAGCGCATCGTTAATAATCCGATCAGCGTTCTTCTCCGATTCCTTTACGATGAGCTTTGCTTCTTTAGAGGCACTTCGCTTTACCTCTTCCGCAGTCTCTTGGGCCACTAAAATAGATTTATTTAGCGTAGTCTCTATGTTTGAAAAGTGCGTAAGCTTATCCTCAAGCTCGTTGACACGATCAAACAGCTCTTTTTTCTCTCGAATGATAAGCTCGTAATCTTTGATGATTTGATCTAAAAATTCATTAACCTCGTCTTCATCATAACCTCGGAATCCACGTGTGAATTCTTTATTATGAATATCTAATGGCGATAGTGGCATTAATGTTGCACCTCCGAAAATTTACGTAATTTATCTTTGATTCGACAAGCAAGTCAAATATCCTCTAAGTTAGTAATAAAAATGCGAATTTATTTAAAATATGTAGCTATGCGCCAATTATTCCAACTATGATACGTTGTTTACCCTTCTTCGTCTCGCCACCAAGCTCGATAATTTGACAGCGACCACTTCCTCTAAGTGAAAGAACATCTCCTTCTTTCAAAAGATATGCAGGATCCTCAATAATTTGCCAATTAACCTTTACCTTCTCAGATTGGATAAGTGGTTTTACTTTAGCACGTGATAGCTTAAATACTTCCGCCAACACAGCATCCAGTCGAAGGGATGATATAGTGCCTGACTGCTCTCTCATCTCTTCGTCAGGTGTCACGAGAGAACCTGGTTGTAAGGAATCTAGCGTTATTCCGTGTTTACCGACGTGGGTAAACTCCTGTTCTACAAAACCAGAAACTTCTTTTGCAACAATGATCTGCGCTCTTTCGGATGCGATAATGATATCTCCGAATTTTTCTCGCTTCATTCCAAGCCCCATTAAAGAACCGAGTACTTGAGGGTGTTCAATCGACGTATATTTTTCAGGATAACGGATATCATAACAAGCTAGCTCAAAATCTTCTATGCTTGGATCTAAATAATCTGGGTGCAGAAGCGCTCGTTTTCTTTCTGCACCCTCATACGCCCCGTGAAAAGAGACGAGCACTTCCGATTTAGCCCCAATAAGCGATAGTAAAATTCGTTGCTTTCTAGGATCTAAAAAGTCTGTTAGCTTTGCGCGATACTCTCGTTCTACGATTTCTTTCCAATCAAGCACTTGGTCGACAAACGCGTGCTCTTCCTTTCGATAGTGCTGATAGACTGACAAGACAATCGCTCCTTAGATCAAAAAGTTATAAAATAAGAACTGAACACCATTTTGCGCAAAACGGAGCACAAAGATTGCAATAAGTGGCGAAATATCGATCATTCCAAGTGGTGGAATAATTCTGCGGAACGGCTCAAAGTATGGTTCTACCATACGACCAAGAGCTTGTCCGAAATTCGACTCGCGTGCATTAGGGAGCCAAGACATAAATATATAAATAATACACATGAACCAGTAAACATTCATTGCTGTTAATATAACATTTAATAAGACTTCCATTTCTTTCTCACCTTCCTAGTCTTGAAATAACTCTGAAATCGATCCTGAAACATTAATGTTATCAGGCGTGCATAAAAAGATATTGTCCCCAAGCTTTTGAATATCTCCACCTATAGCGTAAACTGTTCCGCTTAAAAAGTCGACTATTCGTTTCGCCTGTTCACGTGGGATGCGCTGCAGATTAATGACAACGGCGCGACGATCTTTTAAGTGATCCGCAATCTCCTGCACCTCATCGTACGAATGAGGCTCTAAAAGAATCATCTTCGACGTTTGTTGAATGGAGCTTAAGCTAACAACATTAGGCTTGTCCCCTTTTGTTTGCTTTTTGTTTGTAACGGGGAGGTGGATGTCTTCGTCACGATTTTGCTCGACTTCAACCTCTCGCTCTTCATAATCATCTTCCATTTCAAAGAAACGTTTGATCTTCGTTTTAATCGTCACTTACGTCACCCCTTTTTTTCGTTACCAACTAAGCATGAGCCAAGTCGAATATACGTTGCGCCTTCTTCAATAGCTACCTCATAATCATTAGACATTCCCATAGACAGCTCTGTACACGGTGCATGAGCGAAGTTTTTTGACGCGATCTCTTGCTGAAGCTCTCTTAGCGCACGAAACGCGGGTCTGACTGTTTCAGGATCCTCGACGTGCGGAGCCATTGTCATTAACCCAACGATTCGAACCGCCTTATACTCTGCTAGCTTCTCAATGAACGGCAACACCTCGTCCGGTGTTAACCCAGACTTCGATTCTTCGCCAGTTACATTAACTTGAACGAAGGCAGAGATAGTTCGCCCATCTTCCACTCGTTTTTCAATCTCTTTCGCAATCGACTCACGTTCGATCGAATGTACAAAGTCAAACGCATGAATCATCTCTTTTACTTTCCGAGATTGAAGGGTCCCGATAAAGTGCCAAGTAGCATCATGCTTAATATCATCAAATTTATTCATACCTTCTTCTAACCGATTTTCACCTAAATCTGTAATACCGGCTTTAAGTGCTTCTTTTGCTGTCTCTATCGAAACGTATTTAGTCACCGCAACAATTGTCACATCGTTCGGATTACGATCCACTTTATGACATGCTTGTGCAATGCGCGTACGAATTTCTTCAAGGTTATTTACTACAGACAAGGAAAGACCTCCTTCTTTACCATTTAGGACTCTACCCTTAATAATAAAGAAAGTTGGTCGTACTATCAATCTTTTCCTATAGAAGCCGCTTCAGCGATTTGAACGAGAATGACATCCTGTCCAATTTTCTTAATTTGTACCCACGGTATAAATAGCTCCGCTTCTTTATTAAAAAGGGATCTCACCCTTCCTTGGCCGATAATAATAGCTTGTACAAGCCCTTTATCTAAATCGACATCTAAGTCTACGACGTGGCCTAATAGCTTTCCAGTCGAGACATTCACCACTTCTTTTGTTGCAAGCTCTGTCATCGTAATCATGATACATCCCCCTAACTCAATTTACTCTACTTCTACACCGTACGATTCAAACACGCAAAAAATACCGAGAATTCGTCTCGGTATTTCGCAAAACCTATTAGTCACGTGCTAGCTGATTCATATCTTTTACTGCCGATTTTTCAAGCCTCGATACTTGCGCTTGAGAAATTCCAATTTCCTCTGCTACTTCCATTTGCGTCTTGCCTTCAAAGTAGCGCATACGAACGATTTTTTTCTCCCTATCATTTAGGCGGAGCATCGCTTCTTTTAACGCTAGCTGATCGCACCAATTCGTATCTTTTTCTCGGTCATCACGAATTTGATCCATCACAAAAATTGGATCTCCACCATCCTGATAAATCGGTTCAAATAAGGAGACAGGATCTTGAATCGCATCAAGTGCAAATACAATATCCTCAGTAGGAATATCTAATTCTTTGGCAATCTCTTGCACGGTTGGCTCTTGTTCTCGTGGTCTAGTTGCCATGAGAGAGTCTCGGACTTGAAGCGCTCTATACGCTGTATCTCTTAGTGATCTTGAGACTCGAATTGGGTTATTATCTCGCAAGTAGCGTCTTATTTCCCCTATAATCATCGGGACTGCATACGTCGAGAATTTGACATTTTGTGAGAGATCAAAGTTATCGATCGATTTCATTAGTCCAATACAGCCTACTTGAAATAGATCGTCGACATTCTCTCCTCGATGGTTAAATCGTTGAATCACGCTAAGTACAAGTCTTAAATTTCCACTAACCAGTTTTTCACGTGCATCGTCGTCCTCTTCCTCTTGCATTTGTTTAAATAAAATCCGCATTTCTGTATTTTTTAATACTGGAAGTGTGGAAGTATCCACGCCACAAATCTCCACTTTATTTCGCGCCATGATGATCCCTCCAGTCAGGAGATTACTTACAAGCTCAGTATCTCCTTAAGGAAGAATTATATGCAGACGTCTACATGCGTTCTTTCACATCATTTTGTTAAATTCTTTTTGAAGGCGTCTAATAATCCGCTTTTCTAGGCGAGAAATATAGGACTGAGAGATACCTAATAAGTCTGCAACATCTTTTTGTGTACGCTCTTTTTCCCCCGATAGACCAAAGCGAAGTTCCATAATTTGCTTCTCTCGATCATTTAATGAGAGTAGTGCATGTTTAAGGAGGCGTCGATCTACGGTCTCCTCCATTCCTTTTGTAATAATATCCTCTTCCGTACCCAGCACATCAGATAATAGTAGTTCGTTGCCGTCCCAATCAATATTTAAAGGCTCGTCAAAAGATACCTCTGATCGGCGTTTATTATTTCGACGCAAATACATGAGAATTTCGTTCTCAATACATCTAGATCCATAAGTAGCAAGCTTTATTTTTTTCTCAGGATTAAACGTATTAACTGCTTTAATTAGCCCGATGGTTCCGATGCTTATTAGATCCTCAATGTTTATCCCTGTATTTTCAAACTTACGGGAGATATATACAACAAGCCTTAAATTCCGCTCAATTAGCGTTGCGCGTGCCGCTTCATCAGGTAGCTTAGCAAGGACCGCAGCCTCCTCATCCTTGGACAACGGTGGTGGTAATGCCTCGCTTCCACCGATATAATAGACCTCTTTCCCTTTTACATGAAACCTCATTAGAAGCTTATAATACCAGCGCTTTACATACATTTTCTCAAACATGATTATCCCCCTCATCCTTCCATAGATTCGTGTAGTAAGCAGTTGTATCTATCTGTATCACTTAATGTTTCACTTAGGGCAACATAGACGTGACATGATTCCTTTTGACCGTTCCTTTCTAAGTTACAAGAGCTTGGTTTCCAAACAACTCGTAGTGCCTGTCCAGCAACCGTTCTAATTGGTACAACCGTCATGTCAATCGACAGGTTGTCCATATTATTCGTTATAAGCTTCTGTATCTGCTCTTCTGCTAATACTTCTTGAAGCTTGTCTTCATTGACAAATATAATCGGTCGTTTTGTCAATGGATCCATTGCCTGATTACCAGTATCAATAAATCCTTTCAATCTCACCGTTGCTTCCTTAGATGCTAGTATGACAGGCACTATTTTTTCTTCCATTCGTTTAATCGCGCGAAGTAAAAAATCTCGGTGTTTTACAAATAGCCAGAGACCTGGAAATGAGATCACGATAAACCCCCACGATAAAGGGGACCCATATGGGCTAAATCCAGGGTTCTTTAAAGCTGTCGCGAACGATTGATCGACTGTCAGAAAATAATGTACCGCAAGCATCCCTCCACCGATCGCAAACTGTACAAAATAAAACGTCCCAGTCAGTTGTAGCAGCCGGATAATACGTCGTTTACCAAACGTCGCACGGATGATAAGGAGTGAATAAAGAATTTTAACTACTGGCATCAGTAAAAATCCAATCTCTGGTACTAGCATGACCCACAGATACAGAGAAGCGAGTAACGCACCACCAAGCTTTCGTTTTATGCTTGGTTGTTCCTTCATAACCAATGCGGTCAACGTTAAAATCATGTAGTCCATGATGATATTCATTGCAAAGAGAATATCAACAAACATGCCCCACTCTCCCCCCTTCTTGCATAGTAAAAGTGTAAAAGATCATGTCTAAAAAGTGTGTCTAACAGTGAGGAAAATTAGCACTAGTTTTGGCGGTTTATGTAAGGAAAGGCTTTTATGTATAGAAGAAGTTATTTTGAGGAGGTCTATAGTGAAGGTTTATCGTTACCACGTATATAATGGCTGAGTGTGTGCATTTATCGGCAGCTCGCGTGCATTTTCCTTTTCACCACGTGCATTTCCACCCCCTCTGTCTGCATTCTTTTCAACCGTGTGCATTTATCTCTGCGTGGTGTGCATTTATAGGCTGCTCGCGTGCATTCTCCTCTTCACCATGTGCATTTCTACTCTCTCTGTCTGCATTCTTTTCTGCCGTGTGCATTTCCTTCTGCGTGGTGTGCATTTCTTGTTGGCTCGCGTGCATTTTCCTCTTCACCACGTGCATTTCCTCCTCTTCTGTCTGCATTCATTTCAGCCGCGTGCATTTTCCCCATACAGCATGCATTTCTCAGACGCTCGTATGCATTCCACCACCCACTCTCTATCTGCATTCTTTCCATCATACTAACTCACTCAATTCCCTCACATACTCCAACCACCAACTACTCTCTCCATCTAATGCTCCTAAACACAAAAAAAGAGAAACCGATATCATGCATCGGTTTCTCTTTTTATATTACTTATTTAATTAGCACAATCCCAAAACTCTTATTCTTATAACGCCCCTTAACGGTTACGTCTATTTCGTAAGAATGTTGGAATATCTAACGTATCCACTTCTTCTTGAGACTGTTCTCTTGTTGGTGGTGCTTCTTCAGTTGAAGCAGCAGTTTCTTTTTTAGCAACTTGTTTTTTCGGTTGGCTAGAAGGAGCACGGTTTGCTTGCTCTTGTTTACCTTCTTCAAAACCTGTTGCAATTACTGTGACGATGATTTCGTCTTTTAGGTGTTCATCAATGACAGAACCGAAGATCATGTTTACTTCGCTATCAGAAGCGTTAGAAACGATCTCAGCGGCTTCATGTACTTCAAAGAGGCTTAGGTTCGTTCCTCCAGTAATGTTCATGAGGACGCCCTGTGCACCGTCTACCGATGTTTCTAACAATGGAGAAGAAATAGCTTTCTTCGCAGCTTCCGCGGCACGGTTTTCGCCAGTAGCAACACCAATACCCATTAAAGCTGAACCTTTTTCGCTCATGATCGTCTTAACATCAGCAAAGTCAAGGTTGATTAACCCTGGCACTGCGATAAGATCCGAGATACCTTGTACACCTTGACGAAGTACGTTATCCGCTTCACGGAACGCTTCAAGCATTGGTGTATTCTTATCAACGATCTCAAGTAATCGATCATTAGGAATGACGATTAACGTGTCTACTTTTTCTTTAAGGGCTTGAATACCACCAGTAGCCTGGTTCATACGCTTACGACCTTCAAATGTGAACGGGCGAGTAACAACACCAACAGTCAACGCGCCACATTCGCGCGCGATTTCAGCGATGACTGGTGCAGCACCAGTACCGGTACCTCCACCCATTCCAGCTGTGATGAAGACCATATCAGCACCTGAAAGTTGCTCTTCTAACTGCTCACGGCTTTCTTCTGCTGCTTTCTTCCCGATTTCAGGATTCGCTCCAGCTCCAAGACCGCGCGTTAGTTTACCACCTAACTGTAAACGTTCAGAAGCTTTTGAAAGCTTTAATGCTTGTGCATCTGTATTGACTGCAATAAAATCAACACCTTGTAATCCATTCTCGATCATTCGATTTACTGCGTTACTACCGCCACCACCGACACCGATGACTTTAATCGTGGCTAGTTGCTCTGTATCCATTTCAAAATCCAACATATCCGATCCCCCAATCTAATTAGCTTACTCTAAAAATGACTTAAACATTTTTGATACTCGTGATTTTAATCCAGGCCCTTCCTTCTCTTGCCTCTGGGCGGGTACCTTTTCTTTTCGATCAC
The DNA here is from genome assembly GCF_006965545.2 of Paenalkalicoccus suaedae. Taxonomy (NCBI): domain Bacteria; kingdom Bacillati; phylum Bacillota; class Bacilli; order Caryophanales; family Bacillaceae; genus Paenalkalicoccus; species Paenalkalicoccus suaedae. Next base: position 2,128,558 of record NZ_CP041372.2, read on the forward strand.
GCTTTGGCTCTTCTTCTCTTGGCGCATGATCTGTTATTCCATTACGCAATTCTTTTCCTTGAATCTTCGCATTTCGATGTGCAAATGTAATGAGGCCAACCCCATTTGTAAAATGTGGTTCTCTAACACCAAGATAATCTGGTACAGATATGCGAACGTTGGCATTCAAGACATCTCTTGCTAATTCTAACACACCTTGGGTTTTAGCGTTACCACCGATTAAGACAAACCCTCCAGGTAAATTGTCAAATCCTAAACGATCCACTTCGCGAGCAACTAGTGTAAGGATTTCCTCTAAACGAGGCTCCATAATATTTGCTAGCTGCCACTGTGAGAACTCTTGCTTTTGATTACTCCCAATCTCTGTTACTTGGAAAACATCGTCGTCTGATGCTTCGCTAATAAGCGCATGTCCATGCTCCAGCTTAATGACATCAGCCTCTTCAGCCGACGTTCTAAAGCCAATAGAGATATCATTTGAGACATGGTCACCACCAATTGGTATTTGAGTAGCTCCATGCATAACGCCACCTTCAAAAACAGAGACAGTCGTTTGACCGCCACCTAAATCAATGAGAGCAACGCCAAGACCACGTTCATCCTTCGACAGTGCAATAGAGCCTGCAGCAAGAGGTTGGAAGACTAGGTCTGCAATAGTTAGTCCAGCCTTCTCCACACACCTTAGTACATTATGTAACATAGTTTTAGAACCCGTTATGATCGTCCCTTCCATTTCAAGACGAACACCAATCATGCCTCTAGGATCATTAATTTCATCCAGCCCATCTACGATGAACTGCCTTGGAATAACATCAATGATTTCTCTCTCAGGTGGGATTGACATGACTTGTGCAGCTTCAATAACTCGTGTTACATCAACGTCCCCGATTTCTCTATCATCACTTGATACAGCGACAACCCCGTGACAGTGTTGAAGTTTGATATGATTCCCTGTAATTCCAACGATTACGTTTTTAATAGACATTCCAATCATTCGTTCTGCTTTTTCTACTGCGGAACGAATAGACTGAATGGTATCATCAATATCGACGATTGCCCCTTTTTTCATCCCTTTAGATTCAGCTTCTCCGACTCCAATTATGTTAAGAGAGCCGTTCGTCATCTCTCCAATAATAATCTTAACGGATGATGTGCCAATATCTAACGCCACGTATGTACTTTCTTGATTCATTATAGGCACCTCCTTTTGCGACCAAACTCATTCAATAACGTTCATTATTGAACCTATTCGATACGAACAATCAATTCCCTTTTTATTTGTTCGAAAAACATTTTATTTTGACGACCGGCTTTTCCATCTTTGTAGTAATATTCTTCTGATGATTGCAATATTTTGAAAGAGACGAACGCCAAATGCAAAAATTGCTGCTAAATATAAGTCTACACCAAGATATACACCGAGAAAAGCTAAACTAGTCGCAAGCAATATATTTGTAATAAATCCAGTTACAAACACTTGTTCATCAAATACTTTTTCAAGCTGTGCTCGAACCCCTCCAACAAGGGTATCTAGTGCTGCTAATACAGCAATTGATAAATAACTTGCGTAGACATCCGTGAGCGTAATATCAGCAAAAAATCCGAGGATCAGCCCGAGCAATAATCCTAGTACGGGTAGCATCCACATTATAATTCCTCCTCCACTGTCTCCATGTACCTTACTCGGTGAGAGCTATCAAACGCTGGTACCGTCAGTTCTTCAACTGGCTCAGAGTGGAAGGTGAGGTTTTCCAACAAAAATAATTCGCGCGACTCTGCAGACATTAAGGCAAAGTGCAGGGCTTCTGGATTATCTGTAATGACATGAATTTCTAATGGGAAGTAGGGAAGCCACTTTCCATTTACTAACGTTCGTCCATTTGCTTCACGAATTGCTGTTGTTGAAACAAGTCGTTCTGCTCCTACAGAAATATGAGCAGCTCCTATTGTATTAATATCATTTAAAAGCATTCTGAGTAGATAGGCAGGAACGGTAGAAATACCTCCGCCGTCATAGTCTAATGACAGAGCAATATCCACTGTAACCACAACTCCAGGACCTGATACCTCTGTCAGTCCCGCTTCTTCTTCAAGTGCTGTAAGGATCTCCGTCATTGTGCCTTCAATATTTTCCATATCTTCATATTGAGCTAAAAGCTCTCGTTGCGTACGAATATCTTCTCGCAGCTGCTGTTGTCTTTCCTGCTGACTTAATAAAGCCTGTCTAATTTCGACAGCGTTTCGTTCTCCGTTTGACGCTGTCTCTCCTACTGATTGAAATTGAACAGCTATCATAAACCCAATAACAAATGTTACACACGTAAAAACAAAAACTGCCTTTTTCACGTGCATCAACCTCTTTCACTAGCGATTCGTTCAAGATATACTTCCGATTGCTTTTCCACTCGTACTTGAACATTCTCATTAACGAGCTGATCCGTAACTCCGCCAGTTAACTGCAAAGACTCCTCTAATGTTTCTTGCTCGCCAATTGCAGTAATTACGAATGGAGCAAACGACGTATTCCCATCCACATCAATGACCGGACCTATACAGTTAATCGCTGACTGATGGTTAATCCTATATCCATTGATCGCAATGGCTTCCGCTCCAGCTACTAATAGCTCATCAATCACAACCTGTAGATGTTGCTCGTGTACAATATAGTCATTCGGATTGTCTGACCCAGGTATGTACTCCGCGTCATCAAGTGTGACCTCAATGCCCATACCTTTTACAGGAACTTCTCCGGTTACCATTCTCAGTCTATCAATATCCTCAATATAATTAAAATAGGTGCGCTCTTCTTGAGAAATAGTATCTTCAAGAACTTGGAGCTCTTGTTGCACAGACTGTAGCTCCTCTTCCAAACTAAGCGTTGCTTCCTGCTCGTTCAACAGCTCTAGACGAAGTTCGTCATCTAGCTCCCACGAGTCCACTTGTGACTCACTCGCTCGGTTACTCGTCGTTTGCATACTCCACGCAACCAAAAATCCAGTTACGAGTAAAACAAATGTTAACATGATATAGGTTGTACTACGATTCACCTACCTCTTCTCCTTCCTCCAATTCTCCTTCTTCCAAGGCGTTCGCTGGCTCAAAATAAGGATTCATTCTCATATGAACGACTCCTTCAACAGATGCATCTAATTGAGAAACAACTGCTGGATACGTAGCCATTCGTGAAGCAAAGTTTCGTACCGTTGAACTAACTGTAAAACCATCTGTCATAAATAATGTAATTCGCCCAGAATCGTTTTCCACTGGCGTATGACGAATGTCTGAAATACGCTCACTTACCTGTGTAGATAATTTCGATAGCTCGGTAACAAGCTCTCGCTGAAGAGAATCACTGCTGAAATCTCGCATGATTGGTGCTTCAGCTGGTGTCGACTCGATCCGATCAAGTCTTTCTCCAGTGTCAAGTAATGGAATATATTCATCATTCTCGTACATAAATGCAACAATTGCATGCTCCTCAATTGTAATAGACGTGCTAGTAAGTCCGGTTCTTGAAATAGTCGCAGAGGAAATAGCAGGGTTTGCTTCGATACGACCCTCTCTCGCTTCTTGATCAAGATTCCACATATTTACATCATTTAATAATCCAGATGCTTCAATCACCGATTCTGATGTCGCTTCAGTATTCCCATCAACCGAAACAGATTGCACGTTGCTTAGAGGACTTTGCAAATAAACAATACAGGCAATCAATAAGAAAAAAACGATGATATAAGAAATTAGACGCCTATTCGTTCGCCTTCGTCTCTGCTCTTTTAGTTGCGGAATTCGATTCTCTATATCGACCACTTTACGCTTTGCCACTGGCCTTCCCCGCCTTTTACTTACTAACTTTTATAATTGATTCCATGACACCAACTAGTTTAGCTGATGCTTCTGGCATTCCAGCTTCATATGCACTTCTGCTCATAAGAGACCATGCTTCGTTATTCTCAAGTAGATCATCGCAAGCTTTGAGGAGCACACTAGGTGTGACATCCTTCTCTAAGATAACTTTGGCAGCGCCTACCTTCTCTAAAGCTCGCGCATTTTTTTCTTGATGATTATTTGTCACATATGGGCTAGGAATTAAAATAGATGGAATTCCAAGCGCTGTTAATTCTGCTAACGTCGTAGCTCCTGCTCTCGCCACAACAGCGTCAATTTCCAGTAATAGCGCTGGCATATCATGGATGTATGGCACCGCTAAGATGTTCGGAGTTGCCTCTCCCATCTTTTGCTTGACCGAATCATAATGAACGTCTCCAGTGACATAAATACACTGGTAGGACTTAGATCCAAACTCTTCAAGTGATGCTAACATGGCCTCGTTGAGTGGACGAGCTCCCCGACTTCCACCAACAACTAATAATGTCTTTTTAGTTGGGTCGAGACCTAACTGCTTAATTGCTTCTTTAGACTCCGACTTCGCTTTAGCCGCAACCTCAGACGCCCTTGGGTTACCTGTAAAGATCGTCTTTTCTTTAGGGAAATACGAAGCTGCCTCTTCAAAAGAGATAGCCACTTTCGTCACGTATTTTGATAAGAACTTATTCGTAAGTCCCGGGACGCTATTTTGCTCGTGAATAATAGTGGGAATACCTAGTTTGCTAGCAGCATAGACGACAGGTCCGCATACGTAGCCACCTGTACCTATGACGACATCTGGACGAAATTCTTTCATGTATTTCTTTGAATCCGTAACGGCCTTTAAAAACTGATAAACAGTTCTCACATTATGTAAGGAAATCTTTCTCTTGAAGCCTGAGATTGTCACAGTTTTAAATGGTATATTTGATTTTGGTGCGATGGAGCCTTCAAGTCCATTTTCTGTACCGATGTATAAAAATTCAGCTTCTGGATTTACTGAAGCTATATGTCTAATAAGCGCAAGTGCCGGGTAAATATGCCCACCCGTACCTCCTCCTGATACTAATACTTTCATTATTTTCCCCCTAAATGACGTTATACAGCTATTCTACAGCATTTTTGCATAAAAATTAAGGTGATTCTTCGTTTTTCACACTATACCATTGTTTTTAGCATCAAATGAGTAATTAGCGTTTGATCTGACGAGATATATTCATTAAAATACCAAGCCCCACTAATAAAAGCGTGTAAGAGGACCCACCATAGCTAAAAAACGGTAGCGTTATTCCAGTGACGGGCATTAACCCAATGACTACAGAAATATTGATAAAAACTTGAATCATGATCATAGAAGTAATCCCTGTTGCGACATACGAGCTAAAGCGATCCGGAGCGAGAATAGCGATCCGAATTCCTCGCCAAAAGAGTACAAAAAAGGCAAGAAGGATAAGGCACGCTCCAATAAACCCTAGTTCTTCGGCGGTAATAGCAAAAATAAAGTCTGTCTGTGGCTCTGGTAAATAAAAATGTTTTTGTCTACTCCCCCCAAATCCTGTACCTAGTAACCCCCCTGGTCCAACTGCATAAAGAGACTGGATACTTTGGAATCCTGCTCCTAAAGGATCCTCCCATGGATCTAAAAAGGCAGTAATACGCTTCAAACGATAAGGGGCAGAAGCAATTAAGGCAACGAAGCCTGCCACGGCTCCAAGAAATAAGACAAAGAAATGCTTTAAAGATGCTCCGCCTACAAATAGTATGGCAATACACGTGCCTACTAAAACCGTTCCCGTCCCTAAATCAGGCTGTAGCATAATTAATCCAAATGCAGCGAGGATCCATAAAAGCATATGAAATAATCCTTTCCACGAAGCTATATCAATGTCCCCCATTGATAATCGTTTAGAGAGAAAGAGAATAAGCCCAAGCTTCATAAACTCAGATGGTTGAATAGAGAAGATCCCAACCCCTAGCCAGCTCTGAGCGCCTCCACGCACTAGCCCTACTCCTGGAATTAAAACAAGGATTAAAAATAAAAAGCACCCTGCTACAAGAAGATAACTGTATGTGGCAAAGATGGAATAATGAACTTTAGAAAGTACGATCATCAATAAAATGCCAATACATACAAATAGGGATTGCCTTTTAGCAAAAAACAAGGGATCTGAAAAGCGAAACTCTCCCCACACGGAGCTTGCACTATAAACCATTAAAAGACCAAAAATAATCAGTACCGTTATTGCGCTTAGTAGCCACCAATCTCTTTTATAACTCAAAAGGAACACCTCTGCTTCCATAAGCGTACAAGCCTCTGCTCGTACTAATCTATGAATGCAAACGTGTTCCTATGATAGTTAATCGTCTAAGTGATAAACAGCGTCTAAGAACGCTTTGCCTCGCTCTTCAAACGTCTTAAATTGATCCCACGATGCGCATGCAGGAGACAATAAAACAACATCGCCCTTGTTTGATTCTCTAAAAGCATGCGGAACTGCTTCAGAAAGGGTCTCAGTGACAATTGCTTTTGCACCAGCTCTTGTAGCAGCCTCTGCTAATAGCTCACTTGTCTCTCCGTACGATACTAGTGTGTGAACATTCGTAAGCTCTTTTTCGAGCTCATCAAACGATAATCCGCGATCAAGTCCACCAGCTATAAGTACAATGGGTTGCTCAAACGCTTGGAGAGCCGTTACAGTAGCCGCAACGTTCGTCGCTTTAGAGTTATTATAAAACTTACGGTCCTTTTTAGTCGTGACATACTGGAGACGGTGCTCGACACCGCTGAACGTTTGGAGAACGTTTTGAATTGTTTTTATATTCCCTCCAGCTAAGAAAGCTGCTGCGAGCGCAGAGAGAGCATTTGACACATTGTGCTCGCCTGGTAAGGAGAAAGAGTCGACCGTTACAATCTTTTCTCCTTTAAATTGTAAATATCCATCCTCCACGTATGCTCCGTCCACTTTTTTCTTTGTTGAAAACGGAACGAGTGTTGCTTTAGCATCTTTAATCATCTCACACACGATCTCATCGTCCGCGTTATAGATTAAATAATCGCTCTTTGTTTGGTTCATAAAAATTTGCTTTTTTGCTTCTATATACTCGTCTCTCGTTCCGTGATAATCGAGGTGAGCATCAATTAAGTTAAGAAGGATAGCAATCTTTGGGGCAAATGTATCTGTGCCCATTAGCTGAAAGCTAGACAGTTCTACGACCATGATATCGGACTCGGACGCTTGATTTGCCACTTCAGCTGCTACAACACCGATATTACCCGCTATGTGAGGTGTTTTGGCTCCACCAACTAACATATCATGAATATATGTTGTGGTTGTGGTTTTACCGTTTGAGCCAGTAATTCCAATCATGTCACATGGCGCGATATCATAAGCGATTTGTACCTCGGTTAATACAGGAATTTGAAGCTTTAATGCTTTTTTAATAAGTGAATGATCGTAGCGAATTCCTGGGTTTTTTACGACTGCGTAAAGTCCTTCGTGAACAAGTGATTCAGGATGCTCTCCACAAACAACGTCAAACCCTTCTTGTTGTAGCTCTTTGGCAGCATCATTTTGATCAAATGCTAGCTGATCATTAACAATGACCTTAGCGCCTAACTGTTTTAATATACGGGCAGCTGCAGTACCACTCTTTGCTAATCCTAATACAAGCACATGTTTTCCTTGCCAGCGAGAATGTGTCATTATACCCACACCTCCACGTAAACGCCTATGACGGCAAAAATAATACCGACTGTCCAGAAAGTGACGACGACACGCCACTCACTCCATCCGGAGAGTTCATAGTGATGATGTAATGGACTCATCTTAAATATGCGCTTTTTGCGCAGTTTAAACGATGCTACTTGTAGGATTACGGAGAGCGTTTCAATAACAAACACACCGCCAATGATGACCAATAGAAGCTCCGTTTTAGTTAAAATAGCGATCATCGCTATAGCACCACCAAGTGCTAGGGAGCCTGTGTCTCCCATAAAAACCTTGGCTGGATGCGCGTTAAAAACAAGAAATCCGAGAACAGCCCCTACTACCGCTATCGAAAAGATAGACACGCTCCAAAGCTCTAACGAGTAAGCAATAATAGCAAATGCACCGAAAGCCACTGCCGATGTTCCCGCAACTAGACCGTCTAATCCATCCGTTAAGTTAACGGCGTTACTCGCACCAACGAGCATGACAATAATCAACGGGAAGTATAATAAACCAATATCAAGAGACATATCGGTACCTGGTACCGCAATCTCCGTAGATAAACCAACTTGAAGTAACACCACATATACGATAGCCGAAATAACAACTTGACCTAAAAATTTCTGTTTTGAAGTTAATCCTAAGTTCTTTTTACGCGCTACTTTCAAATAGTCATCTAAGAATCCTAGAAGACCAAAGCCTGCAGTAACGAGGATGAGTAATAAAACATCGTAACCGATGGTGTCAAACTGACTTGTAAAGATCAAAGATGCAATGATGATCGAAAAGATGATCATTACTCCACCCATTGTAGGAGTACCTGTTTTTTTCAAATGCGACTGTGGCCCTTCCTCACGTATACTCTGGCCAAATTTGAGCCTTCTTAAAAATGGAATAACAATCGGTGACATGAGCACCGTAAGTAAAAATGCTAATAAAAGTGTATATAATAAACCGTGTTCCAGCATGGAACAATCCCCTTCCTACTTCTATGACAATTCGTTCATTATGGAATTGATCATTTCTTTATTTGCGCCTTTATATAAAAGTAAAGCGCCACTTTGTAATACATCGTATAAATCTCTGATAGCTTCGATGTGCGTTTTATAATACGTTGCCTTCACTGACGAAGCGTTTCGTTTCAATGCATCTACGACCCAAAACGCTTTTTCGCCTATCGCATAAATTTCTGTGATCTCACGAGGCAAGTGCTTAGCAAAAAATTCGTGAATAATCTTATGGTCTGAGCTATTCAAAAATCCTTCATCGATCATAAGAATGCGAGAAGAAGCTGTGCCTAAATGAGCAAGTAAACCAATGGAATAATGCATTCGTTCTTCATCAAAGGCAACATCCTCCATGATTACTTGAGAATGGAATACGTTACTCACATGAATATGTAAGTCAGACGAGGAAATTGGTTCGATTTCATTTTCGCCCAGGTACTGTAATGTGTTAATCGATGCGGTTACTTGTTTGTTGAAAGCATGCAACCAATCATGATTTATTAAATCGTTCTCCTCATTTGCAATAAACGTCTTATTTGAATCATGGATAATGGCTTCAACGATCTCACTAGGTAAAGTAGACGTGACAATAGACACCTCTGGTTTGACTAAAGATGATAGTATGCAGGCCTCTTTCTCTACTACAGTCATAATTAAATACTCATGTTGGTCGTTAGGTGCATTTACTACTGCTTCATATATATTCGTATAGTGTAACGAATCAATGTGTAAGACAGAGCAATCTAAACGGTTTTGTAAAATAGATGCAACTAATTGAGTAGTGTAATCTCCTACTACTAAAATAACCTTCGATGGCAACGTACTCGCATAATAACTTGCAAGCTTCTGAAACGTGGTCTCCGGATCCTCAACAACGATGAGTGGAAATTTGTCTGATATGGAAGCGGGCCTCGGCTCCCCTTGCCTCCATAAAGAGGCAATACAGCCATTCTCAATTGCTTCTTCAATAAAATAGTGTCCATCATACATCCCGTGACGAATCGGAACAAACAAGTCTCCTTGTTGCACGTCGCCGCTTGCGGCTTTTATACCAGCAAACGAAGTAGATGGATCTAATTTAAAAACTGTCCCTCCAAACAGGTCGTTTAGATCTTTAACGGAGATACGACTCATCTATTTCCACTCCTTTAGCGCGTCATATGCCACCTTTCGATCATCAAACGGGTATTTGACTTTACCGATTTCTTGATAGGTCTCATGCCCTTTGCCAGCAATAAGTATAACATCCTCAGGCTCCGCATGAGCAATCGCAGTTTTAATAGCTAGCTCACGGTCTTCAATTACTTCATGATTATCTTTAGATAGTCCAACTATCATATCGTCTAAAATAGCTTGAGGATCCTCCGTACGAGGGTTGTCAGACGTCACATAGACCTTATCAGCTAAATCCTCCGCAATTCTCGCCATTAAAGGACGCTTTGTTTTATCACGATCACCACCACATCCGACGACAGCAATAACTCGTTTTGACGTTAAGTCTCTTGCTGTCTCTAAAACGTTTTGTAAGCTATCTGGCGTATGTGCATAGTCAACAATAGTATGCACAGGAGCCTCCGTAATGACTGGTTCAAATCTACCCGGAACGCCGCGAAGGCTAGGGACGATTTTCACTATCTGCTCCAGTTCATAGCCTAATGCATAGGATGCTACTATAGTCGCAAGAATATTTGAAATAGAAAACTTTCCAGGTAAATGCGTTTCAACTTTATACTTTTGCCCTTTAGCAAGTAGGGTAAAGCTCGTTTTAGAAGGAGTTAAGCGCACATCTATTGCTTGAAAATCAGCTTCACCTAGCCCATATGTCAAGACAGGCGCAGCTGTACTTGCAATCATTTTGCCAGCATACGCATCGTCGTTGTTAATGACAGCTTTGGGTTGACGGTGTCGATCAAACGTATTTCCAAGCTGGCTAAATAATAGTGATTTAGCATGAGCGTAATCATTCATCGTTTCATGATAGTCTAAATGATCTTGCGATAAATTAGTAAATACCGCTACTTCAAAGGAAGTACCATGACTCCTCCCAAGCTCAAGAGCGTGAGAAGACACTTCCATTGCCACCGTTTCTACACCTTCTTTACACATATCGCGAAGCGTTCTTTGTAAAACGAGCGATTCTGGTGTTGTATTACTTGTTGCTACTTCTTTACCTACGTATTTAGCATACATCGTTCCAATTAACCCTGTCTTTGCACCAAGCTCTGTTAGTAACTGATCGAGAAAATGAGTAACGGATGTTTTGCCGTTTGTACCTGTTACACCTATCATCCTTAAATGTTTGCTAGGATTATCATAAAAATGTGTTGCCAACTGCGCCATTGCTCGTCTAACGTTAGGTACCAGAATCATCGGTACATTCACATCTAACTCACGATCTACTACAAGAGCACTCGCGCCATTTTCAACAGCTTGTGTTGCAAAATCATGACCATCCACTGTGTACCCAGGCACGCAAAAAAATAACGTCCCTGGAGAGACAGTTCTGGAGTCCATTTCTATGTGAAGAATGTCGATATCTTCTTGATTTTGTCCAACTCGTTTTGATACTGGTAATAACGCTTCTAAATCTCTTAGCTTCATGTCTAATCATCCTTCTCCCCCGGAACCTTCCGTTTGCTCAGTTTTCATTTTACTTTGCCTTTGTTTATTTGTCACCCATATATATAAGAATCGTATCCGTCGCCTGAATTTTTGATCCTGGCTCAGGTGATTGCGAAATAACAACATTGCCATCACCTCTCGGCTCGATCTTTATCTGATAGTGCCCTTCCATTAATTCTTTTTTGGTGCGTCCAATTAAATCAGGAACAAGCGTCTCTTCAGGATCAAGCCACGTTCGCTCTTTTTCAATTTGATCTTTTCTTTTTGGTACATCTAGCGTAATGAGACTATCTTCGATTATGTTCCCCACTATTGGAGCTGCAACGACACCACCAAATTGCACCGTATTTTTCGGGTTGTCTATCGCCACATATACGACTATTTCAGGATCGTCCATTGGCGCAACACCAATAAAGCTCACAATATGATTGTTTTCTAAGTAACGACCATCCTTTGCCTTCTGGGCTGTACCGGTTTTACCTCCTACACGATATCCATCTACAAATGCGCCTTTACCAGTTCCTTTTGCAACAACATGTTCTAACGCATTTCGCACTTCACTAGACGTTTTTTCAGAGATGACGTTACGTTTTAACGTTGGTTTTCGTTCAATCAAAATGGTACCGTTACTGTCTCGCCATTCTTTTAACAAGTATGGTTCCATCACATTTCCCCCGTTAACAGCAGCTGAGACGGCAACAACCTGCTGTAACGGCGTTACAGCAACGCCTTGACCGAATGCCGTTGTCGCGAGCTCTAAAGGCCCCACCTTATCCTCATCAAACAAGATTCCGGTTCCCTCTCCTTGTAAATCTATGCCCGTTTTTGACCCAAAACCAAACTCACGAATGTAAGAAAATAACTTTTCTTTACCAAGTCTTTCTCCTAATACGACAAACCCTGGGTTACAGGAGTTTTGAACAACTTCTAAAAAGGTTTGAGATCCATGTCCCCCCTTTTTCCAGCAGCGCAGACGTGATCCTGCTACCTCGATATACCCAGGATCATAAAAACGATCTCGTTCAAGATCAACTAAACCTTCCTCCAGTGCTGCAGCGAGTGTGATGATCTTAAAAGTAGAGCCTGGCTCATACTGACTCCATACAGGTTTATTTTGGTTAAAAATTTCAGGTGCAACGTCTTGGAAATGCATCGGATCAAAGTGAGGTCTTGAAGACATGGCAAGTATTTCACCAGTCTTAGGATTCATGGCTATCGCAATTGCCCCATCAGGACTATATGCCGCTTCAGCTTGATCTAATTCTCTTTCAACTATTTGTTGTATATCTTTGTTTATTGTGAGCACTAAATTATTGCCAGGCTTCGGGCTTTTATATTCATCTCCCATCTGTTCCATGCGTCTGCCTTTCGCATCAGCATAAAAAGAGAGATTCCCCTTTTCTCCTTTTAGTGAACTATCATAAAACAGCTCAAGTCCCGCAAGTCCTTGATTATCAATACCTGCAAATCCAAGGACATGCGATAAAAAAGCTCCTTCTGGATAGTACCTTTTATAGTCTTCTGCTAAATAAATCCCTTCGAGCTGAAGCTTTCGAATTTCTGATGCTAGTTCTGCACTCATCTTCCTTGCGCCTTGCTTCATTCGAACTATCGACTCATTTTGTGTGAGGAGAGCGTAAACTTCTTCCTCTTTCATCGATAATAATGGCGCTAATACCTCTGCTGTTTTTTCTTTATCGCTAATTTGACGAGGAATTGCAAACAGCGTTTGCGCTGTAATTGAGGTCGCCAAAAGCTTCCCCTCACGATCTAAAATGTCGCCTCGTCGACCTTCAAATGGGATTTCTCGACCCCAAAGATCGCTCGCAAGCTCTGTTATATCAGCTGATTGTACGAGCTGCACATACGCTAATCGAATAGCTAATGCACAAATCATCACACAGCCGATGAGCAAAACGAAGAGTAAACGATTATTTCTCACTCTGCTAGGTATTTGTCGCATTCCTTCCTCACTCCCTATCTATCAGGACTGATTCACGATATGCAAAAAAAGGACAAGGTAGAACCTTGTCCTCCTCCTTCTTCTAGTCCATGAAGAATTCCTCTTCCTCAGATTCCGCTTCGCCATCCTCAGATTCTTCCGGCTCTTCTGGCTCTTCCGGACTTGCCTCTACAAGTATTTTCGTAGCGTTAGTCAAATCCGCTCCAGGCTCAGGCTGTTGCCCGTAAACAAATCCCATACCTTCTACATCAGCCGTAATATCAAGCATCTCTGCTAAACGATACACCTGCCTAACAGAAAAGCCTGTTATATCTGGCATGCTAATGGCTTCAGCATTGGTTAAAAGAAGCACTTTATCTCCCTTAGCCAAATACACACCGGCTTCTATAGACTGAGCTTCGACCATCGTCCCGTCCCCAATTAAAATTGGTTCAAGTCCAGCTGCCGTGAGCTCCTCTGTGACAAGGTCGACTCGTTCGCCCTCATAGTCTCTAATTTCCTTCCCCGTCTCAAGCGTTGCGGTATCCTCTTCGTCTGACGGTGCAATGTTTAAGTATTGCAACGACTGCTCCATAACTTGACGGAAAATAAGAGATACAGGCTCATTACCTAGCTGATACTCCTCTAAATCCGGTCTATCAACTGCCACATAAACAATTACTTCAGGATCATCTGCTGGTGCCATTCCGATAAAGGAGAAAATATTGTTACCGTGCCCTCTCATGTATAGGCCATCATCTCCGACAAGCTGAGCGGTCCCTGTTTTACCTGCGATTTCAAATCCATCGATCGCATACGGTTGACCAGTTCCGTTCTCAGAAGAAACGATCGTCTCCATAATACGGCGAACCTCCGTTGCGGTCTCAGCAGAAATCGGCTCTGAAACCACCTCTGGTTCATTGACGAGCGTTGCTTCTCCCGAATTTGGATCGATGATTTCTTTTACAATGTATGGCTTCATCATTTGTCCATCGTTTGCTATAGCTGTCGCTGCCTTAATTTGTTGGATTGGAGTTACTACCGAGGCTTGCCCAAAAGATGTTGTTAATGCATCAAGTGGACCATTTTCCGCTAGTACGCCTGACGCTTCATTCGGTAAATCGACTCCCGTCGGCTCTCTAAACCCGAAGCGTTCCATATACTCATAAATCTTCTCTCCACCTAAATATTCATTCGTCAGTTTAGCAAAGGCTACGTTTGAGGAGCGCTGTACACCTTCTTCATACGTAATCGTTCCCCAACCTCTACCATTATTATGATCACGCATCGTTTCTCCAAATGCACGATACGAACCAGACTCATAGTACGCATTTCCATCGTACACGCCTTCTTCAATCATTGCTGCTAGAGAAAAGATTTTGAGCGTAGAACCAGGCTCAAAACGTGACGAAACAGCAAAATTCGTATAGTTCTCAATCGACTCATACTGATTTGGGTTAAAGCTTGGTCGATTCGACATTCCTAATATTTCACCTGTTTTGGCGTTCGCAACGATGGCCATCATTCGCTCAGGGTTATATTCCTCGTCCACCTGCGCCATTGTTTGCTCCATGGACTGCTGAATTCGAGAATCTAGTGTTAAGAACACATTGCTCCCGTTTTTAGGCTCCACAATCGTTTCCTCCGCGCCATAGAGACGTCTGTTGCGTCCGTCCCTTTGATATTGAATCGATCCATTCTCTTCTGCTAAATAATCGTTTAAGCTACTCTCAAGGCCCATACGAGCGACAGACATATCTCGCTCTGTGTAGCCAATTACGTGAGAGGCAAACGTTTGACGAGGATAGTACCTTCTTGGGTCCTCTCGAAATAGGATCCCTTCAAGCTCTAATTCTTCAAGCTCTTGACGCTTCTCATAACTAATATTTTTGGCTCTTGGTCCTAGCTCTACTTGGACGGCATCACGAGTTAGCTGGTTGTATAAAAACTCCTGCTCCTCGTCTAGTACCTCCGCTAATGCGCGTGCTGTCCCTTCTGGATCGGCAACGTGTGATTCATACTGATCGTCTAATACAGCTAATACGGTATAAGAGGGAATTTCCTCCGCGATCGTCTCCCCATTGCGATCATAGATCGTGCCTCGCTGACCATCTAGCACAGCTGTTTGAGACCATCGTTGCTCAAGTAACTCCTGTAAATCCCTTCCCTGGACCTCTTTGGCTGCTTGTATGTAAATGAACCGAGAGAATAGTGCGCCTATCATAATGACGACAACGACAAGAAGCATGAGTGCCCGCCTTGTTAACGTTTTGCTTTTTTGTTGCATAAGCATACTGCCACCTCTTTATTTTAATAACTATTTTGAAGGCTTATGAAAAAATCTCCGCTATGATAGACCATAGCGGAGGTGTCTGTTTACTAAAACAATCGAATCTGATACTCCTTAAACTGACGTAAGTTGTCCTCGACTCCGTTATTTATGTAAACGATTCTAAAAACGGCACTATGTTTTACGCTTAGTTCGAGTCGTGAATAAGCTTAACACTTTCGTCATGAAGCTCCATACCAAGCTCTTCTTTTGCAATATAAAGAATACGCTCCGGATCAGCAAGCTCCTTTACTTGTAAAGAAAGTGCCTCATTACTCGCACCTTGAGCAGCAATATCTGCTTCAATTACTTGCATGTCGTGATTTAATGCGTAAAGAGATGCAGCGTTTGAAATTATCATAAACGCTAGAATAACAATTGCAGGTATAGAAAGGCCATAAACGAGCTTTTCTCCTTTTGTTATTCCTCCTTTAAATACGCGTTCGCGAACCTTTTTGTGTCGTTTCGGTTCATGCTGTGGCTGATACTGTCTCTCAAGCATTGGGCTCATGATTCTGTCCTCCTTTATTCATTTTTTTCTGCGACACGAAGCTTCGCTGAATGAGCACGATTATTCGCTTCAAGCTCACCCTCTGATGCGAGAATTGGCTTTCTAGCTATTAACGTTAATTCAGGTTTTAAATGATCTGGAATAACTGGAAGTCCACGAGGCAACTCTGGCGTACTACTTTTATCCTTAAACACCTGCTTGCAGATGCGATCCTCTAATGAGTGGAACGTAATAACTGCAATTCTGCCTGAAGGCTTCACGATATCAATGGCATCAAGTAATGCTTCTCGAAATACGTTAAGCTCATCGTTTACTGCAATACGGAACGCTTGAAAGGTTCTCTTTGCTGGATGACCACCCTTGCGTCTAGCTGGTGCTGGAATTGCATCCTTAATGATTTCTACAAGTTCAAATGTTGTCTCGATCGGTGCCTTCTCTCTCGCCTGTTCGATTTTACGAGCAATCTGCTTGGCAAATTTCTCTTCTCCATATCTAGCAATAATGCGATGAATGTCCTGAAAGCTCGCATGATTAATAATGTCATACGCTGTTTCGCCTTGAGTCTGATCCATTCGCATATCAAGCGGAGCATCAAATCGATAGCTAAAGCCACGTGATGCCTCGTCAAACTGCGGAGAAGAAACTCCTAAATCAAAAACAATCCCATCTACTTGCGTAATCCCAATCTCCGCCAGTCTTGACTTTAAAAACCGAAAGTTACTATGTATAAACGTCACTTTTTCGGAGTTGTTTAACCTTTCTTTCGCTGCTTGTAATGCAGTAGTGTCCTGATCAAACGCAATAAGTCTGCCTTCATCCGAAAGCTCTTTTAAGATGCGCTCGCTATGTCCTCCACCACCAAGTGTACAGTCAACGTATATCCCGTCTTTCTTTACGTTCAATCCTTCGACTGTCTCTTCTTTTAAAACCGTATCATGCTCAAACAACAACTGCTCCTCCTTCACTAAAAGTCAATATCCATTAGCCCTTCAGCTATATCCGAGAATGATTCCTGCGACGTATTAAAGTACTCGTCCCACGTCGACTTAGACCAAATCTCTACTCGCCCCGAAACGCCAATAATGGTGCAATCCTTATCGAGGCCCGCATAGCTTCTAAGTGGCTGGGGAATGGTAACTCTTCCTTGTTTATCAAATTCTGATTCCGTAGCTCCTGAGAAAAAAAACCTTGTAAAAGCGCGTGCATCCTTTTTCGTAAATGGGAGGGCGCGTAGCTTTTCTTCGAGCTTATTCCACTCTTCCTGAGGATAGACAAAAAGACACGTATCCATACCACGCGTCACGACAAAGGATTCTCCAAGTCGCTCGCGAAATTTAGATGGTAAAATAACTCGTCCTTTCGTGTCCATCTGATGGTTAAATTCACCGATGAACATGATTGTCCACTCCTCCCCCACTTCATACCACTAATCTACCACAATCCCCCACTTTGTACCACTACGAATTTTCAATTCTACGTAAAATTTTCTGAAAATTTATCAAAACAGCAAAACTACCCTCATAAACGTTTATAGACATACAAAAAGCCCGTCTCATAAACCGTTATGAGACGGGCTTTAAACCTGTTTTATAGCTTTAAATAAATGTGTGTAGCAGCATCAACATCTAACTCTTCCACAATGTGTGAAATTCTCTTAACTAGGTCGCCTCCATGTGCATTTAAGAAGCTGTAGACATTGAGCTGTCGTTCTTGTAGAGATTCCTCTGGCTTCATCTCTGCTTCAATCATTAATAATCTCGAGAGCTTTACAGCCTGCTTTTGTTCCACTTTCTTTGTCACTCGCGCTTCATAATGGCCAAGCGTTTTCATAAGCTTTGATTTTGCTGTTTCATGAATGCCTTCTATTTGCTCAATATGCGCAAGTTTTTGGAGCATATCGTTTAATTCGTTGTTTACTACGTGAGACACGTGTTCAAATAATGCTTCATGGTCCACCACTTTACTTTCATTAATCACTTGATTTCGAAGCTCTTCTGTCCCTTGCTGCGAAACACGGACGAGATCAAGTTCATAATGGTCAAGCCACTTTGAAACTGAGCGTGACAGAAGAGTTACCTGCAGGCGCGGCCTGATTATAGGCATATGGTGACCGAACAAGTGGAAGATATCCTTTAACACACTCCAATATTTTAACTCGCCAGGACCCGCTATAAACGTGTGCACCGGTAACAGCATATCCTGCATGACTGGCCTTGTCACAACGTTATTACTAAGCTGTATGTTACCCGCTTGAACCGCATCCGAGAGTTCTTCTTTTGTCCAAGTCCGTGACCCGTTCTTTTCAACAAAACCAGTCTCTGTAGCAGATAGTAAAAAGCGCTGATCACCATCATGATAAAAAAGATGAGCATTCTCTTCCTCAATCGTAATTGGCTCTCCATAGCCTTCCTGTTGGAACGTTCTCGCTGTTTCTAAAAAATTGGCGCGAATACGTTCGTTCTGACTTACCATATCAGCAAAGATCGGTCGTTCAATCTCTCGAATGGATGGGTCAGCGGCGTCCATGAGCACAAGCCCAGTCCCTTCGAATAGACGATGTAAAATCATCGCACACCAAGTGGTATATGTCACTTCTTTCGTCAGGTCGTTTAAAAGTTCCTCTAAGAGACTCTCTGTGTACATAGTCTCTGGCAAATGCTTAAACAAGGTAAGCACCTGCTCTTTGGCTGCTTTAGGATCAATATAACGTTCACTAGCCGGTGTTTTTACGTCGTTACGTTCCGGTAGTCGGATACGCTTCACTGCCTCTTTATCGTGCACATAGGTGTGATTGACCTCATCCACATCATGATCCTCTCCAGCAATCCAAAACAGAGGAATGACAGGTTTCGATAACGCTCGCTCCACTCGTTTTGCTTCATGCAGGATCGAAATGATTTTATTGACTGTATATAGTGGTCCTGTTAAAAATCCCGCTTGCTGTCCGCCAACGACAACGACAGAGGTTGGATCCTTAAGTCGTTCAATCTGAGCGTATGCTGATGGATCTGGATGATAGTTTTCCTGGAAAGCGCGTAATGCGCTCGTTAATTCCGTTCGTTGATACGTATACTTAGTTATCTCATCATACCTTGCGCGCGTATCGTCTAGGGAGTAGTCAAAATATCGATGAACCTGTGCATCGTGCTTGATATAGCTATGTAAAAATGATGGTTTTTCGTAAGTCGTGTTTGTTAGTACCTGCATGATGGTCAACCTTTCTGTACATAAGTCTGGTTTATTATAACAGATACCTGTAGAACGACCAACGCAAGATGCTTAGTACGTTAAAATAAGCCCTGTGACAATGAGACCAATATAGGCAGATAAGTAGAGGAGGAATTGGAATCGCCAAGCACCTCTAAGAATTCTGCGCATGTCGATCTCTTCCGTCAGTCGCCAGTGAATAATCATAAATACGAGAGCAGACGTAAGAAGCGCAATTAATAATACGCCCACCGCCGAAAAATGAAATAGCTGCCTAACTAAAAAATAAATAGACACAGCAAAAATAGGGACATGGCTGTCTACCGCAAGCTTTAACGATTTATGTTTACGCTTTGTCACTTTGCGTAAAACCACGTATACAAGTAGCATACTTATTAGTGGCACTGTGATAATTAATCCAATAAGTGAAATTGCAATATCCCCCACTATTTACTCCCCCAATTTACGTTTCACTCTGTCAAACATGTGCATAAATGCAGGTAGTTGGACGCCTTCTCTATCGGCTCGTTTTTTTAAGTAGCCTAAGATTGCGTCAAACTCCGTTTTTCTACTAGCTGCATAATCAACTAACATCGAAGAATGATTCGCTGCTGTTTTGTTTAACACTAAATCAACAAAACTCGTCCCGTCTTGTATACTCAAAAATGCCGACAATTCATCCGCAATCTCTTTTACCTCTTCATGATGAAACAAGCGTAGATCTCCATTTTTCACCTCATAAAGGGTTGTTAATGGATTCACCACGGCATTAACGAGCAACTTTTTTTCAAGCGCTTTTTTAATCTCAGGGTCTACACTTATATGTAAGTCATCTGGTACTGTTAGCTGTAAAGGATATTCTACAGTCAGCTCCCCAATTCCTGTATGAATGACTTCATTCTCAGAAATTTTTCTTGCACCGTGTGTTGTTGTCGCAAGGATTGAATTCGCAAAGCTTTCTTCTGCTATCTCTACATGCGCCATCCCATTTTGAACAAATAGTACAGGAGTGTCTTTTGGAAGTTTAGATGATAGTTCATCGATGACGGATGGAATGGAATACGCCTTCGTTGTGACAATACAGAGCGATGCCTCAATTCTATCGACTTTAGATAACACGTATCCATCTACTTGCTTTATCGCTTTTGCAGTTTGCGCTGCATCGTATCGAATCACACCGTCACGAAGTGCGTTAGCTGACTCTCTTCTTCGTGTATATAATTGTACAAGGTGGTCCTCTGCCAAGTAGGAGGCTAGTAAAAGCCCTATTGCACCAGATCCAATCACTGCTATTGTCATGTTGTCTCCCTCCTAATAAATTTAATTCTAGCACAATACTAGGAATCTCTTCACGAAGTACTTTTTTTAGATTATACTTAAGGAGGTAACGCTTACATTTTTTCTTATTTACAGGCTGGAGGTCGTATACAATGGACAAACATGAAGTGGTACGTCTTAATATTAACTTTAAAACATTAGAAGAATTCGAAAATTTTCGTGAATATGGTGTACAAGAACTTTCGATGAAGGAAGATCTTGAACATAATATCGTGGAGAACGATGGAGAATCTCCCTTTTATGGTGTTTATTTCGGTAACAAATTAGTCGGTCGAATGAGCCTTTACCGTGTAGAAGGGAAGTACGATAAGTACTTCGATCCCCCACAGGACTATTATGAGCTTTGGAAGCTAGAGGTTCTACCTGGTTTCCAAGGAAAAGGGATCGGTCACGCGCTCGTTGAGTTTGCGAAAAGCTTAGGATTGCCAGTAAAAACAAATGCTCGCCAACGTTCAGACGATTTTTGGGCGAAGCAAGGCTTTGAGGCGGTTACGTATGACACGGTGCGCGATCGCGGCGAGAATCCATTTGTGTGGTTCCCTCAAGGCGTAACAGAGCAAAAATAAGTGTATGTAAGACTAGGCTTAACGGCCTGGTTTTTTATTTGTTTAAAAATGCCTCTACTGCCTGATGGTGCGCATCCAGTTCCCAAAGCTTGGCACAGGCTACGACCTCCTGCTCCATATTTTCTAACAAGTATGGCGTGCGCAGTTGCTCTTTATAGCTTGCAATCGACTCCCGTTTACCTCGATACGAGTTTAGTTGGTCGAGTACCGTTTGTTTCGATAAAATTGTTAAAAAGCCAAGCTTCTCTAAGGATGATGCATCATGTATCGTCGCTTGTGAGAGTAAATTTATGGCCGTGGCATAGCCGACTCGCTCTTTTAAAAGCGAAGCCCCTCCCCATCCTGTTGTGATGGCTAAGCTCGCTTGAACGAAGCCAACTCGCGCCTCCTCTGATCCATAGCGGACGTCACAGGCGATCGCAAGCTCCGCCCCTCCTCCAACACAAGGACCATTTATATACGCGACCGTAAGAGCTGGCAATTGCACCCACTCTCTTAACACCTTCCCCATCGGCTCGAGCATTGTCTTAGCCTCTTCTTCTGATTTTAAGGAATGAAAATCACGTAAGTCTCCACCACTGCAAAAAGCATTATTCGCCCCCGTTAGTAGCACATGCGTAGGCTTGTCTTGTTTGATGAGAGTGAGCACGTGTTGGAAATCCTTTATCATGTCAAAGTTAACGGCATTACGCACGTCGGGTCGATTGAGAGTCACGGTAGCTAGTTGATCTTTTATGGAGTAAGTGATCGTTTTCATCAGGGTTTCGTCCTTTCGTTAGTTTAAATGAGTGAGCTGGATGAATGATGTTGCTGCGCGGGGATGTATATGTATCGCATGAGTTAGCGGACACCGCGGATTATGGATTAGTTTTGGATGAGGCAAAAAGGCGGCGGTGGTGTGTGGGTTTGCGCGATTTTTTTCTCGTTACGCAGTTCGAGCCTCAACTCGCGCGGTTCTACCTACTTTTCGCGCTATCGGCGCTTCAACTTGCGCAGTTCACCCGCCAACTTGCGCGATTTTTTTCTCGTTACGCAGTTCGATACTCAACTCGCGCGGTTCTACCTACTTTTCGCGCGATCAGCGCTTCAACTTGCGCAGTCCACCCGCAAACTTACGCGATTTTTTTCTCATTACGCAGTTCGAGCCTCAACTCGCGCGGTTCTACCTACTTTTCGCGCGATCAGCGCTTCAACTTGCGCAGTCCACCCGCAAACTTGCGCGATCTTTTCACATGGCATAGTTCTATGTACGATCAAAAAGCATGTATAAACACAAAAAACAGGAGGGTTAGACCCTCCTGTTTTAACACGACTTATTTAGCAACGTCGCGTCCCTTGTACGTTCCGCAAGATTTGCAGACACGGTGAGAAAGCTTCATCTCACCACATTCAGGACATTCTACCATTCCAGGTACACGCAACTTAATGTGCGTACGACGCATTCTTTTCTTAGTCTTACTCGTTTTTCTAAAAGGTACTGCCATCAGTCCCACCTCCTTCGAGATCATTCGTTATTCTTAAAGAACTCTTGCAACTTTTGCAATCGCGGATCTACTTTTTCTTTTTGCGCTTCCTCTGTCGTAAGCGTCCAACCGGGGCCTTCCTCTGGGGCAGGTCCTTCTGTTTTATCGCTATAGACACGCAAAGGTTTATCAAGTAAAATCTGCTCTCGCACATAAGGCATTAGATCAACCGTGTTATCAACCAATTCGTGAACTTCTTCATCCTCATCGAAGGTGGCCCATTCTGACAATTGGAAGGTTTCCATTGCCTGGATGGAAAAAGGATACTCCACATCATTTAGAGTACGCGCGCAAGGCAATGTCATCGACCCAGAAATCTGTAACGTAAACGTTATGATATCCTTCGCAAATGAAGCATCTCCTACAACATGTACGGGAGTCACCTCACGAATTTCACGGTCTATTTCTTTCAACGTTGATACATCGACCGATTCGTCTACATGCAGACCCTTATGTTTAAGGGCTTGCAACTGTTGTACCGACCATTTCATTATATATTCACCTCAAGACAACAAATGTAATTATATCTTTCTAAAAAAGGTTTGTCAAGATAATCTCTTTACATTCCTTGCGAAACATTTACCTTCTTTTTTGACCTTATAAACACTGTTTTTTCTGTCAAAAAACAAGCGTATACTAATAGGATAACAAAGGAGGTAGGAAAATGAAATCCGTAGGAGTTATTGTTGAATATAACCCGTTCCACAACGGTCATCTCTATCATCTTAAGCAGTCAAAACGAATTGCACAAGCGGAAGTTGTTGTGGCTGTGATGAGCGGAAATTTTTTGCAACGCGGGGAACCCGCTTTTGTACATAAATGGAGTCGCACCAACATGGCATTAAAAGCCGGAGCGGATGTCGTTATTGAGCTCCCATACATGTATGCTGTCCAAAAAGCTGAATTTTTTGCGCAAGGCGCAGTGGATTTGTTAAGTGCCCTCCAAGTGGATGCACTCTGCTTTGGTAGCGAATCCGGAGATATCCACTCTTTTACTCATACTTACGAGTGGATGAAGAAGCACGAATTAACGATCCAGCACACGCTTAAAAAGGAGATCTCACTTGGCGTAAGCTATCCTGAGGCTATGGCACGTGCTTACAAATCTTTGCCTGATGAAACGAATGTCTTGCCGCTCGACAAGCCGAACAATATCTTAGGCTATCATTATGTAAAAGCTGCATTAGATAAAAAGCACCCCATCGAGCTACATACAATCGCGCGATCCGTTGCCGATTATCATGATGAGGAATTGCCAGCACAGGAAAGCATCGCTAGTGCAACATCGATACGTAAGTCCATCATAAGTGGTGAATTAGCCTCCATTCAGCACTATATGCCACAATCGAGTTACGAAGAGCTTCAACACTACTTGCAGTCAGAAGGAACATTTCATACTTGGGAGAATTACTATTCTCTTTTAAGATATCGCATTTTAACTAGCTCTGTTGAGGAGCTCCGAGACATCTATGAATGCGTCGAAGGGCTTGAATACCGATTAAAGAAGGCCGCTTCAAGTGCTCTCACGTTTGAATCATTTATCGAGCAACTAAAAACCAAACGTTATACGCGAACAAGACTTCAACGCATGCTCTCTCATATTCTACTCAATGTCAAAAAACGAGACATGGATGAATTATTGGCGCCTGACTCTCCACCCTATTTACGTATTTTAGGAATGTCACAAACAGGTCGCACCTTTTTACATCAACGTAAAAAGAAGCTTACGGTACCTTTGTTAACAAAGGCAACCGGCGGTGCGTCAGATAATCATCCCGCTTTAGTTTTAGATGAATTAGCGGCAACCGTTCATCAATCCGTTCTGTCTAGTCCAACCCCAGAATACAAACGACGCATTATTATACGAGATTAGGTAAAACTGCCTGAGCATATTAGGTTCGATTATATGGATGTAAATTTGTTCGCGGTAGGCGGGTGCTTGTTGCGTTCAGTAAATCGCTTTGCATCAGTTAGAAGCTTGTTTGCATCACTTCAAATATCGTTTGCATGTAACAAGAATGAGAGTGCGTCACTTCACCCTAAGTATACGTCATTGGTTAACTCTTCAAGCGCAACTTTGAATAAGCTCCCTAACTTTAAAAAAAGAATGCCGAGCGCTGCTCGGCATTCCTTCCACACTTCCATTAAGAAATGGACTCTAAATAATCAATGGCGTCATCGAAGTGGTAAATTGGAACGATATCCATATCTGTTCCTATGGAATCCGCTACCTCAACAGCATCCTCATAGTTAGAGTTCCCACCGTTTGCAGGCGGTTCAGCTGGCACGAGGAAGGCGTCTGCGTTCGCTTCATGTGATGCATATACTTTTTGCTTCACGCCACCAATTGGACCAACGTCGCCATCTTCATTAATTGTGCCAGTACCAGCGATGTTTAAGCCTTGTGTGATGTCTTCCTCAGTAAGCTGATTATAAATTTCTAATGAAAACATGAGGCCAGCAGATGGACCACCGATCCGGTTCGTATCAATATCTACGTCTGGATTACGTACGAGCTCGCGATCAGTAATCGGATTCGCGATACCTACACCGCCACGTCCCTCTTCCGCTCCCATATCCTCAGGGAACGCTAATACTTCAATGTTTTCAGTCACTTCATCCTCGTTGCGTTCAAACGTTACTTCAACGACATCACCAATTGATCTACCTTCAAGCGCTGCAAACAGCTCATCTACATCGCTTATAACCTCACCATCAATTCCGATAACTCGGTCGCCAGCTTCTAAAATCCCTTCCGCTCCCATACCAGGGATGACGGACGTAATGAGTGCCCCGTATTCTTCAAAATACGCTTCTGCACCCGCAGCTTGGTAAGCGACTATAACTGCTTGCTCCTGTGAGCTTGACATGAGCATCATTTGACGGTGGTTATACATATCATCCGTTTCACCTGGAGGTCTCACTTGATCCTCAGGAACAATATCCCGACGATCACTAATGAGTGACCATAAGTAATTTACCGTATTTGCCTGGCCCATGCGAATTGTCGTCAGCATGAGGGAGCCATTCTCTTCGAATTCTGCCCCTTCTACTTCAATAACCTCAGAGAGCTCTAGTGCTTCTCCAGGTACTGTAAAATAATATGGAAGACGTATAAAATTCACTGCTATCACTACTAGCAGGACAATCCCCCATTTAATATAGCTGCTTTTACCGTTCATCACAGGACAACTCCAATCTTGGTGTGATCTATTACTTATAAGATTACCGTAATCAGACTACTTTTGCTAATAAGTCGCCCTCGTTCTAACTTGTCCATACAGTCATATGCTTTTTAGTAGCGAAATATTTCTAAAGGGGAGAAAATCCATGACTGCACTAAAGCTTATTAGCTGCTTCACAGCTTTGACCATGATCATGATGATCCTCTCTCCGGATACCGCACTTACCGCCGCTACTCGCGGTATGACAACGTGGTGGAATATCGTATTCCCCTCACTTTTACCTTTTTTTGTGCTCACTGATTTGCTTATAAAAGGAGGAGTTGTCTCCTATGTAAGTAAGCTTTTTGCCCCTTTTATGAGACCTTTGTTTCGCCTTCCTGGAGAAGCCGGTTTTGTTCTTGTAATGGGGACAGTAGCCGGATTTCCGATGGGAGCTAAATTAACCGAACAACTTTATTCAAAGCGAGCCATTACGAAGCAAACTGCCGAGCATCTTGTTTGCTTTACAAATGCATCGAATCCCATCTTTATAACGGGCGCCATTGCGGTAGGGTTTTTACATGAGCCGCGCACTGGAATTTTTTTAGCTGCGTGTCACTACATCGGAAATGTATTCGTCGGGCTATTACTCCGAATGTATTATAAAAACAACGCTCGCTCGATGCCTTCTCTAACTCCGGTTCGATCAGAAGCACCAATTGGTAAGCTATTATCGGATTCCATTAAGCAAGCGACGGAAACTCTTTTACTCATTGGTGGACTAATGATCGTCTTTTCTGTCATACAAGCGTCTTTGCCCATCGCAGATGTACTCTTGATCGCTCTACCATTCTTAGATGAGGCATTAACGCATGGCCTCGTAGCAGGTATATTTGAGCTGACAATTGGTGCGGAGTTAATTGGGTCATCCTCTGCTTCCATCCAGATAAAACTCATACTCATCTCCTTTTTACTCGGCTTTAACGGGCTGAGTGTGCACGCACAAGTAGCGAGCATTTTGGCACACACACCCGTCAGGTATCGTATGTTTTTACTAAGCAGACTTCTCCACGGGACCATCTCTGCTGGGCTCATGACTATCGCTTTACCATTTTTATCATTATCGGATACTCCAGTTTTTAATCAACCTGAATTAAGCATCTCTACGTACGGCCTTCCTTGGGTCACGGCATTAACCTTACTTATTTACGGCATATTACTTATCCGCAAATTTAGCACGCAGCGCATCAGCTACGTGAGGAGGCACTAAATTCTCTGGGAGTGCCTCATATTTAGCTACTTCTTTTACAATAGATGAACTAACAAAGGATAGTGCTGGGTCTGTTTGTAAAAACACAGTTTGAATGGATGGATCGATCGCTTGATTCATCGAAGACATAGCCGCTTCATATTCAAAATCCGTCACCGAGCGAAGGCCTTTTACTATGGCAACAGCATCCTTTTGCTTAGCAATGTCCATGAGTAACCCATCGAAGGCTTCAACGCTAACATTCTCGACCCCTTCTAAACTTGTACGGATTAATTCCTTCCGTTCTACTGTCGAAAATAGGGGCTGCTTTTTACTATTCGTTAACACGGCTACAACGACATGATCAAATAACGTCGCTGCTCGCTTAATAATATCTACATGCCCGGCCGTAATTGGATCAAAGCTACCTGGTACTAAAGCTGTTTTCATTCAGACTGCTCCTTCCACTCAAATAAGCTGATCATTGTATCTCCATAACGTTCTTCACGAATACACATTAATTCCTCGTACTGTTCTTGTAACGGTTCATCAAAAGCGTGTTCGACGACGATGATACCATTTTTTTCTAGTAACTTATTTTCTGCTATAAAAAGTAGTTCCTTATCTAAACGATGATTTTTATAAGGAGGATCTAAAAAAATAAGCGCAAATTGATGTTCTTTTTTTACAATCGCTTTAAGCGCTCTCTCCGAATCATTGCGATATACATCAATCTCGTCTTCATAGCGAGCTTGTTTTACATTTGCGTTTATTGTATCAATTGCTTTTTTATCTTTATCGACTAAAATAGCATGACTCATGCCACGAGAAATCGCTTCGATACCGATAGATCCGCTCCCACCGTATAAATCCAGCATCATTCCGCCATCAAAGTAAGGACCAATCATATTAAAAATAGATTCTTTTACTTTATCCGTTGTAGGTCTTGTCGATTGACCTGGAACGGCCTTCAGTTGCATCCCTCTTCTATCTCCACTAATTACTCTCATCGTTATCACCTGTGTTCGTTATTCTATGTATGTTTCACTAAAAGCCTGTCTATACTAAAAAAAGCAGCATGCGCTGCTAGAGCTATGCGCCTACTTCCCCATAGGCGTATCGCTTTTATTTCTCCTCTCCCATCGCCTTGCAAGGAGTGGTTCTTGCAATGAGGCAACCTGCAGTTACTTAACTGCAGGTTATTTTTTTAAATGCCCATTTTATAGTCATCTTTTTTCTCTTTGTTTGGTACTTTACTTTCATACTCTGTTTTAATCCAAGGTCTCATAGACATCGCCACTTCTTTCACAAAATGAAAGCTTTTGAGCTTTTTCATCGTCTCTTCCGAACGATCAACGTCACAATAAAGAATGACATATTTCATTTTTTTAGAAACGTAGTGAATGTGACCAAAACGCTTAAGCTGACGCACTTGCTTGAGAGAATGGATATACACGGCTAAACCGACGCGATCTGTCATACGAATCCCCTTTCCTTAAGCGCTACAGCTACAGCTTCCGCCGGAGCCACAGCCACCTGAGCATCCCTTCGCATCAAAGAATGGGTTGCCAGTAGGCACCATAATTTGAGGGGATACGTTATGAGCAATTACTTCACTTACTTCTCTTAATAATGTTTCGAGCTCTTTTTCCGCCTTTTTAAAGGCTGCAATAGAAGGCTCGGTATCTACCGTTCGCTTGTATTCACGCACTTCCGTTGTAACCGTACGGAAGTCTGGGTGATATTTACCAAACCGCTGCACTTCTTCATACTTTTCTTTTAGTTTACTAAAGTGGGCGAGCTTTTTTTGAGCAAGCTCATCGTGTAGTAACGCTTCTTTTGTTTCTATATAATGGTGGAAAACTTCCGATTCTACAATTATGTCACCAAAATCCTCTGCTTCAAAAAGGATGGATACATCCGTTAATGTCATCATTTGTTAGACGCCACCTCCTAAGGTAGAGTATAACACGTTTAATTCTTGAAATGAAAGGGCTCGTTATTAGCCCCTATTCATATTTATAACCTCAAGTAAAAATTGAACAGCCTGAACTTGGTTTGATAGCTTATCGATTCTCTGAGGAATTGATTTACCCGCAAATATGATCGCCTCTTTTTGAGCCTTCTCTAAATACCTAGGATGCCTGCTTAAATAACGATACCAGCTCGGGTGAGTCTGAACGAAGCGATACAGATCTTTATTGTTTCGCACAGTGGTAAGTAGCTCTGGAGACATTTAATCATCTCCTAAAGAAAAGATAGAACGCTGTCTAGGGGGTTCGGGTTGTGTCGGCGGTTGTTGCTGCTGTTTAAAAGGTGCCATAACTTCTTGAACCGAGCCCAATACGGAGCCTAACTGCATTAAATGTTGCTGAAGATCTTGTACGTTAAACTTCTTCAACACATCTAGGAAGGGGAGCTCTGAAGCAGAACTTGGCTTTTCCTCGTCTTTAAATAAGTGCCACTCTTCAAATAAGTCTTGAAGGGATTTTTCTTTGTTTGTCTCAATAAACTCCGGATGATCCAACACGTACTGCTTAAACTCTTCAATTAATACCGATTTATCTTGAGTCATATAAAAGACCTCCTGCTTTTATTATTAGTATAAGCAGGAGGCTCCTATCTTGTGACTTAATAAGGAACGATAAAATTTTGCGTGTAAAAACGATCGTGCACACCAACGCCTAAGTGTGTCCACTCTTCGTTAAATAGTTGTTCCCTATGACCAGGGCTATTTAGCCAGCCTTCAACGGCATCTATCCCGTCTACGTAATTACTTGCTATATTTTCGCCAATAAGCATGTAAAGAATGTCTTGTGCTTGAAATCTATCAGACAAACTCCCGCTGACTGGAGAATCATGCGCGAAGTAACCAAGCTCATCCATTTCTCTACTATGGGAATACGCTACCTCACTTGCTTCCTCATGCCATTCGACATTTTGAAGACTTCGTCTATCACGAATCACATTTGTGAGGTGAAGGATTTGCTCCTCCTGCCCATCTCGCCAATCATTTGCTACAAAATCTTCGCTAGTAGGCTGCTCAGGTAGTTCTCCTCGGTATGAAACCGTGTATGGACGGTGCGCTAGCAATACGTCCTCCTCCATTAATCGAATAGAGGAAATGGTTTGATCGTGCCGATCAAGATATACTTGCGCAAATAAACCTTCTCCAACCTCTATTAGCGGCTTCGTTTGTAGCTCTTCATCTGTTAATTGGAATGTATAACGATTTAGCCCACTCGCGAGGGTTATTTCGTTTGGTGATGTAAAAGTGGAAGCATCCCCTACTATATAGTCTTCGATCGTTATCTGTTCTTCATTTGAATAAGCTGTTACGACTTCACCATTACTAATCCCTACTTGAAAGCTAGGTACTTCATTTTCGTACACATACCACTCATAGCCATATGGTGTACCATCGATCCTTGTAGGTTCATCGAATACTTCTATTAGCTCCGTTTCTGTCATAGTCATCAATGAGGATAGATTTTTTGACCACCCATCTTCTTGCATGATAGGTTCAGTCTCAGCCTCATACTCAACCTGCGACTCTGGAGCTACTTGCTCTTCTTCCTGATAGAAAAATGCGACGGCTAAAATAGCTACAAATGCTGCAGCAAACACAAAAAACTTCACACATGTCACGTCCTTCCTACTTTCTATTATACAGAAGAACGTAAAGAGGACGCAAATTGCGCCCCCTAGTTAATTAACTGGTCCATGTGATTCAGAAATATCGTGAAGCGTTTCAGTCGCTTCATGAGCCATTGTATTGGTTAAAGAGATGTCTTTTAGGGCGACAATACCGACAAGCGTTTCTCCCTCCACTACGGGGACACGTCTGACTTGGTGACTCGCCATTGTCTCAGCAGCACGCTCAAGAGAATCTTCTTCTTTAACCGTATAAATTTGATCGGTCATAATTTCACTAATAGGCGAAGAATTGGCTTT
The DNA here is from genome assembly GCF_006965545.2 of Paenalkalicoccus suaedae. Lineage (NCBI taxonomy): Bacteria > Bacillati > Bacillota > Bacilli > Caryophanales > Bacillaceae > Paenalkalicoccus > Paenalkalicoccus suaedae. Next base: position 2,159,547 of record NZ_CP041372.2, read on the forward strand.
TTTTAACGCGATATCACGAATGACCAAGTCTCGGTCGGTAACCATTCCAATGAGCTTCTCTCCCTCACATATTGGAATAGATCCGACTCCCTGCTCTCTCATTTTAACTGCAACTTCATAAATTGTGTCAGTTGGGTCACACGTTTCTACGTTCTTTGTCATAATATCACGGACTTTTTGCATAGTAATAGCCTCCTTTTAAAATCGTTCAGAGACTAGTATGTGTGGTCACAGAAAATTTATTCTCTCTTTTGTTCAGTCATCGTTGCAACCGCTGCGATTTCATAATATGATGAAAGAGATGAAGTAACCACGCTGTTAGGAGGCACACGATGAAATTTAAAGAAAATAAGCTCGAAGGTGTTATTATCGAGTTCCAAGTACTAGAAGAAATTATGAACGAATCAGGATTTGACTATCAGTTTGACTACGAACGAGTAACATTCGATTACAAAATGATTGATGAAGTTAAAAACGATACGTACTATTTCCGAATCCCAGCCCACGTGGAACAAGGCGAAATTCCTAAAGCAGGCTCAACAGTCCGCATGATGGTACCTTACGTAGGTAAGCACTACTATCCACACGGCATCGAGTATGATGAAGAATTCCCAACACGCGTATTAGATAAATGCGCACAAAAGCTCAACCTTGTACAAGGCAAGATTGAAGCTGAAAAGCAGGACTAATCTAGAACGCTAACTTTCGATCTAATGCTAAAGACATGAAATACGTCTTATTTGATCGAAAGTTTTTTTAAACACTTAGTAGGGTTAAAGAAAGGGGCTTACGTTTTGACACCGCAAAAGAAAAAAACGCTATACATACTTTTAGGCGTTATCCTTATTGCGTTACTGCTGTACTTCGTTTTACCAGTATCGCTACCGCTTATTCTAGCGTTCATAACAGCCCTTTTTCTTTCTCCAGCTGTTAAAGCCCTCGAGAGTAAGACGAAGTTAACACGAACATTCTCCGTCTTTATTGTGTTCATGCTGTTTGTTGCAACGCTTGCTATAATTACTTACTTCGCACTAACAAGAGCGATTACGCAACTGAATTCATTTATTGAAAACCTGCCAAACATAATAAACGATATAAATGTTGCGTGGATGGTTTTCCTAGAGAATTTACGTGAACAATTTGATTACTTATCTCAGGATATCGTTAACGATATCGATAGAGCTGTTACGATGCAACTCGCAGACTTACGAGATACGATTCAGAGCGTAGACTTTATTGGACATGTGACGAATATCTTGATACGTATACCTTCGTATATTGTCTCATTGCTCGTTTATCTTATTGCCTTATTCATGTTTTTAGTCGATTTACCAAGGCTTAAAACAAAACTATTTGGCTATTTCAAAGAGGAAACTGCTGAGAAAGTTCGCTTTATGTCTGCAAGACTTTCTTATGTCATCTTTGGATTTTTTAAAGCTCAGTTTTTAGTCAGCATTATCATTTTTGTTGTATCGTTTATAGGTTTATTAATTATAGCCCCAGAAGTTGCTTTAATTATGTCAATAATTATCTGGCTGATTGATTTCGTTCCAATCATAGGATCTATTGTTATCTTAGCCCCTTGGGCTTTATATCACCTCATGGTCGGAAATCCAAGTATTGGCATTCAGCTTTTAGTACTCGCGTTTATTCTACTCGCAATCAGACGTACAGTTGAACCTAAAGTGATGGGACATCACATTGGTTTGTCTCCGTTAGCAACACTGATTTCGCTCTATGTGGGTTTAATGCTATTTGGTGCTATTGGCTTCGTATTAGGACCACTAGCAGTTATCTTATTCACTAGCGCACGTGAAGCAGGGATCATCAAACTTAATTTTAAAATTTAGAGGTTGGGGTAGGACTCAGCCTCTTTTTTGTCGGCTGTTTTATTATGCTGTTGAGCTAGATTTAAGGTGACGCGTGTGTTTACAGCTTGCGCAGTTGTATCGTTTTTTCACGCGGTCCCCCTCGACTTTCGCGCGATCGCACCTTCAACTTGCGCGGTTCTCCCTTTAACTTGCGCGGTTTTTACGAGCTTGCGCAGTCGTATCGTTTTTTCACGCGATTCCCCTCGACTTTCGCGCATTCACACCTTCAACTCGCGCAGTTCTCCCTTTAACTTGCGCGGTTTTTACGAGCTTGCGCAGTCGTATCGTTTTTTCACGCGATTCCCCTCGACTTTCGCGCATTCACACCTTCAACTCGCGCAGTTCTCCCTTTAACTTGCGCGATTTTTACAAACTTGCGCAGTCGTATCGTTTTTTCACGCGATTCCTCTCGACTTTCGCGCGATCGCACCTTCAACTTGCGTGGTTTTTATTACCTTTCGTGTTTTCAACATCAAAACGCACAGTTTCCCTCCTGACACGAACTCTGTTCCTTTACTACGTGCCTAAACACTCTTCTTTTCTCCTGCATCTCATCATAAAACTGAAAAAAGCAGAAGCCACATAGCGGCTTCTGCTTTTTCTCTATTCCATTTCCCTACACTATCTAATAGGACGTAATAACTGTATTTAAGATAGCATTAAATAAGTTAGTAGTCTCTCCTGGTGGATAGATGACATATAAGAGCAAATACACGGCAATTCCAGTAGTTGCAGATATAAACCATATAATTGATGTAATTGGCCCTAAACGTCTATGAGACTTCAACCGGTTTTTATATCCGGTTGTAAGCTGTATAATTCCTAACACTGCGGCAATTGTAGCCATTGTAATATGGAATATTAAAAAGATCGTATAAGGTAAAACAACACTATCTGGTCCTCCAAACGAGGTGGAGCCGATAAAGAATGTTTTTGACAGGTAAGTAACAAAAAAGATTACAGCTAATACCGCTGCCCAAAACATCACTTTTTTATGAGCTTCTATCTTTCTTTGAGAAACAAGGTACCAACCAATTGCTACAAAAAGGGCGCTTAGCCCAATAAAAACTGTGCTAATAAACGGTAAGAATGTTGCCATCATGCTGCCTCGCTTTCTAAAGTAACAAACGATATTTTCCTCCCTCATCATAAGTCCTAGCACTAATGACGGTCAAGGAATAATCCATTCGTTCATGAAAGTGTCGAATTTAAGAAAGCAAAGACTACTCCAGGATACCCAGAGTAGTCTGTACGCGCGTTAGTATTTGTTAATACCCAGTAGAAGCATGAGCGTTGCTACAGTAATAGCGGCAACGAACATCCCTGACCAGATCATCGCATTTACCCAACCAGTACCTTTATCCTTCATGTGCATGAAGAAGTAAAGTTGCATAACGACTTGAACACCTGCAAGCAATAGAATGAATGGAATACCAAAGCTTGATGGAATAATATCTGTCGCAATTGTTAGGAATGCTGTGGATGTGATGAAGATCATAAACACGTATGAGACGACCTGAGTACGTGCCTCTTGCTTAAGCTTACGCTCCGTCGCTTTAGAAGCACTGCCCTGTAACGGTGCACTTGGATCTAAATGTGTGCTCATAAGATCAACCTCCAATTCCTAGTAGATATACAACTGTGAAGATGAATACCCATACGACGTCGATAAAGTGCCAATATAAAACAGCCGTATAGAACTTCGGTGCATTTGTTAACGTTAATCCAGTTTTACGATAACGCACGAGTAATGTGATAATCCAAAGAACACCGAACGTTACGTGTGCTCCGTGCGTTCCAACTAATGTATAGAAGGAAGATGCAAAGGCACTTGTTGTAAAGCCTAGACCTTGGTGGTAATACTCATAGAACTCGTAAACCTCAAAGCCAAGGAATGTAAGACCTAATAATACAGTAGCCCACATCCACATTAATAAACCTTTATAATTGTTTCTTCTCATATTAATGATCGCGAACACACTCGTAAGTGAACTCGTTAAAAGGATCATTGTCATGATAAATACTAAGTCAAGGTGGAAAAGATCCGCTCCACCAGGACCGCCTGCAGTACTATTACGCAGACCAAGGTACGTACCAAATAAACTTGCAAACAGGACAGTTTCTCCACCAAGGAAGAACCAGAATCCTAAGTACTTATTACGACCTTCCAGCGTCGCTTTTTCGGGATTCGGTGGAAGGGTATGCTGATCTACAGCTTCATTCGTAGCCATTATTAGCGCTCCCCTTTCCCACGTTTGATTTCAGAAACAGGAATATGATATCCGTGATCTTCTTTAATAGATCGAACGAACATTGCTCCAAACGTGATCAGAAGTCCTATTACAGTAATAACGTGTGTGGAATAAATTAATCCAAAACTCGCTACTGTTAAACCAAGAGAAATAAAGATAGGTAAAATCGATCCGTTAGGCATGTGGATGTCATCAAGTGGTTCTGCTGCCTTCATCTTACCGTCACCTTCGTACTTCTCATGCCATAAAGCATCTAATTCACGTACTAATGGCGTTTGAGCAAAGTTGTACTCTGGTACTGGAGATGGAGTTGCCCACTCAAGTGTACGACCATCCCATGGATCATCAACGTTATCTGTATTCTTACGAGATACGATTAATGTAATGACAAGGATGATAAATGCTACACCCATCATAAATGCTCCGATAGTACTAATTAGGTTCATTTCATTTAATCCTTGACCATCTAGGAAAGATGCAACACGACGTGGCATACCCATTAAGCCTAGGAAATGTTGAACAAAGAATGTTAAGTGGAAACCAATTAAGAATAACCAGAAGAAGATTTTTCCTAATGTCTCGTCTAAACGATAACCAAACATTTTTGGCCACCAGTAGAACATTCCAGCGAAGATACCGAATACTACCCCACCAATAATAACGTAGTGGAAGTGAGCTACTACAAAGTACGTATCGTGGAACTGATAGTTAGCAGCACTTGTTGCAAGCATAACCCCTGTTACCCCACCCATTGTGAAGGAAGGAATGAATGCTAATGCAAACAGGTTTGCTACTGTAAATTTAATTCGACCACCCCATAGAGTGAGGAGCCAGTTAAAGATCTTAATACCTGTTGGGACTGCAATTGCCATCGTTGCTACAGCAAAGATTGCGTTTGCTACTGGACCCATACCAACTGTAAACATGTGGTGAGCCCATACCATGAATCCTAAGAAACCAATGATTAATGTTGCGAAAACCATTGCGGAATAACCGAATAGGCGTTTCTTTGCAAATGTTGCGATGATCTCAGAGAACATACCGAATGCAGGTAAGATTAAGATATATACCTCAGGGTGTCCAAAGATCCAGAATAAATGCTGCCAGATAACAACGTTACCGCCTGCCGCAACATCAAAGAATGCTCCTCCGAAGATGCGATCAAGCATAAGTAGTAAAAGTCCAATTGTTAATGCTGGGAAAGCAAATAGAATAAGCATTGATGTTACGAATGTACTCCATGTGAATAGTGGCATACGCATCATACTCATACCAGGGGCACGCATGTTAATAATCGTTACGAGGAAGTTGATCCCCCCGATAAGTGTACCTGCACCAGACACCTGTAAACCTAATACATAATAGTCTACCCCGTGACCTGGAGAGTCACTCGATAGTGGCACATAAGCTGTCCATGCAGCATCAGGTGCTCCACCAGTAAACCAACTCACGTTAAGTAGAAGTCCCCCAAAGAGGAATAACCAAAAACCAAGTGAGTTTAAAAATGGGAATGCTACGTCACGCGCTCCAATTTGAAGCGGGACGATAAAGTTCATAAAACCAAATAATAGCGGCATGGCAGCTAGGAAGATCATAGTTGTACCATGCATAGTTAATACTTCATTGTATGTTTGGTAACCTAAAAATGAAAACTCTGGAAACATGAGCTGGATTCGCATTAGGATGGCTTCTAAACCACCTAGTGCAAAGAAGAACAAACCAGCGACCATATACATAATACCGATCTTTTTATGGTCAACTGTTGTTAGCCAATCCCAGAGAACACTCTTAGGCTGCGCCTTAGCGTTAGACACGTGAAATTACCTCCTTTAAGAGCGTTTACTCTAGTATTTGTAGTGTATCGATATACTCAATTAAAGAATCTAACTCTTCCTCAGATAAAGTTGATTCATCGAAAGCAGGCATTTCGTTTCCAGGCTTTAAGCTCTGTGGATCACGGATCCATTCGCGTAGATTTTCATCTGTGTGCTCTAGGAAACCTGCCACAACTTCACGGTCTGCATAGTTTGTGAAGTTAGGACCAACTGCTCCACCTTCATCACCAATTGCGTGACAAGCAATACAGTTAGCTTCAAAGATTTGACGTCCTTCAACAGCTACTTCACCTTGTGGCTCCGTAAATTCAGCTGGAGGTGCCGCCATCGTATCAGCCCAAGTTGTAAATGTAGACTGATCTACTGCAATTACTTTAAAGTCCATTAACCAGTGGGAAGGTCCACAAATTTCTGTACATTTACCGAAGAAAACTCCTTCTTCAGGTGCTTCAAACCAAAGGTCGTTTGTAATACCTGGTACGTTATCTTGCTTACCAACTAGTGCGGGGATCCAGAAGGAGTGAATAACGTCGCTCGCTTCAAGTTCCACAATAATTCGTGTATCTGTTGGAATGTACATTTCTTGCCCAGCATTAATTTCTAACTCTGGGTACTCAAATTCCCACCAGAATTGGTGAGCAGTTGCTCGAATTGTTACATAATCTTCTCCTGGAACTGGCTCCACGCCATCTTCATCTGCTTCAGGAATACTCGTCTCAGCAAGTGTAAACGTATCCATGACGTTCGGTACTGCAAGCATTAATAGAAGAAGGATTGGAATAGTTGTCCAGATAAATTCCAGTGTTCTGTTACCATGAACCTGTTTTGGAATGTGTGTGTCGCCTGGACGCTCTCTAAATTTAATAAGAACGAACAAGTACACAGCAAATACAACCACAATAACAAGAATCATGATGTACAAGCTTAACTGAATTAATGATAATTGCATGTCAGCTACAGGACCCTGCGGGTCAAGTGCGGAAAGATTTTCCACTCCGCATCCTGCTAACAGCAATATGAACGAAAATGGAAGTAGTCGCCATAAGTGCTTCATCTCGTTATAAACCCCTCTTTCTCTCTAACTTTTTAGAACATGTGTACAATAACCATTAGGACAAACATGATCGTTAAATAGTTGATGGAATAAACAAACATACCCGTCGCCCATTCAAGGTCGTCTTTTTTACGATAGCCAACTAGCCCGAGCGCTAACCAGCCTCCGCCGAGTAAAACAGCAGCTACTGTATAAATCATACCAAAGTTAGCCACAAGTAGTGATACTGGAATTAATGCAATGATGTACCAGATAATTTGACGCTTTGTAAGTGCAAAGCCTGCTACTACTGGCAGCATCGGAATTCCAGCTGCTTTATATTCATCTGACCGTCTCATTGCTAATGCAAGGAAATGAGGCGGTTGCCAAATAAACATAATTAAAAACATCGACCAAGCATATGGATGAAGGCCCGGATCAATTGCTGCCCAACCAATTAATGGTGGAACTGCTCCGGCGAAACTTCCTACAATTGTGTTCAACGTTGTTGTACGCTTTGTCCACATCGTGTATAAAACCACATATATGAGGAGACCGATCACGCCTATTAATGCAGCCATTAAGGATGCCGCTGCTAATAGAGCCGTACCTGCTAAAGAAATGGCAAGTCCGTATGCGAGAGTTTGACGACCGGATAATTTACCAGTAACCGTCGGTCTTTCTTTCGTTCTCTCCATTAAATGGTCAATATCACGATCTACAAAGTTATTTAACGCACAGCCCCCTGCAATAATAAAGGCTGATCCTACCAAGGTAAGTAAAGCAGTCAACGCATTGTCTAGAAGCGTCGAACCAGTATAATAAATCGCTAAGTATAAACCTGCAAACGTAGTAATCAAATTGGACATGACAATACCAGTTTTAGAGATTGCTACGTAATCTCGCCAATTCACCGAACTATGCTCTGTTTCGTGAACATTGCTTACTGTATCCGCTGAAGACATTGTGCTCAGTTTACTCATTTCGTTCACCCCCTAATCTAACTATCAATTACATTATCTTTGATTCACTGAATCATTATTTCTTGAAAACGACAACAACTGTCGTCTCAAGCGAAAAGACAATGGTTTGCACCGTTCATTCACATTATAAAGGAAGACTGCTGTATTTTCACCACATTTTTTCAGGTTCCTTTTTACGTCACATATGTTTGTGACAATTATGTGAAATTGAATTATTCTTTCTCAGATTGATTTATATTAATTGTAGGATAGCTAAAAACAGCTCTCCAATAGACCTCACGTTGACAAGTGACCTTGTCATCTCTACACTATTGACGATATGTTTCTTTTTTATACAGAAGCGCCATTTGTTATTCTAATATATTTTTATTCATATAGAAAGCCGGTGAACACATGCATCGATCGTTAAAAATGTTTGGCATTCTGACAACACTTGGAATGCTTTTAGTCATCATTCAAGGAGCACTAGTAACACAAACAGGATCTGGAGACGCCTGCGGACCTGAATGGCCCCTTTGCTTAGGCCAAGTAATCCCAGAAAATCCAGCAATAGAAACAATGATAGAATATACACATAGAGTCGTCTCCGCAGTTCTAGGTCTCATGGTTATCGGCCTTGCGGTTTGGTCCTGGAGAAAGATCGGTCATTTAAGAGAAACAAAACTATTTTCTATTTTGGCCGTTATCTTTATTGTTTTTCAAGGACTTCTTGGAGCAGCTGCAGTAGTTTGGGGGCAATCTGATGCCGTCATGGCGTTACACTTTGGATTCTCTCTTATCTCTTTTGCATCCGTGTTACTCTTAACGTTACTAGCTTTTGAAGATGGAAAACCTGCGAAGCTCACGAAGCCATTTATTAAAAAAAGGGTTCGCAGATATATTTATTTCGTAGTCGCGTTCATTTATTTTGTCGTTTATACAGGTGCTTATGTAAAACATACGAATTCTGGCGGTGCCTGCGCAGGCTGGCCTTTATGTAACGGAGAATTAATTCCTACTCTGACTGGTCCCGCTGCCATTCAGTTCGGTCATAGAGTAGTAGCTGGATTACTATTCTTTATTGTATTGGGGTTATTTATTCAACTGTTAAAGCACCATAGAGACAATAAACCATTATTTTTAAGTGGTCTTTTAACATTTATTTTTATTAGTGCACAGGTCACTAGTGGAGCCATTATTATTTTCTCAGGTTTTAATCTTAATGCGACAATTGCACACGCATTTATCGTTAGTCTATTGTTTGGATCTGCGTGCTATACAGCTCTGATAGCGTCACGATCGGACGCAAAGTAAAAAAAACTGCCCCAAGGGGCAGTTTTTTATTCTCCAACGAACGCTCGAAGCATCCAACGATGTTTTTCAACAGATTGACGAATAGCAATTAGCATATCAGCTGTTGCTTCGTCATCCGCATCATCTTCTAACGTCTCTATATCTCTTTTAAGTTCATCCGAGATAGTGGTGAAATCATCGATTAATGCATGCACCATCTCATCTGATGTTTTTTCTCCATCAGCTTCTTCTATTGTCGCGATTTCTAAATATTGTTTCATCGTTGCCGCTGGTCGACCTTTAAGTGCTAATAATCGCTCTGCTAATTCATCAATATGCTCAGCAGATTCGTTATAGAGCTCCTCAAATTTCTCGTGAAGGGTAAAGAAATGATGACCTTTTACATTCCAGTGATAATTGTGCAACTTAACAAACATAATATTCCAATTCGAAACGTGTCTGTTAAGAATTTCAGAAGTTTGTTTATGTGCCATATGAATCATCTCCTTAAACTATTCATCTTCCTACACCAATCACTATTTCCCTGTTTTCATGCTAATAAACATTTTTCTCTTGTAATCGTGACAAAAATAAAAAGCCAGTCCATTTTTGAAACGGACCAACTTTTCCTTTAGAGAACGTAAACAATCTCACCCATTTGCTTCCTTCGCTCTCATTGTTGCATCATGTAACGCAGATAGTCTACGTTCTAGCTCATTTAGAATAAGCTTCCCATCATCCTCTGAGACAAGCTTGAGTCGAATAGCAAAATCTATCTCTCGTGATAAACCGAACATTTGAGTATCTAAAACCTCTTCATAAAGCGGGCATTGTGGCATAGTCAAATTCGTCATTTGAACTTCGATTAGCTTTACGATCTTATTCGCATCCTCTTTAAGAAGGGCATAAGCTTTTTCACTTTGTTCGGATAGGGTTTCAATTGACATGTGAATCCCTCCTGCTTCTTAACGTGTAGGCACCAAACGAATGATGCGCTCTGTCATTATCTTATCTTTTATGCAACAAAATTGCAACAAATGTCTGTCTACTAGTAAGATAATATCGTATACTAGCCATTGAAAGGGTGTGCATAAAATGATGGTTTCGATTAAAGGTCAAGTTAAGTACCCTGTGTATATTGATCCAGGTACATTAATATTTGATGAACGACGTGTCGACATGGCTACCATTTTCGATGAGAAAGCGGAATCTCCTTCAGATAAAGAATATAGACAGCTTGGAGCCGCATTTGATAGTCAACGTAAGGAAGGTGCAATGCCTCAATCCAACCAGAATATTGTTTCTGTTAGTAGAAGAGATCTTAAAGAAAAGTCTTATGGAATCTCTATCGCTCCGTTTATTCAAAATGCTTCGCCTCTAGAGGAAGCCACAATGGTAAAGCTACTTCTTACAGAGCAACAAGAAGAAAGCTTACCTCTAGATGTTGTTAACAACGGGTTTATAAAATTCTCCGAAAAGGGATCGCCTCTTAAAGACGATGGACCCTTCCACTTTTATTTTGGTGACGGATCGAATAAAGATGCTCCTATTGTAAATGTAACCGGCTTTGAAATTGTATAAGATTACATAAAAAAACAGGAGCCGGTGGCTCCTGTTTTTTTATAAAAGATCAGCAGCCAATTGAGCTAAGCCAGATCGTTCTCCTTTTTCAAGCTTCATGTGTCCAGAAATATCTAAGTGCTTCATTCGTTCCGTTACATATGATAACCCGTTAGTATATTCATCTAAATACGGGTGGTCAATTTGCTTCGGATCTCCCATCAGCACAATTTTACTATTTTCACCCACTCGAGTGATGATCGTTTTTACTTCATGCTTCGTTAAGTTTTGCGCTTCATCAATAATGATAAATTGATCCGGGATGCTTCGACCTCTTATATACGTTAAAGCTTCCACTTGAATCGAATTCATACCTGCTAAAATATCATCTAATTCGCCTGCCCGATTCGTGTTAAATAAAAATTCTAGATTATCATAAATTGGTTGCATCCACGGACGAAGCTTTTCTTCCTTTTCGCCCGGAAGATACCCAAGATCTTTCCCCATCGGAACGACTGGTCGTGCTACTAACAACTTTTTATAGTGCCCCAAATCTTCCGTTAAATATAATCCTGCTGCTAACGAAAGTAAGGTTTTGCCCGTCCCAGCCTTTCCTACTAACGTTACTAAAGGAATATCCTCTCTCGTGAGAAGCTCTAACGCCATTCTCTGTTGAACATTGCGAGGACGAATTCCCCAAACACCTTCCGTATCACTGTGAAACAGCTTAATTGATGCTCCCTTCGCATCGGTCATTGCAATGGCAGAACGGGATCCACTTGAAGCATCTTTAAACACGTAAAAATGATTCGGATGAGTTGGAGTAAGACCTGCTTCTTTAAACGTCAGCATTCTCTCTTTATAAAGTTTATCCATTAAATCTGCGTCAAGCCATTCTTCCTGGTAGCCTTTATATATATGATCGTACTGTGGAACACGATCAGTTAAATAATCTTCTGAATGAATTCCAAACGCATCTGCCTTAATTCGGAGTAAAGCATCTTTACTAACGATAATAACAGCTTGTTTAGATTGTTCTATAATATTTAACGTGATAGCCAAAATACGATTATCATTCGACGGTTCGAGTTGCTGTGCTGCTAACTTGTCAAAAGAACGATGATTCAATTCAACGGTTAACGTTCCATGATTAGGAAGCTCCACTCCTTTATGCAGAGGACCCTCCGTTCTTAGTTGGTCAAGTAAACGAGCTACTTCTCTTGCATTTCGGCCGATCTCATCCATATATCGTTTTTTTGCATCTAATTCCTCTAAAACAACCGCTGGAATAATAACGTGATTATCTTCAAAAGCAAAGATTGATAGAGGATCGTGTAAAAGAACATTCGTGTCTAAGATATACGTTTTTTTCACAGATCAGACCTCCTGAATGATTCAGCATGACAAACTGGTAAGACGACAAAAAGCGGCGCTACTGATATAGTAACACCGCCTCCCTTCACTGTTTTAGTGCGTGCATAACTTGCTTATCAAGTTTTTCAGCGGCTTCTAAATCGTATGTTTTTTCAAACTTAGGCTCAGAAGTTAGTCTTGCCCCATAAAACATGACGTCTCTCACTTCACTCACTGTAAGCTCTACCATACCTAATCGAAGTGAAACATTTTCCATACTGTCTTTCATTACCTTAGCTCGTCCTGACATGGAAAAAGTTGACCCATCAGCAATCACTGTAACGGTAACTAAAGGTTGCTCGCGAATATTAGTGAGGATTCGCGATTTAGAATCTACAGCAAACCTAACTGTTTGTTCATTAATCGCATAAATCCAGGATATAGCATTTACATTTGGACCACCAGTTTCGTGATCCACTGTAGCAATCGTGACATAGCGCTCTTCTTGAAGGCTCGCCACTAATTCTTCGGTTAACATGTTTTCTACACGATTAGCCATCTAATCCCTCCCTCATGTTGCTTAAATGAGCTTTTAGTGGTACATCAATTAATTCTCTTTCTACCTTCATAATTCCTTCTTTTCAAAGAAAATATTCCTCTATTTTCTATGGTATACTAATGGTATCTGAAGGAATAAATTAGAGGTGACCGAATATGCGAGTAAAATGCGTAATATGCGATAAAATTGAGAAGCTTGATAATGAACTCCCATTAGCCAAAAAGCTCCGCAATAGACCTATTCACACGTACATGTGCGAACCCTGTAAGGACCGTATTGAAGTTAAAACACAGGCTAGACAGGCAACTGGGAAATTTAGAAAGCATCATACAGAAGAAACCGAAGATGAATATATTTAATTCCTATGCAAAAAAGCCCCTCTCTAGAAGACATAGAGAAGGGCTTTTTCAGTATTATTCTTCTTCCGCCAATTCTTTTTTATGACGACGAAGCTGGAACTTATAAATCCCTAAGATTAATGCAGCGATAAAGAGCGATTCGATAATTGGAAGCGTCAGAGCAAATAGCGTTATAAAAATATTTCCGAAAAACATTAAGACATAAACAATAACTGTTTGCAAAATTGGAAGTCTACGCGCGAAGCCTAAATTAAATACAAGAATACTAAGCGCGTTTATAATTAAGTAGAGAATAATATAAGCAAATAAAAAATTCGATGGATCCTCTGCACCTAAAAATGTGGCGATAGGTGTCATCTCCGGTGCTGGTGCCGGTTGGGTTGCTGTAGCAAATAACATGGTTGTCACTCCTAGTTTTAAGATCTCTATTAGTTTAGCATACCTTAAAGCCTCTCCTAACATCAATCTCTAATCATCATAAAAAGTGAACACAACGTGAACGGAGTACTTTTCTCGTAAAGCGTTTTCCGTTACACTTAAGGAAGATAAAGGAGGACGTAAACGAATGAAATCATTTGATCCTATTTTCTTTTTACTTGCCGTAGGTGGCACAGTCGGAATGATCGGTCTTGGTATAGCTTTTGCACAAACAAGCGCATTGATGATTATTGGTTTTGCTATTTTAATGTTTGGGAGCATTGGCACTGGATTCGCGCGTAAAAAACGATTGAATAGTTAAGATCACAAAGAAGACCAGCCCTAGATGGAACTAGAGCTGGTCTTTACCATTAATCCTTCGTGATTCCTGACACATCAACAATTGCATCATATATAGATGGATTTGCAGCAAAGAGCGAATCTTTCTCTAAAAAGGTCAACTTCTCTCCTTTTACATTCGTCATCTTACCGCCCACCTCATCTAGTAGAGCCGCTCCTCCAGCAACATCCCAAGGAGCTAGGTGATAGCTGATATAAGCATCTAGTTTACCTGCTGCTACGTATGCCATTTCTAAAGCCGCAACGCCATAAGAACGTGTCCCTCGGACATGCTTCACTACTTCTTCTAATCGTCTATCTTTAAGTAACCAGCCTGTATTAAAACTAACGATTGCTTCATCTAACTTTCTATCAGCATGAGGCAACAATTGATCGCCGTTAAGCGTCGCCCCTTCTCCTTTTACAGAAACAAAGAGATCATCTTTCATCACGTCATACACAATACCAATTAATGGTTTTCCATCTTTGAAGATACCTATTGAAATAGCGAAAAACGATTCCATATGTACGAAATTAATGGTGCCATCAATTGGATCTAAAATCCAAACGATCCCATCTAAATCTTTAATCGATTCGAATGAGCCTTCTTCACCCATGAGTCGGTGCTCTGGATAGGTTTCTTTTAGTTTTTCTAAGAATAACGCTTCTACGCCCTCATCAACGTCCGTTACAAGGTCGTCTTTATTTGATTTTGTATCTACTTCGATAGATTGCTTCATTTTATCTTTAATAAATGTTGCAGCTTCATATACCCATGAAACGGCTGTATCTTTTAACTCAAATTTATTCATAAGGTCAGATCACGTCCTTTAGTATGTATAACCACTTATATCATAGGGATTGATAGGAGTGCAAATGGAGAGTCTTTAGTAATTCAGAAGAAAAGGAGGGAGTAAGGGAGAAAAGCCCATAAAAATCCCCTCATGGAAACGAATGTCTACATGAAGGGGGCAAAGTGAATTTGAACGATGCCACGTCTCTATTTTGCATAAGAGGGAATAAGATTTAGTCCAGTCGATTACCTTCACTTCTATGCCTCCAAGCGGAGCCATTCACTTCGAAGTTCGTTTAGTCGCTTTTTACTTTCAATAACCTGCTTGAACTCATTTGCTTCCATTGCATCGTAAAGAGTTTGTAGTTCATAGTCGATTTCTAGCTTTAATACAGGGATACGACGTTCCCCATCTCTTCTCTTCAGCGTTTGAATGACCTTCTCCATAATTCGCACCCCTTTTCATAAAATTAACTATTTTTTATATTGCTTTATGTTACTTATAAAATAGTTATACATAGAGTATGTTATTTATCTGAAATTTGCAACTATTTCTTGTTGTTATTTTTAATTTTCCACAATTGACTCATTTTCAAACCCGTTTTCGCAGTATTGCTTACTTTCGTTTCCCCCTTCGATTTGCTAAAATAGCCTTTATGAAAGGGGTTTTTGTAAATGACATTTACTGGTTTTACACAGAAAGACTTCGATGTATTTTCTGTAGAAGGTCTAGATGAACGTATGGAGGCACTCAAAGAAGAAGTTCGTCCGAAGCTCGAAGGCTTAGGTGAACACTTCAAAGGGTTCCTAACAGAAGCTACAGGGCAAGATATGTACTATCATGTAGCGAAACATGCGAGACGTAAAGTGAATCCACCAAATGATACGTGGGTTGCTTTTTGCAATAATAATAGAGGGTATAAAAAGCTTCCTCACTTTCAAATCGGGCTATTCGGATCACATGTGTTTGTCTGGTTCGCTGTCATTTATGAATCACCAGTCAAAGGTGAGCTTGGTCAGGCGTTTTTACGTGATCAAGAGGAGATTGCGAAGCAGATACCTACCTCTTTTGTATGGAGCGAGGATCATATGAAGCCTACTGTAATGCCCCACTCTTCTATGGAGCAGGAAGACTTAGAGCGCTTATTTACTCGTCTTTCTACTATCAAAAAAGCGGAGATGCTTTGCGGAATGACGTTTGATTACAATGACCCTATTTTAAAAGATGGCAATGCCTTTATTTCGAAGGTAGAAGACGTCTTTTCGACGTTAATGCCTATGTATAAGTCCAGCATGGCTTTATACGAGCAAACTGTGTAATCATTTTTGGTCCATATGTAAATAAGAGAAGGCTAAGATCGGGGTAATAATCGATCTTAGCCTTTTTTTTGAGTGAGTGAACGGGTGAGTGAAAACTTCGTTGGCGTGAGACGGTCCTATTTGAGATTTCTACGGTTCATGTAGTGTGGATTTTTCGGTTTGCGCAGTTGTTACTCTTTTTCGCGCATTCCGACGTGATTTCTGCGTGGTTGTTGCTTTAACTCGCGCGGTTCGCCCTTCAACTTGCGCGATTTTTTTCACCCTACGCAGTCGCACTCTTTTTTCGCGCAATTCACGCTGACTTTCGCGCGATTAACCCCCTAACTCGCGCAGTTCACCCATCAACTTGCGCGGTTTTTTCCAGCCTAAGCAGTCACACCCTTTTTTCGCGCAATTCACGCTGACTTTCGCGCGATTCACCCTTCAACTCGCGCGGTTCGCGCTTCAACTTGCGCGGTTTTTTTTACCCTACGCAGTCACACCCTTTTTTCGCGCAATTCACGCTGACTTTCGCGCGATTCACCTTTCAACTCGCACGTTTACCCACTCCTGCCCACCACACTCTCCTCACCTCGCATAGGCCCCCACGACACAAAAAAGAAGAACCGCAATCACTCGTCGGCTCTTCCTTTATCATCAGCATGCTAGAACATCCTATATATTTAAAGCTTAATCACCTTATCGTCCGATTTGCGTGCTGCTTGCACGGCATGATAGGAGGATTGTCCAGTCGTTTCTTCATATTCGTTAAATAGCTGTTTCTCTTCTGATTTTGAAGGGACAATTTGTTTGAACCGTCGATACGCTTCTAAGAATTTTTCGCGATCATACCCCTTTGTGTAAACTGCATCAACTGCCTCATAAAAATGAATGACATCGACTATCTCTTCTGTTGACCAATCCATCGATAATGGAAATGGAATATCCTTTGCCATATGTACACCTCTTTACTACTACCCTTCCGGCATAGTTTCTGTTATACTTTCTCTTGTTTAAAGCTTAACAAAGATCGACATATTTGAAAAGTTCAATGAAGAGGTGTAGCAATTGCAAAGGAACAATCAAGAGCGTGCGCCGTTATTCGAAGGATTGGTTGCGCACCGTGATAAAAACCCCCTTCAATTCCATATACCAGGTCATAAAAAAGGACACGGAATGGATCCTGAGTACCGCTCTTTTATAGGGGAAAACGCATTAAGTATTGATTTAATTAACATTGCACCATTAGATGACCTGCACCATCCACAAGGAATCATTCAAGAAGCGCAACATTTAGCTGCCAAAGCTTTTGGTGCAGACCACACCTTCTTTTCTGTCCAAGGAACGAGTGGAGCTATTATTACAATGATTATGACCGTATGTGGTCCTGGCGATAAAATTATCGTCCCACGTAACGTCCATAAGTCAATCATGTCTGCCATCATCTTCTCGGGAGCTACTCCTATTTTTATTCACCCTGTGGTTGATGAAAAGCTCGGGATTTCTCATGGCATCACAGTAGACGCCGTTGATCGAGCGCTCACGGCACATCCGGATGCAAAGGGAGTCCTAGTGATCAACCCAACGTATTTTGGCGTAGCAGCTCATTTAGAGGAGATTGTGAAGGTTGCACACATGTTTGGGGTGCCGGTACTTGTCGATGAGGCTCACGGCGTCCACACACACTTTCATGAAGAGCTTCCGATGTCCGCTATGCAGGCTGGGGCCGACATGGCAGCGACGAGTGTTCATAAATTAGGTGGCTCCCTCACACAAAGTTCTGTTTTAAATGTGCAAGGTAAAATAGTTTCTCCCGAGCGCGTGCAGAGTATTATCAGTATGTTGACAACTACTTCTACGTCCTACATTCTCTTAGCTTCGCTTGATACAGCAAGGAGATATCTCGCAACGGAAGGACACAAGGAATTATCTCGAATTATCAAGCTTTCTAAACAGGCAAGAGCAACAATTGCTGACATTCCAGGACTGTATGCTCCATCAGAAGAATTATTAAACGACGAGGCTATTTATCGAATAGATCCAACGAAGCTTACTATTTCCGTTCGTGACTTAAATATAACTGGTTATGATGCAGAGGTATGGCTTCGGGAGAATAAAAATATCGAGGTAGAACTATCTGATCTTTATAACCTTTTATGTATTGTCACCTTTGGAGATGATGAGTCGACAATGAGTCAGCTAATTGAAGCACTTCAAGACTTATCTAAAGCTCACTTACCTAAAGCTACGTGGTCTGAGTCAGATCATGTTGTTCAAGTGCCTAACATTCCAACATTAGCACTGTCACCTCGAGACGCGTTTTATGCCGAGACAGAGGTAGTCGCCCTTTCAGACTCTGCAGGAAGAATTAGCGCTGAGTTCATGATGGTCTATCCTCCAGGTATTCCAATTTTTATTCCCGGAGAAATCATCGAGGCTGAAAATCTTTCTTATATTGAAAGAAACATTGAAACTGGCTTACCTGTTCAAGGGCCAGAAGATGCTAGTCTTAAAACAATTCGAGTAATTAAAGAGCGCAAGCCATTTATTTAATTAAAAGAAGCAGGTTTTCTCGCAATGAGAAAAGCCTGCTTTTTGATTAACGAACACCTTGCTGACTATCTTCACGCTTCCTCATCACATCCTTTAAAAATAGAATTAAGTGATTAATATCCTCCTCATCCTCTATTTGAAACATTTTTTTCATATTATCCACATCGAATAAACAGTCTGACGATAAAAGTATTTGTTTTCCAGTCCTCATGCAAAACATTAGTACTTTACCAAAAAAGAAGCTTGTATACACCATACAGTAGTCGTGCCGCTCACCTGAGATCTCTACTCCTACAAACTGAACGTCGACCTGCTCCAACTCATTGTAAAGCGCTTTACTCGTCAACGGACTCCCTCCTTTCTATGTAAAATTATACGAAAATTCTGTCTTATTTGCAAACGAAATTAAAAATCGACGCTACAATAGCGTCGATCGCTTTGACTCTATAAAGGTAATTAATTCTTGAGCAAAAATCATGTCCTGCTTAGACATACGATAATCGCTATCTAGTAGTCGGATCGTTACCATATGCTCTAATTGATCCTCATGATAAATTGGTAAAAACAGTACATGCTGACGATCTTTTTTTATATAGGTTACTGCTCTCATTTTAGACGGAGAAACAAATCCCTGTCCAAGCATTTCTTGTTCTTTCGTCATTCCTTTAATTCCAAGTGCGTACACCAGCTCATTCGAACTACCACAATATTTATGAAGAGTTAGCATCGCTTTTTTGCGACTAATTGCAAAAATAGTTTTTAAAATTCGTGCTATAAAATCATCCTGACTTCTTGCATAATCATATGCTAATCCTACTTCAAGTCTCATTTCATCAAGAAAATCTGATTTTCGCATCTAGAACGCACCTACTCTCTTAAAATTTCTTCTCCCCCGAAAAGTTATTTGCGATTATCTTAACATAGACGGACATAAAATCATGTCGTCTTTTGTCATTTCGTATGTCGAAATGCTCCGAATAAGCAAAAATAAGAAAAAAGATAGAAGAAAAAGGCGTTCACAAAAGGTCTTCTCTCCTGTGAACGCCCCATTAATTAGGATATCTTAAAGACCCCATAATGTGTCAATTATGTGCAATGTTTCGTCAAGTGTATAAGGCTCCCAAAAAAGCTCTCCGTAAATAAGTAAATCTTTGTGCAGGTGTAACTCGCTGTCGTCTTGATTAACTGCTCCACTAGTTCCGGAGTTACCAACGAATCCAATAACAGTCTCAGACGTGACAGTGTCACCAACTTCAAATCCTTCAGGAATAGCATCTAAGTGCGCAAAGCGAATCATGACGCCATCCTCATACTGTACCCAGACCTGCATGCCACGAAGTCGATCAAAAATGTAACTAGGTGTAAACCCTAATTCTGCTGCTTCCGCTAAGTCTTCATTACGCACTTCAGGGGATGGGTATTCTTCGTAGTCGTTATCAATTCGGACGATAACACCATCCGCCATAGCTAATACAGGTGTATCGCGGTTAATCGTTACTTCTACTCCCGACGAAAAATCGTACCAATCAATCCCTTCATGAAACCCGTTACGATAATCTCTAGGGGCTCCTGGTAAGTGAGATTCGATTGTACTAACAGTTGCACCCTCAATAGGCGTTTGTAAAAAAGATAGGTAGTCAATCATCTCTTCAGGTGTGGTTTCGTCTAAAACGATCCGATCCTGATCTTCGCTCTCCCATACTTCTCTATCCTCGGCAGCTATAGCGAACGACACTTGATCCGCTTCTTCCTCCACAGAAAGCTCTAATACATCTGTTAAGAAGGCAGTTGTTAGATAAACCTCTCCATTATCGTCCTCTTCAAAATAAACGGAATCAAGAGGCAGATAGATATCATTCGCTTCCACAACCGGCACCTCATAAATAAATTCATAGGTTTGATTGTCTAGTTGTACTGTTAAGACCTTGTTAATTTCATCATAGGTATAGTCACCATCTAATTCGTTCATCAAGGAAGCGACAGGGATGAAGGACTCTCCATTCATGTCTGTTACAGGTAGTATGGAGATATCCTCGTCAGTAGAATTGTTATCACTCGGGATAGATTCTTCGTTATTTGTCTCTGCTGTGTCATTCGTCTCTACTTGATCATTTGCATTGCTACACGCAGCAAGTAGTAGTACTGATAGTAAAGCAAGATTCATTTTCATTCTCATGCACGCGCTCCTTATTCCAATTCCTTCGGATCGACAAATTCGTAGCCTTTTTCTCTTAAGCCTTCTGCAATTGCAGGCAATGCTTCTAGGGTGAATTCCCGATCATGCATAAGCAGATTTGCTCCATTGCGTAAAAGCTCCGTTTCGACCATAATCTCTCCTAATGCTTCCGTTTCCATATATTCAGGGGTAAAATCATAGCCATATGTCCAGTTCATGCTTTGCATCCCCTCGGCTTCAACTACCTCTTCTGATTTATCTGAGTTAGCTCCAAATGGTGCACGGAAAAACCTAGGACGTTCTCCAATAATATCTTCGATTTCATTATTAAGTTGAACAATTTCTTCTTCTACTTGCTCATCCGATATATCTCGCAAATTAGGGTGCGACATCGTATGATTCCCAATTTCGAATCCAAGATCATAAATAGCCTGTAATTCTTGTTTACCTTCGTCAGACTGGATAAAGTGTCCGTTCACAAAAAAGATCGCTGGAACTTCTAATTCACTTAACACCTCAGCCATTTCTACTCCATAATTATCTGGCGCATCATCGATTGTAAGTAGCACTACCTCAGCTGGTGCGTCGTCTATTGGTGCAACCGTGTGATCCGTTTGAAGGCTATAGCGAGTCTCCGCCTCTTCTTCGACTTGATCTTCCATCTCTACCTCGTTACCCTCATTTTCGACATTCGTTTCTGAAGCGGCCGTATCATTATCCACTTCATCTACGTCATTTTGTTCGTTATGTACACCTTCTTCTTCATTTTGAGGCTCGTTCACGTTCGTGTTGTTGCTCGTTGTATTATTTTGATTTACTTCAGTCGCTTCGTTACTTCCCTGCTCATTTTCTGCGTTTGAGCAACCAACCGCAAGAAGTACGACACTCGATATCATCATTATTTTTTTCATAACTGTACATCCCCTCTTCCAAGCATTCTGTTCGATTCTAACACATAAACTGACAAAATAGATACTAATAAGACAATGACCGTAACGTGTAAAAGGATCGAATAATCATTTCAATTACATAACAAATGTATGACATGGACCTACCTTCTGGCCATTTTATGGTAGGATATAACTAATCATCTTGCAAAAGAGAGGAGAATCTGCCTTGAAAGTGTTAGGTATCATTAGTTTAATTGTCGCTTTCTTCCCAAGCTGCTTATCTCAAAGTGTCGAATCAAAGCATGCTTATTTGTTCTCGGCAGAAAATCAAGAGAAGATTATTACAGTTGTTATTACTAGTACAAGTCAAAGTGAAAGCACGGATTATCCATATTACGACGCGTTAATAGACTTTCAACAATCTCATCCTGGCATGCTCACTGATATATATTTTGTTACAGAAGATGACACTGCCTTAATTGATTATTTTGGAGTCAGTGATGTACCCGCAATGTTGTTTGTTGAAAATGGCAATGCCTCTATTGTATTAGAAGGTGATAAAGATTACCAAACGGTATCAAACGAGCTTCAGGCAGTCATCCAAGACGAATCAATAGTAGAAGAAGAAACACCAATGCCTATATCAACGAAACCGAAATCATAATTGATTGCTATAATATAGTTGAAAGAGCTGGGACAAATCCGATTATTTTGTCCCAGCTTTTTTAATGTATGTAGAGTGGTTCATTCGACACGAGTGGCGATTAGTAGATTCTTTGCTTATGTATAAGAAGTTTGGCTTTGATTATCCGCTTTTACTCTCTAATTATCCGGAAAAGTGCTTCGATTATCCGCTTTTGCTCTCTCATTATCCGGAAAAGTGCTTCGATTATCCACTTTTGCTCTCTCATTATCCGGAAAGGTGCTTTGATTATCCGCTTTTGCTCTCTCATTATCCGGAAAAGTGCTTCGATTATCCGCTTTTGCTCTCTCATTATCCGGAAAGGTGCTTTGATTATCCACTTAAGCCCTTCCATTATCCGATAAGACGCTTCGATTATCCTAATACAAACGAGCCTGACACAAATGAAAACCACTTTGTCTCAGCCTCTAATCATTTAACGTAAAAAGCGATCCAGTGATAAATCACCGGATCGCTTCTTTACTATACTTATTTTACAATGTGGATTGGCATTCCTAATGCTACTTCAGCCGTTTCCATCGTGATTTCACCAAGGGATGGGTGAGCGTGGATAGTAAGAGCGATATCCTCCGCTGTCATACCTGCTTCAATTGCTACACATGCTTCAGAAATCATGTCTGATGCATTTTTACCTGCAATTTGAACACCAAGTACTAATCCATCTTCCTTGCGTGTAATCATCTTTAAGAATCCTTCAGATTCGTTAAGAGATAGAGCTCGTCCGTTCGCTTGGAATGGGAATTTAGAAGCTACGTAGTCATAGCCTTGCTCTTTTGCTTTCTCTTCGTTTAAGCCAACGCTAGCTAGCTCAGGACCAGAGAATACAACTTCCGGAATCGCAGTGTAGTCAATCTCAGAAGCTTCTCCAGAGATCGCTTCTGCAGCAACTTTTGCCTCGTAAGAAGCTTTGTGCGCAAGAGCAGGACCTGCTACGATATCTCCGATTGCATAAATATTAGACTCCGAAGTACGGCACTGCTTGTCGATTTGAATGAATCCTTTATCATTCATTTCAACTCCAGCTTGTTCAAGTCCAAGCTCAGAAGTATTTGGACGACGTCCAACAGTTACAAGAAGAACATTTGCTTCATATTCTTTCTTTTCGCCTTTTACTTCAGCAGTAACTTTCACACCGTTCTCTGTTTCTTCCATTTCTTGAGCGAATGCTTCTGTCTCAATCGTCACGCCAGCTTTTTTAAGACGCTTCGCAACTAATTGACTCATTTGCTTCTCAAATGTTGGAAGAATAGATTTTGTTCCTTCAAGAATCGTTACTTCAGAGCCTAGGTTTGCATATGCAGATCCAAGCTCAACACCGATATAGCCTCCACCGATTACAAGAAGCTTCTCAGGTACTTCTTCAAGCGCTAATGCACCTGTAGAAGATACGACTTTGCCTTCTTTGAACTTAAAGTTTGGAAGTTCAATTGGTGAAGAACCAGTAGCAACGATACAGTTTTTGAATTTATACGTTTGGGAAGACTTGTCGTCCATAATTTTAACAGTTGAGTTATCTACAAAGTAAGCTTCACCGCGAACGATGTCTACTTTGTTTCCTTTTAATAGGCCTTCTACTCCACCAGTTAGCTTATTTACAACAGAAGCTTTCCACTCCTGAACCTTTGTGAAATCAAGCTTTACTTCTCCAACAGAGATACCCATGTCCTCTGAATTAGAAGCATCGTGATAACGATGTCCAGCTTCGATAAGTGCTTTAGATGGGATACAACCAACGTTTAAACAAACGCCGCCCATGTTCCCCTTCTCAACGATTGTTACCTTTTGACCAAGCTGAGCCGCACGAATTGCTGCAACATATCCCCCGGGACCGGAGCCAATGACGAGCGTGTCTACTTCTTCTGGAAAATCTCCTACTACCATGCTTTACCCCTCCATAACAAGTAATTGTGGATCGTTTAACAGACGCTTAATATGGTTTAACGCATACTGAGCAGTCGCACCATCAATGATACGATGATCGAAGCTTAATGACAAGGCTAAAACTGGAGCAACAACTACTTCTCCGTCTTTCACAATTGCTTTTTCTTGGATACGACCAAGACCAAGGATTGCTACTTCTGGGTGGTTGATTACTGGAGTGAACCATTGTCCACCAGCAGATCCGATGTTCGTAATTGTTGTAGATGCACCCTTCATTTCATCAGAAGATAATGAACCATCACGTGCTTTACCAGCTAGTTCGTTAATCTCATCAGAAATCTTGAAGATAGACTTGCGGTCTGTATTCTTCACAACAGGTACTAATAGACCTTTTTCTGTATCAGCTGCAATACCGATGTTGAAGTAATGCTTTTGTACGATTTCATCCGTAGAATCATCTAAAGATGTATTTAGTACAGGGTACTCACGGATCGCAGATGTTAACGCCTTAACAACGTAAGGTAGGTATGTTAACTTAATTCCTTTTTCTTGTGCAACTGGCTTGAACGCTTTACGGTGTTCAACTAATGCAGTTACATCAATTTCGTCCATTAACGTTACGTGAGGTGCTGTGTGCTTCGAGTTAACCATTGCTTTTGCAATCGCACGACGAATACCAGACATCTTCTCACGAGTCTCAAGCTCTTCGTTCACTGGCTGATAAGCAGAGACAGATTTCTTCTCTTCTTTTGCTGGCTGCTCGCTAGAAGCTTCTGTTGAAGTTTCTTGCTGTTCACCAGATCCAAATGAATCGATATCTTCTTTCAGAACTCGACCGTTTTTACCAGATCCAGAAACTTTACGGATATTAACGCCTTGCTCACGAGCATACTTACGTACGGAAGGCATTGCAATAACGCGTGCAGATTCGTCTACTTCCTCATCTTCAGAATCCGTGCTTGCAGATTCTTTCTTTTCCGTAGTTTCTTCCTTAGCTTCTGTCTTTTCTTCAGTTGCAGTTTCTTCCTCTTGGCTTTCTTCTTCGCCACTGTCAGGTTGCTCTGCATCTGTATCGAAAGTAATGATGACTGTACCTACAGTTGTAACAACACCTTCTTCAACGTGGATCTTTTTAACTGTTCCATCCACTGGAGAAGGGATTTCAACGACTGCTTTATCGTTTTGCACTTCACACAGTACGTCGTCCTCTTTTACTTCGTCACCTTCTTTTACTTCCCATTTCACAATTTCCCCTTCATGGATACCTTCACCAATGTCGGGCATTTTGTATTCATACGCCATGGAAATGCCTCCGTTTCATAATATAAGTAATATAAGCACAGAAGGAGGAGGGGAAGCTCCCCTCTTCCTCCCGAATTAAAATTCGATAACTTCTTTAACTTTTGCTACAACGTCTTTTTCGTTTGGAAGCCAAGCATCCTCAGCAGCTGCAAATGGATACACCGTATCAGGAGCAGTTACTCGTCCGATTGGAGCTTCTAAGCTTAGGATCGCGCGGTCGTTAATCTCTGCTACGACGTTAGCTGCAATACCAGCTTGCTTTTGTGCTTCTTGAACAACGATAACACGACCTGTTTTTTCAACAGATTTGATGATTGTATCGATATCTAGTGGGCTGATTGTACGTAAGTCAACAACCTCAACAGAGATATCTTCTTTCTCTAACTGCTCAGCAGCCTTTAGAGAGGTGTGAACCATTGCACCGTAAGTGATGATCGATACATCTGTACCTTCACGCTTTACGTCTGCCTCACCTAGAGGAATCTCATAGCCTTCTTCAGGTACTTCGCCACGGAAAGAACGGTAAAGCTTCATGTGCTCAAGGAATACAACTGGATCGTTATCACGAATCGCAGAAATTAAAAGTCCTTTTGCATCATAAGGAGTAGAAGGAATAACTACCTTTAGACCAGGAGTTTGAGCCATTAGTCCTTCTAAGCTGTCAGCGTGCATCTCTGGAGTTTTAACTCCTCCACCAAATGGTGAACGAATTGTAACAGGTGAGTTGTACATGCCACCAGAACGGTAGCGAAGACGAGCCATTTGTCCTGCTACTGCATCAAATACTTCGAATACGAAGCCAAAGAATTGGATCTCCATAACAGAGCGGTGACCAGTTAAGCTTAAACCATGTGCTAAACCACCAATACCAGACTCTGCAAGTGGCGTATCAAATACGCGATCTTCACCGAATTCCTTTTGAAGGCCTTCAGTAGCACGGAATACTCCACCGTTTTGACCTACATCTTCACCATACACAAGTACGCTTTCGTCATTCTTTAACTCATTACGCATTGCATCGGTAATAGCTTGAATCATTGTCATTTGCGCCATAGCTTACTTCGACTCCTTCTTTGCATATTCTTCACGTTGCTCTACAAGGTTCTCAGGTGCATCTTCAAACATAATGTCGATTAGATCTGTCACCTTTTGCTTTGGAGCTCCGTCTGCCTTTTTAATTGCTTCTTTAATATCTTCTTTTGCTTGTTCTACGATCTTC
Organism: Paenalkalicoccus suaedae; assembly: GCF_006965545.2. Lineage (NCBI taxonomy): Bacteria > Bacillati > Bacillota > Bacilli > Caryophanales > Bacillaceae > Paenalkalicoccus > Paenalkalicoccus suaedae. The sequence goes on from NZ_CP041372.2 coordinate 2,186,196, forward strand.
TCTTCTTCCTCTTCAGACCAAAGCTTCTTGCCTTCAAGGAATTTACGGAAGCGTACTAATGGATCCTTCTTTTCCCACTCATCGTCAAGCTCTGAAGTACGGTAGCGTGTTGGATCGTCACCAGCCATTGTATGAGGACCATAACGGTACGTTAGTGCTTCAATTAATGTTGGACCATTTCCAGCTAAGCCGCGCTCACGAGCATCTTTTGTCGCTGCATAAACGGCAAGAATGTCCATTCCATCAACTTGCTGACCATGAATTCCAGCTGCAACAGCCTTTTGAGCGATTGTTTTCGCTGCAGATTGCTTTTCAACTGGTACAGAGATAGCAAAACGGTTGTTTTGAACAACGAAGATAGCAGGTACGTTGTATGCACCAGCAAAGTTCATTCCTTCGTAGAAGTCACCTTGAGACGCTCCACCATCACCAGTGTACGTGATCGCTACTGCATCTTCTTTATTACGCTTAAGTCCCATAGCGACTCCAGCTGTTTGAGTGATTTGTGCACCGATAATAATTTGTGGAAGCATAATTCGTACGCCTTCAGGTACTTGACCACCTTGGAAGTGACCACGTGACCATAGGAAAGCTTGGTGTAACGGCAATCCGTGGAAGTGGATTTGAGGAATATCTCTATATCCCGGTAAGATCCAGTCTTGCTTCTCTAATGCATACTGTGTACCAATCATTGATGCTTCCTGACCAGCTACAGGCGCGTAGAATCCAAGACGACCTTGACGGTTTAATGAAATGGCACGTTGGTCCCAAATACGAGTGTACACCATACGTGTCATCATTTCTTTTAATTGCTCGTCTGAGAGCTCAGGCATTGCGTCTTTGTTTACGACCTTACCTTTTTCATCGAGAATTTGAAACATTTCAAATTGCTCTTCTACTTGCTGAAGTTCTTTCGTCTTTTCCATGAAATTCTTCACCTCATCCTTTCGAATTGACTTACATTGTTGCGGATCTAGGCGGATCTCGCAAGTGTCCTGCTTTAGTCTCTCCTGGTATTCCACTATTAACTCGTTCAGAAATTAACCACGGAGATCGTATACCCTTTCTTCCTGGCTATCAATCCTTAAATAACGAGAAATATTTATAAGGACTGTAGCAATAATTTTAAAAGAAAATTGATACAACCCTTCACATACGACACTAGTTTACACGAAGCCGAATATGTTCGTCAACGCTTTTATCTCAAACAAAATGCTCTTATCTACCATCATACAAAAGGAAAATGACTTATGTAGGTAAAGCAATCTGTTTCAAACATCTGTTGCACCTGTTATAGTGATTCGCATGCTCTTTCGTCATCATACGACAAAAGTGACGCTTGTGCAAATGTCGCGTACGGCTGATTAAAAAAGCTCGATTAACCAATGATTTTACAAAGAAAAGCCTGATAAGTTAATACCTATCAGGCTTTTTCGTTACTCCACTACATTTAATCCTGCCGCTTCATAAAAAGCTAACTTTTCATCATTAAACTGTGTTGTAAGTTCATTAAATTGTTCACTTAGTTGAGAAACTTCGGCATTAGCAGCATTTACTGTTTCATGCTGCTCTCGAAGCTCTTCCATTTCGACTTCTTCATTTTGAACCATTTCATATAGAAGAATATCTGCTTCTATAGAAGTTAAATAAGATTGATGAAGCTCTTCGTAAACGCCATAGCGCTCTTCCATAGTGCCAAACATCGCTTCCGCATCGGGCTGAAGCTCCTCATCTAAATCCTCTACAAGAGGTGATGCTGTTTGAAATTGCTCATAGGCGTTATCAATCACTTCTTTCTCATCTTCCATCATACCCCGACGTTCTTCTGCCGATGTGATTGCCTCGGTAGCTAATGGTTCAATCTCTTCCACTTCTGAAATAGTTAACATATCATTATAAAGCGTCGTTTCGTTTTGTTCTGCTTCCATAAGCGGCGCTTGTAGCTCTTCGATTTCTCTTTCTATTGCAAACGCAGCTTCTATTTCTGTATACATATCTTCAACCGTTGTGTCATTACTGCAGCCTGCTAACACGGATGCTACCAGTGCAATAGCAACACCTTTCCAAATTTTCACGTAAAAGCCCCTCCTATGTATGTACCTTTGTCTCTCTTAAGTGATATAAAAGCATATCAAGCTACACTTTTATTGCTAGACCCACTGTCTTACAAATTACCTTACTTTTCTCCATATTACAAGTATAACTTCCTAATCATTCCACATAGGCGATGGCACACGCCGCTTTTCACCTCTTACATAAGATGGATTAAATCGTCCAACACGGATGATTACGAAAGGAGGCAAAAACATGAGTGGATACAACGGATTCTGCTGTGATCCTTGCGGATTTGGCAACCAAGGAAACAATCATTGCTACAACTATGGGTACCCTACACAAGTAGCTGGGGTTAGCTCAAACGGCGGCAAAGGCTTCGCTTTAATCGTCGTATTATTCATCCTACTTATTATCGTAGGAGCTTCTAAATGTCACGCGTAGTGACGAATTAGCATATACACTTGTTTGACTTAACGCCATCACAATCCCATGTGATGGCGTTAACTCTTACATAAGCAATGTCTTTTTTTTTACTTTGACCTGTATTATGATAATAGTTGATGAATGAGAGGAGAAGATAGCTATGCTTACGATGAAGGATGTTATCCGCGAGGGTCACCCTACTCTTCGCAAAATTGCTGAGCCTGTTGCGATACCACCATCTAAAGAGGATCAGAAATTACTTGATCAAATGATGGAGTTTTTAATAAATGGTCAAGATCCTGAAATTGCGGAGAAATATGATTTACGTCCAGGGGTTGGATTAGCCGCTCCACAAATTAATGTTTCTAAACGCATGATCGTTGTGCGCACGTCAGATGAAAATGATGAACCTATTGAATATGCGTTATTTAATCCGAAAATTGTCAGTACCTCAAAAGAAACAACCTATCTAGATTCTGGCGAAGGGTGTTTATCTGTGGATCGTGCAGTCGAAGGACATGTTCCACGATACGCTCGTATTAAGGTAGAAGGCTATGACCGTGACGGAAAAAAGTTTTCAAAACGATTTAGAGGATATGAAGCCATTGTTTTTCAACACGAAATGGATCATTTAAACGGTATTATGTTTTATGATCGCATGGATATCGATGATCCTTATAAAGAACCTTTAGCACCTAAAGAAGTGATTAATCGAAGCGAACACGAAGAACCAATTTAAAGATGTAACACGAGTAGCCCTGATACATAATTAGGGCTACTCGTTTTATTTTGCCAGCTTTTAGCATGCAAAAAGTCTCTCGTTTTGAGGAAAGATAAATGAAACTTACACACTCATGTTCGTTTAAAACAAAAAGTTTATGAAAGGTCAACCTTGAATTGATTGGAAGGAGAGTATAAAATGTTGAGAAGGTGGAGAGAACGGATATTAAAGCGCTGTCGAGAATTATTACCTAAACAGCTGTATGCTTAACCTCATTATTGATCCTTAGCGGAGAGGATGAATGCGTTAAAATGAGGCATATAACGTTGCGCCATCCTGTCTACATTCTTTTTAAGATAAAAGGATAAAACAGGCCCATTTAATAACGAACAACATTTAAAAAGAGATAATTATTTAGTTAAAGGAGAGGTATGAATGATTTTTAAAGTATTTTTTCAAGACACATTAACAGAGGTACCAGTGCGCGAGCGTACAAATAGTATTTATGTAGAAGCGAACACGATCGAAGAGGTTCGTAAAAGTATTAAAGACCGCGGTTATAACATTGAATTCGTGACCCCATTATCGGAATCAGCTTTAGCTTACGAACAGGATGCAAATGAAGACTTTAAAGTGGAGTCTGTATCGTAATGAAAGCTAAAAATCATCAAGCAGCCATTTTCGGCCTAGGGGGTCTAGGTGAGATTGGTAAAAATATGTATGCCGTTCAATTTCAGGATGAGATCGTTGTAATCGATTCAGGAATTAAATTCCCGGAGGACGAGCTTTTAGGCATCGATTACGTTATTCCTGACTATACGTACTTAGTGCGTAATGTGGATAAGATCAAAGGTGTTATTATCACGCACGGACACGAAGACCATATTGGTGGTGTTCCGTATTTATTAAAAGAATTAAATGTACCAATTTATGGTGGTAAGCTGGCGTTAGCCTTGATTCGTAATAAGCTCGAGGAACATGGTCTTTTACGTACGGCGCAGCTTCACGAAATAAATGAGGATAGTATCATTAAATTTGCTAAAACATCCGTTTCTTTCTTCCGCACAACGCATAGTATTCCAGACTCTTATGGAATTGTTGTAAAAACACCTGCAGGTAGCATCGTTCAAACTGGAGACTTCAAATTCGATTTCACACCAGTTGGAGAGCCAGCTAATTTATCCAAAATGGCTCAAATTGGCGATGACGGCGTTCTTTGTTTATTATCAGATAGCACAAACGCTGAAGTTCCTGGATTTACCATGTCTGAGCGTAAAGTTGGAGAAAGCATCGACTCTATTTTCCGTAAAGTAGAAGGTCGAATCATTTTTGCTACGTTTGCATCGAACATTTATCGCTTGCAACAGGCTGTAGAGTCTGCGGTTAAATACCGTCGTAAGGTTGCTGTATTTGGTCGTAGCATGGAATCCGCTATCACAATCGGTCGCGAGCTTGGCTATATCAAAGCTCCTGATAGCACGTTTATTGATAGCCATCAATTAAATAAAATTCCAGCTGATCAAGTTCTCATTTTATGTACGGGTAGTCAAGGTGAGCCGATGGCCGCTCTCTCTCGTATTGCTCATGGAACGCATAGACAAATTCAAGTTATTCCTGGTGACACAGTCATCTTCTCGTCTTCTCCAATTCCGGGGAATACGCTTAGCGTAAGTAAAATTATTAATCAGCTGTTCCGCGCAGGAGCTGAAGTTATTCATGGATCATTAAATGATATTCATACGTCTGGGCACGGTAGTCAGGAAGAGCAAAAGCTTATGCTCCGACTCATGAAGCCAAAATACTTCATGCCGATCCACGGTGAATATCGCATGCTTAAAATGCACGCTGAGATGGCACAAGATTGTGGCGTTCCAGCGGAAAATTGCTTTATCATGGATATCGGTGATGTGTTAGCTCTTGATCAAAAAGAGGCAAGCATCGTTGGGAAGGTCCCTGCTGGATCGGTTTATGTGGACGGTAACGGCATTGGGGATATCGGAAATATTGTTCTTCGCGACCGACGCATTCTTTCTGAAGAAGGTCTTGTAGTAGTCGTTGTTAGTCTTAATATGAAGGACTTTAAAGTTGCCTCCGGTCCAGATATTATCTCTCGAGGGTTTGTTTATATGAGAGAGTCTAGTGACCTTATTAACGAAGCGCAACGTAAGCTATCTGCTCACTTAAATGAGATGATGGGCACGCAAACGACGCAATGGTCTGAAATCAAGAATGCAATTACAGATACACTTGGACCGTTCCTTTATGAGCGCACAAAACGTAAACCAATGATTTTACCAATCATTATGGAAGTGTAAATACCTAAAAGACCACGAGCGGCGTTTGCAGCTCGTGGTCTTTTTTTAATCTTCGTCGAACAGATCCTGCTCCATTCGATTTATATCTTTATCTGCGCCAATAACGATTAAGATATCCCCTTCTACTAGTTCTGCATCTGCCATAGGGGAAACATCTATCTTCTCTTCACGCTTTACAGCCATGATATTACAACCATACCTTGCACGAATGTCTAATTCAATTAACGTTTTTTTATGAATATTTCGCCCAACAATTAGCTCGACAATACTATATTCGTCAGAGAGCTCTAAGTAATCTAATACATTTTTCGATACAACGTTATGCGCAATACGGATTCCCATATCTCTTTCTGGATGGACGACTTTATGCGCACCAATTTTATTTAATACTTTTTCGTGATAATCATTTTGTGCTTTGACGGTAATGTGAGGTACTCCTAGTTCAACTAGCATAAGCGTCGTTAAGATACTCGATTGAATATCATCTCCGATCGCAACGATAACATGATCAAAATTACGAATTCCGAGACTTTTCAACGTATTCTCGTCCGTAGAATCAGCCATCACTGCATGTGTAGCAACCTGTGCAAACTCATTTACTTTATCTTCGTTTAAGTCCATAGCTAACACTTCCATACCCTGTTCGGCTAGCTCACGACAAATCGAACCTCCGAATCGCCCCAATCCAATGACTGCAAACTGCTTCTTCATCCTTTTTCCTCCATTCCAAGCTTCCTCTCAATCATACAAATATCGTCCAAAGAATGCAATATAGGTTGATCCTTCTTCTCTTTATGTTAAACTCGTTAGGTAGATTATTTCTGAAAGGAGCTTTCTCATGACAGCATGGATTGAAGCAATTGACTGGGTATCGATTGGGACAAAAGCATTGACCATTTCGTTACAGCTATTAGGGATTCTAATTATCTTTTTTATTGTACGCGCAGTAGGGAGAGCATTTATTACCAAGGCATTCGCAAAAATGTCCGAGCAACGCAACATTTCACCTGGACGTACAAAAACACTCGAAAAACTTTCTATCAACATTTTTTCTTACGTACTTATCTTTATCGTCATTACCCTTATTGTAGGAGTATTTGAGTACGATATCGCGCCACTTATCGCCGGAGCCGGTATTATTGGTCTTGCGATCGGCTTTGGTGCACAAGGCCTCGTGAGTGACATCGTGACTGGCTTCTTTATGCTTCTAGAAAAGCAAATTGATGTCGACGAATATGTGACGCTCGCTGGTATGGACGGTGTAGTTGAAGAGGTTGGCTTACGTACGACAAAGCTGCGTGGCTTTGATGGTACCGTTCACTACATTCCTAACCGTGAGATCAGTAGCTTGAGTAACCACTCTCGCTCGAATATGCGAGCTTTAGTTGATATTAGTATTGGATACGATGAGAATATTGATGAAGCAATGAAGGTCATGCAAGAGGCCTGTGATAAAGTCGCTGCAAATGAAGCAAATATCATCGAAGGACCAAACGTATTAGGTGTTCAAAGCCTTGGCGACAGCGACGTTGTTATTCGCGTCTTAGCAAAAACTGTTAATATGGAGCAATGGGGTGTAGAGCGCGAATTGCGTAAAGCAATTAAAGAGGCACTCGATCAGCATAATATTGAAATCCCATTCCCACATCAAGTGTATATCCAAAAAGAAGACTAGATTGAAGATGATCATGAGCCCGAGACAGTGAAATGTAACGCTGTCTTGGGCTTTTTTTGTTGTGTAGGAAGGGAGTTTGGTATGGAGTAAGGCGAACCGTATGGCGTGGACTCTCTTGTTCTCATACTTGTTTATGTGCATTCATTTTGGTTGCGTGCATTTCGTCCTCCGCGGCGCGCATTTCCGCCTTGGTGGTGTGCATTTCATGTCGCGCTGTCTGCATTTTATCCTCGTTCGTCTGCATTAATTTTGACCGTCTGCATTTTGTCCTCCGCAGCGTGCATTTCCACCATTTCGATGCGCAATGCCAACTCGCGCTGCCTGCATTCCCCCCTCCGCGCTATCCATCTACTTACCTCTACCACTCCACCACCAAATACATCTAAATTTAAGCACAAAAAAGAGTAGCCAACTACACTCTCATCGGCTACTCCCATAAAACGTCTATCATATTATCAGTTACTTACGAACCGACTCGCTCTGATAAATACTCAATCATAAAATCAACTGCAGTAGAAAGAGCTCCCTCTTTTGGATTCAGCTTGTTATGGTGAAGACCATACTCACTATCAACCCCTAGCCAAAACATGAGTCCAGGTATCTCCTCTAAAAAGTACCCGAAGTCCTCTCCTGTCATTGCCTTATCTGCTTCTACAAAGGTGACGGATTCAGACCCACGTGCATACTCCATAAAGCTCTCAGTAAGCACAGGATCATTGTAGACTTGACAATAGTTTGATCCATAGTCTATCGAAGCCTGACATCGGAATCCTTCCTCTACCCCTCTTAAAAGCCCTTCTATGCGCCCTTTAATTTCTTGCATAGAAGTAAGGGAAAGGGTACGAATGGTCCCTTCTATTCTTGCATGTTCTGCGATAATATTCTGCTTCGTGCCCGCTTCCATTTTACCAATTGTCACGACGCCAGAATCTAATGGTGATACATTCCGTGCTACAATCGACTGAAGCTGTGTGACAAAATGGCTTGCTGCGAGTACCATATCCTCCGCGGTATGCGGAAAAGCAGCGTGGCCACCTTTACCGTGAAGGTCGATAAATAGCTCACTCGTATTAGCGAACAGGATCCCGGGCTTTGTCGAAATCGTCCCGACCGGAAGCTCTGGCGCTATATGGAGTGCGTAAATCTCGTCTGGCTTAACCGCCTTAAACTCAGCAGCCTCAAGCATCGGCTTCGCGCCCCCTGGACCTTCTTCAGCTGGCTGAAAAATAAATACGAGTGTATCCTTCGGTCTATTCCTACTAAAATGCTCGATTAACCCTAAAGCAATCGTCATATGGAGGTCGTGCCCACATGCGTGCATCGCGCCTTGATGAGTAGAAGAAAATGAGAGACCGGTATCCTCATTCATAGGCAGGCCATCAATATCAGCACGGTATCCGACTGTCTTAACAGGGTCATAGCCTTCTATACGTACGAGAATCCCTGTCTTCCACGTCGTATACGTAAGGAAGTCAGACTGCTGTTTTTTAATTACTTCAAGTAAATACGCCTGCGTTTTAACTTCTTCAAACCCTAGCTCCGGAATTTGATGAAGCGCCTGACGATAGCTCGTCAGGCGCTCATAGCTGATATACTTACTCATCGTTTAACTTACGTAGCTCCTGCTTGATTTCTGTCTTCCCTTTAGTCTTCTCGTCAATCTCCTTAATTACGCGAGCAGGAGTTCCTGCTACTACCGTGTTTGGAGGTACGTCTTCTGTTACGATAGCGCCTGCTGCTACAACCGCACCAGCACCTACTGTAACGCCCTCAAGTACTACTGCGTTCGCTCCTACTACTACGCCGTCTTCTACAATAACAGGCTTTGCAGATGGTGGCTCAATAACTCCAGCTAATACTGCACCCGCCCCAATATGACAGTTCTTACCAACTGTAGCTCTTCCGCCTAATACAGCGTTCATGTCGATCATCGTACCTTCACCAACAACAGAACCGATGTTGATTGTTGCACCCATCATAATGACAGCAGAATCACCGATCTCTACCTGTTCGCGAATAAACGCGCCTGGCTCAATACGAGCGTGAATATTTTTCATATCTAGTAGTGGAATAGCTGAGTTACGACGGTCATTTTCAACAACAAAGTCTTCAATAGCAGCTTGGTTTTCCTTAATTGCTGCTTGAATCTCTTTCCACTCTCCAAATAGAACGCCTGTATTACCTGTTAAGAATGACTTTGTTTTTGATCCGAAGTCAATTCCTTCAAGCGACCCTTTAATATGTACTTTAACCGGAGTTGATTTCTCCGCGTTTGAGATAAAGCTGATAATTTCGTTTGCATCCATTTGTTTCATAAGTAAAGCCTCCTATTCGTAGTTACAATCCCATACTATGATAGACATTCTTTGCGTAAATTGCAATTGTTACGCAAATACTTTTGTAATAAAAATCGTGGTCTCTTTTGCTAAATCGACTTCTTCAAAGCTAAAGTTTGTATCCCCATCATCGTCATAGGTGCGAATGATTGGTCGTTGGGGTAATCCTTTATGCTGATCAACGACTATCCCAATTCGGTTATTGCTTAGTTTCACCTGCGTGCCATTTGGATAAAAGGCAATACACCGTAAGAATCTCCACACGACATTATAATCAAACACGGTCTCTGCCTTCCCCATTATCTCTTCACATGCTTCATGAGGAAACATGGCATTTGTCTCACTGGATATCAGTCGATCGTACTCATTCGCTACTGCCACTATTTTTGATAAAAAATGAATGTCCTCGCCCTTCATTCCTCTCGGCTTACCAGTACCATCTATATGCTCATGATGTGTTAAAGCAATATGGGCCGAAAGAGTACTAATATCGGGAATTTTCCTGAGCAAATTAAACCCTTTCCACGCATGATGCTGCATCAATTCATCATTTGGATCATATCCTACTGGGATATCCTTTACCTTAACATCACTTACAAGCTTTCCAACGTCGTGTAAAATCGCCCCAACTGCGAGCTCCTGAATTCGTTGCTTCGCAAGACCCATCTGTACGCCAACCATGACAGAGATAATGCACGTGTTCACTAAGTGCACAAACATATCATTATCTTTCGTACGTACATCCGTAAGTTGAATGAGGATATCTCCATTTAACATGATCTCTTCAATCATTTTATCTACCGATTTACTAATATCTTCACCCTTTATGGGTTTGTCGTCTTGAATATACTGAATCGCATTAGCGAGTGTTTTTATGGCTTCACGTTTTGTCGTTTCCGACACCACTTCTTCCATCTCGATATCATCAAAGTGCTCGTCCTGTAAAAATAATGATCGCACACCCATTTGTCTAAGCTTTGATAATAAGCCAATTGTTAAGGATACTCCGGAGTGGAGTAAAATTCGACCATCATTTGAGAGAATATGTTTACCTAACTTTTCTCCTTGTTGCACGCGCTCTAATGATACATATCTCATAGACTCGCCCCTCTTTACTCATCATTTTCTTTCGACTGCTGTGTATTTTTTTCTAAATCATTTAGAAAAGCTATTTCGTCATCATTTTCTACATGTAAAGTGGAAGTAGGGAAAGCAATTTTCACATCTTCTTCTTCAAGCATGTGAATGATCGCAATATTGATCGACTCTTTTATATTTAAGTGGTCCACCCAGCCAGTTGGCTTTGTAAAGTAATAGACTAAGATCTCTAATGAGCTATCTTGGAACTCAGAAAATTTCACCATAATTAATTCTTGATCCACGTCTTCATGATTACGTAAATACGTATCAAGCTTTGTCATAAGAGAACGAAGACGAGCAACTGGTGTGCCGTATTCCACTCCAAGGTTAAAAGAAACACGTCTCTTCCCCATCTGTGACCAGTTCTCAATTGGTTCATTTGAAAGCGTTGAGTTTGGAACAGTAATTAAGGAGTCACTAAACGTCCTTACTAATGTACTTCGGAAATTAATATCCTCCACGATTCCCTCTACAGATGGCGTCGATATCCAGTCCCCTACTGCAAATGGTTTCTCCGTAATAATGACAACTCCTCCAAAGAAGTTACCAAGAGACTCTTGAGCTGCCAGTGCAAATGCCAGTCCACCTAGCCCTAATCCGGCAACAAACCCACCTACTTCAAATCCCCATTCAGACAAGACAATGCTAAGTCCCATCGCTACAATAGCAAATCGAATCAATTTGGAGACAAAAGGCATTAATATGTCGTCTTCCGCTACATCAAATCGTTTTCCAACGCTTGTTAAAATGGAGGAAGAGGATGATGCAAGGTTAAAAAGCCCCCATGCAACATGCACGATTATGATAGATCTAAAAATTTGAGTAAATATCGCCTGATACGTATCAGGTAAAGGGAAATACACAAATGCTATAAAGAGTCCAATAAATACCATAAATGATCTCATTGGTCTTTCAAACGCCAACAGGATATTAGTAATTAAGTCTGTTGGAATCTTCCTAGATAATGAAACGATCATTTTAAACACATACGTTGTAAACAGTTTGCGGAATACTAAAAATAGAAAAAAGATCCCAACTGCAATTAGGAGCTCCTGCCACGAAAACTGTTGCGCTACTTCTTCCATTCATAACACGTCCTTATTTACGTAAATCAGCTGTTACTCTTGATGCAACATGCACACTAGCTGTTTTTGAACATGCTCCTATATTACCGCCATTCCGGTCTTTAGTAAATGATTATACCGCGAGCTTCTCTTTCCACATCGTTTTTTGATATGATTATTCGTAACTAACGTACACTTAGGAGGAGCTTATGTCTTTCATTGAATGGAATCATGTAACAAAGCGTATTCGTTTAGAGGAAGGTCTACACACATTCTTTCACGAGGCCAATATGTCTATTGAGGAAGGGACCATTTCATATGTAAAAAGTGAGAGCGAGGACGCAATATCGCTATTTTTTGCTATGATGGCTGCAACGACTCCACCAAATAGTGGAGATATTATCATTGATGGGACAGATATTACAGCTGTTCAGGATCGTTTCGCTTGGAGAAAACGTACAATCGGGTACCTAAACGACGACGGTTTATTAGTCCCTGATCGTTCCATTCGTCAAAATCTGCTACTTGGTTTTGATCCAGGTACAAATGAGTATGACGTCCGAAACGCCCAAATTGAACAGCTTGCCGAGGAGCTTGGTTTATCAGCAGAGGAGCTAGATGAAAGTATAGAGGGGCTTGACTCTCACTATCAACTCCTTGCTAATCTGACGTTCATTTTGATTTCAAAGCCACCCATTCTACTTGCAACTCATATTAAAGAGCAAACAATTATGACACTTTTATTGGATTATGCAAAAAAGCATCGTCTAACGGTGCTATATGCTGACGCACCTTACGCCGAAAGTGAAGCTCAACAATACATCACACTAAGCGATGGGCTCATACATGTAGAATAACGTAACAAGCAAACGCAGGGGCTCTACCCTTGCGTTTGCTTGTTATTTTTACATACTTATTAAGCATTAATTATGGCTAATAAAGAGAGAATTGCAAATGTTATTGCAATTCCTGATGAGGCGATGAGAAATAATAAAATAATTCCTTTTTGCCACTTTTTCATTCAGTAACCCTTCTTTCTATTTATCAAATGTTACGCAGACCTACCTAAGGGACATGCCTATCACCCATTGACTACGAATGCATAAGATAAAGTAGAAAACTAGGATGAGGTGAAACATGATGAAAAAAAAGCCCTTAGATCGATTAGCTATTGGAGATGTGCTTCATTCGATGGATCGGTTCTTTCAAAACACGTTTGATCACATGCAAACATCCCGACATATCGTCTTAGAACAATTCGAGGCCAAAGACGCGTATTTAATCGAAGCGGAGCTCCCGGGAGTGAAATTATCGCACATTGAACTGGACTGTTGGAATGAGTATATCACGATTCGAGTAACTGGTGGTACTAGGTTTAATCAATCGGAGAGAACGGTGCGACTTCCTTTTATCGTTCATGCAGACGACATGAGTGCCGCCCTTACTGACGGGATCTTGACCATCACTATCTCGATGAAAAAAAGTCGCGTGCAGATTAACGGAGAGGAGGTGACTTAATATGTTCCATGATCCATTTAGACCTCGTCCACCTTATATGCACCCGCCTATGAATCATTTTCAGCAAGGTGGTTATCCACAAGGACCTATGCCACCACAGCACATGCCTAAACGTCGACCAGGAGCTAGAATTATGCAAACGTTCCAAACTCCAGAGGGGAATTTAGACCTCCAAAAAATGATGACGACAGTGGACACAGTGGTCAAGACAGCTCATCAAGTAAGCCCGATTATTAAATCTGTCGGTGGCTACTTCATAAAAAAATAAACCCTCCTATGGTAAACTAGTGACAGGAGGCGATACAAGTGAACGAGACACTATCTATCTTACGTAATCACCGTTCCGTTAGACAGTTTACAGATACCCCACTAACGGAAGAAGAAATTTTGACACTTGTAGAGGCTGCTCAATCGGCCTCTACATCTAGCTTTATTCAAGCATACTCCATCATTGGAGTAAAAAACCGTGATACAAAAAAGGAATTAGCTCGTTTAGCAGGTGGACAAGACTATGTACTAGAGAATGGCCATTTCTTTATCTTTTGCGCGGATTTACACCGCCATACCGTGGCAGCTGAAATGGAAGACGTCTCAATCTCTGACACTATCTCCACAACAGAAAAGTTTATTGTCGCAACAGTAGATGCTAGTTTAGCTGCTCAAAATGCATCTATTGCAGCAGAATCCCTTGGTCTCGGCATATGTTACATAGGAGGGCTGCGTAATAATATCGAGGCAGTCTCAGAGCTCTTACAGCTCCCAGACCATGTCATCCCTCTTTACGGACTTGCTGTCGGACACCCTGCCGGTGAGACAGCCATTAAACCTAGACTTCCTGTACCTGCTGTTTACATGGAAGAAACATATGCAAACGATAAAGATGCAAAAGTTAGATTGACTGCCTATAACGAAACCATCAGCGACTATTATAAGGAGCGCACAGGTGGTAAACGGAACGATTCATGGACGAGCCAAATGACGAACATGTTAGCAACTCCTTCAAGACTGCACATGAAGGAATTTGTTCAAGGTAAGGGTATGATGAAATCGTGAACTCCAAAAGCTTCCCGTTTTTTAGAGTATCGTTATAAAGATTGTTTAAACAAAAAAATTGATTAATATAACAAAGCAAAAGAGGATGCCACATTTGTTGGCACCCTCTTTTTTACTGTAGCTTTTTTTCCATTGTGACATGCCAAATATCCGCATCTAAAAAAGGCGTCTCGGAAACAGTTTGATAACCAATTGTTTGATAAAAGGCTTCTGCATGTGTTTGGGCATTGAGCTTTACGATGGAAGCGCCTCGTTCTTTTGCTGTTGCCTCCATTTGCTCCATTAGTACTTTCCCAAGTCCTTTTCCTCGACCGCTTTTTAAAATGCATACTCTTTCTGCTTTGGCAATGTCTTGCATTATTCTGATTCTACCTGCTCCTGTTGGAGTAGTATCTTCATATAAGATGAAGTGAATCGATTCCTTTTCTTTATCATCGATTTCCAGTGCCTCAGGGACTCCCTGTTCCTCAATAAATACTTTTCTGCGAACACTATATACATCGTTCAGTTCGTCGTCCGTTCTTGCTACGTGCGTTGCAATCATGAATCCCCTTCTCCTAATAAGAACGTCTCATATACAGTCCATGTACCGTTCTCTAGTTGATAGAGGAGCTGAAAGCGATCTACTGTCTCTTCATGGTCAACAGATTCAAGCTTTAATCTGCCAAAGACGTCTGATAGCTCATCATAATTCATTTCTTGACCAATTGTGATGTGAGGAACAAACGGATGCGCTCGCTCTCTATAAAGAGAACCTGTATTTAGTGCCTCATGAAGTGATAATAGTTGATCATTTTCTGCTACTTTCATGTATAAGGTATTGGTAGCTGGATAAAAGCTACTATATTTTAGTACTTCAAGCTTAAAAGGTTTTTGTTTTTTTGAAATGGTACGAAGCTCAGCTACGAGCGTCTGGATATCTTGTTCGTCGGCCTCAAAAGGCTCTTTTACGGTTAAATGTGGCGGGACTAATGAATATTTCGTATCATAACGTTTGCGATATGAATTAGCAATGTCTTGTAGCTTCTTTGATGGGAATACGGCAATTCCGTATTTCATGAACCATTCCTCCTTTTTTGTACGATTTTATTCGTACTGTATTCTAATCATAGTATAATTCTAACACGTTTACAAAAAATCCTGCTAATTCCCTAAATCCTCATTTCGTTGTCATAATCGTAATTAGTGTGAATAGTATGATAAGATAAGGTATACTTTCATTTTTTAGAGGAGACGATTACGTGAAAAACTTAGAACCAATCAAATCACACGTTGTAGAAGAAGCGACAAGAAACCTACTTAAAGAACGAGGCGTATCCGTTGAAGCAATTGCAGATATTGTCTATAAAATGCAATCTCAATATAGTCAAACACTTTCAATGGAAGAATGTATAGAAAGCGTTGATGCTGTCCTTGAAAAGCGAGAAATACAACATGCTGTATTAGTAGGCGTCGAGCTGGATAAACTAGCAGAACAAAAGAAATTATCTGAACCGCTTCAATCTATCGTTGAGATGGACGAAGGATTGTTTGGCGTTGATGAGACAATTGCTATAGGCTCTGTTTTTGGCTATGGAAGCATCGCTGTTACAACCTTTGGCTTTTTAGATAAAGAAAAAATCGGCATCATTAAAGAGCTAGATACGAATCCTGGTGAAAAAGTACACACATTTTTAGATGACCTTGTTTGTAGTATCGCTGCAAATGCCTCAAGTCGTCTCGCTCATAGGCTTCGTGATAAAGAAGAGAAGCTAGCTGCTGAAGAAATTAAGCATCGAGATGAAGAAGAGCGCATGGCCTAATACACTGTGGTACCGCCTTCTTACTTAGTAAGGGTGGTACCACCTTTTTCTTGATTTTTTGTCTTACGCGATGCTATATTTTTAAAGAATGATGATGCATTGAGGTGAAGGGATATGGCTCGACCTAAATGGATTTACTGGAAGCAGATTTTCCACTCGAAGTTTCAAGCGACATGCTTAAAAGCAAAGATTGAGGATAATTGGGTGAACGGATATGAGGTCGGTCCTTTAGTAGAAGTGCGAAAATTAAAGGATGATCGCTATGTTGTTCGTTACACGTATGATGAATAAATTATTGTTGCTTTTTTTATTATGGTGCGATATCATTATAAATGTCGTCACCTTACATAATCAGTTCTTTAACCCTGTTTGAAGAATACCAATTTTACAGGGTCGTACGGTGTTGCCTCATATACATGTTTCTATAATATGCACCTATAGCTCAGCGGGAGAGCACTTGGTCGACAACCAAGGGGTCGTTGGTTCAATCCCAACTAGGTGCACCATAGTTAAACGTTCAAACCTCTTGCTTAGCAAGAGGTTTTTGTTTTTATATTTTTTCACTCCGTTTTTTGTTAAACTAGGCATATATATCTTTAGTCACGAAAGGAGAATTCCTGTATGTCTCTGAAATCATCGATCTACAAAGCACTCCGTATTTGGAACGATATCGACGCGGTTCGGAAAGGGCGCGTTGGTAAACGAGTCGGTCGAAGAGTCGCCGGTAAAGCAACTGGTAAATCGATGCGAAAGCTCTTTAAGTAATTACTTCCCTGTCCCCTCTTAACCTCTTTTTATGTTTCACCATATCTTAGCGAGGCTTACAGCGTGAAATGGAGAAAGCTTCTTCTACAGTACTTTTTTTGTTTGCTCGTTGGAAATCCATTTAGGTGGTCACTGCCTCTCTTCGACCTTCGTATGCGTTAAGCGCCTTCCTTTACATCAAATCAAGGTCCGTATGCGTCACTTAGGTCCTCGTTTTACATTAGTCAGCGCCTCACATGCGTCCGACAACTTTCTTTGCAGTCAAGTCCACAT
This sequence comes from Paenalkalicoccus suaedae, assembly GCF_006965545.2. Taxonomy (NCBI): domain Bacteria; kingdom Bacillati; phylum Bacillota; class Bacilli; order Caryophanales; family Bacillaceae; genus Paenalkalicoccus; species Paenalkalicoccus suaedae. The sequence continues at coordinate 2,203,336 of NZ_CP041372.2, forward strand.
TACCTCTCATTTTCATCCATTAGCTCGATTCTATTCATAACTAGTTGAACCCATCACCCATTAGCTAACTATATAAAACTCTACTTACAACGAAAAGCTATTCATAGATATAATGGTGGTATAGGTTCCTAAATAAGAAAAGGCCGAGACAAATTCAAACGACTTTGTCTCAGCGTCTCTTCCTATTTACTATTAACAGGTCTTTTAGGCGTATATACTTTGTAGCTATTTTTGTCCTTCTTTTTAATATCATACATCGCAACATCCGCCTCATAAATAAGCTGTTCTGTCTTCCTGTTCCCCATTAAAGTCGAGCTTATACCAACACTTGCTTTTACATCGATTAACATTGCATCTTCGTTAAAAGGGTGTTCCTTCATAGCTCGCAGCACTCCTAAACCCCTCTCCTCTACCTCATCAAACGTTTGAAAGGTTTGCCATGCATAAAATTCATCTCCCCCAACTCTTGCAGCCTCACTATCGCCATTAAACACACTCGTTAAGATCCATGCGACATGCTTCAAAAATTCATCCCCGATATGATGACCGTATGTATCGTTTACCGATTTGAACCCATCTAAGTCGATAATAAATATAGCGACATGTTCTGCTGTCTGTAATTGCTTCTCCATTCGTTCATAAAATGCTCGTCTATTCGGTAGCTGTGTTAACGGGTCATGATAAGCTAAAAACCGTATTGTCTTTTCTGCTTCATATCGTTCGTCTACATCCTGAATAATTATAAGCGCGTGCGGTAGGAGATCGATACGTACGAAGTCACTATCTACTAGGACATATCTTTCTTCCCCTTGTCGGTTAACAAGCTTTGTTTCATAGTTCTTTAAGTTTGTTAACGTCGTGTACATAGTTGCAAATACCTCATCCCACTCCATTCTTCTTTTCTCCGCTATATATTCATGAAGAACACGGTTATTTTCGAGCTGCAAAAGATTTGTAGCTGCCGGGTTCGCACTGCTTATTTTCCCTCTTTCATCGACTACTAAAATTGCTAATGGATTCATTTCATAAAGCGTTTTAAATCTCGTGCCATACGTTTCTAAAAATTCCATTTTACTAATTGCATATACCATCGCAACGACCCATATAATCCCTGAGTAAATATAGGAATACGGGGGCAATATGCCACGAAGCTGGATAAACCCGAAAACAACTACCCAAATGATACAAATAACGGAAAAAATAAAGAGAGTAAAATAAATTCTTTTTTTCTCCGGTTGCTTTTGTTTGCGCCAACTAAAGTAAAGAGCGATAGCGACAAGCGCCCCAAAAAAGCTGGCGACACTCATGGTAATGAGGTAATTCGCATTAAAAACTGGATAAATCCAGTACCCAACCTGATTAAATTCTTGACTATTTATCACATTACTTTGTGTGGTGAACGTTAAAATAATTGGTATAACACCTATATAAAAAATCCATGGATATAAAAATCGCGGCATTTTTTTATAAAATCCTGAGAACTTTGCAAAGAAATGAATAAATACACCAGGTATTAAGATGCCAAAATTTCCGAACCAATAGGCGACAATCGCCGGGCTATTCTCCATTGGAGAAAGATGTCGCACAAACTCCCCCATAAAAAGTCCAAGGTACAAAAACATATAGACTGCTAATAACACATGCTCTGTTCGTTTAATATTTCTAACTAAAATTGTTACCGCTAAGTAAAACAATAAGAAGGAAGGAAATAAATAAGCGAAGGTATAGATGATAACCGGGGTCATTCGTAGATCCTCCTTATTGTGTGCTTATACTATTACATTAATTTGTTCGACATACTTCCTCATAATCCTTCTTTTTATGAGCATTTGTTTTTCGTTTTTCTTCATTTCTGGGTAGAATATAGGAGGAAAGAAGGGATATTATGAACGTCTACAGTCACATATACTCGTTTAAAGGAACTCATTATGATTTTGGCATAGAACAAAGTAAGCATTTACGTCAAACGCCACTCCTACAAAATCGTAAAAAACAGTGGGATAAGCGATCTAGACACTTTCGCTTTATTCGATCTGATGTGGAAGAGGCACTAAGGACGATTGCACCTGGAATTTGGGAAGAGCTTACTGGCCTTTCAGATGGACTTCACATTTCGATGGATGAAGCAATAAAGAACTTCGGGGGATATTATATGGAGATAGAGCGAAGCGGGTGCTCTATTTACGCAGATACAAGCTTCCTCGTCCGAAATTATGATAGTCACCCTCTCGGCTACGAAGGTCGCTTTTCCTTATTTAATCCGACTGACAAAGGCTATGCCTCCATTGGTCCTACCATGCAGGTAACTGGTCGCACCGACGGGATGAATGAAAAGGGTCTCTCGATCGGCTATAACTTCGTTAATCGCCGTAATCGCAACAATGGCTTCTTATGTAATATGATTGCTCGGATTGTATTAGAAAACGCAGCTACCGTTGACGAGGCTGTTCAACTCCTTAAAGAGCTACCTCATCGTAACTCATTTAATTATGTGGTATCAGATGGCGTTAACGAGCCAATGATTGTAGAAGCATCACCGGAAGGATTTGCTACTCGCACCGGTTTCTCGTGTACAAATCATTACGACTTGTTACTTAAAGAAAATCGGTACCGTACAGATGATTCAGAGAATCGCCATGCCGTTTTACAGCAACACCCTAACCTTGAAGGTTTTGATGCCTTTAAGCTATTAAATAATGAGCACGACGGTGTATTTTCTAAAAAATACGATGCTTCTGCAGGAACCTTGCACACGGCCGTTTATTTTACGAAGGAGCAAAAGGTAGGATTTGCGCTAGGTGGTAACAGGCTTCCGCTTATGATTGACTTTGGTGCTTGGTTGCGCGGTAAAAAAATGCACGCGACAAAAGTGAAAGGTGCGATTGACTCTACTAATCCATTCGTAAGCATGCTCACTCTTTAGACCACGAGCAACTCATATGTACCCAAAAAGAAAAGGCCTCCCTAAAGGGAGACCTTTTTATATTCGACTATTGCTTGTTAACGTTAGCAGCTTGTGGGCCACGCTGACCTTGCTCGATGTCGAATGTTACAGCTTGACCTTCTTCAAGAGTCTTGAAGCCGTCGCCTTGGATAGCGGAGAAGTGTACGAATACATCGTCTTGTCCTTCTACTTCGATAAATCCAAAACCTTTTTCTGCGTTAAACCATTTTACTGTACCTTGAGTCATTACAAATTCCTCCTGTGTGAGTTCCCTCACGATTTATTACTAGTTGAGCTCTTCATTTATTCGTGCAAGAGGAAATAACTATTTAAAGCTTTACTCTCTTTCAGTCATATCCGAACCTCAATAAGCTTTCTTTAGTATAGTACACATCCCCTAAAAAAGATACCCCTTTTCCAAAAAAAAATTTTTTACGGTAATTCGTTCCCTGCTGATCGGTATAGCTCATACCATTCTTCCCGTGTAAGCTCGACCTCAGATGCTTTGGAAATATCCTTTAAACGTGACGTATTCATCGTCCCTACAATTGGTTGCACACTTAGCGGTAATCGAAGTAACCAAGCGATTGCGATTGCAGAATCTGTTACTCCTTTTTTATCAGCTAACTCTTGAAGCGTTTTGTTTAAATTAGGAAAATCTTCATTCCCCATAAACGTGCCTTCGATCATTCCATATTGGAACGGTGACCAAGCTTGAATCGTCATGTTATGCAAACGACTATATTCCATAATCCCAAGATCACGATTAATAGCTTCTCGGTTATACATGTTGACGTTAAAGGAAGCATCAATCATTGGTGTATGCATAACGCTAAGCTGCACTTGGTTGATTAATAGCGGTTCTCTCACATACGCTTTCAAGAGCTCCATTTGACCTGGATGCTGATTGCTAACACCAAAGTACGCTACTTTCCCATCTTCCTTCAGTCTCGTAAATGCCTCTGCAACCTCTTCTGGCTCCATGAGTGCATCTGGTCTATGTAAAAGTAACACATCTAAATAATCCATCTCTAACCTTTTTAAACTCTCTTCTACAGATGTGATGATATGTTCTTTCGAAAAATCAAAGAATCCTTTTCGAATACCACACTTGGACTGGACAATCATTTTTTCTCGCAAAGACGGTGTATCTTTGATGGCGCTTGCAAAAACTCTTTCTGAATTTCCTTTTCCATATATGTCTGCATGATCAAACAATGTGATGCCTACGTCAAGAGCTGTATCTATTACATGACGAGCGTCCTTCGCGGATAAGGAATCCATTCTCATACATCCTAATCCTACTTCCCCTGTTTGTACTTGGCTCGTGCCTAGTTGAATCTGTTTCATCTCTTCTCACCCCTTCAAATAAGTAACGTACCTTTCTAGTTTACTGGCTTTTTTTCAATCTGTCGATTTCCTCCCCCCCCCTCTTTTGTTGACTAAAAAGAAACACGTAGACATCGCTACGTGTTTCTCTTATTGTTTTGCCGAAAATAAGGCATGAATATCTTCGATTGGCATCGGTTTATAATAGTAAAAGCCTTGTATAACATCACACGTTGTTCGCTGTAAGAATTGGAGCTGTGATTCTGTTTCTACACCCTCCGCTACAACCGTGCTACCTATTTTGTCCGATAGTATAATTAACCCCTCTAGCACGTCCTCCGATTTTTTATCAATACCAATTTGACGAATAAAGGAAGCATCTAACTTGATTTTTTCCGCATTAATCTCTGTTAAGTAAATGAAATTAGAGTAGCCTTTTCCGAAGTCATCAATCGCAATTTTCACGCCTGCTTGTCTAAGGCGATCCAGCTGATAAAGAATGTCGTCTGATGTCACGAGCTCTGCACTCTCTGTTAGCTCAATTTCAACTGTCTGCGAGGGGAACTGCGCAGCCTTTACTGTCTTTTCAAAAAACGTAATAAATGCATGGTCGTGCAGGAGTTGCGTCGGCATGTTAATAGAGAGGCTTCCTTTGTAATCATGCTTTTCTCTCAATATATGCAGTTCTCTAAACGTATCATGAACGAGTTTCTTTGTAAGTAAATCAATATGACCACTTTCCTCAAGGAGCGGTATAAATTCTGCTGGCGATATGGCTCCGAGCCTCTCATCGCTCCACCTTGTCAGTGCTTCAAGCGTAACAATCTCCCCTGTATGAAGATTCACCTGCGGCTGATACACGAAGAAAATATCGGACGTCTTTACCGCATCAAAAAAAGCATGTAGGAGCTGATTTTTATAAGCAAGGTTCTTTTTGATCTCTTCATTGTACATGCAAATTAATACTTTCTTCCGCTTCGCTTCATTAAGTGCTGTATCGGCCATACTTAATAATGCTTCTACCTTCGTCGCATGGAATGGATAGTGACTGATTCCTACGTGGACAGAAGGAGTATAGGATTTATCGTTGTCTAATCGAATTGGCTTTTGCACTTCGTATAGAAGGTGACTCGTAAAGCTTCGACAGCCATCATCCTTGGGAGAACCTTCATAAAGAATAACAAATTCATCTCCACCAAACCTTGCGACGTACCCTCCCCCCTGACACGTATAGCGAATGCGCTTTGCGATCTCTTTGACTAGCTCATCGCCTTTTGCATAGCCGTAAAGATTATTCAGAGTTTTAAACTGATCAATATCAATAAAAAGTAACGAAAACTCTTGAGTAGGTTTTGCTACTTCAAACTTCTCTTCCGCCACCTGATAAAATTTCTTTCTGTTAGGTAGCTTCGTCATTTCATCATAATAAGCAGCGTGATACAGCCTGTCCTCCACCTCTTTACGCTCGTGTATGTCTTGGAAATAAAAGGCTAATCCACCTTCATCATGTGGATACACCCGCACACTGTACCACGTATGATGTGCCGGATAATAAGCTTCAATCTCCTGTCGCTCTCTTGTTTCCATCGCTCGTCTATAAGTTAATTCAAACGGTGTCCCATGGAGATTCGGATACATGAGCCACATATCATTTCCACGAAGCTCCTCAACAGACTTACGAAGCATGCTTGCGGCATGGGCATTCACGTAGGTCATTCTCCACATTTTGTCCACTGCAAAGAACCCGTCGTTCATGCTTTCTAGCACATCAATAACCTGACTTTCATAGCTTACAAGTGCGGTTACATCTTTGTACCGAATAAGTCCACACCGCTCTCCCTCATGGATAAAAGCCGTGATTCGAATCTCATACCATACGATATCTTCCTTTTGCTGGTACGGATTAATTTGCTTAATGTCTGTTAGCTTGCCCTTTAAAAGGAGTTGCACTCGTTCTTGGAGGTAACACTCATTCGCCAATTCTAAGTTTTTTACATAGTCGCTCCCGAGCCTTGCTTTAACAGGAGCATTCTTCTCAGATGATCGTTCCTCTTCATTTGTTGTATTGACCATGATCACTTTGCCAAATCGATCAATTATTGCTGCTTCCTCTTCAAGTGCATGCAGAATAGATAAATTGATCAGATCGCTTTTTACCTTCTCTTGGCGCATTATTCCCCCACCTCCTGCTACATCTCTAGACGCACGAAATAATTCTTTTTGCTACATTATACTCGCTCTTATTTCAGCAGTAAATATAAATTCCACAAATTACACGAACACACGTTCTTGATATAGGTATTTTTTTATTGTATGATGAAAAAAAATGAGCTTGGAGGAGTCCATAATGAAAAAATCCATCTTTTTAATTGATATGCAGTCCTTTTTTGCCTCTGTTGAAAAAGCGAAGATTCCTCATGCCATCGATAAGCCTCTCGTTGTTTCTGGAGATCCATCGAGACGCTCCGGTGTCATTTTAGCAGCTTGCCCATTGGCCAAACGTTTAGGCGTCGAAAATGGCGAACGTCTCTTTGACGCCCAGCAAAAGTGCCCTGATCTCATGGTCGTGGCTCCACACATGCAGGACTATATTGATCACTCCCTAGCTATTACTGAAATCTTAGAGGCCGTAACAGACCTCGTCGAACCGTACAGTATCGATGAACAATTTATGGATGTCACCCATTCTCAAAAGCTATTTGGCACTCCTTTAGAAATCGCAAAGTATGTGCAAGGCAAAATTTTTCGTCACTTGGGCGTGCGCGCCCGCATCGGAATAGGCGAAAATAAAGTATTAGCCAAAATGGCGTGTGACACGTTTGCTAAAAAGAATGAAGAAGGCATCTTTACACTTACACAAGAAAATATAGAAGAAGTATTATGGCCACGCCCTATTAATGATTTGTTTCGCGCTGGTGCCAAGATGACGCGACATTTACGTGTAAGAGGCGTCCAAACGATCGGAGACTTCGCTGCCATGTCGCCTGAGGATATACGAAAACGCTTTGGGATACACGGGCAAGTCCTCTGGATGAACGCACGTGGAGTTGACTACTCCCCCGTGTCCCCACACACAATGAGTGGACAAAAAGCGATCGGAAACGGGATGACCTTACCCCGTGATTACACAACGAAGCGCGATATTAAACTTGTACTATTAGAGCTTTGCGAGGAAGTGTGTCGACGCGCAAGAGAAGGCTCTCTGCTCGGTCAGACAATTTCCGTTGGTGTCACAACCAGCTATGAACTTCGCACTGGTTTTCACAGGCAAATGACGATGGAACGTCCAACAGCCATCACAATGGAAGTATTTGCGTACGTATGTAAGCTATTTGACCAGCATTGGAATGGACTTCCCGTAAGGCGTTTGCACATTTCTCTCTCCAAGCTATCATCTGATAAGCAGATACAGCTCAGCTTGTTCGATGATGGGAATCGCGAAAAACATCATAAGCTTGGCTATGTAATGGATACAGTGAATAAAAAATACGGAAAGACATCTTTAATTCGAGCATCTTCTTTGCAAGAGGCCAGTCAAGTGAAAGAACGCGCTGCTAAAATAGGAGGTCATTACAAATGAGCGATTATTTAAAACGTGGCAACCTTATGTGGGAGGGTAGCCGTATGATGTTACACGAGCACGTCTCTGCGCTGCGATCACACCGCGCTGATCAACAACGTTTACCTAGACCTGCGCTTAGCGAAGAGGATTTGACGGAATTCGGCACGTCCCTACTCGCCTCCTACACCCATCACATAGAGCTTCATGTGACGTATTGGGAGGACGGGATAGCCTATCATATTTCAGGTGTAGTCACCTCTTTAAACCCTTATACAAAATCCTTTCTTCTCTCCGATACACGGATCGAGATTAGGAATCTTATGCGCGTAGAAAGATTGTGAGGTACACTAAAAAAAGGAGGGATATGTATGACACATCACACGATAGCATTAAAAAAGGAACATTTACGCGGATCTTTTAATAAAGACAGACAGCCAATTGTAACGATTGAGTCTGGCGACACGTTTTCTGTCACAACTCCAGACATTGAATGGGGCTATTCTCCGAATAAAGGAGAGCCCCGTAAGATTTATGAGCCTGCGCAAAAAGAGGCAAATCCAATTCATCCCATGATTGGACCAATCGCCATCAGTGGCGCAAAAACAGGCATGGTTGTAGAAATAAAAATAAAGCGTATAAGTCCTGGCTGGTACGGGAGAAATTGGGCCGGAGGCGGATCAAACTATCAAAACGAGGCGGTTGGGATTAGTCAGGAGCCAAAGCTTACAGTCGACTGGCTTATAGAAGATGGTTTCGTAAAAACGACGCTTAGTAATAAGCCGTTTGCGCTTCACGCACGTCCCTTTTTAGGTCTAATTGGTCTTGCGCCAGGAGTCGATGGAACGCATATTACGTCACCACCACGGAGGACCGGCGGAAATATTGACTGTAGAGAGCTGATTGAATCAAGTAGCTTATTTTTACCAGTAGAGGTTGATGGGGCGCACGTGTACGTTGGAGATGGACACGCCTTACAGGCAGACGGGGAAACAAGTGGGACAGCCATTGAATGTCCAACAAACACGACACTTGAGGTAACCTTACATACCGGGACGCTTCAAGCACCGATGGCAAAAACACCGACAGAGATGCTCTTTTTTGGGTTCGACGAAGACCTAAATCTCGCGACCCAACAAGCACTAGGATCAGCCGTTACTTATTTAGAAGAGGAGTATCAAATTACTCGAACAGAAGCAATGGCGCTGTCGAGCACCGTTGTCGATTTACGCATCACACAAATTGTAAATGGGGTAAAAGGCGTGCACGCAGCCATTCAACACGACGCCATTAAAAAGACGTTCCTAGAATAATAGATAGGAACGTCTCGCCAAAGTGGCTACTTTTCACGGGTTGAATACGTTTTTATTGTTTGAGTAGCTCGGTCATGAAGCTTTGCTCGGCTACGCGCCCACTCTCGGCGGAGCTTCACGGAAAAAGCAAAGATAATAGACACAAGAACTACTAATATGATGATAAGAAAAATCATGAACGTCACCCTTTGAGAATAATAGTGAACGAGCTTGCGAAAACAATCACAAGCAGTCCCAAAACAATCTAAAACAGGGGAAGGACGGTCATCTATGATGAGTCGATACCACTGCTGTGCAACCTGCACACACTTCCAAATAAAAAAATCTCCAAATGGAATGATATCTATGTGCAAACGACTTGGCTTCGAAACAAAAACGGACTATCAGTTTGATTGCTGGGTGCCAAGAGAAGATATTAAACGAAAAATGGAGAAAGAAAGCGAAAATTACTAGAAAAAGGAACATACGTTCTTTCTTTAAGTATAGCATGGCTCATCAAAAGATGCTAGGTCAAAATATCTTTTGGTGAAGAGGCGCACACCTATCCTCTTTACGCATAGTATGGGCATGTAAGGAGGAGATAAGAATGTATGAGAATGGACAGTATAGGAATGGATATGGGTACACGGAGCCTCATTCGATGGCAGTGCAAGGACAAGGGCAAGGATACGGGATGAACATGCAAGGAAATAGCCCGATGGTGCAAGGGCAAATGATGCAACAAGCTCAAGGAGGTCCGCACATCAAAGACCTCTGCAAGCAGTACTCCATGCACTTTGTTCAGTTGCAAATGACAGATGGCACGACACAAGAAGGAATTATCATTAATCAAGATGATGATACCATCACGTTACTCATGCCAGAGGAGGATCAAAGAGAGCAAGCTCATCAAGGCGATATGCGGCAGCCATGGTATGGTGGCGGTCCCGGCTACGGCTATGGTTATGGTTACGGGGTACCACGAAGATTCAGACGATTCTATCGACGAACACTTCCGTATTATTTGATTGGCTCTCTGCTCTTCCCATATTTTTATTAAAAGACGACAAACGCCCTTTGCTGGCTAATTAACCAGCAAAGGGCGTTTGTCTAATCGTTAGCTTTCGTCCGTATCAATATTAATAGCAACTTTGCCAAGCTGCTCTCCACGCTCTAAATACTGGAGAGCTTCTTTTGCTTTAGATAAAGGAAAAACACGGTCAACGACAGGCTTAATATTATGCTTACTAATAAACGATAGCATGGCACGATATTCTTCATGACTTCCCATCGTGCTACCTAATAAATTAAACTGTCCGTAAAAGAAATCGCGAAGATTAAACGTCACTTCGTCTCCAGCTGAGGCCCCAAACATAACGAGTGTCCCACCTTTACGAAGCTGCCCGAGCGATTTATGAAACGTAGCCGCTCCAACCGATTCGATGACGACATCTACTTTTTCGCCTTCTAATTGATGATCCCAATCCCCTTCGCTATCAATAGCAGCGTCCGCTCCAAGCGAGAGGGCCTGCTCGCGCTTTTCTTTTGAACGTGACGTCACAATCACACGTGCACCAATCTTTTTAGCAAAAAGGAGTAAAAATGTGACCGCACCACTACCTACGCCAGGAAGTAAAATCGTTTGAGAGGATTGAAGCTTCGCACGCGTCACAAGCGCTCTATAAGCTGTTAAAGCAGCGAGTGATAACGTCCCAGCCTCAAGAAAACTTAAATGCGGTGGCTTTAGTTCAAGCGTAGATTCGGGCACGACAATAGATTCTGCAATTGTCCCATGATCAGGCAAACCTAAAATTTCAAAGCCTTCAGGTGGGGCATCAGATTCTTCCTCCCAGCCGATACCAGGATTAATAATGACCTCCTGCCCTACAGTAAAGCGGCTAACACCATCTCCTACTTCTTCCACGACTCCCGCTCCATCAGAACCGACAATAAGACCTTCATCCTCTGTCGAATGACGACTTAGAATAAAAATATCACGGTGGTTAAGTCCAGCCGCTTTTAAACGAATTTTTACAAACCCAGGCTTTACCTGTGCTTCTTCTATATCTCTAACTGCTACGCCATCAAATCCAGCGTGCGCCTCATGTACAAGAGCTTTCATCATTCCACCTCACCATTTATTTTAGCTATACGTTCCATTATACTATAGATAGGGAATAGGTAAAAAGAAGAGGCTTTCATTCTGTCCCAGAAAGAAAGTCTGCACATACTTAATTTGCATCTGGAGGTGCTACCTTGGTCGATATTATTGTTTGGGTTGTTATTATCGCATTATTTGTATTAAGCTTTATTGGTCTATTATATCCGGTTATACCATCTGTATTAGTTATTTGGGGCGCAGTTATTTTGTACGCCTTTTTAATTGATGGGTCACAGATCAGCTGGTGGACATGGTCCTCCTTCGCGGTATTAACCATCGCAATTTTTGTGGCTGACTATATAGCCAGTATGTATTTCGTTAAAAAATACGGTTCCTCTAAGCACGGCATGACAGCTGCAACAATCGGACTTATTGTAGGTAGCTTTATCATTCCACCATTTGGAATTTTTATCGTACCGTTTGTCCTTGTTTTATTAACAGAAGTGGCTCAGCGTAAGTCCATGACAGAATCGGCAAAAGTGGCAGTTGGCACGCTATTAGGCTTTTTAGCAAGTACGTTTGCCAAAGGAGTTATTCAAGCCATCTTAATTGGAATCTTCTTGGTCGATGTATTGATTTTTTAAATTGAGGTGACAGCATAGAATGGAAAGTGCACTACACAAACATTTAAAGCACCAAGGTCTACTTTGGCTCAGGCAAAAAACGAAGGACCTTTGCGCAACCGAGGTTAAACTCGTATATCGTCGTAAAAAACTAAAAGCAGACGTCATGGGGATTGATGTAAAGCAAAAGCAATCGCGCATTATTGAAGTTAAAGCATCGCGCTCTGATTTTCTTCGCGACGAAGTATTAACAGCGGACTACGGCTACCACCACCTATCTACGTACAGTTATTTATTAACGCCTGTCGGGCTCTTAAAAAAAGAAGAGATCCCAACAGGTTACGGTCTATTAGAGATAGATGATTACGATCGTATTTCCGTAGTTAAAAAACCAATAAAAAACGTCGCTCCGAAGCTTCGTTTAGAGACACTCATTAAGCGAGCAGGTAGAGCCGCTACAAACGCTTTTGTATTCCAACAGGAATCTCTACAAATAAAAGACCCTACCGAAGATTATTTTGCTAAGGACCCCGTAGCTCATTTAGTTAGAGCAACCTGCCCATCCTGCAAACAGCGGCACAACTATTTTATTTATCACAACCAAGAAAGCGTGCCCTGTCAAAAGAAATCGTGTAGCAATCCTATTGATTTAACAAAAGCTCGTACGCATCGAGTCACTTCTTATAATAAACACTTTTATGACCAATTAACGGACGCACTCCGTAAACAAGACTAAAAAAAGGCGAAGCACCTGCTCTGATAGAGCGTGCTCGCCTTTTTTGCAAACAAAACCACTATTCTTCTCTAAAAAATCCAATATCATCAATAACAAGTCGACCAGGTCCGTCGGAGAATTGCCATGTGATGCTCTCCAAGTCCTCCACACTTGCTTCGGCTTCTTCAAGCATCATAATTGGAATAAAGTACGTTTGGAAAGCTGGTTCAATCGCTTCCTCATACTTGCCATCACGAGTGATATCTTCTAGGAAAGGATATCTCGTATACTGCGTCCATATAGACGGTGGAATCGGTTGAAGCGCGTCCACGCTTATCGATACTTCTCCACCATCATTAAGAGAAAAAACGAGCTCGAGAGAAGGATCTGTCTCACCTGTGTAGGGAGCCTCAAGCTCTTTGTCCATCTGGGCCATGGAGAAAGAGAAGTATTCCACAGAGTCAGCATCAGTTACATAACTCTCTGGTAGTGATAGTGTATAAGACATGTCATCCTCCCACTCCATCACAACCCCATCCGCTGCTTTATTATTACCACCGCGGTCAACTGTAGACGTTTTATCCCATTCCGTAAATCCTTCAGCCGATGCAGTAATTCCTTGTGGGAACTCTTCCACATCATTGTTACGATTAAAAGAGACAAGTCGCTCATACGTCGAATCTACATATCTTGTTACATATTGCGTGCGAGGCAGCCACTCTTCTCCGTGCCTGATATCCATAAATAGAGGCTGGTATTGATCGTTATTATGCAAGGTAACTTCTAAGAAAGCAGAAATAAATACTTTTGCGACCTCACGCTGCTCTTCTGGGTCCATCATTTGTTTGCGCGATAAAAACATCCCACCAGGCAGGCGCATATCCGCTCTTCCCCAGTCCGTATTGAACTGACTATGATTAGCATCCGCAATATACACGGCAGACTTCAAACGATCTAACGAACCAGTAAAGCTCGTGCGACCATACTGCCTGTCGCCTCTAAAATTATTGACATCGCCATCTCGCGCTCCGTGAATCGTTAAGTAATTCACGTCGTTTAACCTTGGACGCTCATCATCAATGCTTACATCCGTTGGCGCAATGGCGACAACAGACTCCACGTTAATGGTTTCAAACCCGTCTAAACTCTCATCGTCTTCAAAGAAACGCTCGTAGTCAGCGACAATTGCTGCCGCTTGACCGCCTCTTGAATGTCCCATAACAGCAACACGACTTAGATCAATCCGATTATAGAATGGATTATTTTCTGAAGCGGTGAAATCCTTAATTTGTAAGAGATGATGCATCATTACCCACGCACGAAGACGATAATTGTCACCTGGAATGCCTGTCCAGTTTGTAAAGTTTAAAAAGTTTTCGTCAATCGAGACCATCGCAATGCCACGTGAGGCTAAAAGCTCCCCTAAGTAGGCGTAGCCAGCATCCGAAAAGTTTTCCATACGATGATTCCCATGCACGATCATTGCTAGTGGAAATGGTCCCTCCCCCTCAGGCATCCACACTCTCCCGTTTAAGGGAAGCTCCGTTTGATCAAAGCCCCAAAATGTCGTACGCCAATCCTTCCACGTTGTTATATAGTCACTCGCATCAATCGATCTCGACAAAAGCTGGACCTCATCGGCAAATTCATCCCGATGGTTGTCACGACCACTGCCGTATGTAAAAGACTGCACGCGATATTCCCCTTCTTCTGCCGGATTCCCAACAGCTAAAGGTGTAATATAATCATTTGCTTGAAACGATGACGTTGATTCAAACTGCTCAATTGTCGGGTGAAAAAAGAGTAAAAAGAGTACCCACGCCACGCTCATCGGAACAGCTATGTATCCAAATTTGGAGCGATAAAGCATACTATTTAACGCAAGCCCAATCATAAGTAAGGTAACGAGGAAAACTCCCGTCATAATAAGAGAGAATGTAAGACCCATACTTGCTTCATCTAACATGTAATAGCAAAGCGCACCGTTATAGATGGTCGCACTGAGAAGCGCTCTTGGGACCGGAAGATACAAAAGGGATAATAGCCATGAGACGGTGACCCCTAAAAGAAAGAGAGCTAGTGCATTTGCTACTATAAAGAGAAGAAGATCAATAAACGTTCCGAGCCCTGTAGGCATAGAGAGCGCGGCAATACTTGCAAGAAAAAAGCTGCCTACAACCATCGCAAGCAGAATACCTAAAGTCTTGCCGTCTCTCGCAAACGTAAGCGTGGAGCGGCGCTTAAACCAGTGAAGCATACGTGTTCGTTTTTTACGTGGTGCTAAATATTCTTGTTCATAAATCGGCATAATCGTTTCTCCATTCTGTCAACACTTGAGTCCATTATAGCAAAAAACTCCCAAAAATACGTATAAACAGCGAAGAAGGCGTGAGAGAGTTTCTCTAACACGCCTACCACTTTAATGAAGCTATAAGCTTAAGCTGTTCCTGTTGATCAGGCATATGCACAGACTGCTTTAGTTCTTTTATAATCCCTGCTTTTGTTCCGACACCAGAAGCAAGTCCATTTAGCCTTGCTGTGAGCATCGCATGATTAAACGCCTCGTGTGTTTTAAAGCACTCCAACAAGGAAAGTGTTACTTTTTTGTAGCGCTTTAAACGATACTTTTGATGATAGTCTTCCGCTAACGTAAAGCTAGTTAGGGGAGCTATTTCCGTTTCTATCAAATGACCCTTCTTCTTTTCCCACTTTTTCATTCGTTCAATCGCTATCTCTTTTTGTCTGTTATTCTCATAAAGGAGGACCGATCTGTATTGACGGTCTCGGTAGCCGTGCTGTTTGCCACTATGGAGATCCCAAAAAAGATCCAGCACCTCTTCCCCCGTTATAATAGAAGGATCGATGTCAATTTGCAGTGTCTCCGAATGATCTCCCATCTCTTTATAGGTAGGATTTTCCGCATTGCCACCCGCATAACCAACTCTCGTTCGCACAACGCCTTTTATATGACCAAACTGGCCATCTGGACCCCAAAATCAACCTAAGCCAAGTGTCCACGTTTCAACTGACATCACAACGACCCCTTTCTTTGATCTAAGGCTACCAAGATCCCACCGTTTTGTCGAGAAAAAAGGGTGGCATAGTCTAAACAAAAAAAAGCAGGAAATCGGTGACATCACCGTTCCCTGCTCTCATTTTAACCATTTAGTCGATCGTCACATCTTGAAGCTGATACAACCCAGAAGCATCTGCCCAGAATCCAGATACATCAGAGCGATATCCCATAATGTGGTCTGGGTGATAGAGGAAAGCAGCCGGACTTTCTTCTATTAAATAGTCCACAGCATCTTCATATAAACCAAATCTAACGTCTTCATCCTGCTCGACACGCGCTTCCTGAAGTAATGCGTCAAACTCTGCGTCCTGATAGAACGATCTGTTACCACTCGCACCAGAGTTCTCCGAATGGAAGAGCATGTGCATTGGATAATCCGCATCCATTGTTCCGAGTGATAGACCTAGGATGAACATATCATGCTCCCCTTGTCCTGTTTGCTCTAAGTAAGCACCCCACTCCACAACTTCAATCTCTGCTTGAATTCCAATCTCAGCGAGGTCCGCTTGCGCAAGCTCTGCTATATCCATACGCTCACGGCTGTCGTTCGTCCAAATCGTTGTTTCGAACCCATCCGCATATCCAGCCTCAGCTAATAGTTCACGAGCCGCTTCAGGATCACGCTCAAGCTGCGTCACATCTGTGCTAAAACCAAACTGCGTATCGTTAATCGGACCGTAAGCAAGCTCTCCAGTGCCTTCTAACACACCCTCCATCATCGCATCCTTACTTAGTGCCATCGAAATTGCACGTCGCACACGGTCATCATCGTATGGCTCTCTTTCTGTGTTAAAGCCTAAGTACGTGATACTCGCTGCGTTACGCTGATAAACTTCCATCGTATCTCCATCGTTTACACGCGCCATATCACTTGGTGTTACCGGATCAATGATATGAGCAGATCCCGTCTCGAGTTCAGAAACTCGGGTTAAATCCTCTGGAACGACTCGGAAAGTGACTGAATCTACATGAGGAAGATCTCCCCAGTAGTCCTCATTTTTCACTAAGCGAAGAGAATCTCCTGGATTCCATTCATCGTATGTAAAGAAGCCAGTACCGATTGGATTTTCGTTAATATAATCACCAGGATTGCCATCTCCATTTTGGAAGTTGTCATAATCTGCTTCGATAACAGCGGGACTAATCATACTAGAAGCATAGTGAGCAAAGTGAGCTGGAAGTGGCGCAAACGGTTCAGACGTATGGAATCGCACCGTCGTGTCATCAATCACTTCCACTTCATCAATAATTTCAAAAAGAATCTTACGAGCAGCGCCAACTTCGTCGTCTAAAATACGATCAATATTTGCCTTTACCGCATCTGCATTAAACGCCTCGCCATCTGTAAAAGTAATACCTTCTTGAAGGGTGAATTCCCACGTACGTTCATCGACATCTACCCACTCAGTAGCAAGGTTGGATTCGAGCTCCATATCATCGTTGAATCGTAGTAAGGTCTCGTAAATGTTTACTTGAATGTTACCGGAGGGTACATCGTTTGAGGTATGAGGGTCTAATCGTGACGCATCTGACAGGACAGCGATGATAAGATCATTCCCATCTGCTACTTCTTCAGACGCTTCCGCTTCCCCCTCATTGTTAGAGGTATTACCTGTTGTATTTGTTGCTGCTCCATCATTATCTGGTTCACTAGCACATGCCGCAAGCAAACTAGCCGATGCAAGAGCCATCATTCCAAATTTCCATTTCCTGCTTACCTTCATTGTCATCACTCCTATGTGTTTTTGTAACATGTGGACTAATGTACTATAAAACTAAAAATGTGTAAAGAATGTTTTTAGAATATTATATTTTTTTAGACCAATCAAAAAGTTCGATTTATTATACAAAAGCTACGTGCTTCAAGGGCTTGTTCTTATTGAGAAACATCGTATAAGCACGACAAAAAAATTATTTTTTATACAAAAGCTATATTTACATTATTATACTTAACAATGATGATCGTGTAATAAATGACAAATAACCAAATATGAGGGGGTAAAAAAGAGAATAGTATAGAGTGAAATTAAGTTTTTATTTTCTAGTTTGTATAGTAGATTAACGAGAAAAAATGGGAAGTAGATGTTTAAAAAAGGCTGAATCCCGACTTTTAAATTGGGAAAGGTAGAGGACGCTCATCGGTAATGAGGTGTTACGCATTAGGGTGCACTTTTTACGTAGTTCATGTGGATTTTCATGTGGTCCTCCTTTAAACCTGCGCAGTTTGGCATTCAACTTGCGCGATTTTTTCTACGTTACGCAGTTGGAGGCTTTTTTCACGCGGTTCACGTAGATTTTCACGCAGTTCTTCTTTCAATCTGCGCATTAACGCCTTCAACTTGCGCGATTTTTTCTGCGTTACGCAGTTGGAGGCCTTTTTCACGCGGTTCACGTTGAATTTCACGCAGTTCTCCTTTCAATCTGCGCATTAACACCTTCTACTTGCGCGATTTTTTCTACGTTACGCAGTCAGGGGCTTTTTTCACGCGATTCACGTTGAATTTCACGCAGTTCTCCTTTCAATCTGCGCATTAACACCTTCTACTTGCGCGATTTTTTCTATGTTACGCAGTTGGAGGATTTTTTCACGCGGTTCACGTAGATTTTCACGCAGTTCTCCCTCCAACCTGCGCAGTTACACCTTCTACTTGCGCAATAAATCGCATGACATAAAAAAAGCCAGGACAATAGACTGACCTAGTCATATGAGACAGTAATAAAACACCCTCTTAGGCTGCCATTTCACCAAACTCTATTGGTGTATGGTAGCCTAATTTTTCCTGGATACGCTCTTCATTATAATACTTCATAAACTGATCTATCCGTTCTTTTACGGCTTCCATAGACAACGAATTAAACTTTACATACTGGAATTCTTCTGATTTTAGGTTTGAATGAAAAGACTCAATGACTGCGTTATCCCAACAGTTTCCCCTTCGGGACATACTACTGATCAAATGTTTCTCTTTCATTAGGTTTTGGTATGCATAAGAAGAATAAACACTTCCTTGATCTGAATGAATCATGACCCCTGTTGGATGACCTCTCTTTTCTAGCGCATCTGTTAAAGTATCCATAACCAAAGGGATCTGCTGGTGTGTATACAGCTTATAAGCGACGATTTGATTATTAAACAAGTCCATAATCGTTGATAAATATAACGTGTCTGCCCCATATTGAATGTACGTAATATCCGTTACCCACTTTTGATTCGGTCTGCTTGCGTGAAACGCTCGCTGTAATAAGTGTGGTGCGACAATGACAGACTCACCTTGAGATTTCCACTTTCTTTTCTTTTTCACTCTACATTGAAGGTGATGCTTCTGCATCATCCGTTGAACCGTATTACGATGTAGCTTGATATGATAGTCGCGTTTTAATAACTCTTTAATTTTACGGTGTCCATATCGGTACTTTGTTTTCTTACATAGGTAGATCATTGTCTTTTCTTCCTTAGATAATGTAACTGGTTCGGCAGATGCCCAGCGGTAATAGGTAGACCTAGGCACGTTTAAGACAGATAGAATAGCTGACACAGTATATTTCCTTCTTAATTTCTGGACTAGTTGGAGGACGATTTCTTTTTCAGCTCCTTTTCGATCTCCAAATACTTTTTTAGGATTTCATTCTCCTGTGTGAGATGCTTCATTTTCCGGTCGTTTTTCTCTACACTCGAATCCTCAGGACCAAGACCATACGTATATTGTTTTCCAATTGGCTGGTCGAATCGATGAATCTGATTTTCACGATACCATTTCATCCACGTCTTGATTTGAGACACATTTTTAACTTCATACTTATCCATGATCTCTCTGTTTGTTAGTTGACCACTCATTTTTTCTTTAACTACCGCCCACTTTACCTCATTTGAATACACGTTTTTGCCCATGCAAAAACACCTCCGAATTAGTACTTTGTTCAAGTGTACCATTTCGAAGGTGTTTTATTGTGTCCCATTAATTTAGGTTAGTCTACAATGTAATCGCTTTTGTCCCAGCTCCTTTAATTATTGAGGGCTATTCTTTAAGTTTTTTCTACGTAAAAACATTTCGCGGCGTTTCTTCATGGCCTTTGTAATGTATCCGCCTTTAAAGCTTCTTGGTTCAAAAGATGCCACAAATGCTTTCTCCTCATAGGCATCAACAATCTGATAAAATTCTTTTTCGCGATCACGACGTGCTGTGCAGTAAAGTAAATACCGTTCTGCTTCAATTCCTTGTACAGTGGAAGTGGATACACTAAATCCAACTTCACGAAGACGGCTTACTAACGCTTCGTTTACACGAGGAATATTAGCTTCAATGGTAACATACCCGATTGCGAGCTTCTCTTCAATTAGAGCACCAATATAAAGTCCAGCACCAAAGCCTAGCGCGTAAGCAGCCATATTAGCGTAATTAGACAAATCACTTAACACGATCCCTATAGCCACCACATAAATAACACCTTCTAACACACCAAGACCAGCTGCTTTTGTTTTCTGCGATTTAACCATCATAATCGTACGCAACGTTAAAATTGGTACGTATAGTATTTGTGCAAGAAAAATGATAATAGGTTCGATCAATGGGAGAACCCCCTTCTTTTAATAACGAATTTCAAATTAATTCTAACAGGCTTTTTAAAAAAAGATAGTAGAATGTCAGTATCCGAGAAAAATTATTATCGACAAATTTCGACAAAATATCATTGCACTTTTATGAAGGCGTATCCAACCTTAAATAAGTCGCATCAATTAGTTAAAAGTCTATAAAATACATAGGTAAAAAGCCAACTACTTTTCACAAAAAAAGAAGAGAAATGTCGAATTAATCCAGACATTCCTCTTCCCTCTATAAATTATTTTAAAATACTATCTATTAGATGTAGCAGCTAAGTGCTCATCAATAATTTGCAGTTGCTTATCCCATTCCTCAACGGAGATGTTGTTACGTGTAACATAACGATTACGAGGGTGCTTGCGACATTCATCCGAACATCCTCCAACATAAAAACGCTCCGTCTCTTCAGAGACAATAATTTGCTTATTACATTCGGGATTCGCACAATTAACGTAGCGCTCACACGGCTCACCAGTATAATAATCACGTCCTACAACGACATGCTCCTCCTGATTTACCGGAACACTAATACGCTCGTCAAATACATAGCACTGACCATCCCACATTTTGCCCTTCACATTAGGGTCTTTCCCATAAGTAACGATTCCGCCATGAAGCTGATTCACATCATCAAACCCCTGGTCAACTAGCCAACCAGAGAATTTTTCACAGCGAACTCCTCCTGTACAATAAGTAAGGATTTTTTTGCCTTCAAACTTCTCTTTATTCTCTTTAAGCCACTGAGGTAGCTCTTTAAAGCTATCAATATCCGGACGAATAGCGCCTCTAAAATGTCCTAGATCATACTCATATTTGTTTCTCGCATCGAGGACGATCGCATCTGGATTTTGAAGCTGTTCATGCCACTCCTCAGGTGTTAAATAATTCCCTGTCGTTTGTCTAGGATCAACGTCCTCTTCGTTTAAACGTAGCGTGACAAGCTCAGGTCTTGGGCGCACATGCATTTTTTTAAACGCATGACCTTCTGACTCATCAATTTTAAACGCCATATCGGCGAAGCGCTCATCCGCTCTCATCGCATCTATATATGTTTGTGTATCTTCGTACGTTCCAGAGACCGTTCCATTGATTCCTTCAGTCGCAACAAGAATACGCCCTTTTAAGTGGTTAGATTTACAAAATTCAACGTGCTCTTGAGCAAATTCTTCTGGGCTATCAATATCCACGTATTTATAGAAAAGTAGTACACGGTATGGTGCTTGTTCCATCTTTCTTTTCCCCTTTCCTTCTTTCACACGAACTAAAAGTACGAAAGACATTATATCAAATTTTTCTTTATTATGACAAGCTCAAATTACGCCTATGGGTACCTATACTACACGCCACGTTTATTACCCCACACTAATGTATGCAACTGAGGAAGGACTCTCACACGAGTCATATCTGAATCCGACATCGTACGATCAACAAGCTCTTCATATTTCATCAACAGCTTAGGCACTAAATTATCTTCTGATACATTATGATCAACGTCCTCATTCCCTACTTGTAAAAAGAACGCAATATCTGGGTATCTTGCATGAATTTCCTTTGCATACTGATAGTCCTCTTCGTTAAAGCACACCACTTTTAAGCTAGTGTGCGAGACTCTGTCCGCATCTCTAAGGCGATTAATAAGATCATCTAAAACCGTAAAATCAGTTACCATCGAAGAGCTCGGTGGCTTTGGAGAAATAGTCAGGTCATCAATCTCTACAAGCCAGTCTTGCCATCTACTTCCTTGCGTTTCAATGGCCACTTCCATACCTTTATCATGCAATAGGGTAACAAGCTCCCCCATATTTTTCAAAAGAGCTGGATTCCCTCCCGATATCGTAACGTGAGCAAAATTATTCGGGGCCAGCTCCTGCAGCTCTGCAAAAACTTCTTTTGCGGAAAGCATACGAATATCTTCTTTCGCAGATCCGTCCCATGTAAAAGCAGAATCACACCACGCACACGAATAATCACAGCCTGCTGTACGGACAAACATCGTCTTCTTCCCAATAACCATTCCTTCACCTTGAAAGGTTGGACCAAAGACTTCTAAAACTGGTACTTTGTTAGCCATTATTGCATCCACTCCCGGCGAGCTTCTGCATAGCTAGTCGGTGTTTCAAACAGTCGTACAAACTCGACTTGGAAGGACTGCTTTGCATGTGCACTTCGTTTTTGAAGAGATTTTTCCATCTCTTCATAAATCCACACGACCATGTTTTCGGCAGTAGTGTTCATTGGTGGTAGCATCTCATTTAAGTAACGATGATCTAAATATGGCTCAATATCTTTCTTCCAGCTCTTTTTAATGTCACCGAAATCAAGCATGATCCCAACATCGTCCACATAGCCACTTATTCCGAAGATAACTTTATACGTATGACCATGTAGATTTTTGCATTTTCCTTCGTACTCGTGTAAATGGTGAGCCGCATCAAACGTAAACTCCTTACTAACAAGGACACGCTTGTGGTGATACTTCAGCTCACTCTTCTTTATATCTTCGCCAAGTTTCTGAAGCTTTTCTACTACGCGAAAACCAAACATGGCGACACCTCCTTACAATATATTAGATAGCACGTTCCTTTTTTTCTTGTAAATATAAATCAAGTCCATTTTTACGTAGCTTACACGCTGGACATTCTCCACAACCATCCGCAATGATTCCGTTATAGCAAGTAAGCGTGTTATGACGAACGTAATCAAGAGCATCAAGCGTATCCGCTAACTCCCACGTCTCTTTTTTATCCAGCCACATAAGAGGAGTATGAATAACAAACCCGTGGTCCATCGATAAATTTAGCGTCACATTCATGGATTTAATAAATATATCACGGCAGTCTGGGTAGCCGCTAAAGTCTGTCTCACACACACCTGTTACTATATGCTTTGCACCAATCTGCTTCGCAAGTACACCTGCAAATGAGAGAAACAATAGATTACGTCCTTCCACAAATGTAGAAGGTAACTCCCCCTCTTGCTCTTCAATCTCAATATCATCTCTAGTGAGAGCACTTGGGGCTAGCTGACTGAGTAAGCTCATATCTAACAGATGATGATTCACGTTTTGCTCTTTCGCAATCTGCTGTGCCACTTCGATTTCAAGCTTATGTCGCTGGTTATAGTTAAAGGTGACAACTTCTACTTCGGCAAATTGTTTTTTTGCCCAAAACAGACACGTCGTACTGTCCTGACCGCCGCTAAACACGACTAATGCTTTCTCTTGCTTCACGATAAGCACTCTCCTTTTACATTCAGAAAAAATATAACAAAAAACCGTTTAGCCAAAGTAGCTAAACGGTTACATAGGAAAAAAAATAAGTTCACACAAAAAATGCCCATTTAGGGCAGTATGTCCTTAGTTTTTTATAGAGGGTTTAGCTAGAACCTCTCCCGTTCCATTCGAACGGTACAGTAGTATGGGTAATTGTCCAAATGACATCATATCATACTGCTTCAGATACGTCTACTATAGGAAATCTTGTGTGTTATTTTAATCGAGCTTCTTTTTGATGATTCATGTACATTATTGTTTCGTAACAAATACGGCCAAGAGAAACACTCGCTAAAAGGCAGCCAGCTCCAATAACAAGACCTGACCTATCCATTTCTAACACGTTAGACCATGCAAGGACAGCCATGACAATACCAATAACGAAAAATAAACATTCATACGTAATGGATTCTAAAAATGTCCTTTGCATCGTAATAACCTCCTACCGAGTAATGAGATAGGATTAGTATACCGTATATTATCTGAAAAATCTATCTTGTTAACGCGTTCACGGTACTTAGCTTTGTCATCCGCCTACTATCCAAATCAATAACAGCTATTATCGGCTCTAAAAAACCATCCCATAGCTCTGATGCTTGATTCGAAGAATAGTCCTCTATAAATAATGCCATCGTAATACTCGAGGTAATGACACAGATATCTTCGTTCGAACCTACATTACTTATTAATTTCTCTAACTCTAATTTAATACGCGTTTTGACATCGCTTGCAGTTTCATTCCCGAGTATAACGTGATCCTTCATAGTTAAAAATTGTTTGATTTTCTCTTTCCAGATTGGCTTAGGGTATTTCATTGCAGTTACTACTTGGCAATCATGTGAAATCCCTTGCACTGGCTCCCAACGCTTTAAAAGCTCGCTTGCGATTAAATAAGTTGTTTCGATTGAGCTTCTCTCTTCGCTAGAATAAAATTTATTAACTTTAAAGCTTCTTAGTTGATTAGCTAGCTTTAATGCTTGATCCTTACCTTCTACGGATAGTTGCCATTCATGGTGAGGAAGGTCTGAGTTCATTTCTGGTATGGAGTGTTTAACAAATATTAGCTTGGACATGGTTTGTCTTCCCCCTAGTGCTTAAGTACTTTACTATCCCCTAAAAAAGCTTTATAAAAACATAAACCCGGGATAAATTACATTTCAGGGATGTATCTAGACCTATTTATCACAACCTTTTTGCTAAAAAAAGAGCTTAGCACTATGCCAAGCTCTTACATGCCTTATCCTTTTTTAATCCAAAACTTAAACGTACCATTATCTTCTTCTTGAGATAAAAGCTCGTGTCCACCAGACTTTGACCAAGCAGCTAAGTCAGCCTTTGCACCTTTATCTGTCGCATGAATTTCTAAAACATCGCCAGACTCTAAGTTGTTCATTGCTTTCTTTGTTTTAACGATTGGCATCGGACACGCTAATCCTTTTGCATCTAAAATTCCCTTCGCTTCCATATCATCATCTCCTAAAATAAGTTTTGTCTTTAGTAGCGGTTCTAGCGAGATCCCCTCTCCCGCTCTATCTATCACTTCGTTACAGGACCTTCCCATTCAGTCATGCCAGGTAGAACATTCACCACTTCATTAAAGCCTTTTTCGGTAAGCATTTGCGCGGCAAGATCGCTTCGACTTCCAGTGCGGCATACGACATAAATGGCTTTATCTGTAGGAATCTCAGACATTTTTGCTTCAAGCTCGCCGAGTGGGACCGATACTGCACCGGGAATATGACCAAAATGATACTCCGCCTCTTCACGGACATCTAACACGGTTACCTCATCTAGCTTCGATGCTAATTCATCATTTGTCGCAACAGCTTCATGCTTTTTTTCTTGTTGATCTTCATCAGAACCCTTACGAACATAATGAATCAACACATCCCCATCTTCATCTGTTCCTAAATAGTGATGACCATTTTTAGTAGACCACGCTTTTAGGTCTGCTAAAGAACCTTTATCCGTTGCTTGAATTTCAATAACTTTACCAGCTGCTAAATCAGCCATTGCTTTCTTTGTTTTTACAATCGGCATTGGACATGCTAATCCTTTTGCATCTAATCGAACATCTGCATGTACTGTCATTATTAAACCTCCAATTAGTCTTAAATTAAATAAATAGATTCACGGCTCCGTCTTCTGCTTCAGCCAAATAAGCGGCAACTCCAGCGTACTCTAACCCCTCTATTAATTCGGCTTCTTGAAGACCTAAAAGATCCATGGTCATTGTACAAGCAACAAGATTAATCTCTTGCTCTTTTGCCATTTCAATGAGATCCGGCAAAGGCATGGCATTATGCTTTTTAATAACATCTTTAATCATTTTAGGACCCATTCCAGCAAACTGCATTTTAGATAATGGTAGTTTATTGGCACCTCTAGGCATCATCTTGCCAAACATTTTTTCAATGAAGCCCTTTTTTACTGTTACTTGTTCATCTCGGCGGAACGTATTGAGTCCCCAGAACGTTGCAAAAATCGTAACGTCGTGATCATATGCAGCAGCGCCATTAGCAATAATGAATGCTGCCATTGCTTTGTCATAATCACCGCTAAATAAAATAATATTCGTTTTTTTTCTCTCAGACATGATAAAAACTCCTTCTATATAGTAGTACAGGTAGGGGTATATGCGCATGTAAAAAGAAAGTTGCGCGTGACGCGCAACTAGTTAGCGACTTTTTACTAATAAACCTACTGCTTCTTGAATGAGGGTTTCTGTCTCTTCCCCATTATCAATTTGTGTACGCACGCATTGCTCTAAGTTTGCGCTAACGACGACTGCAATAGCTTTATCTAACGCATTGCGAGCCGCTGACATTTGGCCGACAAGATCGCGACAATCCTTTTCTTCTTCCATCATTCGAACGATGGCACGTACTTGACCTTCCACACGCTTCACTCGATTTTTCATTTGGTCGGTGTATTCCATTCTAGTCACTCCTCTCTATTTATCGCTTCCTCCATGGCAGCTTGCATGCGACTTTCCACATCTTCTGCTACAGATTTAGCAACTTGATCATCTATCAAATTCATTAAAACAGTAGGTTTTGGCATCCCTACTTTAACTTTAGTATCTTCTTGATATACTACCATTTTACACGGTAAAAAATATCCTGCAAGTAAAGTCTCTGATAATACTTGTTTTGCTATCTTTGGATTACACACTTCAAGCACTCTAAACTCGTGATTTAGCCCAACGCCCTTCTCATCTAACTTCGCTTTCACATCAAAATCCCATAACACGCCAAACTCTTGTTTTTTCAAAGACTCTGCTAAACGTTCAACCGTTTCTTGTACAGAAAACGGGGATGTAAAGGTTATATGCATCAATGCAATCACTCCTATACTGGTATGGGTATATCATACGGCGTTAGTTGATCCGTGTCAAGCCGCGTCCATCAAAACGCGTTTTCTCCTTAAAGGAATGACAAGCATTCCTGCAATTATTCCGGTGACTAGGCCTATTTCCACACTAATAACCAATGTAGCTAAAAACGTAATCATCCATAGAGCGAAGTCGATACGATTATATGAAAAAAGATGGGCTGCCTCACTATAATCGATAAGCTTATACACTGCAACTAAAACGATAGCTGCTAGCACGGCATTAGGTAAATAATAAAAGTATGAGGTAAAAAATACTAATGTTAATGCAATTAACATGGCAGTAATTACACCAGCAAACTTCGTCTTAGCGCCTGCCTCGTAGTTAACTGCTGATCTCGAGAATCCACCGGTAACGGGAAATGCTCCAAAGAAGGATCCGCCAACATTGGCAGCGCCAAGCCCGATTAATTCTCTATTCGGTTTAATAGAATAGGATTCTTTTTGCGCAATTACTTTTGCCATCGCATACGATTCCATAAACCCAATAAACGAAATTGTGAGCGCGGTCGGCAATAGAAGTAGCATCGCATCAATAGTGATAGTTGGTATGAGCAAACTAGGTAATCCTGCAGGAACATCTCCAATAATAGAGACACCGCGTTCTGCTAGATTAAATCCTGAAACGAGTAACACTGTGACTATAACTACTAAAAGTGGTGCAGGGAAAGCTGGTGCAATTTTTTTTAAGATAAGAAGGAGTGCCACACTCCCTAAGGCAATTGAAAAAGTGATAACCTGACTATTAGGTAGCTGCATGAAGATGTGAGTAATGGTTTGTAATGGACTAGCTTCAGAAGGAACGGATACACCAAAAACGTGTTTTAATTGGCTAAAAGCAATGACGATAGCAGCCGCAGACGTAAAGCCACTAATGACTGCATGTGGAATAAAAGAAGCTAAACCGCCGAGACGAATGACACCCATCACGACCTGGATAACACCTACCATCATCATTAGAAGGATTGCATAGCTGACAAACTCCGATGAGCCCGGTTCTGCTAGTTGTGAAACTCCTGCAAAAACTAAAAGAGACACAACAGCCACGGGTCCAACCGCTAACTGCCTGGACGTTCCAATCATCGCATAAATCAGTATGGGAATAATTGAAGCATATAATCCAGTTATCGGAGGCATTCCGGCTAAAAGTGCGTAGGCCATCCCTTGCGGAACTAGCATCACCGCTACTATCAAACCAGCTTGTAGATCTGACCTAAATTCGTGTTTTAAATAATGGTTGGTTTGTTGACTGTTCATTAATACCACTCCTCCTAATACCCCTATTGGTATTATATATACCTGTACAGGTATAAGTCAAGGCATTTTCTTCAACAAAAAAAGGCGCCCGTTAAGGCACCTTTCCCTTATAATTCTACGACTATTTTCCCTCGTACAGATCGAGATTGCAGTTTTTCAAGTGCTCGTGGTACATCGCTAAGTACAATTTTTTCGGTAACTATTGTGTTTAGCATCCCGTTACTTATTCGTTTCACTAAATCATTTCCAATTTCCTGAAGACGCTTTTGCTCTCTAAGATTGGTTGATTGATACACACTTCCAAGTGCTACATGATGGAAGGACTTCGGATGACCAAACTCGATAGAATCATCCATTTTTGGCTGCCCAGCAATAAATGCGAGGTGTCCGTTGAATGCGAGTGCTTTCACTGATTCGTTGGCATTATCTCGACTTACTGTATCAAGTATAGCGTCGACACCCACTCCATTTGTTTCTTCCATAATACGATCTACAAAGGATTCTTTTTTATAATCAATGGCAACATCGGCTCCAAGCTCTAGTACATGCTCATGATTATGCTCTTGAGCCGTTGTAAACACGTAGAGCCCAGCTTGCTTTGCAAGTTGTATGGCAAAGCCGCCAACTCCTCCTGCACCAGCGTGAATTAAAATAGATTCACCCGCACGAACTCGAATCTTATCAAACAGCGCTTGATACGCCGTGTACGCAGCTACCGGAAGTGCCGCTGCATCCGTAAATAAGACGTTGTATGGTAGCTTTGTCGCCGTATGTGCTTCAGCAATCGCGTATTCCGCAAAACCGCCTTTTTTAGACATATCATTCAAGAAAACAACATGATCTTGCTCTTTAAATTCGGTCACGCCTTCTCCGATTTCCTCAACAACACCAGCTACATCTAGGCCTAACACATGAGGGTACTCCCAACCAGGATAACCATTTGTACCTGTTTTATAATCAACCGGATTTAATCCAGCGGCTTTTACTCGCACTAATAGCTGCCCAGCCTGTGGCTTTGGCTTTTCAATTTCTTGCACAGTCATGTCGGTCCACTTACCTTTTTCCTCTAATAATAACGCTCTCACGTGTATTGCCTCCTTTCGTTCTATGTAAAAAGTATACGTATTCTCTCATCCTTCAGGCAACTTATACGGCTTATGAAAAATGCAAAACAGGGAAAGTACTATATTTTCTTTCCCAAGCGAAGACATTTTTTATCTCATTAGAGAGTCAGAAAGTCTGACAGAAATACATTTTTTGAGGTAAACTGTAAAAGAAATGAGGGATAAACATGTCTGATTATAAACAAGGATTACTAGCTGGTGTAGGTGCCTACTTACTTTGGGGACTATTGCCCATCTACTGGAAGCTTGTTGAGAGTGTACCAGCTACGGAAGTACTCGCCTTTCGCATTATATGGTCCTTTATCTTTTTAGTTGTATTATTCATTTTCATGAGAAAGCTCCCTCAGCTACATGACGACATTCGCTACATCGTGACTCATCCAAAAATAATCGTGGGAATATCTCTATCAGCGCTTCTTATTAGTGCTAATTGGATCATTTTCATTTGGTCAGTTGCGAATGAACGAATGGTTGAGGTAAGTCTCGGATACTACATAAATCCACTTCTAAATGTTGTTTTAGGGGTTCTCTTTTTTAAAGAAACGTTGTTAAAAAAACAGTGGCTCGCGATTGGACTCGCGACACTAGGTGTCCTAGTCCTTACTCTATCTTTTGGTCAAATTCCTTACTTAGCGTTAACACTAGCATTGACGTTTGGACTATATGGACTTGTAAAAAAACAAACGAAATTGTCTTCTATGACAGGACTCATTATTGAGACCTTGCTTTTGATGCCTATTGCATTAGCATTTATCATGATTGTGCATCCAAGCCTATCATCGGCACTCTATTTACAAAACGGCTTAAGCTATGCCATTTTATTAGCCGGTACAGGGGTAGCTACAGCTATTCCACTTATTTTATTTGGCTTTAGCGCACAGCGTATTCCGTTCTCCTTACTTGGGCTCTTACAATACGTCGCACCAACGATTATGTTAGGATTAGGAGTTCTATTATATGGAGAGCCCTTCACGATCTATCACACAATAGCCTTCCTATGCATATGGATAGCACTAGGTATGTATTCGCTCTCTCGGAAATCAACATCTTTAAAACATGTTAATAAGCCTCTGAAAGAGGGTACAAGTAACTAGTACCAATAAAGGGAGGGATAACGTTGCATACAGCACAAGATGTATCCGTTTCACAAGAAGATAAACTAGTAGCCGCGTTAATTTATGGAATTAGTTTCTTTACGGCATTTATCGGACCACTTGTCATATGGATCCTTAAGAAAGACAGTTCTGATTTTGTCGATCATCACGGACGTGAATATTTAAATTTCTTTATTAGCTATACAATTTATGGACTTATTGCATCTTTATTAGCACTTATATTAATTGGGTTTTTAATTCTAGGTGTTCTTGGGATCGCAGCTTTTGTTATCACAGTTGTTGGAATCGTGAAGGCGATTCAAGGAGACAGATTTCGCATCCCATTTATCTTCCGACTCCTTTAATACAAAAAACAGACCTCTTAGGGTCTGTTTTTTTTGCCTATACACCTAACTTTTCTTCTAACAACTCAAATAGCTGAGGCTTTGCAAAGTAGTATCCTTGTAACGTATCACAATTATGCTTTGTTAAATATTGCACTTGCTCCTTCGTTTCTACCCCTTCTGCGACTACTTCTAGCTTCATCTCATGAGCCATAGAGACAATCGAAGCAATAATCATTCGTGGGTGATGTTCAATTAAAATGTCATCAATAAAGGATTTATCTATTTTTAATGTATCAATCGGAAGCTTTCGTAAATAGCTGAGTGACGAAAAGCCTGTTCCGAAATCATCTAACGCTATGCGAACCCCAAGTGCCCGAAGCTCCTTTAGCTTCTCCACGATACTATCAAATTGATCTATTAATATTGATTCAGTAATCTCTATTTCCACAAACTCTGGAGCTAGATCTACTTCTTGTAAAATAGAGGTAATGTTTTTGATAAAATGAATATCTTTAAATTGTATTGGTGAAATATTAATGGACATAATTGTTCTAGCTCCAGTTTTCACTTGGTAGCGCTTGTTCTCTAAACAAGCTTCTCGAAACACCCACTCTCCATAAGGAATAATGAGTCCGGTCTGTTCTAAAACAGGAATAAATTTGTCAGGGAATACGTGGCCAAGCTTCGTTGAGTTCCATCTCATCAGAGCTTCGAAGCCTCTTAAAGTGGAAGTCCCTGCGTCATAGAGTGGCTGATAGTGTATCGAGAGCTCCTGATGGTTGAGCGCTTCACGAAGCTCTGCCTCAACGAGGATACTTTCGTTTATTTCTATTTTCATGTGATTCGAATAAAAGCGATATTGGTTTTTCCCACCATTTTTCGCACGGTACATAGCTGCGTCCCCATTTTGCATGAGCTCTTCAAAGCTTTGCCCGTGCTGTGGATACATGACTATACCAACACTTGCACTTAAATAAAACAACATATCGTGAATTTTAACAGGTTCGCCAACTAGCTCTAAAATTCGTCTCGTCAAGCTCCTCAGTGCTAAAGGAAAGTCTTCAACCTCCGTCTTTTTATACATGATGAGTAGAGCAAACTCATCGCCACCCATTCTAGACAGCATTTCTCCACTTGTTAGAGCCGGTTTTAAGCGCTCTGTAATGGTGCGCAATAAATCATCTCCAGCATCGTGCCCCATTGTGTCGTTGACCTTTTTGAAATTATCTAAGTCTAAATATAAAATCCCAATATGGTAATCGTCAGCATGTGACGAGAGCCTACTTGTTACTTGTTGCTCAAACAATACTCGATTAGGTAATTGAGTCAGTTGATCAAAATAAGCTAACTGTTTAATCTTCTCTTCCTTCTCAACTAAGGTTGAGACATCGTGCGCTCTGCCAGTAATCAGGAGAATCTCGTTTTTTGCATTAATGACTGGTGTTAGCTTCACATGATAGGTACCATTGCTAACGTCTTGAATCCTTACTTCTGTTATGTATTCTACTGACCCTCTTGAATTCAGGAGCTTTGCTAAATGCTCATTAAATAATTGAACGTTTTTACTATCTGGTAGCACAGTAGAGACTTTTTGTCCTACTAATTGATACTCTTTTTTATTTACAAGCTTTAATAGTGAACTATTTACCGACGTGAGTTCCCCAGTGGCATCTAAACTAAAAATGGCATCATCCGTATTCTCAACGAGCACCTCGTACTTATGGTCAGCAAACTTTGCATGCTCACGATTATATAAAAGCTCATTGTATTGTTCCCTAACCTGCTCTTCTTTTTCAGAAAGAGTTTGGTTGGTATCACCTAATTTTTGCAAGGAATCGACCAAAAAGTCGATGATTCGATATTGATTAAGTAAAATTAACCCCCCAAAAAAGAGTAACGTCATCATTCGTGATACGTACGTTTCGAATGAGGTGGAGTAAGGAATCACATCAAAGTTAAATTGTCTTACCTCAAGTACCCATAAGAGGTTGTACACAGTAAATGTTAGAAAGCTAACGGCTATAAACGTCAATGCCGCTTTGCGTTCAAGTAGTACTGTCCCAATAAAGCTAGATGCTAAAAAGAACATCATCCCAGGACCGATCATTCCGTAAAAATGTACACTTAAAAGCCCGACTAAAAAAACAGCAATTAAATTGATATATACACGAATAGAGTAAGATAATTTTTTTTTGAAGAAAAATGCTCCAAGGACGACGATAAAGATAGGACTCACGAGCAATGATAATGAATTATCTCCAAGAGCCTGTTCATTAAGGAAATTCGCAAGAAATAGGAGTGCTCCGAATGTTAATAGTGAAATCGACATGACGTCTAATATTTTGTATTTCATAGCCGTCAATGATTTTTGAAAGTGACCTTGCCCTTTTTGAAAAATAGTGAACGCCCCCCTGCTCCAAGCCTACGTAAGACCTATAATATGTCTATATTATACCTTTCTATTTTGCGAATTCCTAGTAAATATTTATCATAAACAAGGCTTTATTATCAATTTCCACAAGAATAAAGAGCGACGCTAGGTAGCGACGCTCTCTGGAACGTTATGTTATCGAACGGTCACTTCATTCTCAATCATTACGCCGCTTATAAGTAGGTCCTCAGGAACTGTAAGTAGAAGACTAGCATGAGCCACACTTGCGCCATTTCCTCGAACAAATATAGGTTCGTCTCTCTCTTCATCTAAGCCCTCTCTGACATTGCTGCCGATAATCGGTCCCGATAAACTTTCGTAACGAATGGTTGTATCATACATTGTTGATAATACGAGCTGGTCATCATAAAACGTAACATCTGTTTTAGGTATTTGATCGGGATCAATGACTCTACTTCGTTCACCAAATGAGACTTGCACTCTAGGGTAGATATACATCCACTCTACTTGTGTTGCCTCAGGAACGCGCCTTACATAGACCGGTGTATACTCACTTTGATTCGTCTTCACAATCATTAAATCTTCTTGGTCGTAGTCAAAGCTTCCTGATTCTTTCCTTAGAGGATCAAGCTCCTCTAAGCGATTATTTAAAAAGGATTTATCTACACGAACAAAGTCCTGACGCAACTCTTCGTTCCCATCGTACACTCTCTCTTGTTTTAAGACGTAATACGTTGGAATACTAAGTAGTAATAAAATCAAATACCCCGCAAAGATTTTATACGTTGTCTTAGGACTTAGCCGCTTTGTTGGCCAAACTGCTATTTTTCTTAAAAGTGTAATGACAATAATACTACCTACAAAGGCAATAATAACTGCGATAAAACTTCTTATCATCCTACATCACCTCCGTATGTTTTGTAGAAAAGTACGCACATATAAATAATCCAACTGTGACAACCCCAATTTTTAGCGTGAAGAGAATAACACTTGTTTCTCCAAAAAAGAAAGTAAATAAAACCGATCCTATATTAGGAAAGAAAAGAAGCGAAAATAGAGCAGCCACAATAACGCCACCAATTAAGATGAAAGGTGCAAATTTTGATCGTAGTAGACCCATAATGGTGTACGCTAATGCCCCTGCAAATAGCGCTAATAAAAATGTCGTAAGTATACTCGTAAGTAAAATTGGCACGCTCATGAACGTTTCAATTTCTGCACTATGGAAGATCACCGTATATAAGCCTAATATAAAAACGGATAAATTTGATGTTACCGCACCGATTAATGCAAATAGAACTAAAAGCGACATGTTGGCACCTTGTCTCACACGATGATTTTGCACAAATGCCGCATCTATCTTAGCTATATGCCGCTGGTTTAACATGACTGCTATACTGAATGTCCAAATAATTGTAACTGCAATAACGCTATCCGCTGTGTATGTTGCCGTTAAGATATTAACTCCTGATAAGGACATAGAGCCTGAGGAGACGCCATTTAGTGAAAAAATCATAAATAGTACTTGCAGAAATAGTAAGATCCAAACGGTACCGGACATAGTAAATAATCGTAGCTGTAATAGAAATAGGATTCGTTTACTCGTTTCTGTTAGATGTGAATACATCGTCAATGTCCCCCCTTTTCTCGTTGACCATCGCTAAATAAATTTCTTTTGTCGATAGGCTTTTTGTTGTAAAGCTTTCTGGAACGTCGGGTTTTCCTTTATGCTCAATAATGACACTTGAGGCGTGATGGAATGTTTTTGAGCCTGAATCTTTTACAAGTACCTTTTTTTGATTCGCCCATCTATGCAACTCTTCTTTATTGCCACTGACTCTCCAAACCGATTCCTGCAAACTTGCAATATTATCATACGTAACAACTTTTCCATGGTGGACGATCATGATTGATTCTAATACATTCTCTACTTCCTCCACGTAGTGAGTAGCAAAAAGAATCGTTCTTGGGAAGGCGATATAGTCTTTAAGTATCGCTTTATAAAAATCGTCTCTCACTGCTTCGTCCATTCCGTTCGTCGGTTCATCGTAAATGGTGAGCGGAGCTCTAGTTGCAATACCGATAACAGCTATCAAAGCACCATGCTGACCGCGAGATAGCTCTCTTGGTTTTTTCGTTACATCAAGGGTAAAATGACTCGCTAACTTATGAGCAAGCTCTTGATTCCAATTCTCATAGCTTTTAGCATAGAGGTCAAAGATCATAGTAATGGGTAGTGATTCAGGCAATTCTAATCCGTCATATATAAATATGGTATTAGCAGATGCGTGTAGGTTATTAAATGGCGCTTCGTCATTTATTTTAATCGTGCCTGAGGAAGGCTTTTTTAAACCAGCCAGCAGCTGTAAAAAGGTCGATTTCCCAGCCCCGTTTTTACCAATTACTCCTGTAATCGAATTTCGCTCGATCGTCACTGAAATATTCCCTAAAACGACATTGTCCCCAATTCGCTTCGTTACATTTGTACATGTAATCATGACTCCGCCCCCCTAAATTCTTTTCGTAGCATGTCAATCAGCTCTTCCTCTGTAACGTGTAAGGATTTCGCGTCGCGAATGACTTCCTTCATTTTTTGTGGTAACACTTCTGTACGTCGCTTCTGTATGATTAACTCCTTTGCTCCAATCGAAATAAACATTCCGAGCCCTCTCTTTTTAAATAAAATTCCTTGATCCAATAATAAGGACAACCCCTTACCTGCAGTAGCGGGATTTACTGTGAACATATCCGCCAGCTGATATTGAGAGTACATTTTACCTTCTTCAACTAACTCTTCAGACATGATCTGTCCCTCTAACCACTCGGCAATTTGAATGTAAATTGGCTTTGACGCATGTTCTTCCAGCAATTTCATCACCTCTCAAGCATAGTGCATTACTACACTAATGTACTATTAGTTTATTCTGCTTTTTATCATTTTGCAACCATTTTTTTCTACCTCCGACATACAATGAATAGCGGAAGGGAGAGATGGTTGTGATTTCACCGGTAAATTTTGATCATCAAGTACTTATGAGTCATGTAGATGACCTAATACAAGCGGGATTTCATCGTCACATATTCGGACGATCCTTATTAGGTCGAGAGTTAGTTGAGCTAGAATTAGGCGATAAAGGGCCACTCGTTCATTTAAACGCTGGTTTTCACGCACATGAAGCCATCACGACACCAGTCTTAGTAGAAGCCGTTCTACAATTACTTCCTGAAATGCAGATTGCACCGATGCGTTTTTCTATCGTACCGATGGTTAATCCAGATGGTATTGAGATATTTCTGCATGGGCCGCCTGAGCAAGAGCCTCTTCACACGATGGTTGCTATGCTAAATTATCCTCATCCAACATTCGATACGTGGAAGGCAAATGCAAGAGGGGTTGATTTAAACAACCAATTCCCAGCGAAATGGCACGTTGAAAAGAAACGGAAACCGCCTTTACCATGTCCTCGCGACTTCCCTGGATATGAACCTTTAACAGAGCCAGAGGCACTTGCTATGGTGGATCTCGCCAAGCAACGACTATTTGATTATGTATTCGCTTTTCATACGCAAGGCCGAGAATTTTATTGGGGATATGAGAAAGAGGAGCCATTAGAATCTGTTAAATTAGCGCTCCATTTAGAAGCGTTAACGGGATATAAATCGGTGCCCTATATAGATAGCTTTGCTGGATTTAAAGATTGGTTTATTCATACGTATAAAAAACCAGGTTTTACTGTAGAGTTGGGATTGGGAAAGAACCCTTTACCTGTAGACGACTTCGAGGATTTAGTGAACGATACGAAGGCATTTATACGAGGTACGATCTCCTTTATTTCTCAGCGAAAAGAAAAACGAGCCGACAATAGTTAGGCGGCTCGTTTTTTTTTATGATCAGGCACGAAGCTTTTTCTCCTCATTCATGAGCTGAATGAATACGTCTGCAAAATAAGGGTCAAACTGCGACCCTTTTTCTGCATCAATAATGGCAAGTGCCTCGTCAAAGGACTTCCCCTTTACATAGGGCCGGTCAGAAGTCATAGCATCAAATGCGTCGGCTACTCCAAGTAGTCTGCCAAGAAGTGGAATGTCATCTCCTCTCAGCCCCTCGGGATACCCTCTGCCATCGTAGCGCTCATGATGGTATTTAACACCAGGTAAGATTGGTAATAATTCATCTGGTAAGCCGATATCCTCAAGCATTCTTGCTCCTAATCCTGGATGCTCTTTAATAACATCAAATTCTTCCTTCGTAAGCTTACCTGTTTTAAGTAATATGCTATCTGAAATACCTATTTTGCCAATGTCATGCAGGAGTGCTGAACGTCGAACGACATCAATTTGATCTTCTTCCATATTAAGCGTCTCTGCAATTTTAACCGAATAGTCTGCTACTCGGAACGAGTGTCCAGCCGTATATTCATCTCTAGCATCTAAAGTTGTTGCAAAAACAGCGAAAAGTCCGTCTAAGAGCTCTTCATTGCGTTCATCACGTAAATTAATTCCTGTTACCATCGTATTAAATCCACTGACAAGATCATCAAATTCATCTGCATATGTTTGCTCCATTTTTTCAAAAGTGCCTTCGGAAGCACGAGTGAATTGTGAGGACAAACGTTCGATAGGCTCTTTTATACTCATGTATAGTAGTACAGAACATGCTAATGATACTGCTAAGATGACGACTAAAATAACAGATGACCAGCTCCAATAGCTATCTAACATATTATTTGATGCAGCTATCGTTCGTATCTGTAAAGCGAGTAGCATTAAGACAACAGGAAACGTAGCTGTAAAAATAATACTTAAAAATAAT
The DNA here is from genome assembly GCF_006965545.2 of Paenalkalicoccus suaedae. Lineage (NCBI taxonomy): Bacteria > Bacillati > Bacillota > Bacilli > Caryophanales > Bacillaceae > Paenalkalicoccus > Paenalkalicoccus suaedae. The sequence goes on from NZ_CP041372.2 coordinate 2,241,267, forward strand.
TTTGTACGAATACTCAGAAAATATCTACCATTTAAAAAGATTGGTCGATTGTACATTCTTTTTGCGTATAGATTTATTTGCTGTCCGAGCTCACGACTTGGTCTAGCGCATAAGAAGAATTCAATAAATCCATGCATAATCGCAATCAAAATAGCTCCCACCCACGCATAACCTATGTAGTAATACGGAAAGGAAAGGATATTCATCTCGATAAAAACAATCGTTAAGATCGTCGCTGGAATACCTAAACCGAATAAGTGCGGTCCAATAATTCGAATAAACGTCAGCTTTGGAAAGCGATAAGCAGTTATAAATGCTTCTTCTAACTCCTTATAAGACGGATTACTTTTAATAAAAACATTGTAAATAGACTTCGTATGTTTTTTATATAAGACTAACTCTGCTGAAATCATAATAGTTGCTGATAGAACCATAATTATTAACAAGTATAAGACCTCAGAGGCGCTAAGTATGAGCGTTCGAAAAATAAAAACACTTCCAACTCCGAATACCGCTAGAACAGAGCCGAGTACGTAGCTTATAATAATTTGTCGTTGAAATCTCTGTATAATAGTCTGTTCCATTCGGCCACCACTCCCCTTGCATTAGTATACTCCGAAAAGCAAAAGAAATCACGAGGCTTTTGCAAAAAAACTCCTGCAAAAGTCTCGTGATGAAGTTACCTGTAAATGGAAGTAAGTACCTCTTCTGTTAAGCTTTCAACCGAACCATCAAAAACGACTTTTCCTTCTCGCAGCCCAATGATTCGTGATGCATATTTTTTTGCAAGCTCCACATCATGTACATTAATTATTGTTGTTAATTCTTTTTCGTCATGCATACGTTTTAAAATCTGAAAAATATAATCTGATGTTGTTGGATCTAAACTTGCAACTGGTTCGTCACCTAATAAAATCGATGGTTCTTGCACCATTGCACGCGCGATTCCAACACGCTGTTTTTGACCACCGCTTAAACGTTCTACCCTGCGATCCTCAAACTCTTTTAGACCAACCTCAGACATATAATATTTAGCTAGCGCTTTATCGTTATCACTAAAGATACCTAATATATTTCGCCAGTTTTTATTTTTGCCAAATCTACCAGTCATTACATTTTGCTTCACCGTCATTCTTGGTATGAGATGGAAATGTTGAAAAATCATTCCGATTTCAGAACGTACTTTTTTTAGTTTTGAATCCTGATTCCCTCGGATTAATTGACCATTGACCTTTACCGAGCCTGCTGTCAATAATTGAAGGCCGTTAATGGTTCGAATAAATGTCGACTTGCCTGCTCCACTTCGACCGAGTACACAGACAAATTCTCCTTTATGAATCTGCAAGCTCATATTTTTAAGAGCATGATCTTTACTACCGGGGTATTTGACGGAAGCTCTTTGCCAATCTAATATAACGGTCATTAGATCACCCTCTTTCTTACAATTCCGCCAGTTACATCAACTATAATAACGAGAACCATAATAATAACGATCGCTGTTGCCATGGAGTTATACGCAAGGCTATTGTAATAGTTCATTAAGCTTTGACCTAGGCCTCCGCCTCCAATCATCCCTAACACTAAGGATGTCCTGATTGCTACCTCAAAACGGTAGAAGTACTGAGACAAAATGTTTGGCCAAATTTGTGGAATGATGGCAAAGACTTGTCCGATTCTTCTAGAAGCACCTACAGAACGCATCGCTTCCTGCGGTCCACTGTCGGAGGACTCTACAAGCTCCGCTATTAATTTTGCAAGAACTGCCACATTATGAAGAAAGATAGCTAGGAGTGCTGCAAAAGGACCTAATCCTACCGATACCACAAATATTAATCCAAACACAATTTCTGGAATGGATCGTACAAGGCTTAAGAAAAAGCGAGAGCCATAAAACGTAATGGAAGAACCAGACGTATTCTCGGCTGCGATAAAACTAAGCGGGATAGCAATAAGAAGCGCAGTAAATGTCCCAAAGAATGCCACCGCGAGCGTTATCAAAGATTGTTGCAGTAAATATGGGATAAGGTCTGTTTGAAGCGGTACAAAGCTACGCCCAATAAAGTCGATGGTGTTCTCTAATTCAAAAAGCTCAGAAAAAGAAAATTCTGAGCCTCTAGCACTTAACCATAGGAAAACTCCTAATAAAAGTGCATAAACGATGATTCGTTTACGAAACCACATCATGAATACGACCTACTCATTGCTGTCGTTAGCGTTTGATTCCTCTTCAGCCTCATCTTCTTCCTCAGGCTCAGGATCAAGTAATCCGAACGCTCGCGCTGCTTCAAGGATGCTTTCATATTCATCTGATGATGCTTCTACAAATGCACTTGCTCCACCGAAAATAGAGAGAATTTCAGGCTCTTCAATTTCCATAAATGCTGCCTGAACTTGTTCGATTAGTGCTTCATCTGTTCCGTTTGGAACTGCCCATGGATACTGATAAATTTGATCAGACTCCCAAATAATCTTGTAGTCGTCCTCATTAATCATACCGTCCGCAATTAAAGCATTAAAAATAGCGCTATCAATGGCACCAGCATCTACGTCACCGTTGGCAACCGCATTAGCTGTAATATCATGAGAGCCAGTAAATCTTACACTATTAAAATCATAAGACCCTTCGTTCTCGTAAACGCCACGCTGTAAAAGTTCATAACCAGGTACTGCAAACCCTGATGTAGAGGATTGGCTACCGAAAGCAAAGTCCACCTCTCCTACATTTTCTAAAAGATCATCAAGACTGTCGTAAGGGGCATCCGGTTGCGTGATCATATAAGAATAATAGTAAGGGCTCCCGTCGATCTCCTGCGTAATAATAGCTTCCGCACCAGACTGCTCGTACGCAATTAAGTACGTAACTGGACCGAAGTATGCCAAATCAATTTGGCTGTAATTCAATGCTTCTACAACTGCGTTGTAGCTAGGATAATGCGTCACTTCTACTTCCATATCTAATGACTCTGCTAGATGTTCTTCTAAAAGATCTAAGCCTGTTTGCATTTCTCCTATAGATTGAGAAGGAATGACAGCTACCTCATACACATCAGGATCACCAGCTAGTTGCGTATCCCCTGTGCTGTCGTTTGTAGCCTCGTTTGCGTCAGCATTCGTTGTCGTCTCTTCATTTGTCGTATTAGCTAAGTTCGTCGTGTTGCCCTCGTTATCACCACATGCGGCGAGTAGTAGTGCTCCTGATGCTAGAGTAGTAAGTAATAAGCTTTTTTTCATTTGGATCAATCCTTCCGTTTTGAAATATAAGATGTGACGGTAAAAGCGAGGTCTTCATTGCCAAACAGTGATAAAACGCCAAGTAATTGACTATCATCAATTGGTCCTGCTTCCTCTTTAGAGACCGTAAGCTCCATAGCTTCTGATAAAACATCATTGTTCTTTTGGGTTGGATAGGCTTCTTTATAAATCTCTACCGGGTCTAAATCATGGTTAATACACCACTGGGCAAAGACTAAAACCATCATTTTTTCTTCTTTTTGATAGCCTTCAATAATCTGTTTTTCAACAGAATCTTTATCCATAATCCGCAATTCCCCCTAAAGCTAATCTGTTAACTCCCCTATTATAGTAAAAAAGTGAGGAAATAACGAGAAATAAGCATTCTCGTATTCATACGAGAATGCTTATTCACGTGTAGGAGCGTCCGTAACTCCTTTTAAATGATCCGATCCGTATAAAAGTAAAGCGAGCAATACCACTGCTATAACTACTCCAGCAAAGGAATTGCCATCCACTGCACCACTCATTTTATTCCTCCTTACAACTGCTGACCACTTAACGTATCTAAGATAAGTTGCATAGACATTTCTTGGTCACCTAAAATGACTTGTTGCATGACGTCTTCTTTCTTTGTGTCAAACTTGCCAACTAAGGTTATTGTAATGGAGGCGGATCCACGATAAAGTAGGATACCATCTACTCGCAATTTGCCCGTTAAAAGTAAAAAAGCAACTAAGATATCTAAACCCGGCCCCTTTGTAAAGTCTGTAAGAGAGTTAACGTCACCGCTAAACACACGCCCACACCCTTTCTCTTCATGATATGATATGTAGAGAAGTAAAATGAGTGAGGGGCGACAAACAATGACAAAACGAACGCAGATAGTCGAATATGTAAAGTCTCTGCCAACTACAGGAAGACTTTTACTCATAGTGGCGCTTGCAGGAATTGGCGCTTTAATTGGATACGGGATAGGACAACTTTTAGGGAATCACATTTTATAAAATGGATTCCCTTTTTGCTGCTCTGCGATTATTATATTGCTCAAGTAACCCCATATTATCATTTATGATGGTCTCCATTTCACAAAGATCCTCTCTCGTTACGACAGGATCGTTTTGTGACCATTTAACCGTGTAAATAAAATAATAATTAGGGAACGAACGAAAGATTACTGTTGAGTTTGGAAACTTAGAAAATACTGCTGCGATTGAATAACGTCTTCTATATTCCCAGTCTACGAGTTGCATGACGTCACCACCTTTATTTTAGACTAATATGCAGTCCATAAAAAGGCAAGTAAATTATGGGAATATACGTTCCACTTGTAATAATCACTACTCATTTCATAGGTGTTTAGCGCTAGTTATGCTCGCTTAACTTTATCAACCCACATACTGAATGCTTTCATCGCTCGATCTAGATGCTCTATCGTATCCTCATCGACAAGCTTTTCATCCTTTAATTTATCTTGTATTCCACCAATATAAACCTCTGGTTGTGGCATCGGATATGCTCCACACGCGTGCAAGGTTTGAACGAGCTGAGCTTGAGACGAAATGGTGCCCTGCGCCATCGGTGATGCACCAACGATACAGACTGGCTTTTTATCTAAGACATTCTCATTTGCGACACTACCAGCCCAGTCTAACACGTTTTTTAAAACTCCTGGAGTTCCGTGTGAATACTCAGGTGTAGCAATTAATAGTCCGTCCGCTTGCATAATTTTAGATTTTAATTCTGCGACTGGACCAGGATCTCCGCCCTCTTCTAAATCACCATTAAAGAGAGGTATCGCGTCAATAGACACAATTTCTATTTCTAATCCCTCATAGCTTTTCTCCGCTACTTCTTGTAAAATGGCTTTATTAAACGACTTTTTTCGCAAACTACCTGCAATTCCTACTATTTTTTTCATCCTTTTCTCCTCCTATATCTTTTTGTTCCAACACTGATTCATTGACTTCAAGCTTTATCTAGCCGTAAGATTAATAAAGCTATCTGGTTCGAAAATAGCCTAATAAGCAGTTTTTTAAACGTATTTTTACACATTTAGACGTGCCATCTCTCATGAGAGCCTATTTCCCTTCTCATGTTTTTTTGTGCCAAATTTAAAAGGAGTCCTTTTTATGTCTACTAATCCATTAACAAAACAGGCTAAACGACGTTTAACGCTAACAATTGTTATCATATTAACGTTTACGGTCATGAACGGCACGATGTTTAATGTTGCCATTCCAGATATTGCAGATACATTTAACCTACTTCCATCCCAAGTTACTTGGGTCATGACTAGCTATATTTTAGTATTTGCTATAGGTGCGCTTATGTACGGTAAGCTTGCCGATATTTACCCAATTAAACGTCTATTAACAATAGGGATCATTTTATTTGCAACAGGAGCAACGATTGGACTATTTGCACAAAACTACCCCATGTTAATTGCAGCACGTATTATCCAAGCTATGGGTGGTGCTACGATTCCCGCCTTATCATTTATTATTCCAGCACGCTTTATGCCAGATGAACGCGGTAGAGTTTTTGGTACGATCTCTGCCACTGTAGCTTTTGCCTCTGGACTTGGCCCAATAGCTGGTGGCCTCGTCGGCGGAGCCTTTGATTGGCGCTATTTATTTATCTTGTCCATCCTCTCCGTCTTTGCTATTCCATTTTTACGAAAATGGATTCCGGATGAAGAAACACGACAAGGGAAAGTCGATATTCCAAGTGCCCTTCTTATAGCAATCGCAATTTCTGGACTATTATTCTTCATTACGATGCTAAGCTTTATTGGTCTCGCTGTCTTTTTACTCATGCTAGGGCTATTCATTTACCGGACAAAAACGGTAGATGCTCCTTTCATTGATCCATCGCTTCTAAAAAGTCGATACTACACAACTGCTGTCATGACAAGCTTTTTAGGTACGAGTGCGATGTTTGGAATGATCTTTATCGTCCCTATAATGGCACGATCTGTCTATGATTTATCCACTATTCAAATTGGCCTTTTGCTTCTTCCTGGCGCACTAGGGGCAGCTTTAATCGGTCAGCGTGGCGGACGGGTTGTGGAAGAGAAAGGTAGCTTCCGAGTGCTACAAGTAGCTTTTTTATTAGCTATAGCAGGTAGTTTCCTCATATCCACCTTTGTAGGCTTTCCACCATATATTTTAGCTCTTTGCATCGCCGTTCAATACGTTGCCTTCCCATTAATTCAGAGCTCCACTGCAAATTTACTTACGGATTTAATTCCAAAAGAACGCACTGGTGTAGGCATCGGCATGTTCAACTTAATGAACTTTTTATCTGGGGCGATCTCGAGCGCATTATTTGGAGCCCTGCTTGATTTAGAAAATGTAACGTTACGCTTTAATCCCTTCGCAGGATCTGAAGTCGCTCTGTATTCTAATTTATTTATGATGATCGTTGTCATTACCTTGATTGCTATAACAATGTTTACGCTTGTGTTTAAAAGTCACCGCACATCATAAAAAAAAACGGCTTACTCATTTGCAAATTATCATGAGTTTTTACTCAGATATCTGCAATAAGTAAGCCGTTTTTTAAATAGTGAGATCCATATAAGATCCTTTATTCATCAATTCATTTTCTACTTGCTTCGCTTTTAAGCTTTTTTGCATTCGTACTTGCTCTTTTTGAATCGCTGTCCCTCGTGATGGTACATTCTTTTTACGCTGCTGGATAGCGGCATTTCTAGCAAAGTAGTTTTGCTGGTCGTACTTATTCGTGAGCACATCGGTAAATGTGACCCTTTCAGCACCGTGTAACCTAGGAATTAGAGGGCTATCAGCAGTTTGACGGTTTGCATAGATGGTTGATTGCTCATCTTTAATGGATGATACGTACCCCATATGAAACACCCCTTCCTTTATATATCTATTACCCATATATAAAGAAATGCAATCCTAAAGTTCACTAAGCACTGAAGGGGTCTTAAAGTCCATTCTTAATTAGCAAACGTACGCTGCTCCGACGATAACTAATAAAATAAACAAGACAACAATAAGTGTAAAGCTGTTATAGTAGCTCATGATGTCACCCCCTCCATTCCATATATATGTGAGTATAAGGAATTGGGAAGGGTAAAAACCTAAGAAAGCGAGTACTCTATAAAAGAATACTCGCTAGCTATTACATCATTAATCCGATTCTTTGCCGATATACACAGACTTATCCACAATATCACCTACGCCTATTTTAAGGTGTTTATGACGTGTTTCTTCTATATAATATACACTCGCATCTATCTGCTTATTTTTTTCTGTGATAATTATGTGATAATCTTATTGTCATGAGGTGATGGATATGACGGATGCAGAGCGTAAAGTATTACAAATCATCAAGCACTTACATCAGCAAAAGGATAGAAAGGCTAATTATAAAGAGCTTGGGCTGTTTACAGGTAAGGATAAGAGCGACCTTATTAAGGTGCTTAAGTCATTGGAGACTATCGGTGAGATAGAAGTGGACTATGAGGCTCAGGTGGCGAGTCTTCCTGTAGAGTATCGTCACGAGAAACGAGCTCGATGGGATAGTGAATTTAATGAGCTTAATAAGAATATGTAAGGGGCATAACGCCCCTCTTTTTTATTTGTCCAATAACCCTGCTCGATCAAACATAGCAGCCATTTCTTGACGAGTTACAGGCTCTTGCGGTCTGTTTCCGTCTACAATGCCTGCCTTCGTTGCTTTTTCCCATGTCGCTTTAGCCCACGCTGATGGTTCGTTATTTGGTTTTGCACTCACATTAGTCACCCCCATATATTTTTGTACTCGTCTGCGAAAATCTACCATGTCAAAGTTGCGACCTGGGCAGTCGGTTGAACCGACATCCCTGTGACCTCGTACCGTTGTAGCGTTTACTGGTAGGTTAGCTTGCTTTAATACCCACGCTGTAAACTCTGCCATACTCTCGAGCACAACATCGCTTGGCTTCGCGCTATTAAAGTTGCCGGGTGTTGCGATACCAAAGTGATTGCCGTTATATCCTCTAGCGTGCGCCCCTTGCCTAAACATTCTCCCTTGCACCTTTGTCCCATCTGTATCAACTAAACCATTATAACCAATACCAGAGCTTATGCCAGCGCTGTTGCGGCGCACATCACTATGGTCACGTTGAGCGTTCTCAATGGTATAGCTAAAGGGAGCGCCAAAGTGGTGTATAATGACGCCTCTTACGGCTGATGGTGTCATGGCAGCTACGTTGCCGATCTTAAACCCTCTATCAACGATATTCATCTATTTATCCTCCCTTGGCTCTTTGTAGTTAAGGGCTCGTTTGCTGTCGCCAATACCCCTCACGACTGGATCGTTTATGACCCCAAGTGTCACGGCAATATAACTGAGGTACTCCACATAGCGCCAGTACGCCTCTGTTGATAGTCCGAAGTCTCCTAATATCATTGCAATTAAACCTGCTATCGCTGCCAAAAAATAAGGGTTCTTAAATCGTACTTTCCAATTTATCTTCATGTTAGCCTCCTGCTAATGCTAGAATGATCGTTAGGATAAAACCTGCGAATGCTGTCACACCTGTTGCAATTAAGCCAATTAACCATCTGCGGTGTATCACTTGTTCTTTTTTCTGTTCGTCTATCCTGTCGTTGATTTCAGTTTTGTTTTCTCGGTCTCTTGTGTACAATCGCTCAATATGAACAGATTGCTCCTATCTTTTCCAAAGCCTTTCGTGCTTGGTTTTCTGCCGACTCTGCTTGACTGGATGCCTCGGAGGCTAGTGTTTTTGTATCTCGTATATCGTCATATACACGGTCTATTTTTTTGTCAAAATGACTCATAGTAGTCATGAGCTCTCTGATATCGGCCCGAATGCCCGACATCTCATCAATCATCTTATATGTTAATTCGGTATCTCCTCTCATTTGCTTTTGCTCCTCGCTACTCATGATTTCCCCCTAAATTCTCTCTATTTGTAACAGTAAAAGAGCCCTCGAATGGAGAGTTACGTCCTCGCCTCAACTGTACTGCGATTGATTAGCTTTTTTATCGTTTCTGCTGTTGTTTGGATTGTCTTGCCAAACTTTAAATCAAGATCAAACCCACTTTGCGAGTAGGTTTCGACACACTCCACAATGCGGTCATTAAACGAGATGCCCCATTCCTTAACCTGTATTGTCACAATATCACCTAAGTCGTAATCGACCTCATAGACAAAAGAGCTTTTGCGCAATGCTTCGCCCTCAAAATAAACCTCTTGCCGTAAGTCATTAAGAGCTTGCTCACCTCGCGCGACTAGTGTATCAATGATATCTTGCTCAGGTATTGGCTCACCGTCCTCGTCCTCTTCTTCCACGTCTCGCGCATCGACAAAGACCTCGTAACGTTCGCCACCTTCCGATTGGTCCACCTCGACGATCGTACGATCAATGCCCTCACCCTGCCCTGCAACGATTGCAACGTTACGAAAGTTCCAGTTGCTTTCAAAGTAGTTGGCCGCCTTTAAACTGCGATAGGTAGGATCAGGAGAAAAGATAACAGGCTTTACCTCATCTTGGTCTGCGGTGCGGTCGACACCCTCAGCGACGTCTAAAATAACCTTTTCAGCGTCAAAATTAACCGATGCTCTCATTCCAATTCCACCAAAATCAGCAATGTCCGCGCACTCGTCTAACAAGTTTTTAAAACGTGTTTGGTAGATCGTCTGTGTACCTCTCCCCTCGTCAGGAGCTAGTTGTAAGATGGGATTGTTATTAGCCTCAATAGGCGAGTTAATCACGTTGTTGTCGATGTACGTCTTGATAATCGTCTCGGCGTTACTGTTAACATAATCGTAAGAGCGCCCGGTAGGTGGCAACGTAAGCACACGCGACAAAAAACCAAGCACATGCTGCGCTCGGACAATGATGTTTTCGGTGATTTTACCTGCTTGATCTAGCTCGCTCTCGACACTACGGATTAGATACGCTTTATGGAGTTGGTTTTGGATAAAGACGATGCGATCCATCTTGAGTAGATCCGCACCTTTTTTGTGACGATTAATTTTTACCTCTAACTCACCAGCTGTATAAAAGCGCCTTGTGAGCTTTAATGACTCATATAGATCCACGTCACCTAAAAATAAAAATGACTGGTCGATAACTCGTATTGGCTTGCGCATCGTGCTCACCTCGCTATCACTAATACATAGATATTAACGGACGCCGCCGAACGTAATGTCGTGGTTATACCTAATAAACTACCTGTTATGCCTGTCGAGGCTCGTAGCACACAACGAGTGGCGTATTGCTCGATGACAGAGACAAACACCATCTCAGGTGAATTGGGCGACCTTTTAACTGGCGTTGCTTGGATATTAATAATGGAGGTAAACGTTTGACCAAATGGCACATTAACGATCCCGTTAGAGTCCGTTACAGCCTCATATAAGTGCAATTTATACCCTTCATCTAGCCCAATATTGGCGGCGTCTCCTTTATTACCTCTATCTCCTCTAGGACCCTGCTCACCTTTATCGCCACGTTCTCCCTGTGGACCTTGCGGACCTTGTGAACCCTTATCCCTTTATCACCTTTAGGACCACGTCTTTGCTCTTGCATGTGCTCTCGTTTGAGCATCGGAGTAATATGCATTAAATTTACATTACCGTGAGCAAACACGACACCGGCATTGGTTAAAATAGGATGTCGCTCTCGGTCTGTCTCCACGCTATCATTGTTGTTTATCGTCATGATGACTGACCCGGTCATTTGATCAAAGTAGATTTTACGCATGCCTCACCCACCTTTTTGTAATAAAAAAGAGCCCTCAAATGAGGGCTCTCGACATTTAGATAACGCGATCATTAATTGCAAACTGGCGACCGAACCACATGCGCCACTGAACATAGTGTTTCTGTCCCTTTTCCTCATAGATTGTGTGATACTTAAGTGGTAGTAATTGCATGAGATACCATTTCATTTTGTCGTCCTCCTCGTTTTAGTTGTTGCGCATAAGGCGTCTTATGCGTTGTTGAGCGACTCTGTCAGCTCGTTGTACTCATCTTGGCTAATACGACTATTAAGCAAAAGATGTCTAGCTTCTGCTGCATGTCCTCCACTGATGCGTATGAGCGTCTATCTATCATTGATTTACAGCCTCTATATGTTAATGACATAGTGACCTCCTTATAGTCCTAGCTCGACCATTGAAAGTCTAAAATCAATGTCTACTAGGTAATCTGAATAGTTTCCTTCTTGATCATCTTGAGGGATTTGCGCGACTTCCCACGTACGTACCACCTTATTCTCTTGTACCTCCGTTTGAGGATTCGTTGCGTAGTGAGTATCCGTATCATACTCCTCAACGACTTCCTCGACAGGAAGCCAACCGTGGGATTTATGCACTTCATGTGGCAGTAAGTTAAATCCACTGATCGTCTGACCGTCCTCTAACCGTAAAACTTTAGGTAAACTGGCGAATCGATCAATCTCACCGTTCTTAATATGTGCGTACAAGGCGCTCACCTCCTATTTCTCTAGCCATAGATTAAATACCGAAGTAGTGTAAGAAATATCTGTCCCTGATGTGTTTTCTGGCATATACAGCTATAAAAAAACTCACCGTTAAAACTTGATATATCAATTTCATCCGTTCTTCTAGCAAAGTTTCCTGTTTGTAAAACTTCTGCTAAATTAGTTGTTCTTGGGTTAACATCTCTCTGGTTCATAATGACAAAACCAGTCGTTCTTAATCCACCAGAAGTTTGATTTTCCCAATCTATATACGCTTTAGAATATGGAGACAAGTCAAATGCTACTTCTGTAACTGCTGTTCTAGTTGCGCTAATATCTAATCTTCTCGCATTAATAAGCATTCTTCCGTTCAGTGGAAAACTTAGACTTCCTGCACCTTCTGCGAATCCTTGTATGAATGGAGCGTTATTATTAAATAATTCATAAAGATACAACTCTCTTGGTATCCCTCCACCTGCATAGCGCAATTTATCAGCTAACATCGAAATCACCTGCTAAGAAGCCTAGCCACGTTGTGCCTCCGTTGTATGTGATAAACGTTAGCGCATACGTAAAGTTAGGCTCGGACACATCAGGGATCTCACCACCACGCCATTTGATTGCAGAACTAAACGTAATAGGATGGGCTGTGCCCCCTTGCTCTAAAAACACGGATAGGGAGACAACCTCGCTACTTGTAGTAGATAGATTGAGTGTTGTTGTGCCTGCCATCGTTAAACGATATGCAGGGGAGTTATCAGCGTTTAGTGTAACTGTTCCAGTGCCTGATACGGTGGATATTTCTTCTCGGTATGCGCCAAATAGAGGTTCATGCGCTTCGGTGACAGTCTTACCTTCGTGTTGCGTAAATTCTTCCTTATGCGCAATAGCATCATCGTACGTTTCAACGCCGCCTGGTTGTCCCTTTTCGGAAGCCAGCACAAATCCCTCAGTCTGCTGTTGGTCAAACCAATCTCTAAACTCCTGTTCAAAATCTAGTAGATCTTGTTGTAATTGAGCTCTAGCATCTTCTATTTCTTGTTCGTATTCATCAGTAGCACCATCTAAGCTCGCTTGCAAACCAGTAAAATACGTTTCCCATTCCTGTAAAAACTGACTTGTCGGGATAGTTATAAGTGACGATACGATACCGCAAAGCTCCTCATCTAATCTCTCGTCCGTCACGTCTGTAGCAGGAATAGTGGATGTGTTAGCTGTTAGGTACACCTGCGCAAGTGATAGCTCATAAACCAAGCTAGTGCGTGTTAATTCAGGTGGTTCGGGAGTTGCCGACGGCTCTCCTTTAACAATAAAAGCTCGTATAAAACGATTCTGAGCCGATTTATCGAGACGTAGGACAACACGATCAATACGGTCGGTATCAGCCTCTGGTAAGTCGTGTGTGAGTTGTAGTGGTGTCGTGTTGGTGTATTGGTAACCCTCCATGAGAGCACCACCAACATCGACCGTCGTTTGCATGTTTGTACCATCTGCCGTTACTCGTAAGCCTGCCTCGTTATCGATCGAAATAATACCGGTTGAGAGCACTTGCGAAAAATAATTAGCAAAATCAGCCGCCTGCACAAAGCGACGATCATCAATTGCTGGGTTACTGTTAAAAAACTTGAATATCTCTGCCATGCTGTACCTCCTTTATGCTGTGGTGTAGCGCTTTTTGTAGAAGATGTTGACGACAGCCATATCAATGCCATCATCTGCGCTATATTCAATGTCGTTTTCACCGATCCCCAAACTAAAAAAGGTGCTTGCAAGATCAATCCACGCTGTGACGTCCTCTCTTGTACCGTCTGAGAGGATTAAACTGACCTCACGAGTGTTAGGGTTCGTATCGATGTAAAGCTCGTCACCCTCCTCTAGCGTCCGCCTGACTCTGATAAACTCTCCTGTTGTGAGGTTTGTGATCGTCGGATTGACGGCAGGACCGAAAAACTCGATCATGACAGGTGCTGGTGCGTCGCTATCGTTGTTGATGATGCGCCGTTCTTGTTGCTCTCCCATCTCAACCTCACCTTCAAACGGAAATTCGAATAGAGGCAAGATAGCAGGCTGTTCTTCGATGTTTTCGCTATTAAAGTACGGATCAGGTGCCAATAGATTGACGATAGCCGATTGAAAGCTTTGATTCTGATTAGATAGACCGGATGCAAACATAGGCACAGCAGATGATACGCACGCAATTTCGCGCACGTAATCATCTTTTTGTACTCGTAATGTACCTAGCCCAAGCTTAGGGTTCATGATCGCCCCTAGCCTATTGCGATTAGCAACAATATCGCGATAGCTAGAGCCTTTAACTCGTAGCGTCAATGCGATATCTCGCTCTTGCAACAGCACATCGAGTAGTACCGATCCATCTAAAAAGGGTGCTGACTCGGTTTGGACATCTGCATCGACACCACCTAAGCCGTCAATGGCGATAAGACGATAAATAGGCCCAGTAAAGTCAATTACCGCGCCCTGGCTGTTACGATATGTGATTGTCTCCACCTACAACCCTCCTAGTCGTAATGATAGCTCTCGATCGCGTCTGTTTAAGATGCGCTGTAGCTCACGCTCGGACATGCTATTGTTGTTGATTGTCGTTTGATTCGTAATGCTACGAGAGTAATCGTTGTTACCACCCATACCTTGCGTGCCATTTAGACTGCGCATCATGTCAGTTGTAAGCAAATTACTCATAGCTGCCTCGACAGATACCTCACCTTTTTTGATACTGTCCATGATAGGTCCTGCGAAGTCTAGCTTGTCTAAGTCGCTCAAAGGACCAACTTTAGCCGGAGAGAATGGAAGGAAGTCTCGAACCTTGCCGACGACATCACCAATGGCGCTAGTAACTACCCCTACAGCAGCCTTAATACCTGCTGCCATCATTTCAATTAGTCCTCTACCTGCGGCTCTAAATGACTCTCCCATGTTCTTAACCACATTCAATGCTCCTGTCAATCCAGAACTAACCGCATTACGCACGCCATTCATCGCGCTCGAGACAATACCACTCAAGGCATTAAACACGCTTGAGACCGTATTACGGATAGCTCCTGTTACTGATGTAAATAAACTACTGATAGTATTAAGCACCGTGTTCACGACTGTACGTATCGCATTTAAGATGGTAGTAACGATATTTTGCATCGTATTAAAGTTTGTTCGTACTGTGTTAGACACCGTATTGAGCACGCTACTAAAGGTGCTTGATATCGCGTTAAAGATCGTTTGCACCGTGGTACGAATGGTGTTTAGTACGGTTGTGATCGTCGTTCGAATCGTATTAAATACTGTAGTAACTACGGTTCTAATTGCATTTAAAACGGTAGTGATAACTGTCTGTATCGCTGTCCATACCGTTTGCATAAGACTTCTAATCGCGTTCATGATCGTGGTGATTGTAGTACGCACAGCACTAAACGTGTTTGTCACGCTTGTTCGCATTGATGTAAAGATGCCGTTTAAAAAGCTCATGATACCGTTCCATATTGTGGATATAACGGTACGTATGGCGTTCATCACGGTTGTTATTGTCGTTCGTATACCATTGAATACCGAAGTTACAAGGTTACGAATGACGTTAAGAATGTTTGTGAAGATCGTACGCACACCATTCATAATGTTTTGAATGACACCACGAATAGCGTTCATGACATTCGTCACAACGCCTCGTATTGCATTTAGTGCTCCAGTAAATAGACCTTGAATACTTGACCAACCGGCAGATACAATGCTTCGTAGTCCAGTGAATAGCGCCATACCAGCTTTGATTAAGCGACCATATAGGAGTAAGTTGAACGCGTTCCACAAGAACTGTATCGCCCCTGTAAAGACATTCTTAATTCCTTCCCACATCAAACTGAAGTCACCAGTAAACAGTCCGGTAAACACTTGGATCAGACCTTGGATAAACGTTAAGGCGCCCTCGATCGCCCCTTTAATGTTATTCCATACCGAGATCACAATAAATTGGATAACAGGCCAAATCGCACTAAATACTGCTGCTATGACATCGACAGCACCAGCAACAAACGTTTTGATAAATTCCCAAACGTTGCGAGTCGCTTCCATGATCTGATCTTGGTGCGTGATCCAAAACTCGACTAACATGCCCCACACCTGCATAGCAAAATCTACAATGCCCTGGACGGCTGTTTTTATGACGGAGACAATAGCCTCCCAGATAGCATTAACCTTATCTCTAAATTCTTCGTTTGTTTTATACAGATACACAAACACGGCAATAAAACCTACGATAGCAGCAACAATCAACCCGATCGGACTTAATAAAGCCAATATAAACGTTTTTATGAGTGCAAAACCTTTTCCGATCTTGGCGAAGATTGGTATTAAGCTACCGAATACGCCGATAATCTTGCCTACTGCTGTGATCATCAATCCAAAGAGTATGAGTAGAGGTCCAAGTGCCCCTAATACAAGACCTGCTATAACGACGATGTTTTGAAACTCAGGCAACAATTCCGCCACTCTTAGCGCAAATTCTGCTACTTTGTCGGCAACTGCCGCAATAATCGGTAAAAAGATATCTCCGAACTGCGCGGCCGCATTCTGCAAACGCACAAAAGCCCGAGCCATTTTAGCTCCGGTTGTTTCGTTCATTGTTTCAAATGCGGCGTCTGTTGCACCTGCCGATTCTCCCATAGAGTCTAGGATGTCCGCAAAGTCTTTTCCCTCACCAGATAGCAAGGACATAGCCGCGATACCTGCCTCTTTTGATCCAAACATATCTGATAATGCTAGGTCATTGGCTTCTGCTTCACCTGCGATGATCTGGAGCACGTCAGCTACCGTCATACCCTCTTCTTGTAACTGAGCAAAGGATTTACCCGTCTTTTCACGTAAGATTTTATCTGTCTTTGATCCGGCAGACCCTAATTCTCCGAGCATGGAGCTCATATACGTTCCTGCTTCGGCTGTCGCAAGACCGTTCTTTGTTAATACAGCGTAACCAGTTGCTAATTGCTCGAATGATACGTTGTTGGCGTTTGCGATAGGGATAACTTTACCCATCGATGCAGATAGTTCATCAACCGTTGTCTTACCCATGTTTTGAGTATTGATAAGCATGTCGCTTAATCTATCTGCGTCTTTACTTTCTAACCCATAAGCGTTGATTGCTGTTGTGAGTAAATCTACCGCCGTTGCCGTTTGTGTGAATCCACCCTTAGCAAGTTTGGCAGCTGTGGTTGTAAACTCAATCGCTTTACCTTGATCGACACCTGCCGAGATCGATTGATAAACAGCCTCACTATACTCACCAAACGATACGCCCATGTCACTAGACGCGGTACGTATATCATTTTTGTACTTTTCGTAATCTGCGCTAGATCCACTTAATAATGTTTGTACCTTTGCAAACGCTGTCTCTTGATCGATTGCGAATTTAGCAGTGGCAATACCTGCTCCGACGATTGGTAGCGTTAGCCCCTTCGTAAGCTTTGTGCCGGCGCCCATCAGTTTGCCACCTAAACCTTCTAGCTTAGATTGAGCCTGGTTAATACCTTGATCTATCCCCGACTGGTCTATCTCGGTGTCAATGACGATTTTCCCATCAGCCATGTTGTCGTCACCCCCTTACCTATTTGCTAGGACGGAAGAAGTTAGCCAGCTTGTTCCAACCGTTTTCGACACGCTGCTCGATCAAGTCGGGATCCTCGATACCTTTTAGCTTGTAGATGCGCTTGAGCTTAAGCGTGTGTTCTCGATCCTCTTTGTTGTACTTGGTTGGAGCAGGTACTTTTTGCGCCCTTATCCCGACAACCTCTTTAAAGTCGCGATCAATGGCCATAGACAATAACGCGCGAAACTTAATAAAGTGGAGCTTGCCATGTTGCTCAAAGAGATCGATGTCGTACTCCTTGATAAATGAGGCATAGATGCGCTCTGCGTCCTCGTATAGGTCGTAAAACTTCTCTGTATTGACGTTTGGATCGCTCTTTTCCCTGATGTCGATATCAAGAAAGTCCAAAAAGACGTGGTAGACGACTTTGTCTTTCGTCTCCAAGTCCAGTTGGTTCTCACCTATGAAAAGTTCGCAAGCAAGGGCAATTCGCTCGATCGGGTGAAATTCCTCGTCGCCAAATAGCTCGAAAATACGTAGGACGTTATCAAACGCGAGATCTAACTTGTACGTCACACCATCAAGCTCAAGCTCATCATCGAAACGTTGTGTTAAGCTAAACGGCTTCATTTTTCTTCTTGTAGTAGGCTTGTTTCTTGTTTTCGCGGTTCTTCTCTTGCTCACGAGTCACAATGATTTGCACAGCCTCTACAATCTGCTCGATGACCTTAGACATAACATAAGATGATCGATTGACTTCCTCGAAAATCTCGTCATAGGCGCCATTACCGAAGAAAATGCCGATCAAATCTTTTGTAGCTTCTTCAACTTCTCTGAGGGCGTCAACCAGTTCTAGATCGTCCTCTTTTCCTCGTGCTTCCTCGGATTTGGATACCACTTCATTGATCTTTGCGTTGTACTTAACTAGCTTTTCGTTCTGTAGCTCTAACTCAAATGTTTTTGAACCGATCTCAAATTTCTCCACGTCGCGTTTTATGTCAATTTTGAAAGCCATGTCCGATCACTCCTAAAGTAGGTTATAAATAAAAAAGAGAGAGCGATGCCCTCTCTCGTCTTAAGGTGTTGGTTCTGGTGCTGGTGTGTATTCTGGTTTACCGTTGAAATGGATCTCGAAGCTAAACTCACCTTTGGCACGAGCCTCGCCGCCTGGACCTTCGATGTTAGCGATAGTTACATTGCCCTCGAACAACTCGCCCGATGGTGTTTCCCACTCGAATCGCGTTCGTCGTGCGTCACCAACCTCAAGATACTTGGAAAAAATGTAGTCTTGAGCAGCATCGCCAACTTTACGATGTCCAGATACGGATAATACGAGCTGAGCGCCAATTACATCCGTCTCGGAAAAGCCTTCTCCGTCGAAGTAAGCTGTCTGATCAAGCTCCTCGTTGTTTGCAGGCTCTACAGATGAGATACCGGCAGCTAGAGTCTCGAAAGATGGTTCTTCAGCATCTGGTGTTACATCGAGCTTAAATTGATTTTTGTAGTTTAATTCAAATGCCATTTATGTCGCCTCCCTATAGATGGTCGCTTCAAAGAGCGCCGTGTATATTTGTTGATTGCGGTCTGTCTCCTCCACCCAGTTGGGGAGGGTGCTACACTCGATATTGACCAATAGAAAAGAGCCGTCATCCGATGTGACACCGGTTAACGACTCTAAGTAATCTGTTATCGACTGTATAGTGTTTCGTGCTGTGGTACCGTTAGCGTGCTTTACGAGTACCTGAATCCCAAACGTATCATCACGGCTGTTATCAAAAAACCTTGTGCCGGGTGACGTCGGAAATTGCCTGATTGCAATGCTGTTGTCAGGATCTAAGTTGCCAATCCTTACGATGTCAAACAGCGTTAAATCAGCCTCCATCGCATCAATGACTCGGTCTAAGAAATCCATGCGTCACCTCCTAAAAGAATTTTTTGAATGCCGCCTCTGTGATACGTAACCAAGCAGGTAACTCTTGCGACTTTGCGCGTTCAAACCACAATCCACCAGCTTGAGAATTTTTATCCTTGCTAAAGTTAAACTGCGGATTGTAGTAAAGTTTCCTAGCATAAGGCATTTGCCACGTCACCTTGCCAGATCCGGGGTTCGTCATTCGTATCCCTGATTGCGCTAGATCACCTCGATCGAATGGGATAAACTTATTACCGCCTTTAACAACCTCGTTATCTAGTACCATTTGGGCTTGTTTCTTTGCACCTGACGCCTTAGCCTTTATTTTTGCTGCGTTAAAATCCACTCGCGCTTTCATCAGATCATCTCATTTTCATAGTGATGGACATTGGACGACCTAGCGTATAACGAATCAACCTTGTTTACGATGTACTCGTCTTCGTCAAAGACCACGATGTCTTGCTCACTCATCTTGATTACTGGATCGGAGTTACGAGCATCGATAAAGAGTGTTGAGCGCTTAAGCACCTCTTGACCGTTATTATCACGAGTTAAAGAGGATGAGGGCTCCATGCGGACGTGCTTGATCTCTTGCTCCTCCGCATACTCAATGCCCTCTCTGCCTTTACCAAGATACTTTTTATACCCAATAGTATGGGGGAGTAATCGCTTCGGAATCGGTCGCGCCATATGCCCTCACTCCTCCTGCGTACAACAGACCTGTCGGCCCGAGATATCGGATCACCTCCGGTGCAAGTTGCACCCCATATTTTGTGATGCTTGCCCTTTACCTGCCGAGAACTTACCTACCGTAACGGATTGCAGATTGTCACCAAGTAACTCCTCTACGCCCCCTGCTATCTCGATATACTCTACCTGTGACGCAACCGCCTTTTTAACAAGCGATTTTTGCAAGTCTGTTAGGGTGTCAAAGTCTTTGATCTTATACCTTGTCACCATGTCGATCGTGTCACTGGCACGTCGGATAAATCGCGGTAGGTCAGCCTCATCTACCGGCGTACCCATAAACTCATCGTTGTAGTAATCTGCGTCGATGTAAGGCATTGCCTACACCTCCTATTTGTCTGTCTTAGCTTCCTCTGCTGCCTTTGCTTTAGCCTCAGCGTCAGTTTTTTCCTTTTGTAGCTTTGTGATTTGCTTCTTAAGAGCATCATTCTCTTTTTCGAGGTCTGCATTCGGGCTATTCTGCTTCTTTAGTCGCTCATTTTCCTCAACGACCTTGTTATACTCCGCAGCCGAAATGGATTTACCGCCAGTAGCACGCTTAACGACTTCACCTTTATCGCCAATCAGATCAAAACCTTGTTTTAAGTAGCTACCTACTGCTTTATCGTCTACGTGCAAGACTTTATTGCCCTTTTTTACTTTAGCCATGTGTGATACCTCCTCAAATTAATAGAGAGCGCGATATGCGCCCTCTTATTCCTCTTCTTCTGCAGATGGTGTTGTGTGAAAAGCTACAGCTGGTGCCTTGCGCTCAAACACAAATACATCCCAGTAAGAGCGCTCGTAGTACGTTCGCTTCCCTTTAGAAAGCGCGGAAGGTTCACCTAGCAACACCTGCTCATATTTCATAGGAGACAGTACAGCTCGTGGATGCACTAGGATCATGTTGATCTGATCTGCTTCATCGTCCGCAACAGCGCCAACTGTAAAGTCATAGACCGTCTTCATGCGGCTGGACGGTACGCGCTTAAGTTGTACATCATCAAGGGAACGAACAGAACGGTTAATAGCTCCGTTATTGGCTTGCACTTGGATAGTGCGCTCAAGCTTTTCAGCGTTTTTAAGGATTGTGTACGTGACAGGAGTAACATACAAGATACGACCCTCAGCAGGTACCTCTGCCTCATCCATATCCTCCATCATCTGATCAAAGATTTGTAGAGCATTAGCCTCCGATAAAGCAGTAGTTACTGGCGTCACACCGAAGCCAGTAGCCTCCGCATATAACTTGGATGCCATGTACTTGTCCATCTCAGGGATCTTTTGCTCCTCGTTAAATACACGAGTTGTGTTTGCGATTGTTACAGCATCGTTTGTCTCATCAACGTCCATTGGGTCAATAAATGTGCTAAACTCACGGTCGTGATCTAGTGTCTTTGTCTCCCAATCGTTGTCAACCTTACGTGTGAATCCTGTAATCGCGTCACGGTTCGTATCGGTCATACCTGTTACATCAATGCGTGGAATTTGAATTGTCTTTGCGTTAGTAAAACGGATACGAGAGTTGTTTGGAGAGTTGTAAAGCTCCACAAACATAAGTTCCTTACTAAATTTCTGTTCGAGCGTTTTTTGATACAGTTCAGCATAATTTAATTCTGCCATGTGTTATTCCTCCTAATAATTAAATGTGGTATAAGTGCGAATTACTTAAATGCCTGCATGAATTTCTCTTCATCGGTCAGCTGTTGCTTACTATGCTTACCTTGAACAAACGTCGGCTTCTTCTCTTCCTCTGCTGACGATCCGGCAAAGTGTGGGTAGTCCTCTACGACTTGCTTGATTGCACCGGCGATATCTAACTCGTCCGATACCATCGATTTAGCGAGTGTCATAACGGCTTTTAAGTTCTTGTCGTCTGTGATTCCACTACGAATAGCTGCATTCTCCGCCTGCAAGTCTGTCAACGTCTGGTCCTTCTCTGTTAGCTGTGACTCAAACGTTTTTAGCTTGTCGTTGAGCTTCTCAGACTCCGTTTTCTGGCTTTCCTCCCACTCTTTGTGCTTGGCTAGCGTGTTTTTGAGCGTGTCGAAGTTATCAACCCCTAAACTCTTCAAAAACTCCGCCTCTGCCATCTTCTTAGCCTCGTCAGCGCTTAGTTCACCCCCTTTCTCCGTTGGCTCTTGCGACTGGCTCTGATCCTCTTGCGTTGGTTGCTCCGGGGTTGGTTCGCCCGCGCCCGGAGCTTGTGGTTCGGCTGCTGGTTCCTCAGCGAAATACTGTAGGTTGAGTGGTAAAAATAGTGTTTTATTCATCTGCTAGTCCCTCCAACTCTTTGATACCTTCAATGATTTTTTGATAATGAAAGTTCGTTTTTAACTGGTTTCCGTTTTCATCCTTAAACTCCGAAATTTCTATTTGCTCTATCAGGTCGCTAAGTTGATGCATAATCTCTTTAACAGGCTCCATGTCAGCGACTTTCACTTGAATTTGAAGCATGGTTAAACACTCCTTTGGATTTGTTCTCTGCCGTAGCGTCTCGTGCGCCCCGACTCATCAATAAAGCCACGCATACGTCCCTGTCTCTGTCTGATAAGCTTTCTTGCTTGCTCTGCGCCTACCACGTCACCAGATGCGGCCAAGATGTCTTGACGGTTCTTAGCTTTGCGTATGTCACGCTCTAGCTGGCGTTGACGTTGACTCTCTTTGTAGGCCTCTGCGTTTTGCTCGGCTGTTTGTTTTGGTGGCTCTGGCGCAACGCTCAATCCCTCAAAAAACGGATAGATTTGATGGCCACAATTAACGCCTAACAACCCTGCCGCCTCTCCGTAGCTGGTAGAGGACCATGCAGGGTAACGATTGCTATTTCCAGACAACGAAAAAATGCGCCCTTGGAAAGGTGCGCACCGTGGTCTTGCTCCTATGTGACTCGACACCTCGATGAGGTCGTTGCCGTACTGTTGGATACGCGTCATTTGCATATCGTTTGTAACGTCGTTTGTAACGGACCGGACGATCATGCTTACATAGCCCTCGGCTGATAGCGTGGCACCATCTGATCTAGTCAGGGTTGGTATACCTTTGTCCGACCACTTGGACAGCGTCGATCGTATCGCTCTATCTGCTGTCATTTGTCCTGTCAGCACCCTAGAGGTCGTCTCGCTGATTATGTTGCGGTATACCTGCTGTGAGCCGTTTAAAACGGACGTGTTAATCATGTTGAGGTCACTTCGTGCTCGTTGCTGGTAACTAGACAAGATAGAGAGCATTTGCGGATCGTCTCGGAGCCTCTCTGGCGACACTGGCACAATCCCTTTGTCAAATGCCTCCTGCAACGCCTTTTCGCCTATCTCAATATGATCTAGCGCCGTCTTGCTTAACGTCTGCCGAAGCTCTCTCTCAGCTTTTGGCGCTTGGGCGATGATAAACCGTCGCTGTCGTTGGTAAAACTCCGCAAGCTCACCGAATCGGTTAGACTGCCACAACGCAGGATTGTCCTGTAGTTCCTCGATCGTAGAACCTAAACGCTCTGCAATGTTAATCATGATTGCAAGCTCAATGCCACTGTAGATGTCTGTTACTGGCTTCGCGCTGTTTTGTAGCTGTTGCGGTGTGAGTGCCATTTAGATCACTCCAAGTCCTCGTTATTAAAAACCTCAGCATCTTGCATTGCGTTCTGCTCTTTCGCAATTTGCTCCAAGATCACTATCGCTTCTTCTTCGGTGACCTTTTGCACCTTTTGGATCGCTTGGAGCTTCGATGCTAGTCCAGATCCTACGAGTGACGTCCAGTAGCTGGCATTTGTTGATCGGTCCTCTGCGATAGAGTCGTCGAAGTTTACCTTAACCTCGTATTTGTCTGGTCCAGTAAAGATGTTATACAAAGCAGCCACATCTTTGATCGTTGCGATGAGCTCCTTTATGCCCTCCTCAATCAGTGTGATGTGGCTAGAACGTGTCTTATAGGTCTTGCTGTTTTCGCTGATGACCTCCGTAGCCGTCTTAAGTCCAGTAGCTTCAAACGTAAACGTCCCAGGACTAAAACCAGTCTGCAAGCATAAGATCTCTAGTTGCGCGTTGATCGCCTCGATGTGCTCGTTTACTCGCAAATCAAAATTGATCTCTTTTATCATGTCTTCGGATGCATCACCAAAGTTAAACGCCTCGTACACCTCATTGTCGGTGTCAAAGTACTGTCTGCTATCACCGTCTGCATCTATATGGTGTTTGATCGCTTGAGCTCCTACGATAATCTTCTTTTTACCAAGCTTGAACTCGCGGTAAAACGAGTCGACTAGGTCGTCGATCGTATGGATCGTGTCTAACGCATTGGCAAATAGCGAGATACCCATGTTGCTGTCGATCTCGATGTTATTGGCGATGTTGGGCTTCGTGTAGACAAACATCGGACGGCTCATGTCCTTTATAACGACCTCGTCCTCTAAATCCTCGTAGAGCGTTGATAATGGTACGAGTGTTCCTAAGTCCTTACTGCCTTTAGCGTCTCTATACAGCTCATTACGGATCGTATAGTTACCATCAATCCATAAGTGAGACTCCACAAGCGTAAATTTGTAGTCTTTATGAGTGGTAACGGTTAAAAAGGCGCCCTCTGTGACGGTACGACCGTTGTAAGTGATCGGCACAAAGCACTCAGCAGATACATAGCTAATCTTGATCTCCTTGTCCTCGACATACACTTTTGTGACCATGCCACCCATCGCAAACATGTATTCGAGGTAGTTTTGATAGTGTTTGTCGAAACCGTTTGCCTCTAAGACGTCTTTCACACTGTCCGCAAACGCACCCTCACCAGTATCAATGCTAATATCGCACTTTTCGTTAAATACGAGCGTCGCCATCTCCTGTGAGAGCACTTTAGGCAGGTTGAGCGTCTTCATTTTACGTTTTTGCTCCCCGTTGAGCGTATGGTATCGAACATCGTGCCATTCGCTGTAATGCCCTTGGTAGAGCTGACGCCATACGTCTATGTGATCGTAAAACTTTTCTGTTGCGACAACGTCCTCACGCTTCGTGATCTTTTGTACGCTTTTAATGAGCTTCATCTTGTGCAGCCACCCCCTTATCTTTGATACGACGTTTGCAAACATAGTCTCACCGCCTTAAAATTTAAGTCCTAACTTACGTAAGTTATCCATCACGTAATATTGCAAAGCGTCACAAGTGTGATCGTCCTCTTTGATAACTTTGGGATCGTCACTCTGCAAGGTATCTGCATCCCACTGGTATCGTTCGTGCTCCGTTTTAACTATTTGATTGTTGCTCGTATTTAGCATAAAAAAACGACCTTGCGCAAGTAGGTCTTGTACGTTTTCGATCATTGTTACTTTCTTTTTCTTCGCTACTGGATGTAACCGAACGCCATAATCCTTAAAATACTGGTTTCTAAGCGCACCCTCAGCCGAATCGATCGTTTGCTGGTCAATCGGTTTACGGTACGTTTCTCGTATTTTCTTCGTGAACTCAGCTAGGTCATTACTAAACTCACTAGGAGCCTTTTTCTCGACCTTGTTAGCTGGCGAGTAGTAGTAAGTGTCCAACAAGACGACATTACGCCTCTTCGTTAAACCTAGCGCCAGATACGTTGTCGCAGACACTTGGTGTCCTGTATCAATCGCTAAGTCGACCATGATAATATCATCGTTTTTAGGTAACTCATCAATTTCATGAAAGTGAGCCATGTTGTAGACCGTATCACCAAGGCCTATGACTTCTCCCGAGTACATCCATCGCCAGTAATCATAATCATTACCCTTGTAGGTTTCGATCTTACGGAGCAACTGACTTGATAAAAAGCCTTTCTCATCATCCATGTAGGTTGAATGGTGCAAAAAGTAACTAGGATCGTTTACTTTGCTATCCTTCCACTGATTCACCCACGAATAAGGGTTTCTTGGTGGATTGTAGCTGTAATAAATCTTAACTTGCTTACCATCGCCTAGATCCTGACGGATGAACGTATCTTCGACTACGTCAATATCCTCAACGCCCGAAAACTCTGCTAACTCTTCGTACCACAACGCCATATAGTAGCCTTTTGCGATATTCATAGACTTTAGCTTTAGTGGATCATCAACCCCGTGAAAGTAAAACCCTGTGCCTGTGGGCTTGTGTTTAATGACCAAAGGCGAGCGCCCGAAGAAAAACTCATGTTCGACGCCCAACATATAAATCGCCCACTTTATTTGTTCGTACACGGATCCACTCAAGTACTTCGCAACCTTACGCAAGCAAACAACATTGCCTTGGTCATCGCCCAAGAAGTCCGTCACGAGCTTTAACGAGATGACAGATGATTTCATGCTTGAACGCCCACCAGACAAAATGCTGTTCGGTCGATCATTTAGCCAGAACGAGTAGAAGTTGCGATTCATGAGCTCCATAATATTAATTGTTCGCTCAGCTATCATCTTCCATCGCCCTCCTCATCGCATCCTTATCGTTAATGATGATCGTTCGTGTCCCTGCTTCTTCGTTCTTGGTTTCTGCCTCAGTCTTCGTTATTTGAGCTTCTAACAGGCGTTCTTTTAGCTCGTCCATCTTATTCATCGGGTAGCGTTTGAGAAGCTCTTTAGCAGCGTCCTTACGTTGGTTTATATCTGGCGGTTTGTTAATTACCTCGTACCCCCAACCTCCACTCACTACGACCGAATCACTCAGCTCGCCTCTTGCTATTTTTGTGAGTAACTCAAGCGCTTCATCTGCTTTCATGACTCTTTTTTCGTCCAGTTCTGCGAGTCGAGTGTCGATGTAAGCCTTAATGTGAGGTTTGGTGAGGTTCTCATATCCAGTCTCTTTCGCTGTCTTCTTGCTGTAACCAGCCTCAATAGCAGCCTGCGTAGCATTACCAAGCTCGATGTACTTTTCAGCAAAACGTTTCTGTTTTTCCCTCAGTTTTATCATTACATCTCACCTTCAACTCCTTATCTATTTGTTTTACCCTCCTATCAGGGCTGAGCTCTATGTGTCTCAATCAATGTGCCCTGATAGCAACGTAAAAAGCCACCCACGATGTCGTAGATGGCTTTCGGTCTTGCCTTATTCGGTTGGTCTAACGAGATAGGTACATACCTAGCCGACCAGCCTTCCATGGTACTATATTACAACAGATTAACGAGCAAAAAGTGCAGTCTTTACCAACCTAACACCTCAATCGTCGCCTGGATGATCTGATTACGCCATACGATCGCCTGTCTCCTACTTACGTGACACCTGTTAGCGACACCATCCCAATTAAGGTTCTCACGCCCCCAATATTTGACTTGCACAAGCTTCTTGTGGTCCTTTGGCAAGGCGTTGTACACTTCCTCTATAGCTGCAACAATCTTTTCTCGGTGCTGTAGCTTACGGCTGGCGATCAGGTTAATAGCTGTCCTCTCTGTTGGCGCAGAGATAAAGCCTGATCGTCCGCCACCTGTATTTGTGTCAATCTCTTGGTAAGGGGTCTCGATTTCTTCTCGTAGGTCTCTGATCTCTTGGATTGTCTTATAGTAATCGCTCCACTCGCCCTCAACGTGCCTAAATGTGGATCTCTTTGCTTTAATCTTTGTCATACTTAACCCCTCCCAGAGTGTTTTGTGCTAGAATAACGGTAGGTGGACCGTCCTGAGAGGGGCGGTTTTTTGTGTTTAAAGAGTGCCCAAGAGTTTGCCGTCTTTTTTGAGCATGACTTTGTGAGTGTTAATCACTTTAATGTCAGTGCCGTTTAAGTCTAACTCCGTTTCCATAGTTGTTTTCAATACATAGCCCTGATCTCTGGCTTTATTAACATTGATACTTTTTGCTGTCTATCACCGCAAGACTTTAGCCAAGATAGTACATCACCATCTAAATCAGAGTGCTCAATTAATAGATCGATAGCTTTCGCTTCTAACACTCGGTCAATGTATTCTGCGATTTGATCCACTGCCTCACCTCCCTTTACTGCACATAATGGGGTTAATGTGTGTTAAATTTTATCGGGGTAGTTTATATTAAGCGCTTCTAAGATATAGTTTCTGAGCTTACTAGTTTCTTCTTCAGGAATGTAAAACTTTTTATTGTCCAAGTTAGTGTAGTCATTAAGAACTTCAAGAATGTGATATTCAATTTGGTACTCAAAATCATGCTGATACTCAAGGTTTTTCCAGTCCTCCCAATCAAGCAATACTTTCTTATTAAATTCGAAAGTTTTATCCTCCACTATAGGTTTTTCTAAAAACTGATTACAGCAGCCACATCTATTTTCTGTAGTCTGATAATTTATCTTGATATATTCTGTAGCATCCTCCATATTTATCTCTCCTTTTAATTTCGTATAATATGTCTTAATATTACTTTTCTGTAATGTCCACTTCACAATGATGATCTTCAGCAACAACAACGATGTTGATGTGATGATTTACTTCCTCTGGGTTCTTAGCCCAATACGGTACTTTTCCGTTTTCTAGAGGGATGCCATAGCCTTCAATATGTCGTCTTCCGAATCTAGCACGCATATTGGCAATGTGCTCTACATGTTCCTCAATAGTGTAATAATCGAAATACACTGATCTAAAAGCCTCCATATACTCTTCGGTGAATAAAGACTCGTCTACGCTTACAATAAATTCATCGATGCGTTCTACCTCACAGTTAAAACTTTTCATGACTATCTCTCCTTCGCTAAATGTCGATTATGCGCACTAACGTTTGTTTTTACGCTTTTCTAACTTCATTTTCTGAATCTGTTTTTGTAATTGCTTCTTTCTCATGGGATGCCGTTCGTTCTTTTCCTCTACCTCTAACGACGCTATTGTGACTTGTCCAAAGTATCCACCTTTAGCTAAATTTAAGGCGACGTCGTAAATAGATTTATATTCCTCGCGAAGTCGTTCGAGCGTTTCGCCTCTATCCATGACCTACCTCCCTCTAATACCGATACCGACTCTTATCACTCAACTCATAACTGATCTTTAGCTGCATCATCTTTGCGTCAATCTCCTCCTGCTCGTCAGGCGGTCGCACTCGGCGAGGATATCGCTTCTGTAGCTCCTCTGGATCAGCCTGATAAACGATACAATCTGAGGCGTGTGGCGACATGCATTTGATGACTCTAACTTGTTTCATAGCAAGCCCTCCTATTTTCGTATCCATCCCTTGTGCTTATCCATGCGGACAATGATTAGCTCCATGCCAGTATTCAGCTCGAACAACTTTTTGCGTAGAGGGAAGTCCTTACTTACTGGCCCCCTTTGACGTCGATCACTTCCTCATGACCATCCACATACGTCACTTTAAAATCTGCGGTGTAGATAGATCCTGGTTTGCTCCGTGTTCCTGCACCTTGACACAGTCGACATTTGTTGTAATTGCTTGTCTTCGTGTTAAGTGTCGATCCATTACCCCCACAGCGCTTACAGGTGACCTTGTACGGGTTGATAATCTGATAGACAGGCTGTAGGTCTATTTTGCTTACTAGCTTGTTTCTGCGTAGCTCCTGATAGTAGAGCGCCTCTGTCTGGCTGTCGAACTCAATGTCGCCGATGGTGATCTTCTTAGCGTTGTATTTGCGGTAGCCTTTAGTAGCCATTAGCTTGCCTTTCGTGGTTCACGCGATTCTTTTCCATGTAGGCTTGGGTGATCTGCTTCCATGTGAAGCCGAGCATTTCTCCAAGAGCTAGGAATCTAGCTACTAAAACCTCGTAAACAACTTGAATGTTCTTATCGTTTAGATTGATTAACAGATTCAATGTGGTGACCGAGTCGAAAACCTCTGTGAATTGGTGTCTAACGTAGTGTGTATCAGCATGCGTCCAAACTTCATAATCTGTTATCTGTAAGTCATTACCGATTGACAAGATGAAATGCAAGCAGTCAACGTACTCCTCAAGGAGTGGGTTTTTATCTGTATTAACATCATCACAAACTGGACAACTGACATCTACTTCATAAAGATCAAAACCCTGTTCTTCGTTTCCAAATTCTGCTGTTGTCGATACTAACTCACTACCTTCACAGAACTTACAAACGTATTCTGTTCTAGCTTCCCGACCCTCCGACCAAAACTTAAAACCTCTCCACTCATTAGCTAATTCACCAAGCTCCACAAGTAATGCCAGTACCTTCTCAGGCAAAAGATCTTGCCCCTCTAAGCCTTTCTCCTGCACGATCTTGTCATCTAGCTTCCGTTGTACCTCAAACAATGGTGTTAGATTCACTACTTCGCCCTCCTCTTAATCTCCTGCGCACCCCTCTTGTGATCTGGATGCGTTAATGTATAGCGCTGCCCACTGATCTCCACGACCGTAGGTACTCCCTTTTTAGCTTT
This sequence comes from Paenalkalicoccus suaedae, assembly GCF_006965545.2. Lineage (NCBI taxonomy): Bacteria > Bacillati > Bacillota > Bacilli > Caryophanales > Bacillaceae > Paenalkalicoccus > Paenalkalicoccus suaedae. The sequence continues at coordinate 2,271,457 of NZ_CP041372.2, forward strand.
AGCGACGGTTACGACTGGTCTGTAACGATCTCCTTTATCCCGTAGCACCGGCATCGTCATCACCTCTCAGTTGCGGCACTCTCATCACGATGTTGTCCTTGCGATCTTTCCTGTTTTTAAACGACAAGTGAAATACCGCGAGAAACACCTCATTTTTGTCCCTGTTCAAACGTTTTGCGATTTGAATGGTAGTATAACCCTCAACCCATAATTGACGAATCTCGGCTAATTCTGACACACTGAACGCTAAATCCATCCCATCGAAGAGTAATTCCGTTGTGCCAAACTCTCTAATCATGTGCTTACGCTCGATACTTGCGATGTTCGCCTCTTCAAGCATTCTCAGCCACCTCACGTAACTCTGGTAGTCGTACCTGCTCTCTCTTAAGCTCTGACAGTTTAAGCGACTCTAGCGATCTCCCATTTTCGCTGTAGTAGAATCCCTTTGAATGCAACTCATCGACGATCTGTTTATGCTCGACCATCTTGCTAAGATACATGTGACTCCCTCCTCATTTTTGCTCGTGCCTCCTGGAGCAACCTCTCAATGCGTGCCTTTGACCGTTGTTTCCGTGCCTCTCTCACGTCTGGCGGACAGTCAGGGCAAGGGGCGACGATCATGACCGACCCGTCAACCTCGTAGCGTCTGCCTTCTCCGTTGCAGTTACACATGTTGCTGACCTTTAAAGCTATCTACGACTGACTTAAATAGCTTGTCTTTTGCTTGCTGTCGCTTCGGCAGCTCGTCATATCGCATAATGCATGGATGTGTTTTAAGCTCAGCGTCCTTCTCTTTGCCATACACCCAACCCTCTTCTAGTTTTCTGCTTTAACCAACTCTCATGTGACTGCTCGGGCGTTACGTCGTTTTCTAGGTGATACTTCACACCGTTGATAGCAGAATCAACTTGCCATTCTGGAGCATCCTCCCAATCCACCTGTGAAAAGTCGTTGATACTCTCGCAATATGCCTTGTTGACGCTGTGACATACCTTTGCAATTAGCTCGATGTTTTGATTCATGTTACTCGCCCTCCTCAATTGGCTTCAAACTGTCTGCGTCTACGCTCCAAAAAGTGCCATCAGAAAGCACATCTACATCAGCAACAACCCTTACCACTTTTACTTTTCCTTTTGTGGGATGATGATAAAAATTTCCAACCTGTATTAATTCTGAATTTTTTTTAATTGGTTTTAGGTCTCCATAATCCACATTCACATCACAGCCGATGTTAGGTGCATGCACATTAGCAATGTGTGTTGATTTAAACACTTCCTTCTCTCCAGTCACATGCAATGATTTCTCTGCTATTGATGGATATATATTTAAAACTCGTACCATTCCTAAACCTTCTACTAGCGCCCAATCCCCAACTTGTAGTGTCATGATTTGTCCTCCTCCGACCAGTCGAATACGAGGTAATGCTGTGGTTTAGTGATCCTAAAGAAAGCGCCTATCTCTTCCTCTCTCACTTCATACCGCACCTTGACGCCATCTAAAAACGTTTCTACGATGTTGGCAAAATCTTGTGACCTCATGTATTCTAGGTCTTCTGAAATAGTAAATTTTTGTTGCGTAAAACCTTTTTTAGCTGTAAATATCAGTTCCATCTGTTTTTGTTCAACTACTTCTCTCGCTTGTTCTTGAAGAAATGTATCCCTAGCCGTGCGTAAGTCGTGTGCAAAGTTCATTGTCATTCCTCCTCGTTTAGATCAATCCTGTTTGGATGCTCGTAATCTTTAACCTATAAACAGCTTGATGGTTATAAAGCTGATTAATCTTGATTTTGCTGTGTTCGAACTCTGTATCACCACGTTTTGATTTAATCCCCATGACAAGCAATTCTTTTTCATTCACATTTAGAATGAGATACTTGCTCGTAACCATCGTGCTTCCTGACATGTTATGGACAACAGCAACCTCGATGATGTTTCCTTCTCTGATCTGTGTTTCATCAAAAATAGCTGTATTGGTTATTGCCACTCCTGTTTTCAAGGTCAATCCTCCTTATTTTTCAAACGCCTTAAGCCTGTAGTCCTTGCCGTACATCTTGATTGGATAGATGCCCTCCATCATTCTGCTAAAGTTTCGAGCGCCTAAAATTTTGCCCAGTCCTTCGGGATCATAGTTCGTCGTGTAAATTGTATGCTTACCTGCGCGACCATCAATGATCTCCCAAAGCTTCGACACAGCCCACGTTACCTCGTCATCTTTTGCTTTCTTAGTCTGCTCAGCGCCAATGTCATCTAAAACAAGACAATCCACCTCTTGGATCGTGCGTAAGATACTAAGCTCGGTGACGTCGCTGTTGCGATTGAACGTACTCTTGATCTTGGTCATCAGCATTGGCACCGATATAAAGATCGAGTTAATTCGTTTATCCACGAGCTCTTTCACGATCGATACGGCTAGATGACTCTTGCCAGTACCGTAGCTACCCATTAGCAGCAGATTCACAGGGTTATCAAAGCTAAAGTTTTCGGCGTAACGTTCACAGTGGCGTTTGGCTTTCTTCAAGTCGTCTTCTTCGGGATGGTAGTTATCGAATGTCGCCACCTTAAGCCGATCGTTTATCAAGCTCGCATCGTCAAACATGCGTGAGGACTCTAGTAGCTTGCGACGGTGGATCATGTTCTTAGCCTCTTCCTCTAGTCGTTTGTCCTCTAGCGCTATCTCTTCGCAGTAGAAGCAAAAGACGCTGTCATCGCGGTAGTGCATGTATTTCTTACAGTTAGGACACCTCTCGTCAGAAAGGGAGGTCATCTGTTTGCGCTGCATCAAAGTCATATCCTGCGTAACTTGGCTTAGGCTGTCCATGATGTGCCCCCTTCCTGTCATTCGCCTTGACCTCTTCGAGAGTTAGCAAGGATTCGTTGTTCCAGTTCTTGAGGATGCCCTCGACGTATTTCAAGTAACGTTTGTTATTCGAGCATGCTATTTTCATGGCTTCAAGAATCATTTCAGATGGATTCTTAAATCTAGAGTCATCCAACCACGACAACAACTGGTTTTTTCCATGTACGTTGTTGTATCCAAAGTCGTTATCATCCCAAAAATTTACGATGCTCGACACTGCCTCTTTTTCTTCTTCTTTTTCTTCTTCTTTTTCTTCTTCTTTTTCTTCTTCTTTTTCTTCTTCTTGTCCCCTTATCGTGGTACGACTCGTGGACGACTCGTGGTACGTATCGTACAAAGCCTTGATATCTCTGCGTTCTACGTTTTCTGCGATGATCGGAATGAGAGATTTGTCCTTGACCTCTTTCAATTCCGAGTTCACACAGTCGATTACTGGCTTACCTCCACGATCAAGGTTGTATTTGCCCCAATTTTTGATAGCAAGCTCTCTCGTTTCCTCGTTATAAATCACTAAATTATGGTGGCGAGTAAAACGATCTAAAAGGGCATTGACACTCTCCATTGAATATCCAGTGTCAAAGGCTATTTGCTTCTTTGTGATCTGATAAATACCAATCTGCGTTGTTTTCGGATTCGTCAGCAGATAAAGAAAGAAGTATTTATCCTCGGGTGTCATCTCCTCTACGACTCGGACATCGTTCCAAAAGTCGGTGTGTACCTTTCTAAATTTCGCCATATTGCTCATCCCCTCGTTGCTGTTACTTACTTAACCTCTCGCCAGCCTTGCCGACGCCTTGCGTTTAGCTCGTCCTTACGAAGTTGCTCATACAGCCAAACTTTGTGATCTCCCTCACGTCTGTACAGCAGCACGCCTTTTCTGCCTCGTTTGCGGTTGTTAGCCATTGGACTGTTCCAGTAATAGTAGTTCTGGATTCTCGTAGATGTTTCCGATGACTTCAAACTCCTCGTCATTAATTAGAGCTTGGTACAAATCGTGTTCATTATCATTGCTTTTTACGATCCACATACCGTATGCAAATACGACTTTTCCTGTAATAATGCAGTCGCTTGTTAGACCTCCTGTTCGCAATGAATCAAAGTCGTTGAATGTTACAACATCTGCCTCGTAAATCTCCACGCCGTTCTTGTCTTTTAATCCTGTGTATTGTAATGGTTTAAAGTTGTCATACTTACCTTCAAAAACTGTCACGATATCGACCAAATATCTTAATACTTGTTTTAGATCTAGCATTTCTTTTGTGTTATCTTTCCAAAAGCGATATTTATGCTCTCTCATTGCCCTCTCTCCTCTCACAAATAGCGTTTCTTTGCTTAATCTCGACCAGTACCATGTCGCTGTGATTACGTCTCAAGTACGCTTTTACAAACGCCTCGTAGACTGCCTTTTTGTTTTCGCTTGTCGATGCAATGTTGATGATGGGTTGTGGGATGGGGATCTTGTACATCAAGGTACGTACACCACCTTGCCAGTGACCTCTTGCACCTCACGTTTAAAGCGTTCCTCGTCGCTGTTGCTGTCACTTAGGTGTAGGAGCCATATCTCCTGTACCTTCGATAAATCGTTGGCGAGTAAAAACTCCTTCACGTTGTCTAAGCTAAAGTGTGAGCGTAGCAAGCGCTTTTTCTGTGCCTTGTGCGTACGTCCAGTTGAGATGTTTCGATCTAAGATGTCCTCCGAGTAATTACACTCCACCATGATGTGTGTTAAGCCTTTAAATCTGTATCGAACAAAGTACGTGTCAGATGCAAACAGCAGCTTGTCACCATTCTTCGATGCGATCAAGAAGCCTAGTGGCTCCGATACGTCGTGTTCGACCTCGAATGGCATGATCGTAAGTGTGCCAAGGGTAAAGGGTTGCTTTGCTTCGATCGTTTTCAGGCGGTGTCCAGTAGCTCCTAACGCTTCTTTGGTGCCAAGGGATAGGTAAATGTCGATGCCTGCCTTGGCGACGTCTTCAATCGCCTTACAGTGATCTAAATGCTCGTGTGAGATTAAGCAGCCTGCAAGACTGCTAGTCTCAAAATCTAGCTTGCGCTGTATCTTCTTAAACGGAATGCCTGCCTCGATCAGGATGGAGGTAATGCCATCACTGATGTAATAGCAGTTACCTGTTGATCCTGTCGCTAATGTCTTGATGATCATGATTAAAATCCTAGACCAGGTTGATCGGAGTTCTGCGCTTTGTCGAAGTCATCGTATATATCTTGATGCTTGCTATCTTTTTGCGGAGCATCGAATATTTCTCCAGTGTCCACGTCGATCGTTTCCGTTTGCTTAGGTGGATCTGCTTGCGGTTTCACTTCTGGTTCTGGATCTGGAGTAGGATCGTCATCTACTTCACTATGAGGAATGTCAATAAACGCTTGATTAGCATTGCGGCTGATGTCTTCTTGTACTTGTTTCGTGTACTCGTCTGTCGTAGCTCGTTCGTACTGGATAGATGCAAATGACGTAGCAAAGTCTTTGGGGATTTTCTTTACAACGTTGTTTCGCATTTTACGGATGATCATAGACTCACGGCTTTGTGGATCCTTCCATGCCGGGCTGATATATTGCTGAATATCTTCACTATCTAGCGCGTCATCTAAGCTCATTTCCTTTACCTTGTTCATGATCTCGTTTTTCTTTGCGTCAATTTCCTGCTTTTGCTTAGGGCTGGCATCGAATCGACTTTTCGCAATCCCAAACGTTTCATTCATAAGGTTGTTTTTAATGTGAGCGATTAGGTTACGAACGACGTCCTCGCGTTCTCCGATATGGTATTCCACGACGTCGTTTGTCTTGATGATCGGATAAACAACACGTAGCACCTTGCCCTTGCCTGTAGGCGACCAAGATGGTGGAGATAACTCAAGCCCTGTATAAGTTGGATAGGTAAAGGCATCACCTTCACGAACCAGCCATACTTGTGCTACTTGCTTCACATCTCGACCGAATCGAGAGAGGATGGCATCATTGCCATCGCCCTCAATCCCCATTTCGATTTGCTTCTTCCATGCGTCCTTTTGCCCTGGAACCTTCACTTTGACGTTACGTGTTTGAAAGTACACCTCGCGTGGATCAGATGATGCATTAAGCTTTAAAGCAGACACTTTCAAGAGAATGTCCGTTAGGTTGTTTTGATCTAGGTCAGCGTCGTTCCATTTGATTCCTTTGGTATCAAGTACGTTGTTAATAGCTGCAATAGCATTGACGACACATGATTTTGAGTAGTCGTCCATATTTACACCATTGCTTGTTAATTGACGCTCAATCATCGGTGCGTACGTGCTACTTACCTTTGCTAATCCAGTTGAAAAGTCTCCCATTCTATACCGCCTCCTGTTTGATTGGTGTTTCTACTCGTAGCTCTTTGTCTTGCTCGGACACGACTAGGCTAATGAGTTGTGCATCGATGTCGATTAGCTTTGTAACTGCCTCCGCGTTATCAACAAAGATTGGTGCAGACACTTGGTAGTGCTCGGCTAGTGTGTCGATGATGTCTAGGCCCACGTTGATTCGTGCTGCATTGTTTAAGCCCTTGCTGTAAGGGACGCCATTGTACGTTGTCTCACACGTTTCTTTGACTCCCTCATTAATCTGCGTTTCGAAGAGCTTAAAGTTCGCCATCTTAAACTTGCTGTTGATCTTATCCTCTAGGAGCGCAACCTTTGCCTTGATAAACTCGTCCGCTAGATACACCTCTTGCTCTAGTTTTTCGTATTCGGATGCTAGTGTTCGTTCACGGTCTGCAAGCTCGTCACGGCGTTCCTGTGCGCGCTCATGCTGATCTAACATATCTAGTTGCTCACGTAATGCGTCACGCTTTGTGATAAGCTCCTGGCGATTCTCTTTAAGCTTTACGATCTGTTCATTTGCTTTCTCTTTGTTCATGTTTAACGTAAATTCCGTCTCGTTGATTTCGGTCATCTTTTCCTTGTATGCTTCCGTTTCTTCAAACGGCGTGAGGTTTGATTCCTTGTCTTTAAGTTGCGCCTTTAGCTCGTCAACATCGTTTGCTACCTCGCCGATCTTTTGCTCGACTTCTTTGGCGGCATCGTCCGCATCCTTGTAACGTTGCTCAAGTGTTTGGTAATCTACTTTTAGTCTTTTGCCTCGTGCATTGATGTCCTCAAGTTGCTGAGACTTACTAGCGTTAAAGGCTTGCTTTCGCTTGTTGTAGTCTTCTTTTGCCTTCTCGTGAGCTTCTTTGACTTGGTCGGCCGGCAATGCTTGCGCACATGTTGGACATGTATCCTCGCCAGTATGATGAAACTCTTCTTTATACTCTTGTGAGTTGATCTCACTAAACTTGTTACGAAGCTTTTGGAGCTCTTGATTTGACCAATTACGATCATTTCCGAGCGATTCCATTTCGCGAACTAAACGACTATGTTGCGCTTGGAGATCAGACAGCCTGTCCTTTTTGTCGTTAAGCTCTTTCTTTAAATCCGATGTAGCAGCACGCTCTTTGTCTCCGTGCTCATACTTTAAATTTGTTAGTTGGCCTTTCAACTCCGTGATCTCGTTTTGATAGCTTGCAATTGCGTTACCGTTTCGAACCTGTGTGACCTCATCATCTAGCGCCTCGATCTTGGCATCTACAACGTCAATATCATCCTTGATCTTTTCTCGCTTAAGACCTGCGATGTCAGGCAAGGTGCGATCGATTTCGTCAATACGTACCGGGATCGCCTCAAGCTCGTCGTTGATCTTCTTTTTCTTGCTCTTGACGATCGCTTTGATCTCGTCGATTGTGTGCTCTGCTAGGCGTCCTGACAGCTTTTTTAGCTTGTCATTGCTGTTTAGTACGTCTTCATTCGATACGTCACCACACACCTCTAGGAGGATGTCACGGCGTTGCTCACGCTTAAGGTGTTCGTTAAAGTAGGCTGGATTGGTCAGGAGCTTAAATGTTTCCTCATCGATAAGCTCAGCCACTTTGGATTGATAGTCTCCTTTTTTGACTGGTACTTCATTAACGAGATAGTCTGTCGTGTGTCCAGTAAATTCGGATGTTGCGGCGCCGCGCTTCTTCGTCCACTTTTCCTTATAGATTTTTTGGAGTGTAAGAGGCTTGTTGTCGACGGTAAATGATGCGAGTACCTCATGCTCCAAGCCGTGGATCACATTACCGTCGGCATCGACCGTCTTGATTTGGAAGTCTGCGCGGTTGTTGGCGTCCTTATCAAGCAGGAGCCACATAGCTGCATCAAAGAGTGTTGTCTTCCCTGTCGCATTGTCACCAAAGATACGAGCATTGTCGCCGTCGGCGTGTAGTTCAAAGAGCTTAATGCCCTTAAAGTTGCGTAGTTTCATTGTGATTAATTTGATTTTCTTCATTGGATAAACCCTCCACTTGTTTAATTTTTCGGGTTGTGCTATACTAAAGAGGACTATATCTTTAGAGGCAACAATCCCTTGATCCGTTCAGTAGTGTAATTACTGGGCGGATCTTTTTTGGTATAGTTCGCTTTCGCGATACTCGACTTCACCTGCATACTCCTTAAGTCTTTCTAATTCTTGGATAACGTTTTCCGTCTTGCTAGCAGCAATCTTTGCCTCTCTTATCGCATCGTCTATAAGCCCAACCAGCTCTGTACCTGTCATGTGTCTCACCTCCTTAAAATGTCTTAAGAAAACTGAACATCATATATAGGGGAATGATGATCGCTACCCACACAATACCTTTTGCTGTGACCACATCGAGCAAGTGTAAGATGATTTCTTCCTGCTCATCCGTCATTGATACACCGCCCTCTCAAAGCCAATGACCTGATGATCGATGTTGCCGATCTTGTCCAACACTGCCTGGTTAACAGCCGGTCTGATTTCTGCCGAGCTATTAATCTCCAAATCTAGTTCCTCACACTTTCCGTTAATCTCTACGTAAACTCTTACAAGACGCATATAAACCCTCCTACAATTCGTGTTAGTGCCTCAAGTACCGGTTGGATCGTTGTTACATCCATGCCTACCATCGCGGCTATCATTAAGTCCTGTGCGTTTGTGTGACGCATCCAGTTTGTAAACATGCTCAATTCGATTCGTTGCTTGCCTGTCTCCATCTTGCTGACTGCGGATATTGAGGTATACATATCGTGTGCCATTCGTTCCTGCGAAAATCCGGCACGCTCCCTCGCTTGTCTCATCACCTTGCCAAAATCTAGTTCCATCTACATGCACTCCCTTTCGATAAACGAAATTTTTCGAGAAGAGAAAAGAAATGCCACCACTTTCGTAGTAAGATTTACTTAAGACCTCCTCCCAGGTTGATTACATTGCTTTAAAGACATGTTTCGTAGAAAACTCTTTACGACGATCAGCGTTTTCTTCCAACCATTGAAAAAATAGTGGCATCACAATCTTAGGGCGACCCAACTCCCTCGTTACTGGGTAAAATCCTGCTTGATTGATAAGCTGTGAACACTTTGCCCGTGAGATATCGACGTACTCGATAAACTCCGGAATGCTCATAAGATGCTTCACACCGTTTGATCGCTTAATCTCCTCTACAATGAGTGGGGCTAGTTGTTTGGAAACCTCACCAGCAATTAGCTTGATCTCATCCTCGCTTAATCCGATCTGCATCTCGCTTTACCTCCTCTCTCTTGCGCTCTGACGCGCCTCCTTTTATCATGAGCAAGCCGTGTTTGTATCTCCCAAAATCCCGTAAAGGATAATTACAAATGCGGCAATTCTCGTGCCACTCTTGCGGTTTCCAGTTGCATCTTGGGCAACTCAAAACTCTTCCTCATCTACTAATTCATGCAGTGCTTCGTATGTGATATCGAGAATGAACTCAAGGTAATACTCTCTATCTCCGTATTCAGTTCGAGTGCCTTTGTGATCGACTATCTCAAACTCGTAAACTGTCTCCTCTGACTGGTGCGCATGATCGATTGTTTCAAGAAGATTTAGTAATTTGTTGCGTTCTTTGAGGTTCACTTAACGCACCTCCTGCTTAAACTCTTTCAACAAGATAGGAAGAAACTTAACTTGTCCCTTACCGGTGATCAGTGTGGTCATTCTTTCGTAATCACCTTGAGTGCGTTGAATCAGTGAGGGAGAAAGTTTGAATAAGCCTTGTTCGATATATTGTTGCTTTGCGTTGTTCTTCTCTCGACCCGATTTGATGAGGTATCCTTTATCTCGCATCCACGCTATCAACTTATTGCGACCGATATTGACACCGTGTTTGTCATAAATGAGCTTTGCGTAGGCTCCTAGATTGATAGCTGCGTCTGTGTTGGATACTGCTTTACCAAAGTTAGTAAATGGTTCGTCTTTCTTCTGTTTCTTTAATAACTGCTCTTTTTCTGCTCGTTCTGTCTTTAGCTGAGTAGCAAGATTGATCAAGGTATCTGGATTCAACAAGGCATCTTCTATTGTTTGTGGAGTTAGATAACCTCCGTGCTTTCTAATAGAAGGAATGACTTCCGATGTGATCCACTTTCGAAATTGTTTTGCTATTGGCTTGCGAGAATCCAAAATGACATCATACAAACCATCTTCATTAATAGTAGTAACGTACTGCTCTCTTCCTAGTCGATCGATGATGGGGTATGTTGAACATACGTCATCGGAAATCCTTTGCTTTACGACTCTGTGATTTACTTCTAAGATTTCGCAAACCTCAGATAATAAGAAGAAAATATCACCATTTTCTGTGTAAGCTTTAAAATCAATACCTGAAAACTGAAATGTAATTAGATCAGACATTAGATCGCCTCCTGTTTTAATCTGGACGTTTCGTCCAAGTCGTCATCAAAAAAAATATCATCAACGGTGCTGTCTAGCTTGTCCGCAATTTTTTTACCTAGCTCAATATCTGGAGTGCGGATACCTTGCTCGATCTTATAGTAATAAGATTCGGAGATACCGATGCCCTTAACAAAGTTTCTCACGTTCTTATGACCACTTTCGATGCGCTTACGTCGTAACTTGACTCTCATCATCTCTCACCTCCGTTGGACGTTTCGTCCTATTTGATTATTACTTTACTAGACGTTTCGTCCAATTGCAAGTGTTTTTATACATTTCGTCCAAAATATTTTTATAGTTGGACATATAGTGTAAAATAATTCTTGTAAACAACAATATAAAAAGTAGAGGTAATGCTTATGAGCTTCGGTAAACGACTTACTCAATTAAGAAAGCGAGAGAAAATGTCTAGAGAAGATTTAGGCAATAAGCTTGGGATTAGTTACTCTACTGTAGCTAAATACGAAACAGGTCAACGCGAGCCTGACTTTGATAAATTGCAAGCTATCTCTTCATTATTTGACGTAACAATGGATTATTTATTAAACGAGGAATACCCACCCAAACTGTCCAACGTCGAACTACTAGTAAGAGAAGCATCTGACCAAGGCATAGACATTGGCTTCTATAACATAAAAGATTGGGAACTTTTGACTGAGGAAGACGTAGAAGATATGAGAAAGCACATTGAGTTTCTCGTAGCCAAGCGTCGACAAATGCAGAACGGCGACGATTGATAGGAATTTGTGCAAACATTTTCCTATTTTGTTTACCCATAACTGGGTATTTGTGCTATCATTAGCTTGTAATTTATAAAAAGGGGTTGTTTTACTATGAAGAAATTGTCACTTGGGTTAGGCGCTATTACACTGGCGACTGTACTCGTAGCTTGTGGAGAGTCAAACGTTTCACAGGTGGAAACAGAAAATGAAGTTAATGCTGCAGAAAACGTAAACGAAACAGCAACAAACGGCGAAGTGAACGAGGAGCCTTCTAATGAAGAGGAACCAGCTAACGAGCCGGCAAATGAGCCAGAAGAGGAAGAAGTAGTTGAAGAAACAGTTACAGTCGGAGATACAATGAACTTTGACGGCTTAGAAATCACACTAAACGATGCATATACATCACAAGGCGGAGATTTCGAAGAGCCATCTAACGATCATTTCCTTGTTTTAGATATGACGATTGCTAACACGACTGACGAAGCAGCAAACGTTTCTACGTTCCTTCAAATGAGCGTACAAGACGACGAGAGCTTTACACACGATCCAACGATCATGCTTGAGGCGGCTGGATCACTCGATGGAGAGATCGGACCAGGACGCGATAATCGCGGAGAAGTAGCATTCGACGTGAACGCATCAGAAACATACGAATTTATTTTCGAGAACCCATTTACATCAGGCCAAGCGATCTGGACGATCGAAGGCGTAGAATAATAGAGGAGCCCACGTAAGGGCTTTTCTTTTAACCATTTAATCGAACATACGTTCTTGAAAGGGTGGTAAAATGTACACGCATACGCACAGAGAGGACTATGTATTTAAAATGTATAAGCGTTTGGGTATATACCGAGCGCAGGATATAAACGAAGAGTGGATCGCTAAGCAGTTGCGCATCTACATTAAACATATAGACAGACCGTCTCACTTTGCCCGTGACGGGAGATTTAAGGCGATCCTATTAGATAGTCGGGTAGACCGTAAACAGCGCAGGATGGAGTTTATGCACGAGTTAGGACACCTCTTACGATCGGCAGATGGATTTAATTACTTAGCACCCGAACTACGCAACTACTTGGAGTGGGATGCACGTCACTTTGAATTTTACGCAGCTATGCCCTATCCGATGATGCGCCAATATGATCTAAATGACTGTGACATCATTAATACGTTATCGGATGATTTCGTGGTCCCTCATCACTACGTCGAGGACAAGCTCACGTTCATCAAGCAAAAGCAACAACAATATGCACGGGTAACTTTCTAATTTCGAAAATATTTATATGTGATATTTCGGTAGTATGTGATAAAGAGGTGATATTTATGTATATTCGCAAGATAACGACGAAGTCCGGCGAAGAACGTTGGCAGTGTACTGGCGAGGGTCCTCCTGATCCGGTTACAGGCAAGAGGCGCCAGGTTGTGAGGCGTGACAAAGGGAAAACTAAAGCGAAACAAAAGGTACTTGATGCACTAGCTGCCTTAAAACTATCTGGTGAGGATCGGACGGAGATCGGACGCAAGATCTCTTTTAAAGAGGTAGCCGATGAGTGGATAAAGAATTATGCCATGACAGGCGTGAAGCGTGGGACCATACGAATAAGAGAGGACGAATTGAACATCCTATTTAAACGGATAGGCTCTCAAGCTATTGGCTCGATCTCACATGCTAGTTATCAGTCGCTGATTAACAAATTAGCAAAGGACTATGCACTTAATACAATCCAAGGCGTACACATCACAGCAAACATGGTATTTAAGTTCGCCAAGAATGATGGTCTAATCAAGAAAAAGCCTACGGATGATATAAAGATGCCCAAGATCCGTAAGACTGTAGAGGATTTAGAAAACGATGATATCGATGAGGCCTACCTAGAAACAGATGAGCTTAGCGAGTTTTTGGAGGTTGTAAGACATGATGGCTTGAACCTTGATTTAGAGAGGTTTTACCTCCTAGCCTTTACGGGACTGAGAACTGGAGAGTTATGTGCGTTAAAGTGGAGTGACGTGGACTTTACTGCGAATACGATCCGTGTGACGAAGTCCATTTTTAGCGAGCGAAACAATATGAAGATCTATGTATTAGAGACCCCTAAAACAAGTGGATCCGTAAGGACGATACAAGTAGAGTCCGAGATCATGTCATTGCTCTCTACTCTTAAGCGTGACCAGCAAAAGCAAAAGATGAAGTATATGCACTTTACAGACGACTATCACGACGCTAACTTTGTCTTTTGCCGAGAAGACGGCTATCCATATTTGCAAGGAAACCTTGTGTTGCGTATGAAACGACTAATCAAGAAGTCCAGCATCACAAAACACGCTACTCCTCACATCCTGCGTCACACCCATATCAGCATGCTAACGGAGGCAGGTGTGGATATCGCAACGATCATGGAGAGGGTCGGCCACGAGAAAATGGAGACCACGATGAAGATATACACACATGTCACGAAGAAGATGAAAAAGGACGCCTCGGATAAAGTGAGATCACTCCATCTAGACGCCCTTTCCCAGTTGAAATCAGATATTATGTGATATTTCCGTGATATTTACTGATTGGATAGCGACCTAATAGCTCCAAACCCCTTATGTATCAAGGGGTTTTTGCTTGCTCTTACATCATTAATCCGATTCTTTGCCGATATACACAGACTTATCCACAATATCACCTACGCCTATTTTAAGGTGTTTATGACGTGTTTCTTCTATATAATATACACTCGCATCTATCTGCTTATTTTTTTCTGTGATAATTATGTGATAATCTTATTGTCATGAGGTGATGGATATGACGGATGCAGAGCGTAAAGTATTACAAATCATCAAGCACTTACATCAGCAAAAGGATAGAAAGGCTAATTATAAAGAGCTTGGGCTGTTTACAGGTAAGGATAAGAGCGACCTTATTAAGGTGCTTAAGTCATTGGAGACTATCGGTGAGATAGAAGTGGACTATGAGGCTCAGGTGGCGAGTCTTCCTGTAGAGTATCGTCACGAGAAACGAGCTCGATGGGATAGTGAATTTAATGAGCTTAATAAGAATATGTAAGGGGCATAACGCCCCTCTTTTTTATTTGTCCAATAACCCTGCTCGATCAAACATAGCAGCCATTTCTTGACGAGTTACAGGCTCTTGCGGTCTGTTTCCGTCTACAATGCCTGCCTTCGTTGCTTTTTCCCATGTCGCTTTAGCCCACGCTGATGGTTCGTTATTTGGTTTTGCACTCACATTAGTCACCCCCATATATTTTTGTACTCGTCTGCGAAAATCTACCATGTCAAAGTTGCGACCTGGGCAGTCGGTTGAACCGACATCCCTGTGACCTCGTACCGTTGTAGCGTTTACTGGTAGGTTAGCTTGCTTTAATACCCACGCTGTAAACTCTGCCATACTCTCGAGCACAACATCGCTTGGCTTCGCGCTATTAAAGTTGCCGGGTGTTGCGATACCAAAGTGATTGCCGTTATATCCTCTAGCGTGCGCCCCTTGCCTAAACATTCTCCCTTGCACCTTTGTCCCATCTGTATCAACTAAACCATTATAACCAATACCAGAGCTTATGCCAGCGCTGTTGCGGCGCACATCACTATGGTCACGTTGAGCGTTCTCAATGGTATAGCTAAAGGGAGCGCCAAAGTGGTGTATAATGACGCCTCTTACGGCTGATGGTGTCATGGCAGCTACGTTGCCGATCTTAAACCCTCTATCAACGATATTCATCTATTTATCCTCCCTTGGCTCTTTGTAGTTAAGGGCTCGTTTGCTGTCGCCAATACCCCTCACGACTGGATCGTTTATGACCCCAAGTGTCACGGCAATATAACTGAGGTACTCCACATAGCGCCAGTACGCCTCTGTTGATAGTCCGAAGTCTCCTAATATCATTGCAATTAAACCTGCTATCGCTGCCAAAAAATAAGGGTTCTTAAATCGTACTTTCCAATTTATCTTCATGTTAGCCTCCTGCTAATGCTAGAATGATCGTTAGGATAAAACCTGCGAATGCTGTCACACCTGTTGCAATTAAGCCAATTAACCATCTGCGGTGTATCACTTGTTCTTTTTTCTGTTCGTCTATCCTGTCGTTGATTTCAGTTTTGTTTTCTCGGTCTCTTGTGTACAATCGCTCAATATGAACAGATTGCTCCTCTATCTTTTCCAAAGCCTTTCGTGCTTGGTTTTCTGCCGACTCTGCTTGACTGGATGCCTCGGAGGCTAGTGTTTTTGTATCTCGTATATCGTCATATACACGGTCTATTTTTTTGTCAAAATGACTCATAGTAGTCATGAGCTCTCTGATATCGGCCCGAATGCCCGACATCTCATCAATCATCTTATATGTTAATTCGGTATCTCCTCTCATTTGCTTTTGCTCCTCGCTACTCATGATTTCCCCCTAAATTCTCTCTATTTGTAACAGTAAAAGAGCCCTCGAATGGAGAGTTACGTCCTCGCCTCAACTGTACTGCGATTGATTAGCTTTTTTATCGTTTCTGCTGTTGTTTGGATTGTCTTGCCAAACTTTAAATCAAGATCAAACCCACTTTGCGAGTAGGTTTCGACACACTCCACAATGCGGTCATTAAACGAGATGCCCCATTCCTTAACCTGTATTGTCACAATATCACCTAAGTCGTAATCGACCTCATAGACAAAAGAGCTTTTGCGCAATGCTTCGCCCTCAAAATAAACCTCTTGCCGTAAGTCATTAAGAGCTTGCTCACCTCGCGCGACTAGTGTATCAATGATATCTTGCTCAGGTATTGGCTCACCGTCCTCGTCCTCTTCTTCCACGTCTCGCGCATCGACAAAGACCTCGTAACGTTCGCCACCTTCCGATTGGTCCACCTCGACGATCGTACGATCAATGCCCTCACCCTGCCCTGCAACGATTGCAACGTTACGAAAGTTCCAGTTGCTTTCAAAGTAGTTGGCCGCCTTTAAACTGCGATAGGTAGGATCAGGAGAAAAGATAACAGGCTTTACCTCATCTTGGTCTGCGGTGCGGTCGACACCCTCAGCGACGTCTAAAATAACCTTTTCAGCGTCAAAATTAACCGATGCTCTCATTCCAATTCCACCAAAATCAGCAATGTCCGCGCACTCGTCTAACAAGTTTTTAAAACGTGTTTGGTAGATCGTCTGTGTACCTCTCCCCTCGTCAGGAGCTAGTTGTAAGATGGGATTGTTATTAGCCTCAATAGGCGAGTTAATCACGTTGTTGTCGATGTACGTCTTGATAATCGTCTCGGCGTTACTGTTAACATAATCGTAAGAGCGCCCGGTAGGTGGCAACGTAAGCACACGCGACAAAAAACCAAGCACATGCTGCGCTCGGACAATGATGTTTTCGGTGATTTTACCTGCTTGATCTAGCTCGCTCTCGACACTACGGATTAGATACGCTTTATGGAGTTGGTTTTGGATAAAGACGATGCGATCCATCTTGAGTAGATCCGCACCTTTTTTGTGACGATTAATTTTTACCTCTAACTCACCAGCTGTATAAAAGCGCCTTGTGAGCTTTAATGACTCATATAGATCCACGTCACCTAAAAATAAAAATGACTGGTCGATAACTCGTATTGGCTTGCGCATCGTGCTCACCTCGCTATCACTAATACATAGATATTAACGGACGCCGCCGAACGTAATGTCGTGGTTATACCTAATAAACTACCTGTTATGCCTGTCGAGGCTCGTAGCACACAACGAGTGGCGTATTGCTCGATGACAGAGACAAACACCATCTCAGGTGAATTGGGCGACCTTTTAACTGGCGTTGCTTGGATATTAATAATGGAGGTAAACGTTTGACCAAATGGCACATTAACGATCCCGTTAGAGTCCGTTACAGCCTCATATAAGTGCAATTTATACCCTTCATCTAGCCCAATATTGGCGGCGTCTCCTTTATTACCTCTATCTCCTCTAGGACCCTGCTCACCTTTATCGCCACGTTCTCCCTGTGGACCTTGCGGACCTTGTGAACCCTTATCCCCTTTATCACCTTTAGGACCACGTCTTTGCTCTTGCATGTGCTCTCGTTTGAGCATCGGAGTAATATGCATTAAATTTACATTACCGTGAGCAAACACGACACCGGCATTGGTTAAAATAGGATGTCGCTCTCGGTCTGTCTCCACGCTATCATTGTTGTTTATCGTCATGATGACTGACCCGGTCATTTGATCAAAGTAGATTTTACGCATGCCTCACCCACCTTTTTGTAATAAAAAAGAGCCCTCAAATGAGGGCTCTCGACATTTAGATAACGCGATCATTAATTGCAAACTGGCGACCGAACCACATGCGCCACTGAACATAGTGTTTCTGTCCCTTTTCCTCATAGATTGTGTGATACTTAAGTGGTAGTAATTGCATGAGATACCATTTCATTTTGTCGTCCTCCTCGTTTTAGTTGTTGCGCATAAGGCGTCTTATGCGTTGTTGAGCGACTCTGTCAGCTCGTTGTACTCATCTTGGCTAATACGACTATTAAGCAAAAAGATGTCTAGCTTCTGCTGCATGTCCTCCACTGATGCGTATGAGCGTCTATCTATCATTGATTTACAGCCTCTATATGTTAATGACATAGTGACCTCCTTATAGTCCTAGCTCGACCATTGAAAGTCTAAAATCAATGTCTACTAGGTAATCTGAATAGTTTCCTTCTTGATCATCTTGAGGGATTTGCGCGACTTCCCACGTACGTACCACCTTATTCTCTTGTACCTCCGTTTGAGGATTCGTTGCGTAGTGAGTATCCGTATCATACTCCTCAACGACTTCCTCGACAGGAAGCCAACCGTGGGATTTATGCACTTCATGTGGCAGTAAGTTAAATCCACTGATCGTCTGACCGTCCTCTAACCGTAAAACTTTAGGTAAACTGGCGAATCGATCAATCTCACCGTTCTTAATATGTGCGTACAAGGCGCTCACCTCCTATTTCTCTAGCCATAGATTAAATACCGAAGTAGTGTAAGAAATATCTGTCCCTGATGTGTTTCTGGCATATACAGCTATAAAAAACTCACCGTTAAAACTTGATATATCAATTTCATCCGTTCTTCTAGCAAAGTTTCCTGTTTGTAAAACTTCTGCTAAATTAGTTGTTCTTGGGTTAACATCTCTCTGGTTCATAATGACAAAACCAGTCGTTCTTAATCCACCAGAAGTTTGATTTTCCCAATCTATATACGCTTTAGAATATGGAGACAAGTCAAATGCTACTTCTGTAACTGCTGTTCTAGTTGCGCTAATATCTAATCTTCTCGCATTAATAAGCATTCTTCCGTTCAGTGGAAAACTTAGACTTCCTGCACCTTCTGCGAATCCTTGTATGAATGGAGCGTTATTATTAAATAATTCATAAAGATACAACTCTCTTGGTATCCCTCCACCTGCATAGCGCAATTTATCAGCTAACATCGAAATCACCTGCTAAGAAGCCTAGCCACGTTGTGCCTCCGTTGTATGTGATAAACGTTAGCGCATACGTAAAGTTAGGCTCGGACACATCAGGGATCTCACCACCACGCCATTTGATTGCAGAACTAAACGTAATAGGATGGGCTGTGCCCCCTTGCTCTAAAAACACGGATAGGGAGACAACCTCGCTACTTGTAGTAGATAGATTGAGTGTTGTTGTGCCTGCCATCGTTAAACGATATGCAGGGGAGTTATCAGCGTTTAGTGTAACTGTTCCAGTGCCTGATACGGTGGATATTTCTTCTCGGTATGCGCCAAATAGAGGTTCATGCGCTTCGGTGACAGTCTTACCTTCGTGTTGCGTAAATTCTTCCTTATGCGCAATAGCATCATCGTACGTTTCAACGCCGCCTGGTTGTCCCTTTTCGGAAGCCAGCACAAATCCCTCAGTCTGCTGTTGGTCAAACCAATCTCTAAACTCCTGTTCAAAATCTAGTAGATCTTGTTGTAATTGAGCTCTAGCATCTTCTATTTCTTGTTCGTATTCATCAGTAGCACCATCTAAGCTCGCTTGCAAACCAGTAAAATACGTTTCCCATTCCTGTAAAAACTGACTTGTCGGGATAGTTATAAGTGACGATACGATACCGCAAAGCTCCTCATCTAATCTCTCGTCCGTCACGTCTGTAGCAGGAATAGTGGATGTGTTAGCTGTTAGGTACACCTGCGCAAGTGATAGCTCATAAACCAAGCTAGTGCGTGTTAATTCAGGTGGTTCGGGAGTTGCCGACGGCTCTCCTTTAACAATAAAAGCTCGTATAAAACGATTCTGAGCCGATTTATCGAGACGTAGGACAACACGATCAATACGGTCGGTATCAGCCTCTGGTAAGTCGTGTGTGAGTTGTAGTGGTGTCGTGTTGGTGTATTGGTAACCCTCCATGAGAGCACCACCAACATCGACCGTCGTTTGCATGTTTGTACCATCTGCCGTTACTCGTAAGCCTGCCTCGTTATCGATCGAAATAATACCGGTTGAGAGCACTTGCGAAAAATAATTAGCAAAATCAGCCGCCTGCACAAAGCGACGATCATCAATTGCTGGGTTACTGTTAAAAAACTTGAATATCTCTGCCATGCTGTACCTCCTTTATGCTGTGGTGTAGCGCTTTTTGTAGAAGATGTTGACGACAGCCATATCAATGCCATCATCTGCGCTATATTCAATGTCGTTTTCACCGATCCCCAAACTAAAAAAGGTGCTTGCAAGATCAATCCACGCTGTGACGTCCTCTCTTGTACCGTCTGAGAGGATTAAACTGACCTCACGAGTGTTAGGGTTCGTATCGATGTAAAGCTCGTCACCCTCCTCTAGCGTCCGCCTGACTCTGATAAACTCTCCTGTTGTGAGGTTTGTGATCGTCGGATTGACGGCAGGACCGAAAAACTCGATCATGACAGGTGCTGGTGCGTCGCTATCGTTGTTGATGATGCGCCGTTCTTGTTGCTCTCCCATCTCAACCTCACCTTCAAACGGAAATTCGAATAGAGGCAAGATAGCAGGCTGTTCTTCGATGTTTTCGCTATTAAAGTACGGATCAGGTGCCAATAGATTGACGATAGCCGATTGAAAGCTTTGATTCTGATTAGATAGACCGGATGCAAACATAGGCACAGCAGATGATACGCACGCAATTTCGCGCACGTAATCATCTTTTTGTACTCGTAATGTACCTAGCCCAAGCTTAGGGTTCATGATCGCCCCTAGCCTATTGCGATTAGCAACAATATCGCGATAGCTAGAGCCTTTAACTCGTAGCGTCAATGCGATATCTCGCTCTTGCAACAGCACATCGAGTAGTACCGATCCATCTAAAAAGGGTGCTGACTCGGTTTGGACATCTGCATCGACACCACCTAAGCCGTCAATGGCGATAAGACGATAAATAGGCCCAGTAAAGTCAATTACCGCGCCCTGGCTGTTACGATATGTGATTGTCTCCACCTACAACCCTCCTAGTCGTAATGATAGCTCTCGATCGCGTCTGTTTAAGATGCGCTGTAGCTCACGCTCGGACATGCTATTGTTGTTGATTGTCGTTTGATTCGTAATGCTACGAGAGTAATCGTTGTTACCACCCATACCTTGCGTGCCATTTAGACTGCGCATCATGTCAGTTGTAAGCAAATTACTCATAGCTGCCTCGACAGATACCTCACCTTTTTTGATACTGTCCATGATAGGTCCTGCGAAGTCTAGCTTGTCTAAGTCGCTCAAAGGACCAACTTTAGCCGGAGAGAATGGAAGGAAGTCTCGAACCTTGCCGACGACATCACCAATGGCGCTAGTAACTACCCCTACAGCAGCCTTAATACCTGCTGCCATCATTTCAATTAGTCCTCTACCTGCGGCTCTAAATGACTCTCCCATGTTCTTAACCACATTCAATGCTCCTGTCAATCCAGAACTAACCGCATTACGCACGCCATTCATCGCGCTCGAGACAATACCACTCAAGGCATTAAACACGCTTGAGACCGTATTACGGATAGCTCCTGTTACTGATGTAAATAAACTACTGATAGTATTAAGCACCGTGTTCACGACTGTACGTATCGCATTTAAGATGGTAGTAACGATATTTTGCATCGTATTAAAGTTTGTTCGTACTGTGTTAGACACCGTATTGAGCACGCTACTAAAGGTGCTTGATATCGCGTTAAAGATCGTTTGCACCGTGGTACGAATGGTGTTTAGTACGGTTGTGATCGTCGTTCGAATCGTATTAAATACTGTAGTAACTACGGTTCTAATTGCATTTAAAACGGTAGTGATAACTGTCTGTATCGCTGTCCATACCGTTTGCATAAGACTTCTAATCGCGTTCATGATCGTGGTGATTGTAGTACGCACAGCACTAAACGTGTTTGTCACGCTTGTTCGCATTGATGTAAAGATGCCGTTTAAAAAGCTCATGATACCGTTCCATATTGTGGATATAACGGTACGTATGGCGTTCATCACGGTTGTTATTGTCGTTCGTATACCATTGAATACCGAAGTTACAAGGTTACGAATGACGTTAAGAATGTTTGTGAAGATCGTACGCACACCATTCATAATGTTTTGAATGACACCACGAATAGCGTTCATGACATTCGTCACAACGCCTCGTATTGCATTTAGTGCTCCAGTAAATAGACCTTGAATACTTGACCAACCGGCAGATACAATGCTTCGTAGTCCAGTGAATAGCGCCATACCAGCTTTGATTAAGCGACCATATAGGAGTAAGTTGAACGCGTTCCACAAGAACTGTATCGCCCCTGTAAAGACATTCTTAATTCCTTCCCACATCAAACTGAAGTCACCAGTAAACAGTCCGGTAAACACTTGGATCAGACCTTGGATAAACGTTAAGGCGCCCTCGATCGCCCCTTTAATGTTATTCCATACCGAGATCACAATAAATTGGATAACAGGCCAAATCGCACTAAATACTGCTGCTATGACATCGACAGCACCAGCAACAAACGTTTTGATAAATTCCCAAACGTTGCGAGTCGCTTCCATGATCTGATCTTGGTGCGTGATCCAAAACTCGACTAACATGCCCCACACCTGCATAGCAAAATCTACAATGCCCTGGACGGCTGTTTTTATGACGGAGACAATAGCCTCCCAGATAGCATTAACCTTATCTCTAAATTCTTCGTTTGTTTTATACAGATACACAAACACGGCAATAAAACCTACGATAGCAGCAACAATCAACCCGATCGGACTTAATAAAGCCAATATAAACGTTTTTATGAGTGCAAAACCTTTTCCGATCTTGGCGAAGATTGGTATTAAGCTACCGAATACGCCGATAATCTTGCCTACTGCTGTGATCATCAATCCAAAGAGTATGAGTAGAGGTCCAAGTGCCCCTAATACAAGACCTGCTATAACGACGATGTTTTGAAACTCAGGCAACAATTCCGCCACTCTTAGCGCAAATTCTGCTACTTTGTCGGCAACTGCCGCAATAATCGGTAAAAAGATATCTCCGAACTGCGCGGCCGCATTCTGCAAACGCACAAAAGCCCGAGCCATTTTAGCTCCGGTTGTTTCGTTCATTGTTTCAAATGCGGCGTCTGTTGCACCTGCCGATTCTCCCATAGAGTCTAGGATGTCCGCAAAGTCTTTTCCCTCACCAGATAGCAAGGACATAGCCGCGATACCTGCCTCTTTTGATCCAAACATATCTGATAATGCTAGGTCATTGGCTTCTGCTTCACCTGCGATGATCTGGAGCACGTCAGCTACCGTCATACCCTCTTCTTGTAACTGAGCAAAGGATTTACCCGTCTTTTCACGTAAGATTTTATCTGTCTTTGATCCGGCAGACCCTAATTCTCCGAGCATGGAGCTCATATACGTTCCTGCTTCGGCTGTCGCAAGACCGTTCTTTGTTAATACAGCGTAACCAGTTGCTAATTGCTCGAATGATACGTTGTTGGCGTTTGCGATAGGGATAACTTTACCCATCGATGCAGATAGTTCATCAACCGTTGTCTTACCCATGTTTTGAGTATTGATAAGCATGTCGCTTAATCTATCTGCGTCTTTACTTTCTAACCCATAAGCGTTGATTGCTGTTGTGAGTAAATCTACCGCCGTTGCCGTTTGTGTGAATCCACCCTTAGCAAGTTTGGCAGCTGTGGTTGTAAACTCAATCGCTTTACCTTGATCGACACCTGCCGAGATCGATTGATAAACAGCCTCACTATACTCACCAAACGATACGCCCATGTCACTAGACGCGGTACGTATATCATTTTTGTACTTTTCGTAATCTGCGCTAGATCCACTTAATAATGTTTGTACCTTTGCAAACGCTGTCTCTTGATCGATTGCGAATTTAGCAGTGGCAATACCTGCTCCGACGATTGGTAGCGTTAGCCCCTTCGTAAGCTTTGTGCCGGCGCCCATCAGTTTGCCACCTAAACCTTCTAGCTTAGATTGAGCCTGGTTAATACCTTGATCTATCCCCGACTGGTCTATCTCGGTGTCAATGACGATTTTCCCATCAGCCATGTTGTCGTCACCCCCTTACCTATTTGCTAGGACGGAAGAAGTTAGCCAGCTTGTTCCAACCGTTTTCGACACGCTGCTCGATCAAGTCGGGATCCTCGATACCTTTTAGCTTGTAGATGCGCTTGAGCTTAAGCGTGTGTTCTCGATCCTCTTTGTTGTACTTGGTTGGAGCAGGTACTTTTTGCGCCCTTATCCCGACAACCTCTTTAAAGTCGCGATCAATGGCCATAGACAATAACGCGCGAAACTTAATAAAGTGGAGCTTGCCATGTTGCTCAAAGAGATCGATGTCGTACTCCTTGATAAATGAGGCATAGATGCGCTCTGCGTCCTCGTATAGGTCGTAAAACTTCTCTGTATTGACGTTTGGATCGCTCTTTTCCCTGATGTCGATATCAAGAAAGTCCAAAAAGACGTGGTAGACGACTTTGTCTTTCGTCTCCAAGTCCAGTTGGTTCTCACCTATGAAAAGTTCGCAAGCAAGGGCAATTCGCTCGATCGGGTGAAATTCCTCGTCGCCAAATAGCTCGAAAATACGTAGGACGTTATCAAACGCGAGATCTAACTTGTACGTCACACCATCAAGCTCAAGCTCATCATCGAAACGTTGTGTTAAGCTAAACGGCTTCATTTTTTCTTCTTGTAGTAGGCTTGTTTCTTGTTTTCGCGGTTCTTCTCTTGCTCACGAGTCACAATGATTTGCACAGCCTCTACAATCTGCTCGATGACCTTAGACATAACATAAGATGATCGATTGACTTCCTCGAAAATCTCGTCATAGGCGCCATTACCGAAGAAAATGCCGATCAAATCTTTTGTAGCTTCTTCAACTTCTCTGAGGGCGTCAACCAGTTCTAGATCGTCCTCTTTTCCTCGTGCTTCCTCGGATTTGGATACCACTTCATTGATCTTTGCGTTGTACTTAACTAGCTTTTCGTTCTGTAGCTCTAACTCAAATGTTTTTGAACCGATCTCAAATTTCTCCACGTCGCGTTTTATGTCAATTTTGAAAGCCATGTCCGATCACTCCTAAAGTAGGTTATAAATAAAAAAGAGAGAGCGATGCCCTCTCTCGTCTTAAGGTGTTGGTTCTGGTGCTGGTGTGTATTCTGGTTTACCGTTGAAATGGATCTCGAAGCTAAACTCACCTTTGGCACGAGCCTCGCCGCCTGGACCTTCGATGTTAGCGATAGTTACATTGCCCTCGAACAACTCGCCCGATGGTGTTTCCCACTCGAATCGCGTTCGTCGTGCGTCACCAACCTCAAGATACTTGGAAAAAATGTAGTCTTGAGCAGCATCGCCAACTTTACGATGTCCAGATACGGATAATACGAGCTGAGCGCCAATTACATCCGTCTCGGAAAAGCCTTCTCCGTCGAAGTAAGCTGTCTGATCAAGCTCCTCGTTGTTTGCAGGCTCTACAGATGAGATACCGGCAGCTAGAGTCTCGAAAGATGGTTCTTCAGCATCTGGTGTTACATCGAGCTTAAATTGATTTTTGTAGTTTAATTCAAATGCCATTTATGTCGCCTCCCTATAGATGGTCGCTTCAAAGAGCGCCGTGTATATTTGTTGATTGCGGTCTGTCTCCTCCACCCAGTTGGGGAGGGTGCTACACTCGATATTGACCAATAGAAAAGAGCCGTCATCCGATGTGACACCGGTTAACGACTCTAAGTAATCTGTTATCGACTGTATAGTGTTTCGTGCTGTGGTACCGTTAGCGTGCTTTACGAGTACCTGAATCCCAAACGTATCATCACGGCTGTTATCAAAAAACCTTGTGCCGGGTGACGTCGGAAATTGCCTGATTGCAATGCTGTTGTCAGGATCTAAGTTGCCAATCCTTACGATGTCAAACAGCGTTAAATCAGCCTCCATCGCATCAATGACTCGGTCTAAGAAATCCATGCGTCACCTCCTAAAAGAATTTTTTGAATGCCGCCTCTGTGATACGTAACCAAGCAGGTAACTCTTGCGACTTTGCGCGTTCAAACCACAATCCACCAGCTTGAGAATTTTTATCCTTGCTAAAGTTAAACTGCGGATTGTAGTAAAGTTTCCTAGCATAAGGCATTTGCCACGTCACCTTGCCAGATCCGGGGTTCGTCATTCGTATCCCTGATTGCGCTAGATCACCTCGATCGAATGGGATAAACTTATTACCGCCTTTAACAACCTCGTTATCTAGTACCATTTGGGCTTGTTTCTTTGCACCTGACGCCTTAGCCTTTATTTTTGCTGCGTTAAAATCCACTCGCGCTTTCATCAGATCATCTCATTTTCATAGTGATGGACATTGGACGACCTAGCGTATAACGAATCAACCTTGTTTACGATGTACTCGTCTTCGTCAAAGACCACGATGTCTTGCTCACTCATCTTGATTACTGGATCGGAGTTACGAGCATCGATAAAGAGTGTTGAGCGCTTAAGCACCTCTTGACCGTTATTATCACGAGTTAAAGAGGATGAGGGCTCCATGCGGACGTGCTTGATCTCTTGCTCCTCCGCATACTCAATGCCCTCTCTGCCTTTACCAAGATACTTTTTATACCCAATAGTATGGGGGAGTAATCGCTTCGGAATCGGTCGCGCCATATGCCCTCACTCCTCCTGCGTACAACAGACCTGTCGGCCCGAGATATCGGATCACCTCCGGTGCAAGTTGCACCCCATTATTTTGTGATGCTTGCCCTTTACCTGCCGAGAACTTACCTACCGTAACGGATTGCAGATTGTCACCAAGTAACTCCTCTACGCCCCCTGCTATCTCGATATACTCTACCTGTGACGCAACCGCCTTTTTAACAAGCGATTTTTGCAAGTCTGTTAGGGTGTCAAAGTCTTTGATCTTATACCTTGTCACCATGTCGATCGTGTCACTGGCACGTCGGATAAATCGCGGTAGGTCAGCCTCATCTACCGGCGTACCCATAAACTCATCGTTGTAGTAATCTGCGTCGATGTAAGGCATTGCCTACACCTCCTATTTGTCTGTCTTAGCTTCCTCTGCTGCCTTTGCTTTAGCCTCAGCGTCAGTTTTTTCCTTTTGTAGCTTTGTGATTTGCTTCTTAAGAGCATCATTCTCTTTTTCGAGGTCTGCATTCGGGCTATTCTGCTTCTTTAGTCGCTCATTTTCCTCAACGACCTTGTTATACTCCGCAGCCGAAATGGATTTACCGCCAGTAGCACGCTTAACGACTTCACCTTTATCGCCAATCAGATCAAAACCTTGTTTTAAGTAGCTACCTACTGCTTTATCGTCTACGTGCAAGACTTTATTGCCCTTTTTTACTTTAGCCATGTGTGATACCTCCTCAAATTAATAGAGAGCGCGATATGCGCCCTCTTATTCCTCTTCTTCTGCAGATGGTGTTGTGTGAAAAGCTACAGCTGGTGCCTTGCGCTCAAACACAAATACATCCCAGTAAGAGCGCTCGTAGTACGTTCGCTTCCCTTTAGAAAGCGCGGAAGGTTCACCTAGCAACACCTGCTCATATTTCATAGGAGACAGTACAGCTCGTGGATGCACTAGGATCATGTTGATCTGATCTGCTTCATCGTCCGCAACAGCGCCAACTGTAAAGTCATAGACCGTCTTCATGCGGCTGGACGGTACGCGCTTAAGTTGTACATCATCAAGGGAACGAACAGAACGGTTAATAGCTCCGTTATTGGCTTGCACTTGGATAGTGCGCTCAAGCTTTTCAGCGTTTTTAAGGATTGTGTACGTGACAGGAGTAACATACAAGATACGACCCTCAGCAGGTACCTCTGCCTCATCCATATCCTCCATCATCTGATCAAAGATTTGTAGAGCATTAGCCTCCGATAAAGCAGTAGTTACTGGCGTCACACCGAAGCCAGTAGCCTCCGCATATAACTTGGATGCCATGTACTTGTCCATCTCAGGGATCTTTTGCTCCTCGTTAAATACACGAGTTGTGTTTGCGATTGTTACAGCATCGTTTGTCTCATCAACGTCCATTGGGTCAATAAATGTGCTAAACTCACGGTCGTGATCTAGTGTCTTTGTCTCCCAATCGTTGTCAACCTTACGTGTGAATCCTGTAATCGCGTCACGGTTCGTATCGGTCATACCTGTTACATCAATGCGTGGAATTTGAATTGTCTTTGCGTTAGTAAAACGGATACGAGAGTTGTTTGGAGAGTTGTAAAGCTCCACAAACATAAGTTCCTTACTAAATTTCTGTTCGAGCGTTTTTTGATACAGTTCAGCATAATTTAATTCTGCCATGTGTTATTCCTCCTAATAATTAAATGTGGTATAAGTGCGAATTACTTAAATGCCTGCATGAATTTCTCTTCATCGGTCAGCTGTTGCTTACTATGCTTACCTTGAACAAACGTCGGCTCTTCTCTTCCTCTGCTGACGATCCGGCAAAGTGTGGGTAGTCCTCTACGACTTGCTTGATTGCACCGGCGATATCTAACTCGTCCGATACCATCGATTTAGCGAGTGTCATAACGGCTTTTAAGTTCTTGTCGTCTGTGATTCCACTACGAATAGCTGCATTCTCCGCCTGCAAGTCTGTCAACGTCTGGTCCTTCTCTGTTAGCTGTGACTCAAACGTTTTAGCTTGTCGTTGAGCTTCTCAGACTCCGTTTTCTGGCTTTCCTCCCACTCTTTGTGCTTGGCTAGCGTGTTTTTGAGCGTGTCGAAGTTATCAACCCCTAAACTCTTCAAAAACTCCGCCTCTGCCATCTTCTTAGCCTCGTCAGCGCTTAGTTCACCCCCTTTCTCCGTTGGCTCTTGCGACTGGCTCTGATCCTCTTGCGTTGGTTGCTCCGGGGTTGGTTCGCCCGCGCCCGGAGCTTGTGGTTCGGCTGCTGGTTCCTCAGCGAAATACTGTAGGTTGAGTGGTAAAAATAGTGTTTTATTCATCTGCTAGTCCCTCCAACTCTTTGATACCTTCAATGATTTTTTGATAATGAAAGTTCGTTTTTAACTGGTTTCCGTTTTCATCCTTAAACTCCGAAATTTCTATTTGCTCTATCAGGTCGCTAAGTTGATGCATAATCTCTTTAACAGGCTCCATGTCAGCGACTTTCACTTGAATTTGAAGCATGGTTAAACACTCCTTTGGATTTGTTCTCTGCCGTAGCGTCTCGTGCGCCCCGACTCATCAATAAAGCCACGCATACGTCCCTGTCTCTGTCTGATAAGCTTTCTTGCTTGCTCTGCGCCTACCACGTCACCAGATGCGGCCAAGATGTCTTGACGGTTCTTAGCTTTGCGTATGTCACGCTCTAGCTGGCGTTGACGTTGACTCTCTTTGTAGGCCTCTGCGTTTTGCTCGGCTGTTTGTTTTGGTGGCTCTGGCGCAACGCTCAATCCCTCAAAAAACGGATAGATTTGATGGCCACAATTAACGCCTAACAACCCTGCCGCCTCTCCGTAGCTGGTAGAGGACCATGCAGGGTAACGATTGCTATTTCCAGACAACGAAAAAATGCGCCCTTGGAAAGGTGCGCACCGTGGTCTTGCTCCTATGTGACTCGACACCTCGATGAGGTCGTTGCCGTACTGTTGGATACGCGTCATTTGCATATCGTTTGTAACGTCGTTTGTAACGGACCGGACGATCATGCTTACATAGCCCTCGGCTGATAGCGTGGCACCATCTGATCTAGTCAGGGTTGGTATACCTTTGTCCGACCACTTGGACAGCGTCGATCGTATCGCTCTATCTGCTGTCATTTGTCCTGTCAGCACCCTAGAGGTCGTCTCGCTGATTATGTTGCGGTATACCTGCTGTGAGCCGTTTAAAACGGACGTGTTAATCATGTTGAGGTCACTTCGTGCTCGTTGCTGGTAACTAGACAAGATAGAGAGCATTTGCGGATCGTCTCGGAGCCTCTCTGGCGACACTGGCACAATCCCTTTGTCAAATGCCTCCTGCAACGCCTTTTCGCCTATCTCAATATGATCTAGCGCCGTCTTGCTTAACGTCTGCCGAAGCTCTCTCTCAGCTTTTGGCGCTTGGGCGATGATAAACCGTCGCTGTCGTTGGTAAAACTCCGCAAGCTCACCGAATCGGTTAGACTGCCACAACGCAGGATTGTCCTGTAGTTCCTCGATCGTAGAACCTAAACGCTCTGCAATGTTAATCATGATTGCAAGCTCAATGCCACTGTAGATGTCTGTTACTGGCTTCGCGCTGTTTTGTAGCTGTTGCGGTGTGAGTGCCATTTAGATCACTCCAAGTCCTCGTTATTAAAAACCTCAGCATCTTGCATTGCGTTCTGCTCTTTCGCAATTTGCTCCAAGATCACTATCGCTTCTTCTTCGGTGACCTTTTGCACCTTTTGGATCGCTTGGAGCTTCGATGCTAGTCCAGATCCTACGAGTGACGTCCAGTAGCTGGCATTTGTTGATCGGTCCTCTGCGATAGAGTCGTCGAAGTTTACCTTAACCTCGTATTTGTCTGGTCCAGTAAAGATGTTATACAAAGCAGCCACATCTTTGATCGTTGCGATGAGCTCCTTTATGCCCTCCTCAATCAGTGTGATGTGGCTAGAACGTGTCTTATAGGTCTTGCTGTTTTCGCTGATGACCTCCGTAGCCGTCTTAAGTCCAGTAGCTTCAAACGTAAACGTCCCAGGACTAAAACCAGTCTGCAAGCATAAGATCTCTAGTTGCGCGTTGATCGCCTCGATGTGCTCGTTTACTCGCAAATCAAAATTGATCTCTTTTATCATGTCTTCGGATGCATCACCAAAGTTAAACGCCTCGTACACCTCATTGTCGGTGTCAAAGTACTGTCTGCTATCACCGTCTGCATCTATATGGTGTTTGATCGCTTGAGCTCCTACGATAATCTTCTTTTTACCAAGCTTGAACTCGCGGTAAAACGAGTCGACTAGGTCGTCGATCGTATGGATCGTGTCTAACGCATTGGCAAATAGCGAGATACCCATGTTGCTGTCGATCTCGATGTTATTGGCGATGTTGGGCTTCGTGTAGACAAACATCGGACGGCTCATGTCCTTTATAACGACCTCGTCCTCTAAATCCTCGTAGAGCGTTGATAATGGTACGAGTGTTCCTAAGTCCTTACTGCCTTTAGCGTCTCTATACAGCTCATTACGGATCGTATAGTTACCATCAATCCATAAGTGAGACTCCACAAGCGTAAATTTGTAGTCTTTATGAGTGGTAACGGTTAAAAAGGCGCCCTCTGTGACGGTACGACCGTTGTAAGTGATCGGCACAAAGCACTCAGCAGATACATAGCTAATCTTGATCTCCTTGTCCTCGACATACACTTTTGTGACCATGCCACCCATCGCAAACATGTATTCGAGGTAGTTTTGATAGTGTTTGTCGAAACCGTTTGCCTCTAAGACGTCTTTCACACTGTCCGCAAACGCACCCTCACCAGTATCAATGCTAATATCGCACTTTTCGTTAAATACGAGCGTCGCCATCTCCTGTGAGAGCACTTTAGGCAGGTTGAGCGTCTTCATTTTACGTTTTTGCTCCCCGTTGAGCGTATGGTATCGAACATCGTGCCATTCGCTGTAATGCCCTTGGTAGAGCTGACGCCATACGTCTATGTGATCGTAAAACTTTTCTGTTGCGACAACGTCCTCACGCTTCGTGATCTTTTGTACGCTTTTAATGAGCTTCATCTTGTGCAGCCACCCCCTTATCTTTGATACGACGTTTGCAAACATAGTCTCACCGCCTTAAAATTTAAGTCCTAACTTACGTAAGTTATCCATCACGTAATATTGCAAAGCGTCACAAGTGTGATCGTCCTCTTTGATAACTTTGGGATCGTCACTCTGCAAGGTATCTGCATCCCACTGGTATCGTTCGTGCTCCGTTTTAACTATTTGATTGTTGCTCGTATTTAGCATAAAAAAACGACCTTGCGCAAGTAGGTCTTGTACGTTTTCGATCATTGTTACTTTCTTTTTCTTCGCTACTGGATGTAACCGAACGCCATAATCCTTAAAATACTGGTTTCTAAGCGCACCCTCAGCCGAATCGATCGTTTGCTGGTCAATCGGTTTACGGTACGTTTCTCGTATTTTCTTCGTGAACTCAGCTAGGTCATTACTAAACTCACTAGAGCCTTTTTCTCGACCTTGTTAGCTGGCGAGTAGTAGTAAGTGTCCAACAAGACGACATTACGCCTCTTCGTTAAACCTAGCGCCAGATACGTTGTCGCAGACACTTGGTGTCCTGTATCAATCGCTAAGTCGACCATGATAATATCATCGTTTTTAGGTAACTCATCAATTTCATGAAAGTGAGCCATGTTGTAGACCGTATCACCAAGGCCTATGACTTCTCCCGAGTACATCCATCGCCAGTAATCATAATCATTACCCTTGTAGGTTTCGATCTTACGGAGCAACTGACTTGATAAAAAGCCTTTCTCATCATCCATGTAGGTTGAATGGTGCAAAAAGTAACTAGGATCGTTTACTTTGCTATCCTTCCACTGATTCACCCACGAATAAGGGTTTCTTGGTGGATTGTAGCTGTAATAAATCTTAACTTGCTTACCATCGCCTAGATCCTGACGGATGAACGTATCTTCGACTACGTCAATATCCTCAACGCCCGAAAACTCTGCTAACTCTTCGTACCACAACGCCATATAGTAGCCTTTTGCGATATTCATAGACTTTAGCTTTAGTGGATCATCAACCCCGTGAAAGTAAAACCCTGTGCCTGTGGGCTTGTGTTTAATGACCAAAGGCGAGCGCCCGAAGAAAAACTCATGTTCGACGCCCAACATATAAATCGCCCACTTTATTTGTTCGTACACGGATCCACTCAAGTACTTCGCAACCTTACGCAAGCAAACAACATTGCCTTGGTCATCGCCCAAGAAGTCCGTCACGAGCTTTAACGAGATGACAGATGATTTCATGCTTGAACGCCCACCAGACAAAATGCTGTTCGGTCGATCATTTAGCCAGAACGAGTAGAAGTTGCGATTCATGAGCTCCATAATATTAATTGTTCGCTCAGCTATCATCTTCCATCGCCCTCCTCATCGCATCCTTATCGTTAATGATGATCGTTCGTGTCCCTGCTTCTTCGTTCTTGGTTTCTGCCTCAGTCTTCGTTATTTGAGCTTCTAACAGGCGTTCTTTTAGCTCGTCCATCTTATTCATCGGGTAGCGTTTGAGAAGCTCTTTAGCAGCGTCCTTACGTTGGTTTATATCTGGCGGTTTGTTAATTACCTCGTACCCCCAACCTCCACTCACTACGACCGAATCACTCAGCTCGCCTCTTGCTATTTTTGTGAGTAACTCAAGCGCTTCATCTGCTTTCATGACTCTTTTTTCGTCCAGTTCTGCGAGTCGAGTGTCGATGTAAGCCTTAATGTGAGGTTTGGTGAGGTTCTCATATCCAGTCTCTTTCGCTGTCTTCTTGCTGTAACCAGCCTCAATAGCAGCCTGCGTAGCATTACCAAGCTCGATGTACTTTTCAGCAAAACGTTTCTGTTTTTCCCTCAGTTTTATCATTACATCTCACCTTCAACTCCTTATCTATTTGTTTTACCCTCCTATCAGGGCTGAGCTCTATGTGTCTCAATCAATGTGCCCTGATAGCAACGTAAAAAGCCACCCACGATGTCGTAGATGGCTTTCGGTCTTGCCTTATTCGGTTGGTCTAACGAGATAGGTACATACCTAGCCGACCAGCCTTCCATGGTACTATATTACAACAGATTAACGAGCAAAAAGTGCAGTCTTTACCAACCTAACACCTCAATCGTCGCCTGGATGATCTGATTACGCCATACGATCGCCTGTCTCCTACTTACGTGACACCTGTTAGCGACACCATCCCAATTAAGGTTCTCACGCCCCCAATATTTGACTTGCACAAGCTTCTTGTGGTCCTTTGGCAAGGCGTTGTACACTTCCTCTATAGCTGCAACAATCTTTTCTCGGTGCTGTAGCTTACGGCTGGCGATCAGGTTAATAGCTGTCCTCTCTGTTGGCGCAGAGATAAAGCCTGATCGTCCGCCACCTGTATTTGTGTCAATCTCTTGGTAAGGGGTCTCGATTTCTTCTCGTAGGTCTCTGATCTCTTGGATTGTCTTATAGTAATCGCTCCACTCGCCCTCAACGTGCCTAAATGTGGATCTCTTTGCTTTAATCTTTGTCATACTTAACCCCTCCCAGAGTGTTTTGTGCTAGAATAACGGTAGGTGGACCGTCCTGAGAGGGGCGGTTTTTTGTGTTTAAAGAGTGCCCAAGAGTTTGCCGTCTTTTTTGAGCATGACTTTGTGAGTGTTAATCACTTTAATGTCAGTGCCGTTTAAGTCTAACTCCGTTTCCATAGTTGTTTTCAATACATAGCCCTGATCTCTGGCTTTATTAAACATTGATACTTTTTGCTGTCTATCACCGCAAGACTTTAGCCAAGATAGTACATCACCATCTAAATCAGAGTGCTCAATTAATAGATCGATAGCTTTCGCTTCTAACACTCGGTCAATGTATTCTGCGATTTGATCCACTGCCTCACCTCCCTTTACTGCACATAATGGGGTTAATGTGTGTTAAATTTTATCGGGGTAGTTTATATTAAGCGCTTCTAAGATATAGTTTCTGAGCTTACTAGTTTCTTCTTCAGGAATGTAAAACTTTTTATTGTCCAAGTTAGTGTAGTCATTAAGAACTTCAAGAATGTGATATTCAATTTGGTACTCAAAATCATGCTGATACTCAAGGTTTTTCCAGTCCTCCCAATCAAGCAATACTTTCTTATTAAATTCGAAAGTTTTATCCTCCACTATAGGTTTTTCTAAAAACTGATTACAGCAGCCACATCTATTTTCTGTAGTCTGATAATTTATCTTGATATATTCTGTAGCATCCTCCATATTTATCTCTCCTTTTAATTTCGTATAATATGTCTTAATATTACTTTTCTGTAATGTCCACTTCACAATGATGATCTTCAGCAACAACAACGATGTTGATGTGATGATTTACTTCCTCTGGGTTCTTAGCCCAATACGGTACTTTTCCGTTTTCTAGAGGGATGCCATAGCCTTCAATATGTCGTCTTCCGAATCTAGCACGCATATTGGCAATGTGCTCTACATGTTCCTCAATAGTGTAATAATCGAAATACACTGATCTAAAAGCCTCCATATACTCTTCGGTGAATAAAGACTCGTCTACGCTTACAATAAATTCATCGATGCGTTCTACCTCACAGTTAAAACTTTTCATGACTATCTCTCCTTCGCTAAATGTCGATTATGCGCACTAACGTTTGTTTTTACGCTTTTCTAACTTCATTTTCTGAATCTGTTTTTGTAATTGCTTCTTTCTCATGGGATGCCGTTCGTTCTTTTCCTCTACCTCTAACGACGCTATTGTGACTTGTCCAAAGTATCCACCTTTAGCTAAATTTAAGGCGACGTCGTAAATAGATTTATATTCCTCGCGAAGTCGTTCGAGCGTTTCGCCTCTATCCATGACCTACCTCCCTCTAATACCGATACCGACTCTTATCACTCAACTCATAACTGATCTTTAGCTGCATCATCTTTGCGTCAATCTCCTCCTGCTCGTCAGGCGGTCGCACTCGGCGAGGATATCGCTTCTGTAGCTCCTCTGGATCAGCCTGATAAACGATACAATCTGAGGCGTGTGGCGACATGCATTTGATGACTCTAACTTGTTTCATAGCAAGCCCTCCTATTTTCGTATCCATCCCTTGTGCTTATCCATGCGGACAATGATTAGCTCCATGCCAGTATTCAGCTCGAACAACTTTTTGCGTAGAGGGAAGTCCTTACTTACTGGCCCCCCTTTGACGTCGATCACTTCCTCATGACCATCCACATACGTCACTTTAAAATCTGCGGTGTAGATAGATCCTGGTTTGCTCCGTGTTCCTGCACCTTGACACAGTCGACATTTGTTGTAATTGCTTGTCTTCGTGTTAAGTGTCGATCCATTACCCCCACAGCGCTTACAGGTGACCTTGTACGGGTTGATAATCTGATAGACAGGCTGTAGGTCTATTTTGCTTACTAGCTTGTTTCTGCGTAGCTCCTGATAGTAGAGCGCCTCTGTCTGGCTGTCGAACTCAATGTCGCCGATGGTGATCTTCTTAGCGTTGTATTTGCGGTAGCCTTTAGTAGCCATTAGCTTGCCTTTCGTGGTTCACGCGATTCTTTTCCATGTAGGCTTGGGTGATCTGCTTCCATGTGAAGCCGAGCATTTCTCCAAGAGCTAGGAATCTAGCTACTAAAACCTCGTAAACAACTTGAATGTTCTTATCGTTTAGATTGATTAACAGATTCAATGTGGTGACCGAGTC
This sequence comes from Paenalkalicoccus suaedae, assembly GCF_006965545.2. NCBI lineage: Bacteria > Bacillati > Bacillota > Bacilli > Caryophanales > Bacillaceae > Paenalkalicoccus > Paenalkalicoccus suaedae. Next base: position 2,307,664 of record NZ_CP041372.2, read on the forward strand.
GAAAACCTCTGTGAATTGGTGTCTAACGTAGTGTGTATCAGCATGCGTCCAAACTTCATAATCTGTTATCTGTAAGTCATTACCGATTGACAAGATGAAATGCAAGCAGTCAACGTACTCCTCAAGGAGTGGGTTTTTATCTGTATTAACATCATCACAAACTGGACAACTGACATCTACTTCATAAAGATCAAAACCCTGTTCTTCGTTTCCAAATTCTGCTGTTGTCGATACTAACTCACTACCTTCACAGAACTTACAAACGTATTCTGTTCTAGCTTCCCGACCCTCCGACCAAAACTTAAAACCTCTCCACTCATTAGCTAATTCACCAAGCTCCACAAGTAATGCCAGTACCTTCTCAGGCAAAAGATCTTGCCCCTCTAAGCCTTTCTCCTGCACGATCTTGTCATCTAGCTTCCGTTGTACCTCAAACAATGGTGTTAGATTCACTACTTCGCCCTCCTCTTAATCTCCTGCGCACCCCTCTTGTGATCTGGATGCGTTAATGTATAGCGCTGCCCACTGATCTCCACGACCGTAGGTACTCCCTTTTTAGCTTTAGCGACGGTTACGACTGGTCTGTAACGATCTCCTTTATCCCGTAGCACCGGCATCGTCATCACCTCTCAGTTGCGGCACTCTCATCACGATGTTGTCCTTGCGATCTTTCCTGTTTTTAAACGACAAGTGAAATACCGCGAGAAACACCTCATTTTTGTCCCTGTTCAAACGTTTTGCGATTTGAATGGTAGTATAACCCTCAACCCATAATTGACGAATCTCGGCTAATTCTGACACACTGAACGCTAAATCCATCCCATCGAAGAGTAATTCCGTTGTGCCAAACTCTCTAATCATGTGCTTACGCTCGATACTTGCGATGTTCGCCTCTTCAAGCATTCTCAGCCACCTCACGTAACTCTGGTAGTCGTACCTGCTCTCTCTTAAGCTCTGACAGTTTAAGCGACTCTAGCGATCTCCCATTTTCGCTGTAGTAGAATCCCTTTGAATGCAACTCATCGACGATCTGTTTATGCTCGACCATCTTGCTAAGATACATGTGACTCCCTCCTCATTTTTGCTCGTGCCTCCTGGAGCAACCTCTCAATGCGTGCCTTTGACCGTTGTTTCCGTGCCTCTCTCACGTCTGGCGGACAGTCAGGGCAAGGGGCGACGATCATGACCGACCCGTCAACCTCGTAGCGTCTGCCTTCTCCGTTGCAGTTACACATGTTGCTGACCTTTAAAGCTATCTACGACTGACTTAAATAGCTTGTCTTTTGCTTGCTGTCGCTTCGGCAGCTCGTCATATCGCATAATGCATGGATGTGTTTTAAGCTCAGCGTCCTTCTCTTTGCCATACACCCAACCCTCTTCTAGTTTCTGCTTTAACCAACTCTCATGTGACTGCTCGGGCGTTACGTCGTTTTCTAGGTGATACTTCACACCGTTGATAGCAGAATCAACTTGCCATTCTGGAGCATCCTCCCAATCCACCTGTGAAAAGTCGTTGATACTCTCGCAATATGCCTTGTTGACGCTGTGACATACCTTTGCAATTAGCTCGATGTTTTGATTCATGTTACTCGCCCTCCTCAATTGGCTTCAAACTGTCTGCGTCTACGCTCCAAAAAGTGCCATCAGAAAGCACATCTACATCAGCAACAACCCTTACCACTTTTACTTTTCCTTTTGTGGGATGATGATAAAAATTTCCAACCTGTATTAATTCTGAATTTTTTTTAATTGGTTTTAGGTCTCCATAATCCACATTCACATCACAGCCGATGTTAGGTGCATGCACATTAGCAATGTGTGTTGATTTAAACACTTCCTTCTCTCCAGTCACATGCAATGATTTCTCTGCTATTGATGGATATATATTTAAAACTCGTACCATTCCTAAACCTTCTACTAGCGCCCAATCCCCAACTTGTAGTGTCATGATTTGTCCTCCTCCGACCAGTCGAATACGAGGTAATGCTGTGGTTTAGTGATCCTAAAGAAAGCGCCTATCTCTTCCTCTCTCACTTCATACCGCACCTTGACGCCATCTAAAAACGTTTCTACGATGTTGGCAAAATCTTGTGACCTCATGTATTCTAGGTCTTCTGAAATAGTAAATTTTTGTTGCGTAAAACCTTTTTTAGCTGTAAATATCAGTTCCATCTGTTTTTGTTCAACTACTTCTCTCGCTTGTTCTTGAAGAAATGTATCCCTAGCCGTGCGTAAGTCGTGTGCAAAGTTCATTGTCATTCCTCCTCGTTTAGATCAATCCTGTTTGGATGCTCGTAATCTTTAACCTATAAACAGCTTGATGGTTATAAAGCTGATTAATCTTGATTTTGCTGTGTTCGAACTCTGTATCACCACGTTTTGATTTAATCCCCATGACAAGCAATTCTTTTTCATTCACATTTAGAATGAGATACTTGCTCGTAACCATCGTGCTTCCTGACATGTTATGGACAACAGCAACCTCGATGATGTTTCCTTCTCTGATCTGTGTTTCATCAAAAATAGCTGTATTGGTTATTGCCACTCCTGTTTTCAAGGTCAATCCTCCTTATTTTTCAAACGCCTTAAGCCTGTAGTCCTTGCCGTACATCTTGATTGGATAGATGCCCTCCATCATTCTGCTAAAGTTTCGAGCGCCTAAAATTTTGCCCAGTCCTTCGGGATCATAGTTCGTCGTGTAAATTGTATGCTTACCTGCGCGACCATCAATGATCTCCCAAAGCTTCGACACAGCCCACGTTACCTCGTCATCTTTTGCTTTCTTAGTCTGCTCAGCGCCAATGTCATCTAAAACAAGACAATCCACCTCTTGGATCGTGCGTAAGATACTAAGCTCGGTGACGTCGCTGTTGCGATTGAACGTACTCTTGATCTTGGTCATCAGCATTGGCACCGATATAAAGATCGAGTTAATTCGTTTATCCACGAGCTCTTTCACGATCGATACGGCTAGATGACTCTTGCCAGTACCGTAGCTACCCATTAGCAGCAGATTCACAGGGTTATCAAAGCTAAAGTTTTCGGCGTAACGTTCACAGTGGCGTTTGGCTTTCTTCAAGTCGTCTTCTTCGGGATGGTAGTTATCGAATGTCGCCACCTTAAGCCGATCGTTTATCAAGCTCGCATCGTCAAACATGCGTGAGGACTCTAGTAGCTTGCGACGGTGGATCATGTTCTTAGCCTCTTCCTCTAGTCGTTTGTCCTCTAGCGCTATCTCTTCGCAGTAGAAGCAAAAGACGCTGTCATCGCGGTAGTGCATGTATTTCTTACAGTTAGGACACCTCTCGTCAGAAAGGGAGGTCATCTGTTTGCGCTGCATCAAAGTCATATCCTGCGTAACTTGGCTTAGGCTGTCCATGATGTGCCCCCTTCCTGTCATTCGCCTTGACCTCTTCGAGAGTTAGCAAGGATTCGTTGTTCCAGTTCTTGAGGATGCCCTCGACGTATTTCAAGTAACGTTTGTTATTCGAGCATGCTATTTTCATGGCTTCAAGAATCATTTCAGATGGATTCTTAAATCTAGAGTCATCCAACCACGACAACAACTGGTTTTTTCCATGTACGTTGTTGTATCCAAAGTCGTTATCATCCCAAAAATTTACGATGCTCGACACTGCCTCTTTTTCTTCTTCTTTTTCTTCTTCTTTTTCTTCTTCTTTTTCTTCTTCTTTTTCTTCTTCTTGTCCCCTTATCGTGGTACGACTCGTGGACGACTCGTGGTACGTATCGTACAAAGCCTTGATATCTCTGCGTTCTACGTTTTCTGCGATGATCGGAATGAGAGATTTGTCCTTGACCTCTTTCAATTCCGAGTTCACACAGTCGATTACTGGCTTACCTCCACGATCAAGGTTGTATTTGCCCCAATTTTTGATAGCAAGCTCTCTCGTTTCCTCGTTATAAATCACTAAATTATGGTGGCGAGTAAAACGATCTAAAAGGGCATTGACACTCTCCATTGAATATCCAGTGTCAAAGGCTATTTGCTTCTTTGTGATCTGATAAATACCAATCTGCGTTGTTTTCGGATTCGTCAGCAGATAAAGAAAGAAGTATTTATCCTCGGGTGTCATCTCCTCTACGACTCGGACATCGTTCCAAAAGTCGGTGTGTACCTTTCTAAATTTCGCCATATTGCTCATCCCCTCGTTGCTGTTACTTACTTAACCTCTCGCCAGCCTTGCCGACGCCTTGCGTTTAGCTCGTCCTTACGAAGTTGCTCATACAGCCAAACTTTGTGATCTCCCTCACGTCTGTACAGCAGCACGCCTTTTCTGCCTCGTTTGCGGTTGTTAGCCATTGGACTGTTCCAGTAATAGTAGTTCTGGATTCTCGTAGATGTTTCCGATGACTTCAAACTCCTCGTCATTAATTAGAGCTTGGTACAAATCGTGTTCATTATCATTGCTTTTTACGATCCACATACCGTATGCAAATACGACTTTTCCTGTAATAATGCAGTCGCTTGTTAGACCTCCTGTTCGCAATGAATCAAAGTCGTTGAATGTTACAACATCTGCCTCGTAAATCTCCACGCCGTTCTTGTCTTTTAATCCTGTGTATTGTAATGGTTTAAAGTTGTCATACTTACCTTCAAAAACTGTCACGATATCGACCAAATATCTTAATACTTGTTTTAGATCTAGCATTTCTTTTGTGTTATCTTTCCAAAAGCGATATTTATGCTCTCTCATTGCCCTCTCTCCTCTCACAAATAGCGTTTCTTTGCTTAATCTCGACCAGTACCATGTCGCTGTGATTACGTCTCAAGTACGCTTTTACAAACGCCTCGTAGACTGCCTTTTTGTTTTCGCTTGTCGATGCAATGTTGATGATGGGTTGTGGGATGGGGATCTTGTACATCAAGGTACGTACACCACCTTGCCAGTGACCTCTTGCACCTCACGTTTAAAGCGTTCCTCGTCGCTGTTGCTGTCACTTAGGTGTAGGAGCCATATCTCCTGTACCTTCGATAAATCGTTGGCGAGTAAAAACTCCTTCACGTTGTCTAAGCTAAAGTGTGAGCGTAGCAAGCGCTTTTTCTGTGCCTTGTGCGTACGTCCAGTTGAGATGTTTCGATCTAAGATGTCCTCCGAGTAATTACACTCCACCATGATGTGTGTTAAGCCTTTAAATCTGTATCGAACAAAGTACGTGTCAGATGCAAACAGCAGCTTGTCACCATTCTTCGATGCGATCAAGAAGCCTAGTGGCTCCGATACGTCGTGTTCGACCTCGAATGGCATGATCGTAAGTGTGCCAAGGGTAAAGGGTTGCTTTGCTTCGATCGTTTTCAGGCGGTGTCCAGTAGCTCCTAACGCTTCTTTGGTGCCAAGGGATAGGTAAATGTCGATGCCTGCCTTGGCGACGTCTTCAATCGCCTTACAGTGATCTAAATGCTCGTGTGAGATTAAGCAGCCTGCAAGACTGCTAGTCTCAAAATCTAGCTTGCGCTGTATCTTCTTAAACGGAATGCCTGCCTCGATCAGGATGGAGGTAATGCCATCACTGATGTAATAGCAGTTACCTGTTGATCCTGTCGCTAATGTCTTGATGATCATGATTAAAATCCTAGACCAGGTTGATCGGAGTTCTGCGCTTTGTCGAAGTCATCGTATATATCTTGATGCTTGCTATCTTTTTGCGGAGCATCGAATATTTCTCCAGTGTCCACGTCGATCGTTTCCGTTTGCTTAGGTGGATCTGCTTGCGGTTTCACTTCTGGTTCTGGATCTGGAGTAGGATCGTCATCTACTTCACTATGAGGAATGTCAATAAACGCTTGATTAGCATTGCGGCTGATGTCTTCTTGTACTTGTTTCGTGTACTCGTCTGTCGTAGCTCGTTCGTACTGGATAGATGCAAATGACGTAGCAAAGTCTTTGGGGATTTTCTTTACAACGTTGTTTCGCATTTTACGGATGATCATAGACTCACGGCTTTGTGGATCCTTCCATGCCGGGCTGATATATTGCTGAATATCTTCACTATCTAGCGCGTCATCTAAGCTCATTTCCTTTACCTTGTTCATGATCTCGTTTTTCTTTGCGTCAATTTCCTGCTTTTGCTTAGGGCTGGCATCGAATCGACTTTTCGCAATCCCAAACGTTTCATTCATAAGGTTGTTTTTAATGTGAGCGATTAGGTTACGAACGACGTCCTCGCGTTCTCCGATATGGTATTCCACGACGTCGTTTGTCTTGATGATCGGATAAACAACACGTAGCACCTTGCCCTTGCCTGTAGGCGACCAAGATGGTGGAGATAACTCAAGCCCTGTATAAGTTGGATAGGTAAAGGCATCACCTTCACGAACCAGCCATACTTGTGCTACTTGCTTCACATCTCGACCGAATCGAGAGAGGATGGCATCATTGCCATCGCCCTCAATCCCCATTTCGATTTGCTTCTTCCATGCGTCCTTTTGCCCTGGAACCTTCACTTTGACGTTACGTGTTTGAAAGTACACCTCGCGTGGATCAGATGATGCATTAAGCTTTAAAGCAGACACTTTCAAGAGAATGTCCGTTAGGTTGTTTTGATCTAGGTCAGCGTCGTTCCATTTGATTCCTTTGGTATCAAGTACGTTGTTAATAGCTGCAATAGCATTGACGACACATGATTTTGAGTAGTCGTCCATATTTACACCATTGCTTGTTAATTGACGCTCAATCATCGGTGCGTACGTGCTACTTACCTTTGCTAATCCAGTTGAAAAGTCTCCCATTCTATACCGCCTCCTGTTTGATTGGTGTTTCTACTCGTAGCTCTTTGTCTTGCTCGGACACGACTAGGCTAATGAGTTGTGCATCGATGTCGATTAGCTTTGTAACTGCCTCCGCGTTATCAACAAAGATTGGTGCAGACACTTGGTAGTGCTCGGCTAGTGTGTCGATGATGTCTAGGCCCACGTTGATTCGTGCTGCATTGTTTAAGCCCTTGCTGTAAGGGACGCCATTGTACGTTGTCTCACACGTTTCTTTGACTCCCTCATTAATCTGCGTTTCGAAGAGCTTAAAGTTCGCCATCTTAAACTTGCTGTTGATCTTATCCTCTAGGAGCGCAACCTTTGCCTTGATAAACTCGTCCGCTAGATACACCTCTTGCTCTAGTTTTTCGTATTCGGATGCTAGTGTTCGTTCACGGTCTGCAAGCTCGTCACGGCGTTCCTGTGCGCGCTCATGCTGATCTAACATATCTAGTTGCTCACGTAATGCGTCACGCTTTGTGATAAGCTCCTGGCGATTCTCTTTAAGCTTTACGATCTGTTCATTTGCTTTCTCTTTGTTCATGTTTAACGTAAATTCCGTCTCGTTGATTTCGGTCATCTTTTCCTTGTATGCTTCCGTTTCTTCAAACGGCGTGAGGTTTGATTCCTTGTCTTTAAGTTGCGCCTTTAGCTCGTCAACATCGTTTGCTACCTCGCCGATCTTTTGCTCGACTTCTTTGGCGGCATCGTCCGCATCCTTGTAACGTTGCTCAAGTGTTTGGTAATCTACTTTTAGTCTTTTGCCTCGTGCATTGATGTCCTCAAGTTGCTGAGACTTACTAGCGTTAAAGGCTTGCTTTCGCTTGTTGTAGTCTTCTTTTGCCTTCTCGTGAGCTTCTTTGACTTGGTCGGCCGGCAATGCTTGCGCACATGTTGGACATGTATCCTCGCCAGTATGATGAAACTCTTCTTTATACTCTTGTGAGTTGATCTCACTAAACTTGTTACGAAGCTTTTGGAGCTCTTGATTTGACCAATTACGATCATTTCCGAGCGATTCCATTTCGCGAACTAAACGACTATGTTGCGCTTGGAGATCAGACAGCCTGTCCTTTTTGTCGTTAAGCTCTTTCTTTAAATCCGATGTAGCAGCACGCTCTTTGTCTCCGTGCTCATACTTTAAATTTGTTAGTTGGCCTTTCAACTCCGTGATCTCGTTTTGATAGCTTGCAATTGCGTTACCGTTTCGAACCTGTGTGACCTCATCATCTAGCGCCTCGATCTTGGCATCTACAACGTCAATATCATCCTTGATCTTTTCTCGCTTAAGACCTGCGATGTCAGGCAAGGTGCGATCGATTTCGTCAATACGTACCGGGATCGCCTCAAGCTCGTCGTTGATCTTCTTTTTCTTGCTCTTGACGATCGCTTTGATCTCGTCGATTGTGTGCTCTGCTAGGCGTCCTGACAGCTTTTTTAGCTTGTCATTGCTGTTTAGTACGTCTTCATTCGATACGTCACCACACACCTCTAGGAGGATGTCACGGCGTTGCTCACGCTTAAGGTGTTCGTTAAAGTAGGCTGGATTGGTCAGGAGCTTAAATGTTTCCTCATCGATAAGCTCAGCCACTTTGGATTGATAGTCTCCTTTTTTGACTGGTACTTCATTAACGAGATAGTCTGTCGTGTGTCCAGTAAATTCGGATGTTGCGGCGCCGCGCTTCTTCGTCCACTTTTCCTTATAGATTTTTTGGAGTGTAAGAGGCTTGTTGTCGACGGTAAATGATGCGAGTACCTCATGCTCCAAGCCGTGGATCACATTACCGTCGGCATCGACCGTCTTGATTTGGAAGTCTGCGCGGTTGTTGGCGTCCTTATCAAGCAGGAGCCACATAGCTGCATCAAAGAGTGTTGTCTTCCCTGTCGCATTGTCACCAAAGATACGAGCATTGTCGCCGTCGGCGTGTAGTTCAAAGAGCTTAATGCCCTTAAAGTTGCGTAGTTTCATTGTGATTAATTTGATTTTCTTCATTGGATAAACCCTCCACTTGTTTAATTTTTCGGGTTGTGCTATACTAAAGAGGACTATATCTTTAGAGGCAACAATCCCTTGATCCGTTCAGTAGTGTAATTACTGGGCGGATCTTTTTTGGTATAGTTCGCTTTCGCGATACTCGACTTCACCTGCATACTCCTTAAGTCTTTCTAATTCTTGGATAACGTTTTCCGTCTTGCTAGCAGCAATCTTTGCCTCTCTTATCGCATCGTCTATAAGCCCAACCAGCTCTGTACCTGTCATGTGTCTCACCTCCTTAAAATGTCTTAAGAAAACTGAACATCATATATAGGGGAATGATGATCGCTACCCACACAATACCTTTTGCTGTGACCACATCGAGCAAGTGTAAGATGATTTCTTCCTGCTCATCCGTCATTGATACACCGCCCTCTCAAAGCCAATGACCTGATGATCGATGTTGCCGATCTTGTCCAACACTGCCTGGTTAACAGCCGGTCTGATTTCTGCCGAGCTATTAATCTCCAAATCTAGTTCCTCACACTTTCCGTTAATCTCTACGTAAACTCTTACAAGACGCATATAAACCCTCCTACAATTCGTGTTAGTGCCTCAAGTACCGGTTGGATCGTTGTTACATCCATGCCTACCATCGCGGCTATCATTAAGTCCTGTGCGTTTGTGTGACGCATCCAGTTTGTAAACATGCTCAATTCGATTCGTTGCTTGCCTGTCTCCATCTTGCTGACTGCGGATATTGAGGTATACATATCGTGTGCCATTCGTTCCTGCGAAAATCCGGCACGCTCCCTCGCTTGTCTCATCACCTTGCCAAAATCTAGTTCCATCTACATGCACTCCCTTTCGATAAACGAAATTTTTCGAGAAGAGAAAAGAAATGCCACCACTTTCGTAGTAAGATTTACTTAAGACCTCCTCCCAGGTTGATTACATTGCTTTAAAGACATGTTTCGTAGAAAACTCTTTACGACGATCAGCGTTTTCTTCCAACCATTGAAAAAATAGTGGCATCACAATCTTAGGGCGACCCAACTCCCTCGTTACTGGGTAAAATCCTGCTTGATTGATAAGCTGTGAACACTTTGCCCGTGAGATATCGACGTACTCGATAAACTCCGGAATGCTCATAAGATGCTTCACACCGTTTGATCGCTTAATCTCCTCTACAATGAGTGGGGCTAGTTGTTTGGAAACCTCACCAGCAATTAGCTTGATCTCATCCTCGCTTAATCCGATCTGCATCTCGCTTTACCTCCTCTCTCTTGCGCTCTGACGCGCCTCCTTTTATCATGAGCAAGCCGTGTTTGTATCTCCCAAAATCCCGTAAAGGATAATTACAAATGCGGCAATTCTCGTGCCACTCTTGCGGTTTCCAGTTGCATCTTGGGCAACTCAAAACTCTTCCTCATCTACTAATTCATGCAGTGCTTCGTATGTGATATCGAGAATGAACTCAAGGTAATACTCTCTATCTCCGTATTCAGTTCGAGTGCCTTTGTGATCGACTATCTCAAACTCGTAAACTGTCTCCTCTGACTGGTGCGCATGATCGATTGTTTCAAGAAGATTTAGTAATTTGTTGCGTTCTTTGAGGTTCACTTAACGCACCTCCTGCTTAAACTCTTTCAACAAGATAGGAAGAAACTTAACTTGTCCCTTACCGGTGATCAGTGTGGTCATTCTTTCGTAATCACCTTGAGTGCGTTGAATCAGTGAGGGAGAAAGTTTGAATAAGCCTTGTTCGATATATTGTTGCTTTGCGTTGTTCTTCTCTCGACCCGATTTGATGAGGTATCCTTTATCTCGCATCCACGCTATCAACTTATTGCGACCGATATTGACACCGTGTTTGTCATAAATGAGCTTTGCGTAGGCTCCTAGATTGATAGCTGCGTCTGTGTTGGATACTGCTTTACCAAAGTTAGTAAATGGTTCGTCTTTCTTCTGTTTCTTTAATAACTGCTCTTTTTCTGCTCGTTCTGTCTTTAGCTGAGTAGCAAGATTGATCAAGGTATCTGGATTCAACAAGGCATCTTCTATTGTTTGTGGAGTTAGATAACCTCCGTGCTTTCTAATAGAAGGAATGACTTCCGATGTGATCCACTTTCGAAATTGTTTTGCTATTGGCTTGCGAGAATCCAAAATGACATCATACAAACCATCTTCATTAATAGTAGTAACGTACTGCTCTCTTCCTAGTCGATCGATGATGGGGTATGTTGAACATACGTCATCGGAAATCCTTTGCTTTACGACTCTGTGATTTACTTCTAAGATTTCGCAAACCTCAGATAATAAGAAGAAAATATCACCATTTTCTGTGTAAGCTTTAAAATCAATACCTGAAAACTGAAATGTAATTAGATCAGACATTAGATCGCCTCCTGTTTTAATCTGGACGTTTCGTCCAAGTCGTCATCAAAAAAAATATCATCAACGGTGCTGTCTAGCTTGTCCGCAATTTTTTTACCTAGCTCAATATCTGGAGTGCGGATACCTTGCTCGATCTTATAGTAATAAGATTCGGAGATACCGATGCCCTTAACAAAGTTTCTCACGTTCTTATGACCACTTTCGATGCGCTTACGTCGTAACTTGACTCTCATCATCTCTCACCTCCGTTGGACGTTTCGTCCTATTTGATTATTACTTTACTAGACGTTTCGTCCAATTGCAAGTGTTTTTATACATTTCGTCCAAAATATTTTTATAGTTGGACATATAGTGTAAAATAATTCTTGTAAACAACAATATAAAAAGTAGAGGTAATGCTTATGAGCTTCGGTAAACGACTTACTCAATTAAGAAAGCGAGAGAAAATGTCTAGAGAAGATTTAGGCAATAAGCTTGGGATTAGTTACTCTACTGTAGCTAAATACGAAACAGGTCAACGCGAGCCTGACTTTGATAAATTGCAAGCTATCTCTTCATTATTTGACGTAACAATGGATTATTTATTAAACGAGGAATACCCACCCAAACTGTCCAACGTCGAACTACTAGTAAGAGAAGCATCTGACCAAGGCATAGACATTGGCTTCTATAACATAAAAGATTGGGAACTTTTGACTGAGGAAGACGTAGAAGATATGAGAAAGCACATTGAGTTTCTCGTAGCCAAGCGTCGACAAATGCAGAACGGCGACGATTGATAGGAATTTGTGCAAACATTTTCCTATTTTGTTTACCCATAACTGGGTATTTGTGCTATCATTAGCTTGTAATTTATAAAAAGGGGTTGTTTTACTATGAAGAAATTGTCACTTGGGTTAGGCGCTATTACACTGGCGACTGTACTCGTAGCTTGTGGAGAGTCAAACGTTTCACAGGTGGAAACAGAAAATGAAGTTAATGCTGCAGAAAACGTAAACGAAACAGCAACAAACGGCGAAGTGAACGAGGAGCCTTCTAATGAAGAGGAACCAGCTAACGAGCCGGCAAATGAGCCAGAAGAGGAAGAAGTAGTTGAAGAAACAGTTACAGTCGGAGATACAATGAACTTTGACGGCTTAGAAATCACACTAAACGATGCATATACATCACAAGGCGGAGATTTCGAAGAGCCATCTAACGATCATTTCCTTGTTTTAGATATGACGATTGCTAACACGACTGACGAAGCAGCAAACGTTTCTACGTTCCTTCAAATGAGCGTACAAGACGACGAGAGCTTTACACACGATCCAACGATCATGCTTGAGGCGGCTGGATCACTCGATGGAGAGATCGGACCAGGACGCGATAATCGCGGAGAAGTAGCATTCGACGTGAACGCATCAGAAACATACGAATTTATTTTCGAGAACCCATTTACATCAGGCCAAGCGATCTGGACGATCGAAGGCGTAGAATAATAGAGGAGCCCACGTAAGGGCTTTTCTTTTAACCATTTAATCGAACATACGTTCTTGAAAGGGTGGTAAAATGTACACGCATACGCACAGAGAGGACTATGTATTTAAAATGTATAAGCGTTTGGGTATATACCGAGCGCAGGATATAAACGAAGAGTGGATCGCTAAGCAGTTGCGCATCTACATTAAACATATAGACAGACCGTCTCACTTTGCCCGTGACGGGAGATTTAAGGCGATCCTATTAGATAGTCGGGTAGACCGTAAACAGCGCAGGATGGAGTTTATGCACGAGTTAGGACACCTCTTACGATCGGCAGATGGATTTAATTACTTAGCACCCGAACTACGCAACTACTTGGAGTGGGATGCACGTCACTTTGAATTTTACGCAGCTATGCCCTATCCGATGATGCGCCAATATGATCTAAATGACTGTGACATCATTAATACGTTATCGGATGATTTCGTGGTCCCTCATCACTACGTCGAGGACAAGCTCACGTTCATCAAGCAAAAGCAACAACAATATGCACGGGTAACTTTCTAATTTCGAAAATATTTATATGTGATATTTCGGTAGTATGTGATAAAGAGGTGATATTTATGTATATTCGCAAGATAACGACGAAGTCCGGCGAAGAACGTTGGCAGTGTACTGGCGAGGGTCCTCCTGATCCGGTTACAGGCAAGAGGCGCCAGGTTGTGAGGCGTGACAAAGGGAAAACTAAAGCGAAACAAAAGGTACTTGATGCACTAGCTGCCTTAAAACTATCTGGTGAGGATCGGACGGAGATCGGACGCAAGATCTCTTTTAAAGAGGTAGCCGATGAGTGGATAAAGAATTATGCCATGACAGGCGTGAAGCGTGGGACCATACGAATAAGAGAGGACGAATTGAACATCCTATTTAAACGGATAGGCTCTCAAGCTATTGGCTCGATCTCACATGCTAGTTATCAGTCGCTGATTAACAAATTAGCAAAGGACTATGCACTTAATACAATCCAAGGCGTACACATCACAGCAAACATGGTATTTAAGTTCGCCAAGAATGATGGTCTAATCAAGAAAAAGCCTACGGATGATATAAAGATGCCCAAGATCCGTAAGACTGTAGAGGATTTAGAAAACGATGATATCGATGAGGCCTACCTAGAAACAGATGAGCTTAGCGAGTTTTTGGAGGTTGTAAGACATGATGGCTTGAACCTTGATTTAGAGAGGTTTTACCTCCTAGCCTTTACGGGACTGAGAACTGGAGAGTTATGTGCGTTAAAGTGGAGTGACGTGGACTTTACTGCGAATACGATCCGTGTGACGAAGTCCATTTTTAGCGAGCGAAACAATATGAAGATCTATGTATTAGAGACCCCTAAAACAAGTGGATCCGTAAGGACGATACAAGTAGAGTCCGAGATCATGTCATTGCTCTCTACTCTTAAGCGTGACCAGCAAAAGCAAAAGATGAAGTATATGCACTTTACAGACGACTATCACGACGCTAACTTTGTCTTTTGCCGAGAAGACGGCTATCCATATTTGCAAGGAAACCTTGTGTTGCGTATGAAACGACTAATCAAGAAGTCCAGCATCACAAAACACGCTACTCCTCACATCCTGCGTCACACCCATATCAGCATGCTAACGGAGGCAGGTGTGGATATCGCAACGATCATGGAGAGGGTCGGCCACGAGAAAATGGAGACCACGATGAAGATATACACACATGTCACGAAGAAGATGAAAAAGGACGCCTCGGATAAAGTGAGATCACTCCATCTAGACGCCCTTTCCCAGTTGAAATCAGATATTATGTGATATTTCCGTGATATTTACTGATTGGATAGCGACCTAATAGCTCCAAACCCCTTATGTATCAAGGGGTTTTTGCTTGCTCTTACATCATTAATCCGATTGTGTTGTAACCACCGTCTACGTGTAAGATCTCTCCAGTAATACCACTCGATAATCCGCTCATTAAGAACAGTGCTGTGTTACCTACTTCTTCTGTAGTAACAGTTCGGTGCAACGGTGCTTTTTCTTCCATCTCTTTTAATACTTCGTTGAAACCACCGATTCCTTTTGCTGAAAGAGTACGAATAGGTCCTGCCGAAATAGCGTTCACACGAATATTATCTCGTCCAAGATCATTGGCTAAATATTTCACACTAGCATCTAAGCTCGCTTTTGCTACACCCATGACATTATAGTTTTTCACGACAGCTTCGCCACCTAAGTACGTAAGTGTCACGATGCTTGCGCCCTCTGTCATGAGAGGTCGAGCAGCTTTCGCTACTGCCGTTAGTGAGTAAGAGCTAATATTATGAGCGAGTAAAAAGCCCTCTCTCGTTGTCTGTAAATATTCGCCTTCAAGTTCTTCTCTATTAGCAAACGCGATACAGTGAGCAATACCGTGAATCACTCCAGCGCGAGCCTTAATCTCATTAAATGCCTTTTCAACCTCTGCGTCGTCTGTAACATCACACGGTAAAATAGAATGCTCGCCTTCTAAAGTTGCTACTAAATCTCCAACTGGCTTTTCGAAGCGCTCTCCCACATATGTAAAAATCAAATTAGCTTTTGCTTTATCCAAAGCTTGCGCAATTCCCCATGCTATACTACGCTTATTGGCAACACCCATAATAACAAACGTTTTATTCGATAAATCTATTTGCAAGCGAAACGCCTCCTGTATACGTTGTATTAGTATCTGGTCATAATATTACCGTATGCCCTGTGTTTCGTCAATGGAAAGGAGTCATCATGTACGATATTATAGGCGATATTCACGGATGTAAGGAAGAGTTGCTTGAGCTTTTACATAAGCTAGGCTACGATACGCCTTCTTTGCAACACAATTCAAGTCGCACACCAATTTTTTTAGGTGATCTTACAGACCGTGGACCTGAATCTATTGAGACGATCAAACTCGTATCTACTTGGGTTAAAAATGGGCTTGCTCTATATTGCCCGGGTAACCATTGTAATAAGCTCTACCGCTATTTTTTAGGCAATAAAGTCCAAATCACTCATGGGTTAGAAACAACCGTTGAAGAGCTTCACGCAATTCCTTCTAAAGAGCGCGAAAACATTGCCACGATGTTTAAAGAGCTTTATGAATCTGCACCTCTTTACCTTAAGCTTAACCAGCTCGTCATAGCTCATGCCGGAATTCGTTACGATTTTATTGGCAGCAACTCTGGTCGGGTTAAACGCTTTGCCCTCTATGGAGATATTACGGGAGAGTTTGATGAAAAAGGACGACCAATAAGACGAGATTGGCCATCTCTTTATCCTCAAGGTGAGGAGACGGTCGTGTATGGTCATACACCGGTCATGGAGCCTAGAGTTATCGGCAACACGGTCAATATAGATACGGGGTGTGTATTTGGTAATAAATTAACTGCTTATCAATATCCTGAAGCTACCTTCGTAAGCGTTCCATCCAAGCAACCTTTTCACGAAAGCTACAAAGAGAAGTTCCCATTTGATTTTTAGCACACACATAAAAGACGATCCTCACTGGATCGTCTTTTATTGCATCACAGATCCCTGAATGTCTCAGGAGGTTGTTCTCTTACGCATAAGCATTCATTTGTTATCGGATGGCTAAAAAGAAGCTCCTCTACATGTAAAAAATACCGATCACTTGTATGTCTTAAAGCTCCGTAAAGTGTATCACCAGCTAGTGGATGACCTAGCCAAGCTAGATGAACACGTATTTGATGCGTTCTTCCAGTCTCTAGTGATAAACGAAGACGTGTGTATTCATTATTCTGCCCTACCTTTTTAAGATGCGTTGTCGCAACCTTTCCATCCGCTCTTACTTCTCGTTCTATAATACTTGTGGTTTTTCTGCCAATTGGTGCGTGAATAGAAGTAAACATAAACGGTAAAATTCCCTCGCATACCGCATAATATGTTTTATTGATCGTGCTTATTTGAAGCTGATCATGAATAAAACTGTGCTTTGCGATAACGAGCAAGCCAGACGTATGTTTATCTAAACGACTAACTGGGTGAAACGTCGCCTGATGGCCAATTTCTTGATAATAAAACAGCACTGCGGCTGCGATCGAAGGAACAGACGGATCGTCAGTTGGAATTGTTGTGATGCCGGACGGCTTGTTTATGACAAGGAGATGATCATCCTCGTAAACAATAGAAAGCTCTAAATATGTTGGTTCAATATTAGTACTCGGCTTTTCTGTAGAAAAAACAATAGTAATGACATCTCCATCATACACCTTGTCTCGAACGCTTCCCTGCTTATGATTAATGAGTAGCTCCCCATCACCAAATTTTATCTCTGCCAGACGCTTCCTCGAGATACCTACATGTTGACGCAAAAAATCGCGGAGCAACATTTCGTTGTGCTCCGCTGTGGCGTAAAACGTTGCTAGTGGTCTTTTCATTCTGTAATAAAGGACTCTCGAACTCTTTTCCAAAACGGGAAAGAGCGGAATCTAGCAAAACGTACTTTTTCTTCTGCTACACGGCATTGAATAGATTGGACCTTCTTTTGAACGAGGGTCAGATGATCGATTGTCACCTGAAAATCTCCTTCACTTTTAGGCTTTAAGAGACATGTATGGTGTTCTGGCAAAACGATTGGTGATCCAATTGTACGGTACACTCTATTGTTAATGGATGCCATTTCAGATAGTTGAATAGATGCAAGAGATGGGTGAAGAATGGCTCCTCCAAGCGCCTTATTATAAGCTGTAGAGCCTGAAGGCGTTGACATACATAGTCCGTCTCCTCTAAAGGTTTCAAAGGATTCACCTTTGATTTCAACGTCCATAACGAGAGAACCTTCCATACTTTTAACTGTACACTCATTAAGCGCTAGATAGCGCTCTGTCTCTTGATCGTTTGTATGTCTAATCACAACCTCTAAGAGAGGATACTCGACAATTTTAAATGGCGTTTTTGCAATATGGATAACAAGCTTCTCCACTTCATCTGGCTGCCAGTCTGCATAAAACCCTAAGTGCCCTGTATGTATACCGACAAAGCTTGTTAATGCTAAGCGATGCTTATATTGATGAAATGCCTCAAGGAGCGTTCCATCTCCCCCTATTGAAATAACGATATCAGGCTCTTGCTCATCGTAAATTAGATCAAACTCCTCAAGATATGTCTTAATTCGCTGAGTCAACACATTCGATGTATGATCGCCTCTTGAACGTACATTAAACTTCATACATGCCTCCCCTACTTTCTGCTATTATCACCGTGTTTTTTAGAAAGGATTTGCTGCGCTTCTTGAACCTCTCCACGTATTTTAGACATTTCTTCATCTAGCTGATAGGCAGCTTCTGCTGCACTTGCTAAACGTTCTTCAATCTCCTCTGGA
This sequence comes from Paenalkalicoccus suaedae, assembly GCF_006965545.2. Lineage (NCBI taxonomy): Bacteria > Bacillati > Bacillota > Bacilli > Caryophanales > Bacillaceae > Paenalkalicoccus > Paenalkalicoccus suaedae. Next base: position 2,325,648 of record NZ_CP041372.2, read on the forward strand.
ATCATTCCAGAATACTTATATTGAAGAGAATGCTCAATCGTTGCCCAGAAATTCATTGCGAGCGTACGAATTTGAAGCTCAATAAGAATCTTCTTTTCACCGTTAATTGTGTGAACAGGGTAACGTAAAATCATATGATACGATCTATAGCCACTTCGCTTTTTATGCTTTATATAGTCACGTTCTGTTTCAATTTCAAAGTCAGATCGCTTTTGAATGATTTTAACAATCGTATCGATATCCTCAACGAATTGGCACATAATCCGAACTCCGCCCAAATCCTGCATATCCTCTTCCAAACGGTTTAACGGGATATTTTTGCGTTTCGCTTTTTCTAAAATACTTGATACAGGCTTTACTCTTCCTGTAACAAACTCAATTGGAGTTTGCTTAGAGGACATCTGATATTGATCCCTGACCCCTTTAAATTTAATCTTAAGCTCCTCCACCGCTTGCTTGTAAGGAGTTAGCATAACATCCCAATCCTTCATGGAGGCTCCCCCCTTTGCTTCATTGTGTAGTATGTACTGCGTGGGTGGCAGATAACTCTACCAAAAATGATCCTCTCCTATTTTTCCTTTTATCGTTCATTTTCAAACCTATGTAAGGGAAAGAATCGAATTATTACTCTATTCACATTTTATCATAGAACCTGAAAAGCTGTTTGACATTTGCCGCGCAATTATACTTAAAAAGTCACATTGTTAATTTGAAGGCACTGTGAAATAATAGAGGAAACGTGTAAATTAGGTGATCGAAAATGAGTCAAGAAATAGAAATTGAATTTAAACAATTGCTTACATATAGTCAGTTTGAAGCACTCAAAGCTCGATATGCTAAAGGGGCTCCATCATTCCCTCAAGAAAATCACTATTTTGAAACGGAAGAGCTTTCTTTCGCAACAAAAAAGGCAGCACTTCGTGTCCGTGCCAAAAAGGACCGTTTTACTTTAACGCTAAAAGAACCTCATAAAGATGGTTTACTCGAGACACATCAAACGATCTCTAAAGGGCAATTTGATCAAATTATTACAACTAGTGAACTCCCTACTGGAGAGGTCTTAGATCAAGTAACCGTGCTTTTAGGTTCGGAGCCATCTGTTAACTATTTAGGTTCGTTAAAAACAGACCGAATAGAAGTTGAATTACCAGAAGGAATCTTCGTTCTTGATCATTCGACATATGCAAATACGGAAGATTACGAGCTAGAATTTGAATGTACATCTAAAGAAGAAGGTCGCTTGTTTTTTGAATCTCTTCTTAAAGAGTTTGACATCACCCATCAAGAACCATTAAATAAAATTCAACGTTTTTACGAAGCTACTTATAAGAAAGGCGGAAAACAATGGTGAATATCTTTGATTCAAATTTGCCTGTACAAACAGGTAATTATCAGTGGCAGTTTTTACAGTCTTGGAGCAATAGGCATACTGACAGTTTATCAGAGTCCCCTTTTCAACAGCTATTATCGACTAATATGCAGGCAGCACAGTCTACGGCTTCCGCTAATCTCGCCACAACATTTGAAGAGATGGCACAGCGCATCATTAAACAACAATTAGCATCGCTTCCATCATCAACTGTTGCATCAACACCATCGTTCCAACAAGTAACCGCACAAACATCAAGCGCGCCACTAACAAGTAGCAACTCTAGAGCACAGGAATATCTGCCGCTCATAGAGCAAGCTGCTGCGAAGCATGGAGTCGACAAAAATTTAATTTACGCAATTATTAAGCAGGAATCTAACTTTAATGCTTCTGCTGTCAGTCATGCAGGTGCACAGGGCCTTATGCAACTTATGCCAGGTACAGCAAGAGGATTAGGCGTTAAAAACTCTTTAGACCCTGCTCAAAATATTGAAGGTGGAGTTAAATATATTAAGGCTATGCTTACGAAATATAACGGGAATGTTGAGCTAGCTTTAGCCGCCTATAACGCAGGACCTGGTAACGTAGATAAGTACAATGGTATCCCTCCATTTAAAGAAACAAGGAATTACGTTCCTAAAGTGATGGGTACATTCAATAGTTTAAATCAAACTCAATATGTGTAACTATCTATCCGGAAGAGACACTGTCTTTTCCGGATTTACTTTGGATATGAAAGGTACTCATTTTGTAGATTGGGTAGCCTTTAAAGTCTTTTAAGCATCTTACTTGATACATAAGCAAAAGAAGCGTAGTATTACATTTTGGCACAGCAAGTGCATTGTCACAAATAGTTCACATTTGTTGCGACTGAGAGAAAGCCTTGCTACAATAACGATACAGATATTAAAGGAGTACGATTTTATTATGCAACAATCCGCCTACGAGTTAATTGGCGATAAGAAGCTTGATGAACTGGTTAATCGGTTTTATGATCACGTATCCAGTCACTCTGAATTAGCACCCATTTTTCCGTCTGATTTTACAGAGACGAAGAGAAAGCAACGGCAGTTTTTAACTCAGTTTTTTGGCGGCCCATCACTTTACACAGAAGAGCACGGTCATCCAATGCTCCGTGCAAGGCACATGCCTTTTAAAATTAATAAAAAACGAGCAGATGCATGGCTATCTTGCATGGCACAAGCACTTGTAGAGGTCGATATAGAAGAGCCTCTTCGAGCCTATATGTTTGAACGATTCACATTAACAGCTAAGCACATGATTAATTCAAGTGATTCATCGGCATCAGGGGGGATCGATCATGACAACTAAGGAAAAACAGCAAGGGACATTTATTTGCGAGGACGAGGGAGTTTGCTGCCCAACAGAACCAGCATCTCTATATGAAGACAATAAAAAGAAAGCATTGGTCGAAGTGTATGTATTTATCGATCCACTTTGTCCTGAATGCTGGGCACTTGAGCCAACTCTAAAAAAACTTCAGATTGAATATGCTAATTTTATTTCAATAAAGACGTTTTTAGGAAATGAAATGCGCGCGTTAAACACACCTTGTGGTAGTCAATACGAATCTATCGTAAAAGAAATGGCTAAATCATTTAATGAAACAGCTTGTCGCACTGGTATGCCCTGCGACGGTGATGTTTGGCATGAAAATGCCTTAACTACGCCTTACACCGCTATTATGGCTATCAAGGCTGCTGAGCTTCAAGGTAAAGCAATTGGGTCCAAGTATTTAAGGCGTGTTCGAGAGGCCTTATTTGTCCACAAAGAAAATATTGCCAGTGAAGACGTTCTTATCCGATGTGCGTCAAGAGTAAATGGCATGGACGTAGAAGAATTTACGAAAGATCTACAGTCTGAAACTGCTTGCACAGCGTTAAAATCAGATATCCAAACCGCGAAAGAAATGGATGTTGATTCTTTACCGACAATGGTCTTCTTTAGCGAAGACGTTGATGAACCAGGACTTAAAGTTCAGGGCAGGTATGATTATGACGTGTATGTAAAAGTAATAGAAGAAATGGCTGGGAGAAAGCTTGATAAGTGTCCACCCTTGCCTTTACCTCAATTCGTAGCTTTTTATTCCGTTGTAGCAACTAAAGAAATTTCTGTTGTCTATGATCTTTCTATAGAAGAAGCGAATAAAGAAATGAGAAAACTAAAGCTCCAACAAAAAGTGGAAGAAATCCAAACAAAGCACGGATCCATTTGGAGAGCAATAGGTTAGATAACGTCTATTGGGACACCTTAGAGCATACATTGCTCTAAGGTGTTTTTTTAAGGAGTGATGCAAATTGAAGCTCGTTTTCACTATTATCTCCATTGCCTCTAGCTTCTATTTATTTATACTTAGTTTATTACAGATAATCCCTTTATTATTTTCCCTAATCGTTTTGTTTCTAACCATTTTTATTAGCTTGTGGTGGATGTTAGCCACTCCCTCTTATAAAAGATTTAGAAGGTCACCGCTTGCAAAACGAATTTTATGAATAGAAGAGGAAGCAAGCTTGAGAATCGCCTAGTTTCACGACTAGAACTGCGCAAATTCGAGCACCGCACTTACCCTTCTTCCAAGACTATACGACTTCCCCTCTGAACTGGTACAGATCCTCTCCCATCATTCACTAAAAAAAGGAGAAACCAATAGCACAACAATTGGTTTCTCCTTTTTATACCATTCTTTTGTCCCAGTAACACTTTTCGATTACTTATTTTGGAAACAAAAGAGCTTCCATTTCGTCTAGTGCTTCTTCAAATACTTTCATCGCTTGTTCAATTGGTTCTTTTGATGTCATATCAACACCAGCTTTTTTCAGAACATCAATCGGATATTCAGAGTTACCAGCTTTAAGGAAAGAAACATATCGATCAATAGCTTCGTCCCCTTCTTCAAGAATTTGCTTAGCAAGCGTAGTTGCTGCACTGTATCCTGTTGCATACTGGTATACATAGAAATTCATATAGAAATGAGGAATTCTCGCCCACTCTAACGCGATCGCTTTATCAATGACTAGCCCGTCTCCAAAGTATTTCTTATTTAAGTCATAATACGTATCACTTAATGTTTCAGCAGTAAGTGGTTTACCCTCTTCAGCAAGCACATGAATCTTATGCTCAAATTCTGCAAACATCGTTTGTCTAAACACAGTTGCGCGGAAGCCTTCTAAGAAATTATTTAATAAATATAATTTTTTCTCTTTGTCTGTCTCTTTTTCTTGAAGATAATTGTTTAATAATGCTTCGTTCGTTGTAGATGCTACCTCAGCCACAAAAATCGAATAATTTGCATAAGGGTAGGGTTGTGTCTCACGCGTATAATAGCTGTGGACCGAATGTCCAAATTCATGCGCAAGAGTAAATAAATTATTAATATCATCCTGCCAGTTCATCAAGATATATGGCTTTGTATCATACGTACCAGAAGAAAAAGCACCACTGCGCTTTCCAACATTCTCATGTACGTCTACCCAACGATTATCAAGCCCTTCTTTAACAATAGACTGATATTCTTCTCCTAGTGCTCCTAGGCCACTAATCATCTTTTCTTTCGCTTCCGCGTAAGACACTTCGTATTTAACATCCTTAATCATAGGAGTATATAAATCATACATATGAAGCTCATCTACCCCTAGTGCTTTTTTACGAAGCTCTACATAGCGATGTAGTAGAGGAAGGTGCTCGTTAATCGTGTCTACAAGCTGATCGTATACAACCTCTGGAATATGGTTGTTGCTTAATGCAGCACTTCTGGCAGACTCATAATTACGAGCTTTAGAGTTAAAGATATTTTTCTTCACATTGCCTGATAACGTGCTTGCTAGTGTGTTTTTAAACGAGCCGTACGTATTATAAACCGCCTCAAACGCTTCACGTCTAACTCGTCTATCATCACTATGTAAAAACACACTATAGCGACCGTGAGTGACCTCTACGTCTTCCCCATTTTCATCCTTGATCGTTGGGAATTTCATATCGGCGTTGTTTAACATGCTAAATGTATTCCCAGATGCATCCGTCACTTCGCTCACTTTTGCCATTAGCGCTTCTTCTTCAAGTGAGAGCACGTGTGGTCTCTTCTTATTAAGACGCTCTAACATGTGCGAATAGACCTGTAGTTCGCTCGTCTCATTTATAAAGCTCTGGACTGTTTCTTCTGGTATAGATAGTAACTCTGGCGTGAGGAACGATCCTGCTTGACTCACCTGTGAGATTAACTGTCTTGCACGGTCATTCAATCCTTGATAAAACGAATTTGTTGTATCCTCATCATATCTCATGTGAGCATACGCATAGAGCTTCCCAAGCTTTTGAGAAATTTCATCCTCTAGCGTCAGCGCCTTATATAGTGCTTTACCTGAGTTACCTAATGTTCCTTCTACCTGTTTTAATTCCGGAAGCTGAGCCTTTACTTCTTCAAAAAGCTTCTCCCAGTCTTCATCTGTCTTAAAAATGTCTTCTAAGTCCCACTTATCTTCTATTGAAACCTCGTTACGTTTTGGTAATGTTTTCGTTGCCGCCATGTGGCACCTCCAAATGATATATTATCTAAAAAGTCGCTCAACTTAAATGGTAAATGTTTTTGGTGCATTAATCAATTATTTTTAGTCTCGAAATACTTTTGATAAGCTGACATCACATAATCATCATCATTAATAAGGGTATCTATAGGCTTATTTACTGTCACATGACAGGTTATTTTATACGTATTTGCGTTCACTTTTTTTACTACTCCAAAATAGGAAATCGCCTGTAAATATTCATTTATTAAGTAGAAAAGCCTGTCATGCCAACTGACACTGATAGGTAACACACAGTCAGCGCTTATGACTGATTCAAGTGCCAGAGAAACTTGAGATACGTTCACATGTGCTCCGATAGGTTTTTTATTTATTACATGTATGACGATAAAGGACTGCCAAAGTTCTGGACGGATTAAAAGGTCAGCTTGATGAAGAATTGGCAAATGACAAATTGCCGGGAAAAAGTTTAAGTTTTTATGGAGAGACTGATACGTTCGAAGCAATATTTTTTCTAGCTTATTTAACCGAGTATGAATCAATTTACGTTTAGACCTTACTAGTCGTAACCACTCCTTTTTAATTACTAAAAAGTATAAAGCATCAGGCTTTTCTAAAACGGCTTTATCGAAGAATTGGCGAGGTGAGGAATCTAAAGAAAAGGCTGTTGAAAGATGGATCATTTTTTGAGGCTGCATAGAAGTGAAATGGTGATCTATAAGTAGCTCTTGATTAGTTACATCTATTGCAAGAGAGGTAAAACCCGCTAATGGATCTATCATTAGCGCTTCTCTTATAGTTAACGAGCGAATGGATGTCTTAGAAGTTCCTTTTATACGAATACCAAACCACTTTACTTTATAGCCATACTGCTCATAAAAAAGGTGTCTTTCTAAAAACTCTTTTTCCGTAATGTGTGACTTTTGTATTTCTAACACATATGGGATATTGTCAATCTCTACAAATACATCAGCTCGATGCTCTCCTATACGCTTTTCTAACTCCGGTTTAAAGCCATGTAAGACTAACCAATAGGACAAGAGTTCTTTAGCAGTTATATGCTCATACGACTCACTGTAAGGACGCCTAACACAAGTCGTAATATGGGCAAAATGAGGAGCACGTTTTTCTCCAGTTCTTAACTGCATATCTTTCCCACAATAAATACAGGTAAACCGCTTTGCTTTAAGGTGACCTACATCGACTAGACTCTGCCTCCAAATAGAATGTAGCTTTCGGTCTGAATCATACGCTATAAACACTCATACTCCCCCTCTATCAGTCGTTACCGGCTCAACGTCCATATAAAGGGGTCATACGCAATCTGTTATTCGTACCGGCTAAATGTTTTATACAAACATTCGTTTTGTTAGTAATTCGGTGAGTATGGCGAAATCCCTGCAAATAATTCAAGTTGCGTTCATTTATTTACACGTAATACTTATCATTGACAAGATAAAAGACCACCGCTAATAGCGATGGCCTTTTTCATACAGTTTAAGCAAATTGTTTTTTAATCGTTTCAAGAGCACGCTCTTTAATAATTGTATTTCCATACTCTTCGATTCGGTGAATTGTCATATCTGACTCGAATCCAAACTCAAGCATACGACTAAGCAGGTTATCCTGCTCATCGTCAGAATAGGAGTCATCAAGAGTAACATAAATAAAGTACGTGTTCTCAAAATGGTGGAAACTTGTATCAACATCTACATTAAAGCTTTTACTTAATTCAATAACGTCTTCAAAATCGCGGAATCCGATCACAACACTTAGTGAATGATCTTTAAGAAGATCGCTGTCATCATCCTCCACAAATTGCTGATCAAGCATATCTACAATGTTGCTGTCTACGTTATCATCTTGATCGTTCCCAAGAGGAATTTCTAATTTCACACTACCGTCGTTCATTTGACCTCTCGTTACGATAATCTCAAGCCCTTTTTCAAGTGCATGAACTTGCACCCATAATGGACCATTCATTTCAAATTTTTCGTCATCTGAAACTTCGTTCATCATTTCGAAGAAAAGTTCTTCTCCTCTTTCCCGATTAAACCAGATCTCTTCTTTATTAAATCCGCGACGCTCAATATCATGATACGTAATATATAGTTTAATGGTTGTGTCGTTAATGCGTTCAATTTCCATGTGCTCTCACCCTTTCGCGTGATAGACTCTCAGATGCACGGGATTTATCTGTATATAAAATGTATTCCCGAAACAAGTCTCCTTCAATCATCTTAAACTTATCCCTTATTCTAATTCATTATGATGCGAATTGAAATATATTTGCTTGAATTTTAAAAGAAAAGTTTCGTAATTCTGTTCTTTCCTTTCTATTTTCTCTATATAAATGGACTAGCCAAGCGATGAGGAGGCTAAGTCATTGGATATAGAATCGTGGTTCGATATTATACAAATCATCAGTATAGATATTATTTTAGGTGGGGACAATGCGATTGTTGTTGCTTTAGCTTGTCGAAATTTGCCCCAACATTTACGTTATAAAGCAATGGTATTTGGAGTTATGCTCGCTGTAGCTGTTAGAATTATTATGACCATTACCGCTATGCATATCCTAAGCCTTCCGTTTGTGATGGGGATTGGAGGCTTGTTATTACTCATTATCGCATGGAAGCTTACTGCGAGTGAATCGGATAATCTGGATATAAAAAGCGCGCCAACCCTAACAGGAGCAATTCAAACCATTTTACTTGCAGACATTGTAATGGGATTTGATAACGTCCTTGCAATTGCGGGAGCTGCAAAAGGGGAATCTTACCTCGTTTTTATCGGTTTAATCGTCTCTGTACCCATTATTATATGGGGAAGCCGAATCATACTTCTCGTCATCAACAAATACCCAATTATCATCTATTTAGGTGCTGCACTTTTATATTATACAGGAGCTGGGATGCTATTGCAGGAACAACTCATTTATGAAGCCTTACTATCGACAGGTCTTCCTCTTTTTTACTTTCAGCCACTCCTAGTTGCGGTTGCATTGCTCGTTACATTTTTAAAAAGTAACTACACATATAAAAAAGCCTAATAGGATCTGAGTCCATATTAGGCGTTAAGAGAATATCTCTACTTATTCATTAACAAGTTTTTTTGTAGCTTCTTGAAGCTGGAATGTACGTACCTTACGCGGTAAGAAACGGCGGATTTCCGCTTCGTTATAGCCTACTTGAATTCGCTTTTCGTCGAGAATAATTGGTCTTCTAAGCAATCCAGGATGATCACTAATTAACTGGAATAGTTGCTGAAGTGGCATAGAATCGACTTCAACATCCAATTCTTGGAATACTTTGGATCTAGTAGAGATGATTTCATCAGTACCGTCTTCTGTCATACGAATAACCTGCTTTACTTCTTCTACAGATAGTGGCTCCGAGAAAATATTTCTTTCTTTAAATGGAATTTCATGCTCCTCTAACCATGCTTTAGCTTTCCGACAAGATGTGCAGCTAGGTGATGTAAATAACGTGACCATAAGGCTGATTCTCCCTTCCCTTAGTAAGCATTCAAAATATTTATGTTTAGGAGTCATTAGTAGTTGATAATTCTTATTATACTATAATGACTATAATCTGGCTAGTTAATTTCGCAAAACTTAAACATCCGTTGTACAAAGGTTATATGTTTAAGTCCCTGCACGGTTACTTATTCCCTTGCCTATTAATTATAAACATAAATTCTGAAGTTTTTTTAAAAAAGCAGTTAGAACTACCGTTTGTTTGTTATCCATTTCACAAACTATAGTAAATAGTATAGCATATTTTCAATTATACAAAGAATTATCATTTAGAAAAAGTGTGAAGAAATATCAAAAAATAAGCCCCTCACAAGTAAAATAGAGGGGCAAGACTCGTTATGCAATTGATTTTGTTTGCGGTAAAGATTGTTTGTCAGGCAGACGATTTACTTCGTCCCATTTGCGTTTTAGCATATCTCGCCATAACAACTTTTTCTTTCCGCGTTTAACCTGTTTTGCTCGCTTCATTTTGCGACACTCCTTCCCTTCAAGGAACTAATCAAGGAGTCGGCTCTTTTTTGTCTTCCTTTGTGAATATAATTGCTTCATTCACATCTTCATAGGATTCCCCATAAAGCATTTTATCTTTATACGTATGAATCACTTCATACGTGTGACACATTTTTTCGTAGATGCTCTCTTCAGACTCATGTGACGGAGACCAATACAAAATCTCCATCTCATTTACTTCACCGGTTGCGAGCGATCTCCTTCTATATCCAATTGACTTCGCATGAGTAAATCCTTCACGTTTATAAAACTTTTGACGCTTTTCCGTATCAGTGTCCTCATAATCAATTGGCTCTACTTCTAATATAATCGGTTTTTGCTTATTTTTCAATTGCTCAAGGAGTTTTTTTCCTAGACCTTTCCCTCGAGCAGACTTCGCAACAAACAAATAATCAATGAATGTAAAATCTTCCATCTCTACATACATCATAACATGCTCGTCACTCTCATCTTTTTTATAAACAGATTTTTTCTCTTGTAACAGCAATTCCATGTGCTCTTGAGATTTCATTTCTTCTATAGGAAAATACTGATTCAGTTTTTCATACCAATTCATCGTACGACCCCCGTAACCGTAGTTTAAATCATTTATAAGTACCCTATTTTGATCAAATTAAAACGGAATTATACGAGCTTATTAGTCGTTTGATTCAAGCACGGACGGATCGAGATCTAACATATAGTCCACGTTCTCTGTGTAAGTATTACCAGCATTCCAAAGCAGAAACTCATAGATACCATTATCATATAACGCTTGAATTTGCGCCTCTACTTCCGCTTTTCCGTAGTTCAAGTAGTTACCTGACCCAAGGTATGATGCTGTAAAGTCCTGTAGCCACGGTCTTGATGTAGGAGATTCATCTAGCGCACCTAATACCTCGTTTTCTACCTTCGAATACTCATCAACAAGTTCATATGGGTATAAGTCAGGCTTGTCTAGACCGAAATAAGGAGTCCAGTGACTTGGATAAATCATGGATGAGATTACATCTACATTCTCAGAGATCATTGAGAAGTTTTGTCCAATTCCTGGCGCTTCTGAAATCGTCGCTGCGTACCCGAAGATATCAACGGACACATCTACATCATAAGGTGCAAGCTCTTCTCTCGCGTATGCTACAAACTCTGTAACTGCATCTACACGACGAGACACATTATCTCCCGGACGATCAGTATAGTTACCACTATCGTATCCTAAATCTTCGTCGCGTCGTTCAAACCCTTCTGGAAAACGCACGTAGTCGAACTGTATTTCTTCAAAGCCCATTTCCGCAGCCATTTTAGCAATTTCTACGTTATATTCCCATACTTCTTCTAGGAAGGGATTCACAAACGCTTCTCCACGACGATTCTTCCATACCTCTCCATTTTCAGTAAAGGATAGGTCTGGTCTAGCTTCCGCTAGTACAGAATCTTTAAATACAACAACACGAGCAATGGGGTACACTTCGTGCTCTTCAAGTGTACGCATCATTTCTTCTGGATCACTTATCATATTATGAGAAATGTCAGCAAAACGCGATCCCTCTTCAGGGTGAAATGTTAAGTAGCCAAAGTCATCCTTCACATCGATAACCATGGCATTTAAAGCAGTATTATCTGTAAGCTCTAATAATCGCTCAAATCTCGCTCCTCCAGCAGAGTGTCCAGTAACAAAAATGCCTCTTACCGCATCTGGATATTCAAATGTAAATCCTGAATCAAATGTGTACCGAGCGATTGAATCAGGCCAAGCTCTCTCTCCGAGCGACACTTCTTTATGCGTATGTAGTCCTGCTTCCCTTACCTCACCGTTGTTCGTTTCGTCCGCCGCTACTGGTTGTGCAAAAGCAAGCAATGCAGCTACGCTTGCTCCCGCTAAATACTTGTACATGTTAAAACCTACCTTCTGACAGTTTTACGATTTAAGTTCATGGTAAATTATACTATGATTTAGCTTAATAACCAATGGATAACCGTTTATTCCTGCTACTTAATTTTGGAAAGAGCTTAATCTTCTATTGTCATTGACTTTTACCATCTTTATCTGTATAATTAAAAAAATTTACTTTATTAGGAGGCGATTCGTATGAACGTGACGTTAACATCTATTTTAAGTCATCCAATTGCACAAAAATACGTCAAACGTGCTGGGCTAGCTCACGCTGTAGCATGTGCGTATCATGCTTTTGAGATCGCTCTTGAGCGCAATGTTGACCCAGAACTTGCTTGTAAAGCAGCCTTTTTACATGATATCGGCCATTACACTTGGTATAAAAACGGTAAATGGGACTACTCTCTTTATAAAGAAAACGATATTCATGCGATTAAAGGAGCGGAGCGAGCTCATAAGTTATTAATTCGATTAGGTGAAGACCCTGTAATAGCTAAGGAAATTGCGTTAGCAGTATTACTTCATACAGATTCTTATATACCAGGACAACTAATTACTCGAACGCCACTTCAAGACGTCGTGGCACGTGCTGATGAAGTAGACGAAGAGCCAGGCGGAAATCATCACTATCGAATGATTTCAGATGAGCGTGCACATAAAATGCTGGCGAAGCTTGATGAGAGAATTCTCTTATTTCATAAAAAAAGCGAAAAACAGCTGAGCTAGCTTGCTTTAGATAGGTGAAAGTGGTATCTTATTTCTTGAACACACCCATAAAAAGGGGAGTAGCGACCGGTTAAACGGTCTTTGAATCGTCATGACAGCGCACTGCGCTCGGTTCATAGAGCTTTGGATTCCAAAGTACGCAAGACCTTTTTATGCAGATATTCGCGCTTTTAGCGTGGTCTGCATAAAAAGGTCTTTTTTGTGTTCAAATGCACATGTTAAGGAGACAATTATGTACTATATTTTGTTTATATTAGCAGCTATTATTACTGTCATTACAGCCATCAAATTATCCACTTATGCAGATGTATTGAGCGAAAAAACGTCACTAGGTGGTATGCTCGTTGGTACACTTCTGTTAGCCGGAGCAACCTCTCTACCTGAAGTAACAACAAGTATTACAGCTGTCTTGGTAGGCAACCCAGATATAGCTGTCAGTAATGTTTTTGGTTCAAACTTATTTAACATTCTCATATTAGCTTTAGTCGATACCATTTTCCGTAAAAAAATGATGCTTAAAGATGCTGATTCTAGTAATATTTTTACAGGTTATTTAAGTTTACTCCTAACAGCGTTGATGCTTATTGCTGTTCTGTTTCCTTCAGGACTCACTCTTTTTGCAATTGGGATCGAAATGTATCTACTTGTTATTTTTTATAGTGGCGGCTTGTATTATTTATCAAAAAAATCCACGCAACCTGTATTAGAAGCAGTAGCAACTGAGGAAAGAACTCATTTAACTTCTATCTCACTTAAAGAGGCGAAGATTGGTTTTGCTATTGCAGCAGCAGTCATTTTTTTCGCAGGATCATTCTTATCCATTGCGGGTGATCAAATTGCAGCTTCATCCGGAATAAGCTCCAGTTTTGTGGGGACATTTTTAATCGCTGGAGCTACATCTTTGCCAGAGCTTGTGACGGTTTTTGTTGCCGTAAGACTTGCAAGTTACAACTTGGCAATCGGTAATATTCTTGGATCTAACTTATTTAACCTACTCATTTTACTTTTAATCGATGGTACATTCCGAGCAGATGCTGTACTAGCCTCTGTTCATCCAGTTACCCTGGTGTCCATAAGCGCGGTTATTGTATTAAACATACTTATGATTGTATCCATGATTAGAGCGAAACAGATGCGCACCTCACCATTATATGTTCTACCATCTATTATTGTTATCATCACGTATTTCATTGCAAGCTACGTCATTTTCGCCTTTAGCTAATATTACTGCCTTAAAAAGGAGCGTAACTCTTCTGCTGTCACAAGCCCATCTCTTCGAATAACCGTTTGGTCATTAATCAAGAACGAGGTGGGCACCCCTTTTACAGCAAATAACTGTTCCGCCTCCTGGTTTGAATCGATTACTATATGACCATTCGTATCTTGAAGGGAGTCTATAAAGACCCCTATATCCTCTTTGCTATACTCTGCACTCGATACATTGATAGCAGTAAATCGAAAATCCTCCAACTCCTCTTCAGCCTTTAATACCTCTTGCCACTGTTCATGACAATACTCGCACCAAGTTGTGAAGAAAAAAACAAATGATTCTTCATGAATATGTATAGCTTCTCCGTTTACTGTCATAAGAGTTGTATCAGGTAAACTATTACCGCTCCCTGTCGATACTGGAACCAATGGCTCCTGCCATGTATATGTATGCAGAACAAAAGCAATTGTCAGTAGTAAAGCAATTACAAATACCCGTTTCTTCATCGTAACTCTCCCCTCAACATTCATTCCCTTAAACTTATGTGAAGAAAGCGCCTTGTATACCTAATTCATCGCTCGAACTTCCAAGGATTCGTATGGTACAATCATGAGAGAATTAAGCATAGAGAGGGGGTAGCACGGTACATATAGCACAGCTATACAGCCGTCACATATTATATGAAATTAGATGCAACTGACCGAGCCATTTTAACCCTATTAACAGAAAACGGAAGAATGTCTTATGTTGATATTGCGAAAAAGCTTGAGCTATCCCGCGTAGCTATTCGCACAAGGATTAACCAACTTACAGAAGCTGGCGTAATAGAAAAATTTAGCGTGATTATAAACTCTGATAAAGTCGGAAAGTCCGTCTCTGCTTTTTTTGAGGTAGACTGCGAGCCCACTTCCCTTGTCCATGTGGCTGAGACATTAGTCGAAAATGAAAAAGTAGCTAGTTGCTATCAGATGACAGGACCAAGCACTTTACACATGCATGTTTTAGTAGAAGACTTTATTGAGCTAGAGCGCTTTATTAACGAAGAACTCTATTCACTCGATGGGATTACGCGAGTAGAAAGCCACATATTGTTACGAAGATTTAAAAGCCGCAGCGGATTAAAATTATAATCCACTGCGGCTTTGTCGTTGTTCATTGTAAACAACTCTTAAGGAGTACGTCATAACGTAACATATAAGATCCAATGGTCTGACAGCTCGAAGAGTTTCTTCCTAAGATGCCTGTTTGTAGAATCGATCAATCACTTTTGCAATAGCCCCGTCTCCAGTCACGTTTGCAGCTGTACCAAAGCTATCTTGAGTTAAATAAAGAGCAATCATAAGTCCGACAGCAGCTTCAGTAAAACCAAGTATAGATGTTAGCACTCCTGCGGCTGCAACTATTGCCCCTCCAGGAACTCCCGGAGCAGCCACCATAACAACCCCTAGCATTAAAATTGCTGGGAAGAATGCAGTAAAGCTTGGCGTAGCCAGATCGCCCATCACTGTCATGACAGCTACGGAACAGCTTACAATCGTAATAATACTTCCTGAAAGGTGAATGGTTGCACCTAAAGGAATGACAAAGTTTGTTATATTCTCTGATACTCCGTTCTTACGAGCCTGACGGAGAGTCACAGGAATAGTAGCAGCGGAGCTCATTGTTCCTAATGCCGTCACATAAGCTGGGAGCATCGTTTTGATAAGTTTAAACATATTCTCTCCTGAAGCAAGACCAGCAACTAAATATTGGACACTAAGCCAGAGCCAGTGTGTCGTAATCGCTACTAAAAGTACGAGACCAAAGATTTGCACCATCGTAAATGCAGTACCCTCAGCAGAAAGTCCGGCAAAAATACCAGCAATATAAATTGGTAAAAACGGAATAAGTGCTTTTGAAATAAGTGCTTCTACTACCTTCTTACCCTCATCAAAAACCGTAATTAGCGTTTTAGTTTGTAGGGCAGCCATTGAAATACCAAATGCAAACGCAATAACTAAAGCTGTCATCACACCCATTAATGGTGCAATCTCAAACGTAAAGAAGCTCTCTGGCGCTGCTGATTCAGCAGGTAGCGTTCGATTTTCAGCGATATATGGCATAAGAAATGATGCGATGAAAAAAGCTAAAAGTCCAGCTATCACTGTCGACGCGTAGGCTAGTCCAACAGTAGATCCTACAAGTCGTCCTGAACCTTGCCCAATATTAGCAATTCCTGAAGCAATAAAGAAAAGAATAATAAATGGTATGAGGAAAGAAATCCACTGACCAAACACATCACTAAACGTAATTAATAATTGCGCAATAAAATCAAACGGTAGTAACCCCGCTACAATACCTACTGCAATTCCTAAAAGCAAAAACAAAATAAGCTTCACTGACTTTTCCCCCTTAGCATTGTCTCTCTAGAAAACACATTCGTCTCTTCAATAAAAACTATCTTGTCAAGATTCTGCAAAGAAAGCAAGGGAATTAGAAATAGTCGAAATTATTAGTTTATAAGGCGCTTGCAAAGCACGTTACCATAGGCTTGCTTTACAAAATAAAACCTCCTATAATAAAGGAGTGAAAAGCGATGAGAAAGAGTAGTACTATTCACCTGTCATGTATAGAGAGTCTGCGGTTGGTGCGAGCAGATCATGATGTGATTAGGAATGGACTTTTGAGCTGAATTGCTGAACAATGAAGTAAGCAGTTCCGTTTGCCCTCTTCCGTTATCAAGAGGCCCCTTACTAATACGTTGGCGAGGGTTAGAGTGATTTGGATAAATAGTTGTCCAATTTAATTAGGGTGGTACCGCGGTCCATTCGTCCCTTTATTAGGGACGGGTGGGCCTTTTTGTCTTATCACGCTTTATTCACAACTACTTTTATAAAGGAGTTCGATTATGAAAACAATCTTCTCAGGAATTCAGCCAAGTGGCACACTCACTATTGGAAATTATTTAGGAGCTCTTAAGCATTTCGTCCCAATGCAAGATGAGTACGATAGCTTTTTTTGTATCGTAGACCAGCATGCGATCACGGTCCCACAAGATCGTCTAGAACTTCGGAAGAACATCAAAAGTTTAGCAGCCATTTATCTCGCAGCAGGAATCGATCCTTCTAAGGCAACTCTCTTTATTCAATCTGAAGTTCCAGCGCACGCGCAGCTAGGATGGATGATGCAGTGTGTGAGCTATATTGGTGAATTAGAGCGTATGACCCAATTTAAGGATAAATCTGAAGGTAAAGAAGGTGTTTCCGCTTCCCTTCTAACGTATCCACCTTTAATGGCCGCAGATATCCTTCTTTACGGAACGGATGTTGTACCTGTTGGAGAGGATCAAAAGCAGCATATTGAGCTTACTCGAGATCTAGCTCAAAGGTTCAACACAAAATATAATGACATCTTTACTATCCCAACTCCAGAAATCCCTAAGGTGGGCGCACGTATTATGTCTCTCGCTGAACCAACTAAAAAAATGAGTAAATCAAGCCCTAATGCGAAGAGTTATATTTCGTTATTAGATGATGAAAAGACAGTGCTTAAAAAAATGAAAAGTGCTGTGACAGATTCTGATGGTGAGATTCGTTTCGACCGCGAGAACAAGCCTGGCGTATCAAATCTATTGACTATCTATTCTCTCTTTACAGATGAGCCTATTGATCAACTGGTTGCTAAATATGAAGGTGTTGGCTACGGACCATTTAAAGAGGACGTGGCAAAGGCCGTATCTTCCGTATTAACGCCACTTCAAGAACGATATTATGAGCTTTTGAATTCAGAAGAACTCGATAACATTTTAGATACGGGTGCTGAAAAAGCGCAAGCCAGAGCTTCTAAGATGCTTAAAAAAGCAGAGAATGCGATGGGTCTTGGTCGTAAAAGACGCTAACACGTATAGAACCCTCGCTAAAAGGTACGTCCTTTTAGGCGAGGGCTCTTCTATTTACTCATCTTTTTACGTTCCTCATCTTCATATGAAGTCCAGAGCTTCTCAAAAAATGGTTGCCCTTTAATGATAGATGCCGTCCACTCTTCATGTTGCTTTGACCAACCAGCTTTCATTTCATTATACAAGCCTGTCCAAGCTTGGTCGTGCGACATTAGCTGGATAGCGTCATATTTAGATGGACAAAACTCTGTGTACCAGTACCGCATTTCCCAAAGCTCTGCTTCTTCAAATAATTGATCTAAGACCATCATGGCTAACTGCTTCCGCTGTTTTTCTCGCCTCGTTAGTCCAATCATTTTATCCATGACTGTACTATTAACATCCTCAAGTTCTCCTTTAAACCCGAAGCTCTCTTGTGCTTTATGCTTCACTAAAGCACACACTTGTTCCTCCTGCCTCGGTATTAAACGGCTTTTACGAATTGGTGTCTCATAGCCAATCGTATCGACCGCTATACCTCTTTCCCCATTTGTAGCAATAAAGCCATAATCCATGACGTGCCTCTCTTGCCTAACTCGATTATAGCTTTGTCGATAAACGGTTTGGAGCAGTTGCTGAGGTAACTCTATAAGTGAGCATTCTATGGCAACCAGTAGTGGCTCTGACACTTTAACAACTGCTAGCTGATCAATCATTTCCATCCGATCACTTTTTTTCCACTCAAAGAATTCACAAATATTGTAGCTTTTCTCTTCACCCTCACACCAATTAACCCAGACATCTCGCATATGCTGCATCGGTCACCCTCCTTCACTAGCATCATTATTCACGACCTACAGGAATTTTATGCCACTAATATGAAGATTTTTATCATAAAATGCCCTTAATCAACATCGTGTAATGGAACCTTCTTACAGCTATCTTATGTGCAAAATTATGTAAGGTTACCTTTGAATTTTAAAAAAACATCGCTTGAGATGAGCTTTTTTTTTAAGAAAAATCGAGTCCTTAAAAAACGAAAAACAAATGAATGGGGGAAGGAAAAAGTCTATCTTTTTCATTTTTCGAAGGAATTTGTCAGAAAGTTTTTGTAAGTGCTCTCCATTCGATTCATTATCTGTTATAATCACTTATGTTGAGGTGAATTGGATGACGCGAAAATCCCGTAGAAAAAAAACATGGCTTAAAGTATTTTTATTAACCTTTCTACTTGTCTTTTTAGGCGGAGTAGTAATCGCAGCATGGGCTAAAAATAATTTTGATGCAGCCCGCGAGGAGTCATTACAGCAAATTGAAGAAGAAGGCGGTTTATACGAGGAAGAGGAAGAGATTGAATTTGAACCTTCCGAACCCGAGGATAGTGAGCCTTTAGAGCATATAAATATTTTGTTTGTAGGCGTTGACTCAGAAGATGGCGGATCACGAACAGATACGATTATGATAGGACGATACGATCCTGATAATGGTACTGCAAGGCTAGCATCTATCATGCGTGACACGTATGTAGACATTCCTGGACGAGGTAAAAACAAAATTAATGCCGCTTATGCGTTTGGAGGAATGGATTTACTACGTGAGACAATTGAAGAGAACTTTGATTTTCCTATTGAATATTATGCACGTGTTAACTTCCGGGGTTTTGAACGAGTGGTAGATGTTTTAGCTCCTGATGGAGTTGCCATTGACGTTGACGATCGTATGTACTACGAAGACACAGCAGGTGGGCTATTAATCGATTTTGACGAAGGTGAGAACATCATGGATGGCGAAGAAGCTCTTAACTTCGTTCGCTTTAGAAGTGATTCACAAAATGACTTTGGTCGTGTAGGTCGCCAACAACAAATGATTGACGCTCTATCTGGCGAACTATTGTCACTAAGTGGTATTACTAGAATTCCTCAGTTACTCGGATCGATTGTGCCTTACATTCAAACAAACTTAGATACATCTGATATGATCAACTACACGAGAAGCTTTTTAACAAGCTCTGAACAAGAGCTTTCAACGATTACGATTCCTGTCGCAGGTGGTTTTACAGAAGCTTCTTATTCCCATGCTGGTGCTGTTTTAGAGCCAGACCTAGAAGGTAATAAAGAGCTTTTAGAGCGATTCTTCGATATGGATGAGCCGTTTGAAGAGGATGAAATTCCAGAAGATGAGTTAGAATTTGAGTTCGACAGTGAATATGAAGATGATTTAGCTCGACTTGAGTAAATCTTCACATGAAAACATGAAGAGGCTGGGACAAAGCGATGACGCTGTCCCAGCCTTTTGTGGTGATTGTTGTATGATTAACCGGGAATTTGCTTAGGTTAATCGGTTTTATGCTTTGATTATCCGGTTATGTCCCTTCATAATCCAAAAAAGCCACCTCGAAAATCGAGGTGGCGTCAATGCAAACTATTTACTCGTACTTCTTAAAGATTAGCGACACGTTATGACCACCGAAGCCAAGCGAATTACTCATAACGCTGTAAACGTCCTGATGACGTGCTTCATTTGGTACATAATCTAAATCGCATTCAGGATCTGGTGTTTCATAGTTGATCGTTGGAGGAATAACCCCATCCTCGATCGCCTTTACTGCAAAGATTGCCTCAATTGCTCCTGCTGCACCTAGTAGGTGACCAGTCATCGACTTTGTGGAGCTCATTGCTAGGTTATACGCATGATCGCCGAATGTTGATTTAACAGCAGCAGTTTCAAACTTATCATTGTACTCCGTGCTAGTGCCGTGAGCGTTAATATACGCAATATCTGTATCCTTAAGACCAGACTGCGTCAACGCTTGTCTCATCGCGCGAGCTGCACCTTCTCCACCTGGAGCTGGCGCTGTCACGTGATACGCATCTCCAGTAGAGCCGTAACCAACGATTTCTGCGTAGATGTGCGCCCCTCGAGCTTGAGCAGATTCTAACGATTCTAGAATTAGAATACCTGCTCCCTCCGCCATAACAAACCCATCTCTTTCTTGATCAAATGGACGACTCGCCTTTTTCGGATCTGCATTCGTTGAGACCGCTCTAGCGGACGAAAATCCAGCGAACGCCATCTCAGTAAGAGGCGCCTCCGCTCCACCAGTAATCATCACATCTGCATCACCTCGCTCAATTACTTTAAATGCATCTCCAATGGAGTTAGCTCCAGACGCACATGCTGTAACCGAGCATGAGTTGATTCCCTTTGCCCCTAATGTGATGGACACTTGTCCGGATGCCATATCCGGAATAAGCATCGGTACAAAGAATGGTGATACTCTTCTCGCTCCGCGACTTTCATATAGACGGAACTGTTTCTCATACGTTTCCATACCACCAATACCTGAACCAATCCACACGCCAGTACGCTCTGCGTTAGAATCATCGATCGTTAAGTTAGCATCCTTCACCGCCATAACCGAAGCGGCTACAGCGAACTGCGTGAAGCGGTCCATTTTACGTGCTTCTTTAGGATCCATATACTCTCCTGGATCAAACTCCTTTACTTCCCCTGCAACTTTTGCTGGAAATGTATCTTCCCCAAATTTAGAAAAAGCCTCGATTCCTGATTCACCAGCGATTGCTTTTTCCCAGCTTGCTTTCGCATCATTTGCTAAAGGAGTAACTGCTCCCATTCCTGTTACGACTACTCTACGTTTCGTCATTTGATTTCCTCCTCGTAAAAATTCGTGTACTACCTATTTTATTTACCCCATCGTAATGCAACTGCGCCCCATACTAGGCCAGCTCCAAATCCGACTAAAACTAAAACATCATCATCCTTAATTTTACCTTGCTCTAGCTCATACATTAAAGAGAGCGGGATTGATGCTGATGACGTATTTCCAAATTTATTAACTGTTTTTGACATTTTATGTTCAGGCAATTCTAAACGCTGTCTAGCCGATTCCATGATACGAATATTCGCTTGGTGTGGAATCAGGAAATCTACGTCTTCTTTATCAAGACCTGCTTTCCTCACCACATTCATAGAGGACTCTCCCATTTGCCTTACTGCAAATTTAAATACTTCTCTTCCGTTCATATGAAGAAATTCATCCATACGAATATGAGCGCCACCGCTACCGTCAGATCCAAGCTCAAAAGATAAGAAGCCTCTCCCGTCTTGAACAGGACCTAAAACAGTAGCTCCTGAGCCATCTCCAAAGAGTACTGCGGTGTTACGATCCTCCCAGTCTACTACTTTAGAAAGCTTTTCTGTACCTACGACAAGTACATGCTTAAAGTCCCCAGTTTGGATAAATTGTTTAGCAGTAACTAAGCCGTAAATGTACCCTGCACACGCAGCACTAACATCCATCGCAGATGCTTTTGTTGCTCCTAACTGCTTTTGTAGCATAGATGATACAGATGGAAAGCTATGATCAGGCGTTACAGTTGCAACGATGATCATATCTAAGTCTTCTGCTTTGACTCCCGCATTCTCCAGTGCTTTCTTTGATGCGTAATAGCTCATATGTGATGTATCAATATCGTCTGGTGCAATTCTTCTTTCCTCTATACCTGTCCGAGTACGAATCCATTCATCAGACGTGTCAATTCGCTTTTCAAGATCGTGATTGGTTACTACATTCTCCGGAACATATGTCCCCATGCCCCATATTCCTACCTGCATGCATCTTCCTCCTCTTAAAGCCCTTTATATCAATTATTATGACCTAGTACTAAAAAAAATGCAAGATGTAGTAACTACTCTGATTTGCTAATTTCCTTTCACACAGAAAATAGAGTCTGATTACTGCTTTAACATTTTTATGAGTAGCTTTGCTAGTTTAACTTTAGTCATTCTTGTAAGCTTAAATCAAACTACTCTTAAAGCAAAAAGCCAAACCTATTGGTTTGGCTCTTGATCTTGAAGAACGGTCATAAGCTCCGTAAACATCTCATCGACTCGCTCTTTCAATTTAACTTGTTCTTCTGTTTCGGCATCAAAACGCTTTAGTTCTTCGTAAGTTGCTAAAAAACCTTCGATATCTCGATCGCCAATTTGAGCTATAGCTGTGTAGCTTAAAAGTTTTACATTTGGCTTTGTCTCACTGTGTAACATCGATACGAGTGGCTCTAGGTACTTTCTAGCCTCTGAATAATTTTTATTATGAACTTCCTTGTAGCCTTTGACGACTCGCTTCGCAAGCTGTTGCATAGCTTGCACTTGCTCTTCCTTCATTGTGCACGTCCTCTCTACGTTGACAAATGTGGTGATTTAAAGTGATCCCACTTCTCCCTTTGACCCGTTATCCATTTTCTCAAAAGAAGCATTTGTCCTAAGTGATAGCTCTCATGATAGCTTAAATGATATATCACCCAGCTAGGAGAATACAAGTCTCCGCTATCGTCACCGTGGATTGGTAATGAGGAACGTCTAAATTCAACGTCAGATAAAGAATGAAAATACTCACGAGTTAGCATTCGAGCTTCGCCTAACCGTGACAGGATTAAGCTTTTATCAAGCTTCATAGATGGGATCTCTTGCTTACCTGTAAAATGAAAATGTGCACGTTCGTCCTCTGTTATCCCTTCACCGCTTAAGACCATCTTATTCCACCACCACTCAATTTGAGCAAGGTGAAGGCCATAGCCTCCAATAGTAGGAAAATCTTGTACTTGATGATTTAAATCTTCATCGGATACGGATGTTAATAACTCAATTAATCGCTCTCTAGTCTGAATGAGCCCACCAAGCATATGCAAACTTTCTCTAGATGAAACAGGTGCTAACGTGTACATGTCTCCCATTACAATCACTCCTATTGGTAAGGTAGTTTGCCCGTTTCTTTATAAGCCGTAATATGCTCATCTAACCATATCTGTACGTCCTCTGGCACTTCTTGGCTGTATTCCCCAAGTGAAATAAGCCCATCTTCAAAATCGAAATACATATTTCCAGACTGTAACGCACCAGATTGAAACGTCTCGGCAACGTATTCATAAAGTCCTTCAACATTTTGAATTGTACTAGTTAGAACCGTTGAACCTCCTAAGTCTAACTGATCACCTAAATATCCAATTGCAAAAAGACCGCTCCGTTTCACTTCTTCAATTACTTGTTGATGATACCCGTCGCCAGCTGGATAAAACACGTCTACTTCATTTGCTTTCATTTCAGCTAAAAGAGCCAGTGCACGATCATCATCCACCCAGCTATTTACAAACTCAACGGAGACATTTGTGGATGGATCAACAGCTTTCGCTCCATCTGCAAATCCAGCTACCTCAGGCTGATAGGGAAAAGCGCCAATTACTCCAACTTCTCCAGTTTGTGATTTTTTAGCAGCTAGCATCCCTGCGAAGTATCCCATTGGATAGCCTTCGAAGTGAAGGCTTGTAATATTGTCACCTTCTACTTCTCCATTGAAACTTACAAAATGAATATCCGGATACGTGTCCTTAATGTTCATAAAAAAATCGGCATAAATTGCGCCATGACCAAAAACTAAATTGACGTCTGCATCATCAAAGCTTGAAATCGCTTGCTCGACCTGCTCATTCGTACGTATATCCTCTTTTACAATGATATCAACGCCTAAAGCGGACTGCACTTTAAGCATTCCTTGATATCCTTTCCCATTCCATTCTTGATCATCAATGGGGTGTGATAAAAGAAGACCTACTGCTTGTACTCTCTCTTGAGCAGATGCGCACGACACGAGTATAGGTAATAATAAAATAAAAATAAGTACAATACGCGTCATCTTTCCACTCCTTCAATCTCAAAACTTACTACATTGATATGATAGTGACTCTATTATTTTCGATGTTTATGTTAAAAAACCTGTTACATTCCTGTTACAATCAGATAACAATTGTCTGAATTGTTAGGTCTTAAGGAATACCTTATCATATTTCATTCTTTTTTTGACGTTTAATAGACAAAAAGTACTTTTGGAGAATCTCGTTTATGAGAGAAGGTAAGCTTAGAGGTGAGTCAGTGAGAAGGTTATGTGGAATTTGGTAAACGTTTCACGCGGTCGTCATTGACTTTCTCGCAATCGTTCTTCATAACTGTGCTGTTGACGGTTCAACCTCTTGCGCGATTTTTTCGAGCTTGCGCAGTACGCCCCGTTTTTCGCGCGGTTCACCGCTCAACTTACGCAGTTCCCTCTCCAACTCGTGCGGTTCACCCTTCAATATACGCAATTTTTCCCAGCTTGCGCAGTACGCCCCGTTTTTCGCGCGGTTTACCGCTCAACTTACGCAGTTCCCTCTCCAACTCGCGCGGTTCGCCCTTCAATATACGCAATTTTTCCCAGCTTGCGCAGTCCACCCTTATTTTCGCGCGATTTACCGCTCAACTTACGCAGTTCCCTCTCCAACTCGCGCGGTTCGCCCTTCAATATACGCAATTTTTCCCAGCTTGCGCAGTACCACCCGTTTTTCGCGCGGTTTACCGCTCAACTTACGCAGTTCCCTCTCCAACTCGCGCGGTTCGCCCTTCAATATACGCAATTTTTCCCAGCCTGCGCAGTGCGCCCCGTTTTTCGCGCGATTTACCGCTCAACTTACGCAGTTCCCTCTCCAACTCGCGCGATTCGTCCTTCAAAATACGCAATTTTTCCCAGCCTGCGCAGTACGCCCCGTTTTTCGCGCGGTTCACCGCTCAACTTACGCAGTTCCTTCTCTAACTCGCGCGGTTCACCCTCCAACTTGCGCGATTCACTTTAAACGAGCTCGCTAATAAATAACCACAAAAAAGAGGGACCAACATGATACACATTGGTCACCCCTTTTATAAATCGTCTATTCTACCTACTAATATCATTTACTTCGCAACAGATTCTGCCTTTCTACGTAAAGCAAAATATGCAAACTCTGCAATAAATCCTAGCGCAATCGCAAACGTCACGCTAACAGAAGGTGCTGGAGAGAATAATCCATGAATGACAAAATAGCTAACAATTGTTACGAACGAAAAGATTGCGACACCGATAGCCAGCTTCATAAGTATGCCTTATTCTCTATGCTCGAAAGCAATTTCATTAATGTCTTCTTTATACAATACAGTTAAGTCCTTGCCATCAAAGAACCATTCATCTTTTTGTTCGATATAAAATTTCACTCCGTTGACTTCTGTCTCAGCCGCAATTTGATCTGCTTCTTTTACCGTTACCGCTAAGGAGAAGCCTGCCTGAAAATCACTATCGCCACCGTATCTTACGTAAAATTGTACGTGGTCTCCTTCAGACACAGCAAGTTCGTCTTTAAACCATTTATAAGCTTCTTCTTTTACTGTTAATTGCATCATCATTTCCCCTTTCGGCTTCTCTTTCTGCTATTTCACCTTTTGACCTATTTAAAACATGTATGTAAAAAGAAAAAGGAGCGCCTCATCCTCTTGGCACCCCCCTCCATTTACGCGCTAACTAAAGAACGAATGTCCTCCATAATAATATCATAATCAAATCCACTTTCCCCACTGTACATACGATATACCTGACCGTCAGGACTCATTAAATAAAAACGAACCGGATGCATAATGTCTTCTTGCTCAGGTAATTCTTGAATGGGCGCATTAAATGATTCTAAAATAACGCGCTGCATTTCTGAGTAGCTATAGCCCGTAATAAAATCCCAAGACTCAAAGTCTACTCCATATGCTTCCCCGTAGTCTTCTAGTCGCTCAGGAGTATCAAAGTCTGGATCAACAGTAAACCCTACTATGTGAACATCCAAGTCCTCTTCGATAATCCCATCTTGAAGTTCCTTCATATTAGGAGTCATGACGTTACAAACCCCTGGACATCTCGTGAAAATAGTCTTAGCTAACCACCATTCTCCCTCATACGTCTCGTTTGTAATGGTTTCACCAAACTGGTTTACTCCTTCAAAGTCCACCACTTGCCAGGGGTCGTCTGCCTGTGTCACATCAATTACAGGAGAGCCAGCAGATTCAGACGCATCCTCATATAAAAAGCTACATCCAGCAACCATGATTCCAGTCATCATAAATGCAAACATACTACCTAGTTTTTTCATGTATACCCCTCTTTACCGATCTCTTTATGATTTCGCTTCGTACATTTCATAAACCTGATACTCTGTTTTTGCGTTATCAGACTTATCTCTTTTTTGCCATGTACGGAAACTATAGCCAATCGCAACACCATAAACAAGCTCCTGCGTTACTTTCATCATGGCACCGCCAAACTGTTGGTCATTAACCGGTGACAGAAAAGCAATGGATTGTTGGCCACTAAAAATTTCAAATGGAATGTCTGCTCCAGGCGGCAGGCAATAAGAGATAGCAACCGCCCACGTAGCAGCGTCTGTATACACTTCGTACAAAGGTTGTCCCGCAAATATGATAAGTGCACAAGCTGGTGTAAACAAAACCCCACTTACAAACATATAGCCAATGCGTTTAAGTTCCGACATATTATATCTCGCTTCAAATCTAGGAATAATATGCCACCACATAAGCATCGCAAGAAGTAGCATCACAATTTGATACAGGTTATGCATGGTTTCATTTGTCATTAAGTAATCAAACGTTGTTGGAATATGATAGATCGAAAATACCCCATTAAACAAAATAAGACCTAACAATGGGAAACCTGCCACTAAGAAAAAGCCTCTAATCACTTTAAATCTGGTAAAATATTTAAAGAACCACGAAGGGATCCCTAGAAGTAATAAAGGTGGTGCAACTAAGTATACGATTGCCATTGAAATCATATGCATACTAAGCATTAAATGACCTAATACGTACAAAGGTCCACCAAAACCAAAATAAACAGCAACTAAACCTAAATGAAAAAGTACTCGACGCCGAGTTGATACCGGCTTAGAATCTGGGAACTTATGACGAAACTTTGTTATGATAAGAAAGTATATACCACTTATTAGTCCTAAAACTACAAGAAGTTCGGGAGTCCAGATTGTTCGAGCAGAAAAAGTTTGAAAGAATTGTTCCATTGCTCTATCCCCTATCTTGACATGTGTATTCGTGTGCCTAACTATAGTTATATCACGATTATCGGTCAATTAATACCGTTTTAAACAGAGTAATCTTGATCATTTCATGAACGATACGGAGGTATAATCACATGGAAGTTAGACGTATTACAAAACCAGTAACGGATGAGACCATTCACAAAATGACCGATTTAATGATGGAGCAAATGAGCCAGCTCAGTCACCCTATCTCTTTTGACTCTCTTAAACAAACAATAACAGAAGCATGCAACGATTATTCACAGGCAGAGTTTTTTATTGCGCAAGAAGGTGAAGAAATAGTTGGCTGCGCGTTTCTAAACAAAGGTATTAGTCTTGATAAAGGCGGCTCATACATATGGCTAAATGATCTTTATGTAAAGCTCGATTATCGGCAACAAGGAATCGCGAAGAAGATCCTCTTAAAGGTCCTTTATTGGGCTGAACAAGAGCAATTTAAAGGCATTGAACTTGAAACGGGTATCAATAACGAAGCAACAAAACGTCTCTATAATGCACTTGGCTTTTACGACATTATTTCAAAACGCTACGGCAGACAGCTCTAAAAAAGGGTTGGCATAAGTTGAATTCCAGCTAATACAACAATTGCCCCACCTACGACAACAATAAGAGGCGTTCCAATGGACGCAAGCAAGATCGCGACCGCGCCTCCGATAAGTCCGTACCAAATGGCGTCATACGCAAACAGAATACCTGGGAAGATGAGCGCTCCTAATACCGCATAAGGAACTCTCGCTAGCATTCTACGTACAACATCCGGCCATGTTTCTGTATGTAAAACGATTAGTGGGAGGATTCTAGGTATGTACGTGACGAGCCCCATCCCAATAATGATCCAGATCATGTTACTTGTCATTGCTCACCCTCCTCATTTGATCAATCCCCTCGTAGACACACACGGCTAGTATGGTGGCGCCCATGATTGCCCATCCCGTAGACAGCCACTGTTGCAAGATGAGGTGAAATCCTCCGCCTAAAACCGCTAACACCATTACCGAAGCACCTTGAGACTTCACTGATGGTATGAGTAAGGCGATAAATAACGCATATAAAGCGATTCCCATACTCTCCTGCATCACATCGGGCAAGATAGCTCCTGCGTAAAAGCCAACCCCAGTAAATACGACCCAGCTACTATATGCGACGACACCTACGCCAAGAATATATGGTGCTTTGATAGGTGCCTCTTTTACCGATGCTACTGCAAATACTTCATCGGTTAAGAAGAAGCCGTAAAGAGCTCTCATCGTTTTTGACGAATGATCCGCTCGTTCTTTTATTGATGCGCTCATCAACACATGACGTAAATTCACAACAAATGTAGAAAAGACAATTTCAGCTGCACTAGACTGCAGGGCAATCATCGTCAGCGCCATGTATTGAGCCGCGCCAGCAAAGACGACGATACTCATCATGACCGCTTCTATAAACGTTAGACCAGTCGTCGCAGCAATTAACCCAAACGTTAGCGCCACCGGCATATATCCAAAAGCAATCGGTACGCCTTGCACCGCTCCTGCCCGACTCTCCTCGCTCCAAGATTTTTTATATGTCATGATCATTTCCTCTTTCTATTATTAAAATCGCACGAAAAGACCGCTACAAGGTCTCCCTCATAGCGGCTAACGTATCGTTTATCCGTAGATTTTTTCGAAAGTCTCGTGAACCTTCGGAAGTAGTGTATCCCAATCAGCTTCAGGAAGCTTGTTTACTGTAACAAAATCTTGGAAGCCGAAGATGTTGTCTACGCCTTCTAGAGCTAAAAGTTCTTTTGCTAATGGAAGTTCGGGCTCGTCTCCTTGTTTAAAAGAAGCACTTCCAGATCCTTCGAATAATACTTTGTTTGCTGTAAACTTCATTGCGTTTGGATTAGGTGTTACATCCGCTCGTACGTCAATTGCCATTTTACTTCACTCCTTCAATATGTATATGCATAGTGTACCACGTGTAGCTGATAAAATTCTAGCAATACCCGAAAAAGCTCTGAGAGCTAGGTTTATAAGTGCTAACTAGTTTTATTGACTCAGTTCTTCGTTGAATATGATTTTAAAAAGAAAAAGTGCTTGATACACAGATTACCTGTTCAACGATTCTCCATACAACAAAACAGAGAATCATTATATAGAGATGAAGCTTCCATACCTTGATCCGAAATGTGTTCATCCATTAAACTCTCTTAATAAATGTAGATATACACCCATAGATTTTGTAAACAATAATAGAGAGGAACCGATTGGTTGCATCGATTCCTCTCTATGTCCAAGCTTATCTTAACTCAAATTTATTCCACTGTAAGCTCAACTCGGTATGATCCATCTGTTGCTTGGCCGTCTACTTCAGCAGCTAGTATTCCTACTGTAAAAATATAGCCTTCTGCTTCAACGGTTGGCTGCCATGTTTCTTCAAAGGTTAAGCTGTCTCCTGGTGCTATCGTTTCGTAGCTAATGGCTTGCGTAAACATTTTATCAGCTGCCCAATTATAAAGCTCCTGACCGTCTGTACTGTTTACGGAGAGATCAAATTGGTGTCCCGATGTAAACATCACTTCTTTATCATCATCTGACACGTTTTGAAGCTCTGCTGTGACTGTATAAAGCCCTCCACTTTCCGTTACCTCAGCCTCAAAGGATAAGCCATGTTCAACAACACTATCTTGCACATCCACGTCAGATGCCTCCTCGTTCCCGCTAGTTGCATTATCATTGTTCATATCATCAGCCGGTTCGTTACTCGTATTCGTATCATCTGACACATTTGTTGCGTCATTATTGTTATTCTCCCCTTGACCACAAGCTACTAAAAATAAGAGTAACCCAATTAACATGACTAAACGTATCACATTAGCCACCGCCTTTCTTCTAGTACCTAATTAGACGATGTTTACTAAAATTGGTTTCACGATGATGCAAGGTTAATTATCCTCAGGCATTTTTCTGCTGTCACGCGCTTTTTCCGCAGCTTTCACAACAGTCTCTAAATCGTGCCCGAATCCCGCTTCAATTGCTGCTGTAAATGCCCCCTCTACTAATGGCGCATCAACTAAGACAATATTCTTATCCTCAACCATCTCTATTGCAAGCTCTGAATTGATCCTAGCGCTCCCTAAATCAAAAAACACAACAGAGCCCTTCTCACTATATACGGATTCAATAGCATCTTTAATATCAAACGCATTCGTTCCGATGCCACCATCCGCCTCTCCGCCAGATATCGCAATTTGCGCTTCTGGCTGCATTTGTAAGAGGAGATCCTTAAGCCCTGTCACTAACTCCTTGCTATGTGAAACAAGAATGAGACTTACTTGGCTCATACTACCTTCTCCTTTATCGTTTCATTTAATGCTTCAAATAAATAATAGGAAGACATGGCGCCTGCATCAATATGACCGATTGAACGGTCCCCTAAGTAGGCCGCCCTTCCTTTAGTTGCTCGAATTTCTTTTGTCCCTTCCATTGCTTCTTTGGCAACCTGAAGAAAGTGATCAGCATCGTCTGACTCACTACACGCTTGCACAACTGGATGCCAAACATCAAGCATCGTTTTTTCCCCAACATCAGCCTTTCCACGCGCTTTAATTGATTCCTCACCTTCTTGAAGAATAGAAGCTAATTCGGACATAGTAATGTCCTTATCAACCTCTTTCCACTTCATTGACATTTTTAAAAACGCGGAGCCATATAAAGGGCCTGAGGCTCCGCCTACTTTACTAATAAATGTCATAGAAGCCGCCTTTAGAACGTCGCTTGCGCTCTCAAAACTACTCGCCTCAAACACATTGGCTAACTCTTTTACACCTCTCGCTAAATTAATACCGTGGTCACCGTCACCAATCGCTTGGTCTAGCTCTGTTAAGTACGTTTTATTCTCGCTAACCTTTCCTTGAAAAGCAATTAACCATGCTACTGCTTCATCTGCTCCAAATTTCATGCTTATACACCCCTTTTAAATGCAACCGTATCTGCTTTTTCTAATAATAGATCTTCTAGCTCATCATCGACCTTCAGTAGCGTGATGGACGCTCCAGACATCTCTAGTGACGTCATCCATTCGCCGATAATCGTGTCTACTACAATAATCTGCTTTTCTTTCAATAATGCTGATAAACTATTATTTAAAATATAAAGCTCCATTAACGGAGTCGCTCCTAAGCCATTAACTAATAAACTAACTCGATCTCCGCTAGCTAAATCTAGATCGTGATTGATTTTTTCAAACAAGGTCGATGCAATCTCTTGGGCTGTCATAATAGAGGTGCGCTCAATCCCAGGCTCACCATGAATGCCCGTACCGATCTCCATCTCATTATCTCCAAGCGAATACCCTGGTTTGCCTGAGGCCGGCACTGTACAAGGGCTGAGTGACACGCCCATTGATTTAACCTGCTTAATGACTTTCTCAGCAACCAGTTTTACCTCTTCAAGCTCCGCTCCTCGCATTGCTGCTGCTCCAGCAATTTTATGCACGAGCACGGTGCCAGCAATTCCTCTGCGACCAGTTGTAAAGGAACTATCCTCAACGGCTACATCGTCATTGACGATAACAGACTTAACGTTTATTCCTTCCGCTTCCGCAAGCTCAGCAGCCATCTCAAAGTTCATGACATCTCCTGTGTAATTTTTAATAATTAATAAGACACCTTTGCCAGTGTCCGCGGCCTTGATTCCTTCTAACACTTGATCGGGAGTCGGAGATGTAAATACTTCTCCTGCAACAGCGGCATCAAGCATCCCATCTCCAATAAATCCTGCATGTGCAGGCTCATGCCCACTCCCACCTCCACTAACTAACCCAACCTTTCCGGACTCAGGAGATTTTTTCCTTGTAAGCACCGTCGTATTAGGGACTCTTTTCAGCTCGTTCGGATGCGCAGCAACCATTCCATTTAGCATGTCCTCTACCAATTGATCGATGTCATTGAGTATTTTCTTCATACTAGCCTCCTAAGAATAATTATTTATCTACCCTTACTCTATTTGCGGTTGCTCTCGACAATTCCTGCTAATAATAGAGCGCTTTCTTCAGAAAATAAAAAACAGGCTACGACAATATGCCGTAGCCTCAAGTAAGAAGTAGGACGTTATTTTTCTTCCTCGTCCTTTTTGTGTTCATTGTAGTAGTTAACCGAGTATACGGCTCCCTCGTCCACCATCGAATTGTCTTGAATATCATAAGGATCAGAAAAACCTACTTTTTCTTCGTATGCTTTATCTGTATCCTCTTTCGTTTGGTGAACTAGCTGTGCCTTCACGCGGTTAAACTCCTGCTTGATCTTCGTGCGGTTTTCTTCTTTACCTAGGAAATAGCTCGCTGCAGCAACTGCAGTAGCAGCTAAAGCAGAGGTTGTAAATTTGTTTAGCATGCCTTCAAAACCCTCCTTTAGTAAATTCTCTATCGTCAGGCTCTACGCCCTAAAATTAAATTAACGATCGCAACGATAAGAGCAATTACAATAAGTGTGTGAATAAGTCCGCCACCTACATCAAAGCTAAATCCTAAAAGCCATAGTATAATTAGTATTCCAACAATAGTCCAAATCATGTATATCACTCCTTCATTTTTATAGTACGATGTTCATTTTGCCTAATTTGAGAATTATAAACCTATAAAGAAGATCGGGTATCATTTATGATTCTTTTTACATACAATACATTGTATTTTTTTAGTAATTAGACTCATTAAAACGATAAACGCTCCTCTCTTTTTTGATGCTTAATGGAACAAAGCTGTACGAGAATAACTATTCGTTGAAGTAAGGAGTAGAACTTATTTAAAGAAGAGCCATTGCAATCTAGAGATAAAAACATGAAACTGTATTCTATAAATAAAAAACCAGCGCACCTATGATAGGGGCGCTGGTTTTTTCCCATTATTCTTTTCCCGAGTAGTCTGCTAGTTCCTCTGCAGACTGTAGTTGCTTTTCATCACCTTGGAGTGTGTCACCATCCCAAACGAGCATACCACCCTCATAATTAGCAACATTGGTTAATCCTTGTTGCTGTAAGAATTGTGATACACGTTGCGAGCGATTCCCACTACGACAAACGAATACATATTCTTTGTCATCTTGGAAGCCGCTGATAAGGTCTGGAATTGTCCCCATCGGCGCAAGTGGAACACTAGGAATATGACCATTCGTGTACTCCTCTTCTTCTCTCACATCAATAATGACTTTATTCCCCGGGTTTACTAATAGTTCCTTTAATTCCTCTTTACTATATTGCTTCACACCATCTAATTCGTAGCTCACAGTATCGCCTCCAAAGTTAAGACATCATGTATAACTATACCAACGACTGATGCAAATGAGAAGGTGTTTTAGCGATTAAGAGATACGTCTCTTAGATATAGAAAGCTACTCGGTAGTTGCCAGAAGCCTTCCACATCATCATTCAGCCCCGTAATGAGGTCTGGATAATACATAAATGCGTATGGAGAATCTTCGATAATGAGCTGTTGCGCCTCTTCATACAGTGCCAAACGTTCAGCGTCATCCGAAGACTGTCTAGCTTCCACTAACAGTGCGTCCACTTCGTCATTCTCATAGTAGGATCGGTTACCTGCAGAGCCTTTATTACTTGAATGGAAAACAGGGTATAATCCATAATCCGCGTCCATTGTTACTGTACCCCAGCTACCTACAAACATATCTGTTTCACCAGCACCAGCGCGCTCTAAGTAAACACCAAACTCTACCATTTCAATCTCTACATCAATACCAATTTCAGCAAGTTGAGCTTGAATAAGCTGAGAAGAATCCTCACGCTCGCGATCATCATCTGTTAATAATGTCGTTTGGAATCCGTCTTCATATCCAGCTTCTGCTAAAAGTTCTCTTGCTTCGTCTAAATCGTAGTCTATCGGTTCAAGATCTTCGCTGTAGCCAAACACATCCGGTGCGATTGGACTGTTTGCTACACTACCAGTACCGTCTAATACTCCTTCAATTAAATCTTCTTTATTAAGCGCCATATGAATAGCACGTCTTACTAATGGATCATTGAAAGGCTCTACCTCAGTGTTAAAACCAAGATACGCCATTCTTGTACTTGGAGCTTGATAAACACCTACTCCTTCCGCCTCTTCTAGACGAGTCACATCACCTGGGTTTACTGGATAAATAATATCTAGCGTTTCTGTCTCAAGCTCTGCAATACGCGTTAAGCCTTCTGGTACGATGCGGAATGTGACGCCATCTACCTGTGCGTCAGACTCATCCCAGTAGTTTTCGTTTTTTGAAAGCTCTACAAAGTTACCTGGCTGGTATTCTTCAAATTGGAAGAATCCAGTACCAATAGGATTTTCGTTAGCTGCGTCAAACGGTTGACCACCATTTTCCATATCCTCATAGGACTGCTCAATAATAGCGGGGCTAATGATACTGCCGCCAGGGTGCGCCATGTGAGATGGTAACGAAGCAAACGGGAATGCTGTCTCAAACTCTACCGTGTACTCATCTACAACACGAACCTCTTCGATCATATCGAAAATAAAGGCAATCGGTGAAGAAATGGCTGGATCTAAGATACGATCAAAATTTTGCTTCACAACCTCTGCATTAAGCTCTTCTCCATCATGGAACGTTACTCCTTCACGGATGGTTGCTTCCCAAACGGTATCTTCTACTTGCTCAAAGCTTGATGCAAGTCCTGGTGTGATTTCTAAATCTTGATTCGTATAGACTAATCGGTCATATATATTTGTATTAATAGAGTTTGATACGTTTTCGTTCGCTCCATGTGGGTCAAGAGAGACTGGGTTTGACATTAATCCGACTTGCAAGAAGTCTTCATTTCCACCTTCGATCGTTGTTGCACTATCGTTTGCATTTGTGTCTAGCTGATCATTTGTTGTACCATCATTATTTGGCTCACTCGCACAAGCTGCTAACAGCGCTAATGCGGATAATCCAACCATTGCTTTTTTCAAAATAAAATCCCCCTATGTTTAATCCTTAGTAAGTTGATATGTTTTATATGCCAACTGAAAGTATAGCAAATAACGAGGTAAAGTCAACGGTTGTGCTCAGGAATCGTGGAAAAGGATTTCGTGAATATGTTCGGCGATATATATAGCAGGGAACTTGATTAATAGCTAACGGATAAATACATGCTCTAAGCGGATAACCTCTACACATTTCCGGATAACCGCATGTCTTGAACGGATAACTTCTACCTATCCACGAAAAAAAGTGCCTAGGACAGATTAATTGCTTCTGTCCCAGGCACTTCATCTATAAATAGTTAATTAACTTCTGGTGCTACAGCATTCGTAGCTAAACGCTGCGTCGTTTGTCTTTTAATCATCTTGTGAGGAATAATAACCTTCCGAGCTCCAATGTCTGGGTGCAAAATAAGATCAATTAAGCAGTTGGCTCCCTCGTATCCAAGATTATAAATATTAATATCCACGGTAGTCATAGGTGGCGTGGATAATTCAGAAATCATCACATTATTAAAGCTTATGATCGAGATATCATCTGGCACGTGAATCTCCATCTCATTTAACATACGCATGACACCAAACGTCATAATATCGTCTGCTACAATAAGCGCAGTCGGACGCTCAGGTAGACTCATTAAGTCAATAACAGCTTCTTGACCACCCTCCTGAAGCTCCTCATGGAAAACAATATAGTCATCCCTTGGCTCAATGCCAGCGTTCCTTAATGCACGATCATAGCCTTGCATATGGTCAATCGTAACAACAAAGTCTAAATTACCACCGATAAATGCAATACATTTGTGACCAAGTAGCAGTAAATACTCCGTAACTGTTTTCGCTGCTTTAAAGTTATCATTATTCACATACGTGATCCCTTTTAATGTATCGTCGTATGGCCTGCCAATAATGACAAAAGGAAACTGCTCTTCATGCAAGTATTTAATAACACGATCCTCTACTTTTGAATAGAGAAGTATAATTCCATCGACTCTTCTACCCTGGACCATGTCCTGTACTTCCTCAAATATCTCATCCTCCGACTGGCCAGTAGATAAATATAAACCATAATCCAACTGATGCACTTTTGCGCTTATCCCTCTAATTACTTCAGGGAAGAAGGGATTTTGGAAGGTCTTATTGGCCGAGTTTGGCATAACAAGCCCAATTGTCTTTGTCGACTTATTCGCCAGACTTCGAGCATTAAAGTTGGGATGGTATCCAAGCTCCTTCATCGCTTCTCGAACGCGTTCCTTTGTCTTTTCACTGATTCTAGGACTATTCGAGATGACTCGTGAGACAGTTGAAGGGGCCACCTTAGCGGCTTTAGCAACATCTTTTATTGTAATCGCCATATCTTTCAATCCCTTCAGATAGTTCGCTAAGTGCGCTCTATTTATTATTTATTGACAAAATAAATATCCAGTATTTACGTATATATACTCTTATTTTCCCCATAGCTGATCTTATTAAAACTCAGTATAGGGCATATTTATAAGAATTCATATAGGTAATTACTTTTTGTTCATAAAAAACGGGGGAGTGCAAATCAGCATCCTCCCCCTTCTAAACCTGTGATTATCCTTTTGTTGCTCCAGCTGTTAATCCGGAGATTAAGTATCTTTGTAAGAAGAGGTATACAAGAGATATTGGGATTGCAATGAGAATTGCTCCAGCTGCAAATCGAGTGAAGTTGTTAGCAAACTGATCGTTTACGAAGTTAAAGAGACCAAGTGCTAGCGTGAAATTCTCTGGACTTCTAAGGACGATACGCGGTAGTAAAAAGTCCATAAATGGCGCCATGAAGTTAAATAATGCAACTACGGCTAAGATCGGCTTCGCTAATGGAAGCATGATCGTAAAGAATATCCGAAAATGTCCTGCTCCATCAATCTTAGCTGATTCGTCTAGCTCACGCGGAATCGTATCAAAGTATCCCTTAACTAGGAAAGCGTTCATTGGTATTGCTCCACCTACGTAAATGATGATTAGACCAAGAAGGCTGTCTAGCATGTTTACTGTGTTAAGAAGGATGTAAAGTGCAACCATCCCCATTAATACTGGGAACATTTGAAGTAGTAAGAACGCATAGAGTCCATTCGTACGCCCCTTAAAGCGGTAACGAGAGAACGCGTATGCTGTAAGACCAACCATAAATGTTGCAATGAGAGACGTCGATACAGCTACTACTAATGTGTTTCGATACCATAGTAGGTAGTTACTTCTTGGATCAAAGAAGAGCCATTGATAGTGCACAAGTGACCAGTTGTCTGGAATCATCTGTGCCCCGAATAAACCGCTGCTTGGATTTAAAGATAGTCCAAACGCCCACAGAAGTGGGTACAAAATGATGACAAACATAATACCTATGATTGTATAAATACCAATCATTTCAAGCATATTTTTACGCTTTTTACTCATTGGCTGTCTTTTTTTCTTTTGCTCTGCCATTAGAATGTCCCCTCCTCTTTAAAGGAACGTGAGCGACGGAATTGGAAGAATGCAAATCCTGCTACAAGTATTCCTAAAATAATCGATATCGCGGCAGCCATATTAAACTGCTGGTTCGTGAATGTTAATCCGTAAATCCAAGAGATTAAAATATCGGTACCACCGGCGGTCTGTCCTCGAACTGCTGGACCACCCTGGTTGAATAAATAGATGATGTTAAAGTTATTAAAGTTCCCTGCATATTGCATGATAAGAAGTGGAGCAGTTGCAAACATAACGTGAGGGAACGTAATGTTGCGGAATTTTTGCCATCTGTTAGCACCATCCATGTCAGCAGCCTCATACCAGTCTGCGGAAATTCCTTGTAGAACTCCAGTAAACAAGGCGTAAACGAATGGGAAACCAAGCCAAACCTGGATCATTATAATAGCGACTCGAGTTGCAGTTGCATCTGTTAACCAAGGCACCCTCTGACCAAATAATGGCTCAATGATCTGTAGGTTAATCGCACCAAAGTTATCATTAAAGAGTGCACTAAAGATAATGATTGTTACGAACCCTGGAACTGCCCAAGGTAAAATAAGTACGGTACGGATAAGCTTTTTAAAGCGAACTCGAGGGTCGTTTACGAGTACTGCTAAGAATAGCGCAAGACCGATTTGTAGTGTTGTAGCTACAAATGTCCAAATTAATGTCCAAGATAATACGTTAAAGAATGTCGTTCTCCACTCATTAATCGTAAATAGCGTTACGAAATTTTCGAACCCTACCCATTCTAATAAGTTTCTAGGTGGTGCATTGTAAAGGTTGTAGTTTGTGAATGCTAAGAAGACCATGAATAATAGTGGGAAAATAACAACGAATATTAATAGGAAGAGACCTGGTCCAATTAATAAGTATGGGAAGCTATTATCCCAAGCATTCCTAAATCCTTCGCGGATGTTTGGAACCTTCCAGCCTAATTGAATTCTCTTTGCGTCCTTAAACGCATCCTGAATGTTTAAAATATAAAATGATAAGAAAAATGCCGTAAAGATTAAAGACAAGATACCGTTACTTAAAAAGATACGGGAATCGTCTTCTCGTGGTACTTCTCCGAGAGTAACTAATCCTTGTAGTCCGGCACTAATCAGTTCAGTAAATGCTACGACGAAAGCAGCAAAGAGAATGAATAAGGCAGCACCTTTTAAAAAGCGCTTGTTGTACGCTT
The DNA here is from genome assembly GCF_006965545.2 of Paenalkalicoccus suaedae. NCBI lineage: Bacteria > Bacillati > Bacillota > Bacilli > Caryophanales > Bacillaceae > Paenalkalicoccus > Paenalkalicoccus suaedae. The sequence continues at coordinate 2,364,841 of NZ_CP041372.2, forward strand.
GCCCAAGCCCCGGAATAATGGATAGCAATGCAGCTACAGTAGGATTATGCTTTTTGTTTACGAGTAAATCGTGTTTGTCATTTTTGTTCGTTGCAGCCATAAATGCTTCCTCCAAATCTTATAAAGGCAGGATTGGGGGCGAAGCCCCCATCCCTCCTTGAAATTTATTGCATAATTACGATTTGATCGCGAATTTGTTGTACAGCTTCATCTAATACTTCCTGTGGGTCTTCCCCTTGTGCGATGAAGTTTAATGCGTCAGCGATTGGCTCCCAAACCTGACTCATTTCAGGAATGTTTGGCATTGGCTCCGCGTATTGTGTCTGATCAAAGATCGGAGACATGAACTCATCGTCGATTTCTACAGCTGTGTGCGCAGGAAGCTCACCAGCCATCTCGAAGTATGTTGCAGAGCTTTCTGGGTTTGTTAGGAATAGAGCAAGCTCTGTAGCCCAGTACTCGTGATCTGTGTAAAAGTTTACTAACCAACCTTTGTTACCTGAGAACGAGCTTAGTGTCTCGCCGTCTTGTGTTGGTAGCGTTGATACTGCAAGGTTCTCACCTAGTGCAGCCTCATAGTCAGGAATAGCCCATGGTCCAGTTACTACCATACCAGCTTGCCCATCTGTGAAGAGACCGTTCATTACGTCACCGTCAATTCCCATTGGCATTAAGCCTTCTTCAAACCAAGATCCGATTACTTCCGCACCTTGAACAGCGCCTTCAGAGTTAAGACCGATATCTTCGGAGTCATAAACGCCATCAGCGTCTTGACCGAATACATATCCACCTGGTGCTGTTAAGAAAGGATAAGAGAAATAGAAGTTTGTTGCTTCCATTAAGAATCCGTATGTGCTTCCGTCTGTCAATTCGCGAGCTGTTGCCATTAGATCATCCATTGTCTCTGGAGCATCTGGTACAAGCTCTGTGTTACGGAATAAAGCATATGTTTCTACTACTGCTGGAATTCCGTACTGGATTCCTTCGAAGCTAAAAGCTGTAACTGCTTCTTCATTATATTCAGCTAAACGTGCTTGCTGATCTTCAGTTAACTCTAACTCTGCTGCTAGACCTTGTAGGTGAATGTCACCCATTCTGTCATGTGGCTGGAAAAATAGATCAGGACCTTGACCAGATGGTCCATCAAGTGACATACCTTCTGTTTGCTCAAGCATCGAGTAAGGAGTGATATTTACTTCAATTCCGTGCTCTTCTTCAAAACGAGCTGTAATTTCTTCATAAGCGTCAAGCTGTGCATCCTCATCGTTTACCCACATAGCTAGTGATTCAGGCTTTTCAGGAGCATCGCCTTCAGCAGCTGTATTTCCATCACCGTTTGCTGGCTCTTCGTTGTTAGCTGCATCTGTGTTCGCTGGTTCTTCATTTGCTGGCTCATTAGCCGGCTCGTTTGCATCCGTACCTGTGTTAGCTTCGTCGTTCCCACCGCATGCTACAAGCGTTACTGACAGAGCAGCTAGAGCTAATGAATACTTTAGAGACTTACTTTTTTGCATTTGTATTTCCCCCTTGATAAATTAGTAAGTTCTTTTAGCAAGACGACTGAGTGAGACGAATTAACATGTACAGACATTTGATAACGTTTTCGTAAAAGGCAGTATGTAATCCCTTGATACGTAAGCGTCTTTTATCTGAGCTATTAACTTGTGCACAGACAACCGTTTGCATAAAGAGTGATAAAATAATTTCACCAGTGTGAGTCACTCGTGAAATCGTTTGCATCACTTTATGAACTCATTATACTATTAGCTTTTTAAAAAACACAACACTTTTTTTAAACTTCTTCCAAATCTTTTTAGGAAGCCTGCATAGAATTAGCTCTTTTCTTATGTTTTTTAAGCATTCCAGCAGTCTCTTCTAAGGATCCAACTTCGTTTGCTAGCGCTTGTTGTCTTTCCGTTTGATCGTGAACGATCACTCTTACTTTTCCACTTTTTTCAAGCAACACGGTTGCACTATCTGCTAATTTACCGATATCTCCGACAACCCCCTCAAGCGCATGATTAATATCATTGACCGCTTCCTTCGATTCCATTTGGCTTCTTGTCACTTCCATATTTTCATCCAGAATGGTTCGGAATAGGCTTGACGTCTTTGATGTGTGCTCTTTCATTACAGTTGTCTGTTCAGAAAATTTGTTAAATCCCTCGACTGCTTCAGTCGTTTCTACTAGCAGGGCAGATAATGTTTGCTTCGTCTGGTCAGAAAAATCACTTGCTTGTTTGGACAGCTTTCGTATTTCATTTGCTACTACTGCAAAACTATTGCCAAAGCTTCCGGCTTTAGCTGCCTCTATAGACGCATTGATGGCAACTAAGTTGGTTTGATCTGCAATGGAATCAATTCCGGCCAAGAATGACGTCATTTCTTGCATTTGTTTTTGCATCGTTGTCATATCTGTTGCTGTCTGAACCGTTTTGTTAGCAAGTTCCTCCATATGATCCTCGAGTGATTTAACAGTTACAAGTCCCTCCTGCGATGTTTGGTCCAATGCTCGCATTTTTTCGCTCATATACGCAATCGCTTCATAAATATCCTGAGCGCTGGCTGAGACTTCTTCTGTCGTAGCTGATATAGAAGTAGTATGATCAGATTGCTCTTTTATTCCAGATAATAATTCATCGGTAGTTAGCTGAATGGCTTGCATCGCCTTAAATTGCTCCGCGGATTTTATGGCCGTACCATTTGCAACATCCATCACCTGATTGCTAATCCGGTCAGCTTCTCCGAGTAAATGGTGCAGTTCTCGCCCCATGTTAGCAAGCTCAGCATCCACGTGCGCTAATTCATCTCTTCTGTTAGAAACATGGTGGAAACCAAACTCCCCACCCTTGTAAGCTCGTACTCTTGCTAAAATATGACGAACACCTTTTTTAAACACTTGCGCAAACAAAACGAGTGTCACAAAAGGAATAACGACAATAATAACTAACCCGATACCAGTAACTAATTGGGACATAGACATTGCTTCTTGAAGCGCTAAATTAGCTTCTTCCCTTTCAGTGAGTAAATAATTTTGCATTCTTTCGTCTACATTAATGAGCTGTTCTTCGGTTCTTGTAACAACAGGTACAATCCTTGTCCGTATCTGCTCAATTTCATCACCTACAAAAATAGACGAAAAGTACGTTTCATATTGAATAGAATACGCATTGATAGCGCTTTCAATTGTATCAAAATAATGATCGATCCCCTCCCGATCAGAAGCCCTTTGGCGAAGACCTTCTACCTCTTCAGCAGAATTTACTAGGAGCGATTCCATCCGACTTACTTGATTCTCACGATAGCCTGTTGAGACTAACTGAAGCTTCAACGAGCTAACTTCGTTTATATTGCTTAAAAGATCATTATAGCTTTGTTGGAAATCAGCTACTTCATCTAATGTATTTGTTTGCGTCTGCACCTCGTTATTAAAATAATAAATTAGTCCACCAGAACAGATTGTGACAAGTAACGTAATACAAATAACTCCATACAATAGCCTTACTAAAGACTGCCTTCCCCTCTTTACACCCTTCTTTCCCATATGAATCCCCCTTCATAATACAGATTGTACAAGTTGCGCAATCGTTTGCAATTACAATAGTACCATGATTAAGGGTTCATGACTAGATTCTTTTTCCAATATAATTGAAAAATAAAGAAGACTTCGAACTATATTTTATTTTTCTCTCTCGTATGTAGGAATCCGCCTATACTGCCCAGGAGTCATCCCTTCTTTCTCTTTAAAAAGTCTTGCGAAATAGCTGACATCTTTAAATCCTGTAGCTATTGCTATCGTAGTTAAATCTAATACTCCCTTTTCTAACAGTTGTTTAGCATGACGGAACCTTACTTGGTGCAAATATTGAAGTGGGGTAAGACCAGTTGCCTTTTTCATAGCCCTAGTAAGATGATCTGGATGAAATAGAAGTTCTTTCGCCATGTCTCTAACTTGAAAATCGTCACGATGGAAATGCGCGTGAATATACGTCATACATGAATGAGCAATTTCCTGCGATCGACTGGGCAATTCAATAGCACTTTTTTGCAAATACACAAGAATATCAAAAAAATAAGACTGTTGCTTCATTCTCTCCGTCAAATCACTTGAGCGCTCCGCAGCTAAAAGCTTTTCAAAAAGCGCGATTACCTGTTCAGGATGTTCCATCCGTTTATATCTAGGCAAGCATAGTTCAAAAATATCTGGTGTAACATGCGTATTCGTTTTTAAAAAAATAGCTGCCCAATTAATCTCCCCCTCCTCTTCGAGACGATAGGAATTTGGGAAGGAAAAATGTGCCCAATAAAAAGCGGATTCCTCCTCGCATCCTTTATACCCTTTATGATAGAGCCCTGGGGCTAAAATTAAATATTCTCCTGCCTTAATCTCATACTCTTGATTTTCTTCTTTCATATATATGGTGCCTTTTGTCACAAATAACATATCAAATAAATGAAATGTCCGACCGAAATGCGACTTCCCGCTTGCAAAAGTCGCATTTCCGCATTTTATAAATGTTGGTAATGGTGGTAGCTTGGCTTTTAACAGCATTATTGACCAACCCCTTAAAGTCGTTTTTGTACAATTTTATCGGCTTTTCTGTCTAATAACAAGCGTAGTAATTATGTATGATAGTAAACGTGCACAGAAAAGGTGGTGAATGGCAATGTCAAAAAAACAGGCAACAAAGCTTACATTATTTGCGTTAACATGGCCGATTTTTATTGAAATCATGCTTCATATGCTAATGGGAAATGCAGACACACTCATGTTAAGTCAATATAATGATAACGCTGTTGCAGCTGTTGGCGTCTCTAACCAACTCATGAGTGTTATTATTGTGATGTTTGGATTTGTCGCAACTGGGACTACCGTTTTAATTGCTCAATATAAAGGCGCCGGTGACGACACTCACGCTAATAGAATCGCGGTTGTATCCATCATTTTAAATATTATATTTGGACTATTGTTGAGTATTGCCTTACTTGTATTCGGTGAGCAAATCCTACTTGCCATGAACCTTCCGATAGAATTGATGGATCAGGCATTGATTTACCTTCAGATTGTAGGAGGTTTTGCGTTTGTTCAAGCGTTAATCATGACGATCTCCGCAATTATCAAAAGTCACGGATTCACAAAAGATGCCATGTACGTGACACTCGGTATGAACGTATTTAATGTAATTGGAAACTACATCCTTATTTTCGGTGCATTTGGTGCACCTGAACTTGGTGTAACAGGAGTAGCAATAAGTACAGCGGTCAGTCGAGGTATTGGGACTCTTTGGATGCTTTTCCTTCTTTATAAGAGAGTTCAAGGAACACTTTCATGGACGTTCTTAAAAACCTCTTTCCCTAAACAAGAAGTACGAGATCTTTTAAAAATCGGGATTCCTTCAGCTGGAGAACACCTTGCCTACAATACGTCGCAAGTTGTGATCACCTATTTTATCGCTTCTATGGGAACCGTAGCGCTAACTACTCGCGTTTATACATTAAACATCATTATGTTTGCATTTCTTTTTGCCATTGCAATCGGGCAAGGTACGCAAATTTTAGTCGGCTATTTAATTGGTGAACGACGCCATAAAGAGGCGTATCAGCGTTGTCTTAAGAGCCTTTGGATAGGAATGTCCGTCTCAACCTTTGTCGCATCGATGTTTTATGTATTTGGCGACACGATTTTTGCCATCTTTACAGATAATAACGAAATCATTCAGCTAGGATCTCTCCTTTTACTATTAACGATTATCTTAGAACCTGGAAGAGCCTTTAACCTAATTGTCATCAATTCACTTCGAGCTGCCGGTGACGTAAGATATCCCGTCTACATAGGAATTTTATCTATGTGGGGAGTAGCAGTAACTCTATCATACACGGCCGGAATTGTATTCGGTTTAGGGTTAATAGGAGTTTGGATCGCGCAAATTGCTGATGAATGGCTTCGAGGCTTACTCATGCTTCGAAGATGGCGATCAAAAAAATGGGTAAACATGGCCTTTGTCAATCATAAGACCGAAGAAATAGATGAAGGAGAAAGAAAGGCAAACTAAAAGACGGCGTGTGCCGTCTTTTTTAATATACGTAAAATGGTCCTATTGTATAAGAAGTCAATAGAATGAATGGGACATATTGCACTGTATGAATGAAGACACGATTGTAGACCAAGTAAATTCAAACTAAATTAGCCTATTAGTTTGAGACATTTATAGCTCTAAAGCTATTACTACGACAGATAATCTTACGAACTTTCTCTAGATTTAATCATACCCATCCACCAAGTTACTTAAACTTTTGACAATCTCCCATGATTCTGCTTAAATTAAAGAGGAATATGCACACGTGTATATTTAAATTCAATTACAATTCTAAGGGGGAATGTAAATGAGTAAGAAATTTACATCCATGTTTGCTCTAGTTGCTACAGGTTCACTTCTATTAGCAGCTTGTGGCAATGATGACGGTAATGCAGGGAACACAGAGAATGGTCCTGCAAATGAAGTGAATGAAGCAAATGACGCTAACGAAGGAAACAACGGTAATGCCGCTTCTGGCGACGTTGACGTAAACAACCTTCAGCTTGGAACTGGTTCTGTTGGTGGTACTTACTATCCTCTAGGTCAGGAAATGGCTACAACTATTTCAAACAACATCGAAGGTTTTGACGGGTTTGACCTAAGTGCAGTATCTTCTGGTGCATCTGTTGATAACATCGTTGGAATTCTTCAAGGAGAAATGGACCTTGGTATGACGGTTCACCTTCCTGCTGTTGACTCTCTAACTGGCGCAGGCGATTTTGAAGGCGTAGAAGTTGATAACTTCGGGTTTATGGGTCACATCTATCCAGAGGTTATGCAAATCGTAACTACTGCTGATTCAGGAATTGAGTCTATTGCAGATTTAGAAGGAGCTTCTATCAATATCGGTCCTCCAGGATCTGGTACTCAAGCAGCTGCTCGTTTAATCCTTGAAGCTTATGGATTAGAAGATGGCGACTATGAGCCGTTTGAAGAAGGTTTTGGCGACGCTGCTGGTCGTCTACAAGATGGTAACCTAGACGCATCATTCGGTCTTTTAGGTTTACCTGATAGCAGCATTGAAGAACTATCTATTTCTCGTGATATTACGCTTATTCCAATCAGCGACGAAGGAATGGCGTACATTGAGGAGAACAGCGGGTACGGTTCACTATCAATCTCTGCTGATTCTTACGACTTCCTAGAAGAAGATGTTCAAGCTATGACTGCTTATGCTGTTTTAGTTGGTTCTACTGATACAATCAGCGAAGACCTTGGTTACGCAATTACAAAAGCTCTATTCGAAAACAGCGGAGACATCACTCACCCACAAGGCGCTAACTTAACGACTGAGAATGCGCTTCTCGGTTCTGATGATCTTCCAATGCACCCTGGTGCTGAGCGTTACTTCGAAGAAGCTGGAATTTTAGAATAGTACGTTTTTTATCATACTGAGACAAGCTCGAGGCCGGACCTCTTATTTCTATGTCCGGTCTCGTTGTTTCCGTATATACGCATGTAGAAAACAAAAAGTTTATTAAGCTCTGCTTCTTGCAGAACGTCGACGAAAATGCAGGAGAATCTCCTACCTTTTCGTCGATTCTTCTACATATTGTATTTTCATAATGAATGAGATTAAGTGAGGTGACCATCATGACAGAAGTCAAATCTGATCAGATTATGTCAGAAAAAGAGCAACAAGAAATGATTGCGAAGTACGATAAGGAATCCTCGTATCGAACAGACACGGGTAAATGGAGATGGGTAATCGCCTTTTTAGCGGTATCATTAACTGCTTTCCATTTATACAGAGCTTTACCTCAGGTAGGTGGCCCTCTTGTGTCACTTATGCAAGGTGCTGTTCACTTAGGTACTGCAATGGGTCTTATCTTTTTACTTTATCCCTTTAAACGCTCGGGACTAAAAAAAGTTGGTGTCCCTTGGTATGATGTTGTTTTAGCATTCCTTGGTATGGGATCTGCCTACTACATTTTATTCCGATATGATTGGATAACAGGAGCTGCTAGAATATTAGGCTTCACTACGCTTGATATAATTGTTGCAACTATTGGAATTGTCTTACTACTTGAGGCGACAAGACGAGCAGTCGGTATGCCGATTGTTGTCATTGCCGTACTTGCAATTTTATATGGACTTTTTGGAACGAACATTCCTTACTTTGGACACGGTGGTTTTACATGGGAAGGCTTATCGAGACGATTATTCTTCTCGTCTGATGCAATCTTTGGTACGCCGATCCAAATATCCTCTACGTATATTTATTTGTTCCTCTTCTTTGGGGTTATGTTAACCAAAACAGGAGTAGGACAATATTTTAACGATTTAGCATTTGGTGCTACTGGTAGATTTACTGGAGGTACTGCAAAAGCAGCCGTAGCAGCATCTGCGCTTCAAGGTACCGTTACCGGAAGCTCTGTTGCAAACACAGTTGCATCTGGTTCTTTCACGATTCCAATGATGAAGCGCGCTGGTTTTAGACCAGAGTTTGCTGCTGCTGCAGAAGCTTCTGCTTCTACCGGCGGACAAATCATGCCTCCTATTATGGGAGCTGCCGCTTTTATTATGGCGGAATATGTTGCGAGTGTTAGCTACAGTGACATCATTATTATTGGTATTATACCAGCGGTACTATACTTCACCGGTGTGTTCTTCGGGACTCACTTTGAAGCTAAACGCGCTGGCATTAAAGGACTTCCTAAGAGTGAACTTCCCTCTAGCAAAGGACTATTAAAAGATGCGTATCTTTTAGCACCACTTGTCGTGATTATTTCGATGTTAGTCAATGGATTTACTCCAACCTATGCCGCTCTAGCTGGTATTGGTACTGCCCTTCTCGTAAGCTATGTAAAGAAAGAAACTCGCATGAAGCCTTTCGATATTTTTGATGCATTCGAGCAAGGAGCACGTATCGCTTTACCAGTAATTGCAGCCTGTGCGTCCGCAGGTATTATCGTTGGAATTGTCGTCTTCACTGGTCTAGGAGGAAAAGTAGCTGGAGGTCTATTAGAACTTGCAGGCACTAACCTTTTCCTACTTCTATTCTTCACGATGATCGCATGTATCTTACTTGGTATGGGTCTACCAACGACGGCAAACTATGTGGTAACAGCATCTATTGCTGCTCCAGCACTAATGACATTCGGTGTTGAAGATATTGCTGCTCACATGTTTGTCTTCTACTTCGGTATTGTAGCGGATATTACACCACCTGTATGTCTCGCCGCCTACGCCGGAGCCGGTATAGCCAGGGCAAACCCTATGAGGGCAGGGGTGACCGCCTTCAAGCTCGCGATAGCTGGGTTTATTATTCCATATGTATTTGTTTATAACCCGCAACTATTGTTAGTAGAGGCTGAAGTCTTTACAGTTATCTTACTACTGATCACAGCACTGCTTGGAATGGCAGCGATTAGTGCTTCTATGATGGGTTACTTCTTTAACACATTTAAGTGGTATGAACGCATTCTTCTATTTGCATCCGGTATCATGCTCGTTTACCCAGGTGACTATGTCATCGAATTAAGTGGCCTTGCACTCTTCATTGCAATTGCACTCATTCAACGAGCACGTAAAAAGAAGACAGAAGAACCACAAACAGCTTAACGCAAGAAAAGAGCTGGTCCAATAATTTGGACCAGCTCTTTTTTAATCCCAAAATACATCAAAGGTTTGCCACAGCTCTTCAAGCTCTTGCAGTCTTGCCTCAATTTTTTTATGCTCCGATCTTGTTAATGCCGTAATTATGGCATTTGCTAAGCTCATAGGGGCCGCGTAGGAGTCGATAAATGAATTGATTTCAGTAGCCGTAATAAACCGATGATCGCCATACGGAATTAATGGGCTTAACACATGATCCGTGATAACGACCGTTTTCGCCTCTCTTGACTGCACGTACTTCATAACTTCCACAGTCCTCTTTGTATACCTTGAGAATCCTAGGCCTATAACAACATCCTCGCTCGTTATATCTAATAAGTGCTCAGATACACCGTCAGCTTCCCTAATTAACTCCGTGTTTTGAAGAACGAGATCTAAATAGAATGCTAAGAAAGACCCTATACTGGCTGTACTTCTATAAGCAACAATATAGATTCTCCTCGCCTGGATAAGTTCATTTATAACTGTCTCAAACGTTTCTGGATCTATATCTTGCATCGTAGCTTTTAAATTGTGCACATCATCTGTCATTACTTCATTTAACACATATTTTGGCTCTTCATTATCTCCAATGGTTCTCGCTAAAACCTCAGCAGAAGTTAGCTTTTTTTGCATCGCTTCCTGTAGGTGGCGTTGCAAATCCGGATAACCTTTATATCCTAAAAAGACAGCAAATCGAATAACAGTCGCTTCCCCAACTCCCGTTAGAGTAGCTAACTTGGCCGCTGTTAAAAAAGGGACAGATTCGCGATGCTCGACTAAATAGTTCGCTATTTTTTTGTGAGATTTACTCAGCTTGTGCCGATTCTCCCCAATTCGCTTGTATACGTCTACTTCAGACAATATATTTCCCTCCCCTACCACTTCATTTTACACCTAATTGATTAGGAAAACGCTTACTATTTGAAATATTTCTTTCATTTTTTTCTTGGAAATAATTCTTATAATCCATTTTTGACCAATTTTGTCGTTTATGATTAAATGTATATATGCACTATGAAAGGGGAGATTAGCTATGGCACAACCTAAATACATCATGAATATTGAAAAAGTACCTCACCTATCTGACGAGGAAAAACAAAAACTAAAACAAATTACGGAGAAGTTTGTTTTCCGTGTGAATGAGTATTATTTAGGATTAATTGATTGGGCAGATCCAGCAGACCCAATTCGTAAGCTCGTTATTCCGAATGAAGGAGAGCTTGAAGAATATGGCCGTTGGGATGCATCCGATGAAGATACGAATTACGTCGTGCCTGGCTGTCAGCATAAATACGAGCAAACTGCCCTTCTTATCGTTTCTGAAGTATGTGGCGCTTATTGTCGTTATTGCTTTAGAAAGCGTTTATTCCGAAATGATATTAAAGAAGCAATGTCTGATGTTTCACCTGGAATCGAGTATATTCGCAATCATCCAGAGATTACGAACGTGTTACTTACAGGTGGAGACTCGCTCATTTTAGCTACTCGAAAGCTGCGCGGTATTATCGAACAGCTTCGCGAGATCCCACACGTGAAGATCATTCGTTTAGGATCTAAAATGCCTGTGTTTAACCCAATGAGAATTTACGAAGATGAAGAGCTATTAAAGCTTATCAGTGAGTACTCTACCCCTGAGCAGCGCATTTATGTAATGGCTCATATTAATCATCCAAGAGAAATTACGGAAGAAGCAAAACGAGGCTTCGATGCTCTTCACCAAGCAGGAGCTATTGTCGTTAACCAGACACCAGTATTAAGAGGAATCAATGACGATCCACGTGTACTCGGGGAACTGCTAGACAAGCTATCTTGGGCTGGAGTTACGCCTTACTACTTCTTTATTAACCGCCCAGTAGCTGGTAACAATGATTTCGTCCTTTCACTGAAAGAAGCATATGAAATTGTGGAAGAAGCAAAATCACGCACTTCTGGTTTAGGAAAGCGTGTACGTCTCTCCATGAGCCACACGTCTGGTAAAGTAGAAATCCTAGCTATCGAAGACGGAAAAGCTTATTTAAAATATCACCAGTCTCGCGACGGCAATTACGGTAAATTCATGGTACTTGATTGTCCAGATAACGCTGCTTGGTTCGATGATCTACCAGGTAACGAAAACTACTGGACTCCACCTCAAAAGAAGTGGAATGATTTTAAAGGTGCTAATGAAAAAATTACCGAAAAAGAAGCTTCCTCTACAACATGATCTGAATATCATAAGAAAGATTGGCATGCTTATGCGCGTGCCAATCTTTTTTTTCATCTAAAAAAGCCTCATGAAAGACTTACTTTTATTTAGTACAATAAAGGTAGCTCGAAAGGGGGTCCATCATGAAGGTAGTAGTTTTATTTAGTTTACTTTTTTTACTAGGCTGTGAGCTTTCGATTACGGAAGCAGATGAGCAACAACGCCTTCCTATAGTGGAAAGTATTACACGTCCTCCTCTTCTAATTACATATGAAGACATGATCAAAACAACTAGCGAGCTGACTCTTACCTTTTTAGCGAGTCACACAGATCAATCTGCTTTAACAAAAGAAGCCTATCAATTCCAATGGCCTTCGTACGTGTATGACAGTGAAGGAATTGCTTATAAAGTTGAATCCGTAGCCACTTCATCTGAACTTAGCGATGAATCATTAAATGACTATGAGATGGGTATAACGATGAAGTTATCGCCTCCGCCTGTTGATTTAGAAACTAACAGACTTAGCATCCCTTTTTATATGGTGCCTCGGTTGTATGAAGCGGGCTATCCATTTTCTCCTTCTGAAAATGCATCTCCATTAGTAGTCGGCGATATTTCTCTTTATAACGTTGCAATTGATGACAGTACAATACAATTTGATATGGTTGACAACCATCCTGATAGTTCGAACCGAAATTTACAATACTTGTTTACTCGGATCTCAGATGAACAAGAAGTTTATCCTCTTTTTTCTCGGATAGATGATTCATCAAGCCCAGTTCGCGTGGAGTTAGAATTTGCTGAACCTATTTCTCCAAATGATAGATTTCAGATTGATCGCACCACCGCGAGCTTACCAGAGTGGCGATTTACTTTTGTCATAGCAGAAGGTGAATAAAAAAAACACTGGTTGGATCAATCCCTTCCAGTGTTTTTCTTTGACTTTTTAGATGTGATTTCAAGCTCTTCAAGTTCGAATAGATGATGCATGGCTTCTCGAAAGTTTAAAAAAGTGATAGAGCGAATTTGTTTTGCAACGGAGGCAAAATAGCTAGCGTGTTCATTTTTAATACCCACTATAAATGCATTCGCCCCAATAACATGGACGGTATCAACGAGCTTAATTAAGTTATTAGCAAAGTCCTCTACTTCTACTAACGTCAGACTTGATAAATCAAAGATGCAGTGATCTGCGTCTTTTCTTGTGATTTCGTTTAACACCTTCGATGTCAGGTGACTCATTCTGCTATGTGTAAACGTCCCTGATAAGGGAATAAGCAGCGTATTTTCTAGAACAGTTGGTAGAACCGGCGTTGATAATTCCTCGATTAGCTGTTTATCCTGGGCTTTCTCTCTTGCCTCAAAAGTTACATCCTGCCAGTACAAAATGTATCCGATATGTTGGTCCTTTGAATTATGCACCTTATTTACCATAATGCTTGCAACATAATCTTCAAAAATAGTTATCTTTGCTTGGTGAGGAAACATTCCATCTTTGTGTACCACTTTATGAAACGAAGATGAACTATCATGGATCTCCTTTAGTGATTTTGTGATCAATTCCTCTGGATGAGTGATGGCCAGTCGGTCTGTAAAGAGCGTTATTATATTTTTTGCTGCGTCATTCATCCATAGTAGCTTCAAGGATGTATCGCATAAAAACACATTATCTGTTAGCGTATTTAAGACGCGAAGTGTGTCATCATGAAAAAGATCTGTCTTTGTCATCACTTACTCCCTACTCTCTCTGACTATTTCACCTGTTAATCTAATTGCTTGGCAAATGACACTATATCTTCAAGCATCTTTTTTCTATCACTATCACTCGATTGAATAACATCACCAAAGTGTAGCACGTTTTCAAGTTTCAATCCACAAAAAGTAAAAATATGCTGTTCAATTAAATGGACCACTTGCTCATAAAGCCCTTCCTTCATGAAATCCTCTTTCGGCGTGCCCGTAGTAAAAATGAGCGAGGCTTTTTTGTTACTCATCAAAGGCACAGGCTCTTCACCATCTAGCTCATAAGCTTTACCAAAAGCTAATACTCTATCAAGGTACCCCTTCCCTATAGCAGGAAAGCTCCCCCACCAAAGCGGAAAAACAAATAGAATATGCTCAGCTTCATGAATAAATGCCCACTCTCTTTCAACATCAGACGAATAGATCCCTTTCTGAGTGAGCTCATATTCTTCTTTTGTAAGATGAGGGATAAATGAGATCTCGGCTAGGTTACGAACATTCGACGTCTCTCCAAGCTCTTCTTGTAATGTTTGCAAAATAGCTCCATTAAAACTATCGGTACTGGGGTGCATATAGACAATCAAATATTTACTCATATTTCGCTCCTTCTCTTTACACAAAGATGCCGCGCAGACAGGACGTCTGCACGAACATCGAATTAAAGTGGCTTCATCATTGGCTTACCGAAATAGTATCCTTGAACAAAATCGACGTACCCTCTAACGGCTTCGTATTCTTCTGGAGTCTCAATACCCTCAGCTAATAACGTAGCTCCAAATTCGTGTGTGATATCTCGATAAAGTTTGATTCTATCTAGTTTACTACTATCCTTATGACAGTCTTTTACTAGTTCTCGATCTATTTTAGCCACGTTAGGCTTTAATTGCTTTAACACATCTATTGTTGCATAGCCGGAGCCAATATCATCAAGTGCAACAGATACTCCAGCTTTTTTATATTCATCAAAAATGTATTGCAAATGCTTAATGTCTTGAATTTTTTCCGTTTCGACAACTTCAAAAACGAGGTCAGCAGGGTCTACTTGATATTTTTCAATCGCTCTAAACGTACTCTTTAAGCAGTGCGCAGGATCGTAGATGGATGATGGCAAGAAATTAATAAAGCGCTTTATTCCTTTAGGCAGTAGCTTAGAACTAGTTCTAATAGATGCTATTCTTGCTTGACTATCTAATAGTGATTGGAGCCCGGATTCTTGGGAAAAATCAAAAAGCTCTCCAGGATAAAATGGATACTTATCATCTTTCGCTCTAAGAAGAAATTCGTAACCGTATATCTCTGAAGTAGTCGTTGAGAGAATCGGTTGCATAGCTGATTGAAAGATCTGCTCTTGAATGATCTTTACGTAATTTGGATGTTCAATTTGTTTTTGTAACTGTGATATCGGATAATCAACTCTAGATTGGAATGACTCCATTGTTTGTGGTACTAAACTACCGTAAACGGACTTTTTTTGTAATGGTGAATCAGTAACTGCAGTAACTGTGGCTAAGAGTTCGTTCCATGATGAGTAAGAAATTGAAATAGTACCTTCTGTATGTTCTGCTTGAGGAGTAGTTTGCTGTAATGATTTCCATAGCTCAGGTATGATTTCCTTATCCGTAGCAGTCACTACTAACGTACCGCTATCGTTTAAAGGAATGCTTCCTGAACAGAGCTGACAAGACTGCATATAGTCACCAACTTCCATGTAGTGTTGCTTATGAAGTACCCTCTTTTGTCCTAGGTAAAACATGCTAGTGAAGCTATTAAATGTATAATTGGTTAGATTCTTCACTTATTCACTTATTCATTTATTAAATCACATAAAAATGATTTTACAAAACGCTTTCTTTTAACTTTAAGGCTTTTCCTTTTATTATATACCAATGTCTGATATGATACGAGAAATCACTGAATTTTCATAAATTGAGAGGAGCGATAGTAGTATGGTACTTTCTCAAGAAGAAATTAACGAAAATCTAGAGGATTCAAAGGGCTGGGAGCAAGAGGATCAAAAGATTGTGAAGTCATATACGCTTTCATCCTTTCCTAAAGCACTTCAATTTGTACAGGCTTTAGGGAATGTAGCAGAAGACAGGCAGCATCATCCGCACATGACTATTGATCACCGGAAGGTCACAATCAAATTAACTACGAATGATGAAGGCGGTTTAACTCAAAAAGATTTTGAGTCAGCAGATGCGTATGACAAACTCGTTAAAAAATACGAATAATTTCGTTACTCTATCCGAGTGACCCTCTATCCACTCATGATGTGATATACTTAAAGTATTGGATAATTTGGGGGCGAATGGAACATGGAGTGGCTATATTTATTTACGGCGGCGGTAATGGGAGCAATCTCTCTTTACCACCTATTTACACATCGACATAGAAAAAATCAAAATGACATGATCATCTACACACCTCAAGATAAAAAGAAGCTAAGTACGACATCATCTACTTATAAAGCTTCTGTTATCGCAGCGTGGGCAGTGATTATTTTAAGCTTTGTATTAGTCATAGAAGTGTTTATCAGTTTTACAATAGCATCTGCTTTGTTTTTTACCGTCTTAGCTCTTGGCGCTTTTGTTTTAATGACCCTTGATCGCATCTTTCAAGTTCAAGGGGATGCTCTTATTTTTGCTGGATATTATGCAAAATGGGGTCGCATTCAATTTCTTGAATGGGGTAAAAAAAGAGGTAATCGCCGTCAGCTAATCATGACGCTTGCAAAAGGACAGCGAATCAAAACGACAGTTGATGAAAAACATAAAGCAGAAATTGAAGATTTATTAAAAGACTATGTGTCATTTCAAGCAACGAAGCACACATAATTTGACACAAAAAAGCAGGAGCGAGTGCTCCTGCTTTTTTGTGTCTTTATTATTTACCTGTACTGGCAAAGGTTTCGATTCTTGCAGCAATTTCGTCTCTAACACGCTCAAAGAATGCCCACTTCTCCTCTTCTGAACCTGTCGCTTGAGCCGGGTCATCAAATCCCCAATGAGCTCGTTCTTTATGAGGTGGTGTTGCAGGACAAACATCATTCGCATGTCCACATAGTGTGACAACAAAATCTGCTTTATCTAGAAGTTCAGGATCTATCGTATCGGATGTTTGATTAGAGATGTCAACACCAGCTTCCTTCATAGCACGTACTGCATTTGGATTTACCCCATGTGCTTCAATTCCCGCTGAATACACATCCCACTTATCGCTTAAATAATGCTTTCCAAACCCTTCAGCCATTTGGCTTCGACAAGAGTTACCTGTGCACAAAAAATAAATAATTGGTTTAGCCATACTACCATGCTCCTCTTCTAATGTTTATATAATAATACACTTATATAATAACATAAAAAAATGAACATTTATCTAACTGTGTTTATCTTAGCAACAAGAGACTCGTTGACCCTTACTTTCAAGCTCGTCTAGAAGAGGCTTAGGATTTGGCAACTCTTTTATTAAGCAGCTAATAAGACCATAATACTCAGAATCTACATTTAACGAATAGTATACCCATTGTCCATGTTTGCGCTCTTTGACGACACCTTTATCTCGAAGTTTGCGTAAATGTTGACTAATAGACGGTTGACTCGATTGAAAAATATCAACAAACTCACATACACATATCTCGTCAATTGCTAAAAGCGATACCATTTGTAAACGTGTCTTATCTCCTAACAGTTTAAAGATCGATGCAGCATCATTAATGGAAATTTGTTCTTTAATCATGATAACTCCTCCTTTAACACTTGTATAATTGTCTTTACTGCTTTGAGCTGAGTTTCTACATCCATTGAGGCTAGATGCGGTTTAGCTACTGTCATTGCAGGACTCGCCGGCACATGTATAAAGCCTGTAAAGCGACAAGTAGAGACATTTTTAGCATGAGCCAGCGCCTGGTACATCGTGGTATTACATATATACGTACCTGCCGTATTAGACACCTCTGAAGGGATGCCACCTTCTACTAGTCGTGAAACAATCGTTCGATACGGTAATGTAGTAAAAATAGCGTCAGGACCTTCAGGATCAATTTTACGATCAACAGGAGCGTGACCATTATTATCAGAACGGTCCGCTGCAACATCTTGAATATTAATAGCAATTCTTTCAACGGAAATAGCAGATCTTCCTACAGCTACTCCTAAAGAAAGAACCGCATCAGGTTTCCATTCATCCATATTCTTTTTAAGAGCATCAAAGCAAGACTCATATACCACAGGCAGCACCAAACTTCGTATGTCGACTCCTTCAAACCCTTCTTCTTTAATCTTAATTACAAGTTCTTCAGTAGGATTACGGTCGAGTTCTCCAAATGGTTCAAATCCAGTCAATAGTAGTTTCACAGTTCATCAACACTCCTTCTCTACTTCTCTATTGTCTCTTTTATCAGGATTTTTTTCAACTACTCTCCCCCTTCTATTTAGTGAAGATGTACTTATGTGGCGAAAGGGGGTGAGAAAATGAACACACTACTTACTGAAACTAGATTAAACCTGACGTTCTTTAAAGGATTAGACGAGGATAATAAAGAAGTATTTGCTACTCGTCAAATCCGAAATTTGCGTGAAGACGCTTCGTCCGAAGCGTTACATGCTGTTGCAACTGCTATGGCTTCACTTACACAAGACCAGCTAGTTAAAATCGAACGAGCTAATACGTATGAAATTTTAGCATAATATTAATCATGAAGGAGAGCGATAATGATGAGCAAACGACTCGAATTATTATTTACAAACGAGGGAGATCGATCAGTAACTATTGCAGTGGATGATCCTATTTATCCAGTTAATGATGAGCTAGTTAATCAAGTCATGGACACAATTCTTGCCGAGGATGCTTTCACATCGAACTTTGGTCATCTCGTTTCAAAACGCGGTGCACGTATTGTAGAAAGAACAGTCGAGCCAATTACTATTTCTATGTAAATCTAACAAGAACGCGCTGTGAGTAATTCACAGCGCGTTCTGTACTAGTTAAGGAGGCGATAAAGAATGGAAATAGACGTATTCATGCAGCTATGGAGTGAGTTCGGCTTTCCGATGACTGTTACCTTATACCTTTTGTATCGGATTGAGAAAAAACTTGATACTGTTAACTCTTCTATTCAAAGATTAAATATTCCTCTACAAAAACGTCATGTATCATAAAAAAAGAACGGCTTAAAAAGCCGTTCTTTTTTTATCGCGTATAGCGCACTGATGACACTGCCCAAGTATCTTCATCACTTTGAGCAAGCTTAATTTCAACTGTACTAGTTAAATCAAACGAGTCTTCATCCGTTAAATAAAATTCATACTCAACTGTATACTCGCCTTCCTCTAAAGTAGCAAGTCGTTGTTGAACCATATAGGTTGGATGCATTTGTAAAAAATGAAAGGATTGAGTTAATCCTTCTGATTCTTCAAATGTGAGAATATTTTTCTCTCTATCAATTTCAAAATGATCTTGAGTGAGAGTCTCTAATGCAAGGTGATCCTCTTCATGCATGGCCTTGAGGAAAGAGAGTGTTTGACGATCTAAACGAGCCTTTTGAGCCATCTCACTTTCGAAAGAAGCTTCGAGCTCAATAGCCTGCTGCTTATATGTGAGTATATTATCTTTTAATAGTTGATTCTCCTCTTCAACCTCTTTCATTTCTATGAGTAACGCCTCTTTTTCTTTTAACTCCCGCTCAAGAGATTCAGTAAGACGATCGTTGGTCGCAATTAAAGACGCCATATCCTCTTCCTGCTGAGATACCCCATCAGAACTATCGTTCGAACAAGCAGTCATTATGAGAAGTAGTAATATCCAGAGGTAGCTTGCGTGTATCTTCATAAGTTAACTCCTTTTCTTGCCCTTTTGTAAAAATTGTAAACCATCTATTACCTCTGTTAACTATACACGCTTCTTCTAAGAATAACCACCCTATTTGTACGAGCTTGTTCGACACGCCTTTACCAGAAGAATGCTGCGCCTAACGCAAAGCCACCAATCGCAGCAAGGGCAACGGGAATAACTGGTGATTGATAGCCATAATAATTTGGATTATAGCCATATCTATTCCCTTGCTGAATATACACATTATGCTGGTCTACATTGACGATTTTACCTGAAAACGTATTACCTTGAATATCAGTGATATTTGCATGTCTTCCATGATTCTGACAACATAGCGAATAATAGTAGTCTCGATTCATTTTTTCTAACCTCCTTTATACTACCTTATGGAAGATGTAAAGACATGCTTGTATACCTATCTCGATTAACTAGTATCTTCTTACATGAAAAATAAATAGAGACTATTCCAGAAAGGATAAAACCGTTTCCTGAATGAATGAGCGAGCTCACGAATATTCCGCTTATTATTCGATTAATTTGTGACTGGCTTGTTCGTTCGGTCGAATCATATCTAGGGATCGCTCCTCCCTTTCACCCTTCGCATGCTTTTATTTTATTTGCTTTGCGTCAAAGTGCTGTGTGTATTATGCATCAAACGAGGGGGCTGTTGCTTCACACCGGCCTTCTTCATATGCGTCAAGCATATTCCTCTGCATCAAATCCAAGGCTGTTTGCGTCCTTAAGGCCCTCTTATGGGTCAAACACATCTTTCTTGGCATCACGTTGCCTTTCATTTGAGTCCATTAGCTCGATTTTTATTAGTTGCTAATTGAACCAACTGTTAGTAAACAAACTAAAACTCTACCCATAACGCAGGACTATTCACAGACATAAAGATTATAGACTTGCTTCAACAATAAAAAAGCAGGTGCTGTAAAAAGACACCTGCTCACAAAAACTATTTTTTAGAATTTCTCTTCACTATTTCTTCAAGTAATCCTAAAAGCTCTTCTTTAGACATGTTAGATGCCGTATCGGAGTGCTTCTTTCCAGTTTGATCATACTCTTTTTGTTCTTGATCATCGTAGATACTTCCTTCATAAGGAATATCTTCGACGTCTTTCGGCATAGATTCCTCAAAGCTCTCGTCTGGAACTTCTGACGAGTCTTTATAGTACTCTTCCGTACTTGTTGCTGTTTCGATAAAGTGACGTTTTTCTTCCTGCTCTTTTGACGTACGCTCTTCTAATAAGTACGCCGGAACAATTTGTCCATCTGGTGTCACATATTTTTTATTCAAGTTACGTGTGTCTCGGTCAAAGAAGCTATACACAACTGGAATTAAAAATAGTGTTAAGAAGGTTGCACTGATCATACCGCCAATAACGGTTATAGCTAGAGGCTGCTGTATTTCAGATCCTTCTCCAATTCCAAGAGCTAATGGTACGAGAGCCAAAATA
Source organism: Paenalkalicoccus suaedae (assembly GCF_006965545.2). Classification (NCBI taxonomy): domain Bacteria; kingdom Bacillati; phylum Bacillota; class Bacilli; order Caryophanales; family Bacillaceae; genus Paenalkalicoccus; species Paenalkalicoccus suaedae. The sequence goes on from NZ_CP041372.2 coordinate 2,385,739, forward strand.
GTTGTAGATGCTGTCATAAATATTGGACGAGCACGATCTTTTACTCCCTCAATGATTGCATCATAACTCTTTAAACCACTCTCTTTACGCTTATTAATGTAATCCACGAGAACAATAGCGTTATTTACTACAATCCCCACCAGTACAATGAAGCCTATAAAGGCCGTCACACTAATCGGTGTTTGCGTAACTGTCAAACCAATTGTTACACCAATGATAACAAGAGGTACTGTAAACATAATGACAAATGGATACTTAAGTGACTCAAACTGTGCTGCTAATACGAAGTAGACAAACACAACTGCCAATATAAGAGCTAGTGTAAGATCTCCAATAGCATCGTTTAAAAGCTGTTGATCTCCTGTTAGAGATACTGTCGCTTCATCTGGAACGTCGACGCGATCAATGGCATCTGTAACAAGTGTGTCGATTTCTCCTAGGTTAAAATCTGAGCGATACGTGAGAGAAAATTGGATCGACTCTTCTTGGTTGATTCGATTGATTGTTTCAGGACTAGTGCCCTCTTCTAAAGTAGCAACATCCGAAAGTGGAATAAACGTTCCATCTCCTGCTCGAATGAGCAACTCTTCAAGCGCAGTAGAAGTATCAATAAACTCATCTTGGTAGCGAACATTTACTTCATAAATGTCGTTTTCCTCTGTCACCACTTGAGTGGCAAGCGCCCCTCTTGTCTTCGTATCAACAGAGTCTGCAATTTGAGCTGGAGTGAGACCAACATCACGAGCCGCTTCACTATCTACTAAAATCTGCAGTTCTGGAATTGTTTCTTCAAACGAGTTTGATACTTCCGTAAACTCATTCATTGAATCAAATTCTGCAAGTAGTTCATCAGCTGTCTCTTGCAGTCTTACTGGGTTAGGGTCACTTAAATCAAAGCTATACGTATTAGGCTCCCCACCAAAGGATGCATCAATGGAAATACTTACGTCAGCATCTGGTGCTGCTCTCTCAGCATCACGTCTAATCGTCTCTGCAAAATCAGCAGTAGAGGCATTTCGTTCTGAAACAGGAACTAATGTAACATAAATGACTGCTTCATTACCGACCGAATTCTGTCCCATTGGACCATCTTGTCCACTTGAACCAGTAACACTTGTATAATTATCAATTTCCGCTCGTCCATCTAAAATCTCTTCAATTTCCTGAACATCTGTAAATGTATCGTCTAATGGCGTACCTGTCTCGTTCTCTACGTTAATCGTAAAGAAGCTTTCGTCAGAGGCAGGTAGGAACTCTGTACCGACCGTCGTAATTCCAACTCCACCAGCTATTAATAGACCTAGTGTAGTTAAGAAAATGACAATACGATTCTTTAACGACCATCTAGTAGAACGGTCAAAGAAACGAATAAAGGAAGAGTCTCTCCGCTTAGCTTCTTCGTTCTCTTTAGGTCGCTTCAGCCATCTGCTTGCGATCATCGGTACAACTGTTAAAGCTACTAATAAAGAAGCTAATAAACTAAATGCAACGGTTAAAGCAAATTCTCTAAAGAGGTTACCGACGATCCCGCTTATGAATACAACCGGTAAAAATACAGATACCGTGGTTAATGTACTCGCAGTAATCGCACCAGCAACTTCTTTGGCTCCATCTGCCGCTGCTTCTTTTGGTGATTTTTTCATAGCCAAGTGTCTATATATATTTTCGATAACTACGATGGAGTTATCAACAAGCATCCCGATCCCGAGCGCTAGTCCACCGAGAGTCATGATATTAAGGGAGAAGTTTGTAAAGAATAACAAAACAAACGTCACAATGACACTAAACGGTATGGCAATACCTATTAATAAAGGAGTTTTAAAGCTTCTTAAGAAAAGGAATAGCACGGCCATCGCGATTAGTCCCCCACCTACTAATGCTAGGGAAACATTTTGAATCGCTGAATCGATAAATTCGCCTTGATTAAACAATACAGCAGAATCGATCGAGCTATAGGTGGACTCTTCAAGGAGCTCATCTAATTCCGCGATGAAATCTCTCGATACTTGAGCAGTATTTGCATCCGCCTGTTGTTGTACGCTAAGTAAAATCGCATCGTCTTGATTCGTTCTGGTGATAACATCTGATGGCTCAGGTCCGATCGCAACATCAGCTACGTCATCAATGGTAGTCGTTTCTCCAGTCTCTGGGTCACTGGCTAGAACGATCGTTTGTATGTCTTCTACACTAACCATATCAAAAAGAACTCGCGTGCTAATCTCACGATTGTTCTCGTCAGAAACAACTCCTCCTGGAGCAGTGACATTATTAGCTTGGATGGCTTGGACAATATCTGCTTGATCTAGTCCATTCTCTTCAAGTAACTCTTGATTGAGTGATACTTCAATCTCATCAACAGCATCTCCTAGAAGATCAATACTTGCTACCCCATCGATTCGGAGTAGTTGTTGCTCCATCTGTTGTACGAGATTATCTAAGTTCGTATCATCTAACGTTGATAGAGATAGTTGAATAATTGGGAATTGCGATGGATCAAACTTCAAAAACTGTGGCGTACCCGCTCCCTGAGCAAGGGGTGTTTGATTCATTGCAGTGATAATATCGTTCTCCACATCATCAATGGAGGTCGTCCATGAGAACTCCAGAATGGTAAGTGAAGAACCCTCCATAGAGATGGTGCTAATATTGTTTAGACCAGATATCGTAGAAAGGCTATTCTCCATCGGTCTAGACACTCCGTCAACGACTTCTTGAGGTGAGGCATTATCGTAGCTTGTGACTACCGCAGCAATTGGTGCATCGATATCCGGAATAAGTTTGAGTGGTATATTGGTGAGCGAGACCACTCCTAAAAGTAAAAATAGCGCCATCGTTACTAATGTAAAAATTGGCCGTTTAATCGAAAAGTTAGTTAGATTCATGACGGTCTCCCTCCTCCTGATGGTTCAAAATAATGGTGCGAAGTTTTTCTAATGCTTCGCATATGGATGTTATATCTTGGTTTGGTAGCTTTGCGAAATAGTCGGAGAAGATCGTTTGTCTTCGCTCAAGCATCCTAGATATAGTCGATACTCCCTCCTCGTCAAGAGTTAAAATTGTATTACGACGATTTTGAGGATCAACTTCACGTTTAAGTAAACCTTGTTGCTCTAGTTTTGCAGCCATTTGGCTTACTGCACTTGCTGATAAGTTCATGTAGTGTGCTAATTCCTTCACATGTTTAAGATCTTTTGCATGTAACAAATAAAGCAGTAGCTGTTGATTAGGCGACAAATTATTTTCTGGTTGATGTCCAAATCGATGTGTTAACGTAAGACTAATGTCGATGATCTGCTGCTGTATTTGCTCCAACTGGTCCTCTTTTTTCATTCTTCACCTCATTGATCATTTAGTTTTTAAACTATTAACTTTCTTAACTATATTCGTTTTGTGACAGTATAGTCAAAAATTAAGAAGCTTGAAACGAATCTTTTTTTCTCCTTGTCAATATTTGTTCACAATTAATTATAAAAGAGCACTGTGAGAAGTTCACAGTGCTCTTTCGCAATACGTTAACAGGATATTAAATCTGTAATCATTAGAGAAGTACAACTGCTAAAATGAGAGATGCTACTCCTCCTACAAGCAGTTGAATAGATGCAAGATTCGGCTTTTTTTCGACTGTTCGGATGATAAAAAAGTAAATTCCAAGCATGACAGCCATAAATAAAATACCTTCTACCATTGAATTGATCAGCGTGTAATTAGTTTGTTGTACGTAGACCGGATAATTAACAAGAATGGAGATGGACCACCCAATAAATATACTTAGTCCAATCCAAAAAATTAATCGTTTCATCATAGCCTCCTGTAAATAATTTCAGCTTCAACGTTAGATGCTTTTAAAGCGAGATAACGTGTTTTGATCATATCGAAGTATATCCTGAATGTAAAGTATTGCTATGTAGACTAGCTATGCAAGTAACAACTGAGGGTTTTTCGCCTCTAAGTATGCTTTCACACGTTCAGCTACTAACGGCTTGCTATATAAATATCCCTGCATTTCATCACAGTGTCTTTCTGTTAAAAAAGGAAGGGTGTCTATATTCTCTACCCCTTCAGCGACCACTTTCATCTTCATATTGTGAGCTAATTGAATGATCGATGTTACGATTGCTTGGTCTTTTTTATTTATGATGACTTCTTTAATAAAGGACTTATCAATTTTTAACGTATCGACTGGGAATTGTCGTAAGTAGCTAAGGGAGCTATAGCCCGTTCCAAAATCATCTATAGAAATGCAAATTCCTTCTTCCTTTAATCGGTGCAACGTTCTAATGCACTCTGAGCGATTATAGAGTAAATCATTCTCTGTAATTTCTAAATCTAAAAGTCTTGGCGCGAGGCCTACCTTTGAAATGGTTTGCTTCACTTTATTGACGAAATCAGGTCGCTGGAACTGCTGTGGGGATATGTTAACGCCCATTCTTAGTTCGAGTCCTTCTTCCGACCATTTCTTTGCCTGTAAACAAGCTTCTTCCAAGACCCAGTCACCTAAATGAATGATTAGTCCAGTCTCTTCGGCTATAGGAATAAATGTTAAGGGAGAAACGTGTCCTAACTCTTCATCTTCCCACCTAAGTAGAGCTTCTACTCCAATGACTCGCTGTTTAATTAGATCAAGCTGAGGTTGATAGACAAGTGTAAACAATTTTTTTCGTACAGCGCGACGCAACCTTTTTTCAATTTTTAACTTTTCATCATACTTCGTTCTCAATCCTGATTTAAATTGTTGTGCACCATTTTTACCTTGTTCCTTTGCAAACTGCATTGCCTGTTCGGCTTGTTGGATAAGCATTTCTTTTGTATCTGAGTGAGTCGGAAAGACTGAGATCCCTATTGATGCTGTGACAAACAATTCTTGTTCCGCAATGACAAACATGGATTTGAACCTACTAAGAAGTCTATCCGTGAGACGCCTAGCTGCGCCATCAAGTTTGATTTTTTGTAAGAGAATAATAAATTCGTCTCCTCCGTAGCGGTAAACATCGGTAAAGGCGTTCTCAAACTTTTGTAGCTCTCTAGATATTTCTAAAATTAACTTATCACCTGTATAATGCCCTAACGTGTCGTTATAATATTTAAATCGGTCGAGATCAATATACATAACAGCAAAAGGATTGTCGTTCTTGATTAAGCTTTCTATATCGTGCTCCAATTGCAATCTGTTACGAAGTCCTGTCAGAACGTCTACTTTGACAAGCTCTTCTATAGTTTCTTGAGCTTTCATCAATCCTGAAACGTCATGATGAGTAATTATGCGGTAAGATATATCTTTTAATTGAAGTGGAAACACTTTCGTTTCAAAAGTTATTTGATTGGAATTAAAAGAATGAATAGCTAGAGCCATTTCTGATGAGTTGTCATTAATGAAATGCTCGACTTGATCGATCTGCTCCATTGACATATCATCACTTAATAAATTCATGTACGAATAGTCTACTAAATCACTTGGTTTAGCTTGCATTTTAGTTGCATAGCTTTCACTACAAAACACTATTTCATCAAGCTGATTTATTACAAGTATAGACGAAATTGATTCAAGCATAGTTAAGAATGTATAAAGAGTAGAGATTTCTTCATTATGTACTTGATCTATGAGCCATTCCTCTAAAGATGTATTTTTCCTATTCATTTACTTGCCTCCCACACCACCAAAGTATCCATTTCATATCCGACAAATAGTATAAAGTCCCTAAATAAACAATTAACCACTAATAAATATCTAATTATCCATCGCTTTAATTAGTCTTTTGATCTAATTCTATATTACCATACTAGCTTTAGCTTTTTATATTAATTATTTGTACTTTTAATATATGGTTTTTTAGGGAACCCTTAAGTGAGTAGAATAATCTATACAAAGGAGTGAAAGGCTGATGGAATGGAGTTCTTTAGAAGACGGCGCAATTGAAGCAGGCTACGATGAGATGTTACATCAGTTACACATAAAAAAAACAGGAGACTACTACATTTATTACGAAGTAGAAAAAAATGATTTTATTGCTTTATTAGAATCTTCGAGTCCTTCTTCGTATTTAAAAGATACGATTGCATCTAAATACGAAGCTAATCTAGCGTGATGTCCGCGTATCAAGTACAAAGTCCTCCATATAACGGACATGTAAATCCTTGTAAAAGGCTAGTCGAATGGACGAGTCGTCAGTTACAATATATGAGGATAAGAACAGAGTAAATTCGTTTAGGAGGGCTTTCTATGAAGATTGGGGTACCTAGAGAAATTAAAAATAATGAGAATCGAGTGGCACTTACTCCAGCGGGGGTAATGACATTAACGCAGGACGGACACCAAGTTGTAGTTGAAACGGATGCTGGACTCGGTAGCGGTTTTACAAATGAAGATTATACTTTTGCTGGTGCATCCATCGGAACGAGTGCTGCTGAAGTGTGGCAGGACTCTGAGATGGTTATGAAGGTAAAAGAACCATTAGAATCAGAATTTGCCTATTTTCGACCTGGTTTAATCCTATTCACTTATTTACACCTGGCCGCTGAGCCTGCATTAGCAAAAGCATTAACGGATAATAACGTAACTGCTATTGCATACGAAACTGTAGAAGTAAATCGTACATTACCTCTTCTTACTCCTATGAGTGAGGTAGCGGGAAGAATGGCATCTCAAATTGGCGCTCAGTTTTTAGAGAAGCCGAAAGGTGGAAGTGGCGTCTTACTCTCTGGTATTCCAGGAGTGTCTAGAGGGAAAGTAACCGTTATAGGAGGTGGCGTCGTAGGTACAAATGCTGCTAAGATTGCAATGGGTCTTGGAGCTGATGTAACGATTATCGATTTAAGTCCAGATCGCCTTCGACAGATTGATGATATGTTTGGGAACGCCATTAATACATTAATGTCTAACCCACTTAATATTGATTACGCAGTGGCTCAATCTGACTTATTAATTGGTGCTGTATTAATTCCTGGTGCAAAGGCTCCTAAATTAGTCACCGAAGAAATGATCAAAAAGATGAAGCCAGGCTCCGTTGTCGTTGACGTAGCAATCGATCAAGGTGGAATAATTGAGACTGTAGATCGAATTACGACTCACGATGCACCTACGTATGTGAAGCATGATGTTGTTCACTATGCAGTTGCAAACATGCCAGGGGCTGTACCTAGAACCTCTACTATCGGATTAACAAATGTAACAGTTCCATATGCCCTTCAGATCGCGAATCTTGGCGTGGAACTTGCTGTTGAACGTATTCCTGCATTACTTAAGGGCGTTAATACTGCGAACGGTTTTATTACGTATGAAGCAGTTGCTAGAGATCTAGGATATTCGTACAAGCCTGTTGAAGAAGCATTGACGATTACACACTAAAGTAGCTGAAAAGAGCCTATTCGCTAATTAGCAGAATGGTACCGACCCCCGAAAGTTAGAGTAGATAATCTAACTTTCGGGGGTGTTTTTATGGCCAAATATAGTGAAGAATTTAAAATGAAACTTGTTAGCGAATATTTGAATGGAAATCTCGGGTATAAATTATTAGCTAAAAAGTATAATATGCCCTCTCGAACTCCACTACAAAATTGGGTAAGATCCTATAAAACGCAAGGGGTTGAAGGATTAAAACGAAGAAGAACGAATGAGGCGTACTCTGTTCAATTTAAAGTGGATACGATACAATTTATGCTTGAGACAGGTGCTTCTTTTCAGGAAACTGCTGAACAATTTAGATTGAATAATCCTGCTTTAATTTACAGTTGGATGAAAACATTTAATGAACAAGGATTAGGAGGCCTGAAACCAAGATCAAAGGAGCGACCTTCTATGTCTAAAAACAGTAATAAATCAAAGGGAAAAGAAGAGAAGAAGTTAACACGTGAAGACGAACTAGAACGCGAGAATGAACTGTTGCGGCTAGAAAATGCCTACCTAAAAAAGTTGAGAGCTTTTCGAGAGAATCCGAATGCCTTCCACGAAAAGCACAAGCAACAGTGGCGTTCGAACTCAAAGAAGAAGGATACCGATTAAAAGATATTCTAGTTATTGTAGGTATTCCAGAATCAACCTACCACTATCATGTGAAAAACTTTGGGAAAGAAGATCCGGATAGAGAACTAAAAGAAGTCATTACTGAGCTGTTTAAGGCGTTTCATGAACGTTATGGTTATAAACGCATTACCAAGGAATTAAAGAAATCAGCCTGGTGTATTAATCACAAAAAAGTGTATCGACTTATGAGGGAATTAGGGTTAAAATGCGTAAAGTTTATGAGGAAGTCTCGTAGATACAATTCTTATAAGGGTAAGGTTGGAAAGGTAGCGAAGAATCGACTGTCCCGCCGATTTAGCACGCCTATTCCTTTTCAGAAATTAGTAACCGACATTACAGAATTCAAATGTCTAGGAGAAGAGAAATTGTACTTAAATCCACTCCTTGATCTTTACAATGGGGAAATTATCGCGTTTGGTATCAAGAAACGTCCAACATTAGATCTTGTCATGGAACCTTTAAAAGAAACAATAGAAGTACTAGGAGCTCAGGCAACCTATCGTACGACTATCCACTCCGATCAAGGCTGGCATTATCAGCACAACCAATGGGTGAGGACATTAAAAGAAAATAAAGTATTTCAAAGCATGTCACGTAAAGCAACCTGCGCAGACAATGCTTCAATAGAGAATTTCTTTGGTATATTAAAACAAGAAATGTATTATGGAGAAAAATTAGTGAGCTACGAAGAATTAAAAAGGCAGATTGAAGAATATATTTACTGGTACAACCATATACGATCAAAAGAAAAATTGGCTGGTTTTAGTCCAGTCGAATACCGAACACAAACCAGCCAATTAGCTGCATAATAAAAACTCTAACTTTTAGGGGTAGCCACCAATAGGCTCTTTTTTATTCTATTTCATCATCTAAATCCTTCATAAGTAAGGAAAGACGAAATTCATTGATATGAGTGAGCGTTGATACGCTCCTAATTGGGATTTGAACCTTGTCTAAAAGCGGAGATATCCATGCCTCTGATCTAGGGTCTTGAATAATGACTTCTCTAGGAAGTTGCCCATTCTTTATACACCAATTAGCAAACATGTGTTGAAGTTTTTTGGGTCCAGCTTTCCGGGTACTAATATCGTGCTCAATAATCTCTCCTGATTCGTGATCGATTATAACTGTAAATACAGGGAATACAGCGTCGAACCCTTCCTGTAACGGAGTATGATGATAAAACATCTCGACTTGCACAGACTCATTTGCTCGAGGAAATTTTTTCAACCGTTGTAAATGCACTTCATTAATATATAATGGACTAGCTTCCTCGTAAGCAATCTCCCCACGCCATTTCTCATCTAGCTCTCGTAACGAATAAAAGGGTTCTTCTCCTGACACAAACCACTTACCATCTCTATTTTTAGAAACGATCGGAACGTACTGGCTGCTTTTAATTTGTTTACCTAACTGCATGAGGGCTTCCAAAATAGCACATAGACGCTTAATTTGCTCGACTGTTGGGTACTCATGTAGCTCACCGAATGCAAACATTTGTACACCAGGATAATGCTCATCTGTTAGAAGCTTCACTTTATCAAAGTAATCGAGAAGGATAAAATCAAACTGATTTAATAGCGATACATCTGTAAAAGTGGCGATACATCCAGTGACATCACCGGGTTCGAATGGAAAGAATTGATTTCGAAACATCTTTTCAAACAGACGTTTACCGGCGATGCCTTCATAGGCTGCAAGTCCATAGGTCTCATGCTCCTTACCTAACACGGAGACATACCAGCGCTCTCGCTTTGAAAGCTTTACACAGATCACATCGTTACCACTTAATCGACTCCAAAGCGCTTCTTTATAGTAATTCTCCATAAGGGCTACATACGTACGAAACAGATCTTCGTTATCATGGATCATGGTAACAACGTGTTGCACAAAGCGATTATGCTCTCCCTCTAATTCAAGAAGCTCTTGGATTTCGCCATTAACTTTAGAGATGATCATTGTAGATGGAGGCTCTATTTCTGCCACCCATTCCCTTCGTTCACGCATTGCCTCCATGCTTTGTGAAAATTCCTCTTCTTGAGGAGCTAGCCTTTTAGCTCCGGTGCATTGAATAAGTTCCTCCGTATCCGAATCTTCTGCATGTTCCTGTTTCATTGTAAGTTGAATCGACGTGTGTTCTTCATCTCCGTAAAGGAGAGTAATACTTTTCGTTTTGCCATTGAAAATATCTTGCAATTGTTTCTCCGCATCTTCACTCTCTAACGGAATAACGTTTCCGTTCTTCTCTTCCCAAGAGGCTTCAAGTTCTTTATTCCATTCAAAAGATCGCAATATAGCATAAGCAATCATCCGGAGCGTAATGTCCCCTCTAATTTTAAACCTGCGCCATACAGGTGGACGAACTTTTTTTAACTCTACTTTTACCGTATAAACCCGCATGCGTTCTCCCCTTTTATATCAAAATTAATTCATATAATTAGCAAAAAAGATGCCCCTTCCGTCATTTTTGACAGTTGAAGCACCTTTCAAGCTTTCAATTAATTCACAAAGTATCCGAAATAAATAACCACTACAACAGCAATGATAAATTGAATCCAAAAAAGTTGCTTCGTTTTTGGAGTTAATGTTCCTTTAGCTGTCCGTGATGCTAATAGTTCCATCGTGAATATTAACCAAAATGCTAATATTCCTTTTACAATGCTTCCCCACCACGTGTTCATTATAATCATCGTAATACCTGTTCCAAGCAATAGTAAATAAAGTAAACGAAGAATCATATGTACGATTTTACCTGGCTTTTGCTTTCCACGATTATACAAGGTCATCGCAACGAAAAAGCTAATGACTGCTAAAAGCCAAAATAGTGAATGTGAATGCAGGAAAATGGCATAATTCATATATTCCCCTCCCTCAAAGTTTTCTACACCATAAAAAGTATATAGGAAAAAGGGTTAGGAAGCAAAGTATCTTATCGAACATGGATAAAATCTTTTATACTAACGGCACGCATCATATATCCGACATTTCTAACCGTCTTTATATACAGAGGATTCCGATTATTCGGCTCAATCTTTTGTCTAATTCGACTTACAAAAACATCAATAATGCGCTCATCCATCTCCCGATCCTGCGTATTCCATTTCGCTAAAAGCTGTGATCTCGTAAAGGCTTTATCTTGATTCGTCATAAAGACAAGCAACAGTTCATATTCTTTCCTTGTGACTTCAACCCATTCGGAATCTTTATATAGTGCATACTGGCTAGGATCAAGCGTTAAATTTCCATTTTGAATGACTACAGAAGCAAATGTTGATTTATCAACTTTAAGTTGCTTCGTATAAATAGTGCCACGCCTGATAGTCGATTTCATCCTAGCAACTAACTCTTTTGTTCGAACAGGCTTTACCATGTAATCATCCGCACCAAGCTCGAGGCCAACGACGGCCTCGAGCTCATTTTGTTGCTCCGTTAGTAGTATAAACGGAACCCAATTATTATCGGCATTACGTAGATTACGGCAAAGCTCGATTCCGGTTGTATCATCTAACTCCATAGACGCAACTATTCCATCAGGCTGCAGGTGTTTAAGTACACGTAGTGCCTCTGAACTTTTATTAACAGACCACACGTCGAACCCCTGTTTTTCAAAGCCTGCTTGGATAGTATTGCGAATATCTTGATTTGGCTCCACGATCAGGATTGAAGAAGTTGAAGATGTTGTTGTATTCATCCTACCATGCATCCTTTATCAGCTAGTTTAGATCAAACCTTTGCCCATTAACTTCGTAAATAATCCATTCTGCAATATTTGTTCCGTAATCTGCAATTCTTTCTAGGTAGCGTGCGATAAACGCTAGCTGGGTCACTTGCTCAATACAGTCAGGATTCGTTGAATTTGATTCAAAAAGTTGCTTTACAAACTCACCATACATTCGATCAATCTCATCGTCTAACTGAGCAATGTGCTGAGCCGCTAATACGTTTGATGTTTGGAACGCTGTTAACACTTGTTCGAGCATCGAGCCTACTTTTTGAGACATTGCATATAGCGTACTACGATTCTCCGTAAGTAAGTTCGTTTGCTTCATATGCAAAGCTGCTTTACCCATATCGACTGTGAGATCTCCGATACGCTCTAAATCACTTGAGACTTTTAAGCTTACAATGACTTTGCGTAAATCAGACGCTACAGGCTGCTGCTTTGCAATCATAAGCGTGACCTTCTCGTTTATATCAAGCTCAATGCGGTTAATCTCTTCATCCTGCTCGATAATATCTTGTATGGCTGGAAAGTTTTTATCGAGAATTAACGCATTCGTTTCTTTGTAAAATTCCTGAACTCGCTCGCCTAAAAAACGAATCTCATCCTTCAAATCCTTTAGCTCTGTCAAAAAGGCTTCTCTCATAACCATTCGATTATCCCTTACCCGAAGCGTCCAGTGATATAGTCTTCCGTACGCTTATCACTTGGATTGGAGAAAATTTTGTCTGTAGCATCGAATTCTACTACTTCACCGTTTAAGAAGAATGCTGTTTTATCAGAAATACGAGCAGCCTGTTGCATGTTGTGTGTCACGATCATGATCGAGTAGTTAGACTTTAATTCTTGTACGAGTTCTTCTACCTTTAACGTAGATTTAGGATCCAAAGCAGAAGTTGGCTCGTCCATTAGGATAACGTCTGGCTCAATCGCTAACGCTCTTGCAATACAAAGACGTTGCTGCTGACCACCAGAAAGTCCGTAAGCATTCTCGTGCAGGCGATCTTTTACTTCATCCCAAATAGCTGCCCCACGTAAGCTTTTCTCTACGATTTCGTTTAATGTCTTTTTATCGCGAATGCCATGGATTTTTGGTCCGTATGCGACATTCTCGAAAATAGACTTTGGAAATGGATTTGGCTTTTGGAATACCATCCCTACACGTGTACGAAGTTCTTCTACTCGGTATGAACGATCAAAAATGTTTTTGTCACGGTAAATGATTTCCCCTGTTATCTTCACTTCCGGAACTAATTCAACCATTCTGTTTAATGTCTTAATGTACGTTGATTTCCCGCAACCAGATGGTCCGATAATCGCAGTTACTTCGTTCTCATGAACTTCAAGCTTAATGTCCTTTAGCGCATGCGTATTGCCGTACCAAAGGTTAAGGCCACGAGTATCATAGACGACTTTTTTGTCTTGTACTGGCGCTTCTGCTACCTGTTCATTTCTCTCTTGTCTTACCTCTAGTGAAACTGATTTAACCATTATTTTCATCCCCTTAATAAAAATTAATAACGCTTTTGGAACTTATTACGAATGATGATCGCAACCGAGTTCATTAAGAAAAGAATCACGAGTAACACAACAATTGTTGCAGCAGCAAGGTTTGCATATTCTGCGGTTAATACGGAGTCAACTGTCCAGTAATACACTTGTACTGGAAGTGCAGTAAAACTGTCCGTGAGATTCGTTGGCACTGGAATTAACAAGGCTGGAATTCCGAGTGCAATAAGTGGAGCAGTTTCTCCAATCGCTCTTGAAAGCGCTAGGATCGCTCCAGTTAAGATACCTGGTAGTGATGTCGGCAATACAACATTTTTAACTGTTTGCCACTTTGTAGCACCCATTCCAAGGGATGCTTCACGTAAATGACTTGGCACCGCACGAATAGCTTCTTGAGCAGCTACTACGACAATGGGTAATACAAGTAGGGACATGGTTAATCCCCCCGCTAGTACACCATTGCCAAGACCTAACGTACGAGCAAAAACGGTTAAACCTAAGAGACCGAATACGATAGATGGGACACCTGCTAAGTTAGAGATGTTCGTTTGGATAAAGGAGTGAACCTTCCCCTTCTTTGCGTATTCTTCAAGATAAATGGCTGTTAAAACTCCAAGTGTCATTGTCACTGGTCCAACAATAATCATGAGCCAAACGGTACCAACTATTGCGCCGCGAATTCCTGCGCGCTCCGCACTAGTTGAAAGTAAACCTGTTAAGAAGTCGCTCGTTAAAAATCCCCAGCTATCAACGATAACGTCTGATAATAAAACAGCTAATACGACTAATCCAAATAGAGTTGATGCTAAAAACACATACTTTAACGCTTTATTGAGTAAGAGGCGCTTCTCCATGCGTTCCTTTACTCGTTCAAGATTGATATATTCAGTTGCCATTAATATACCTCCCTGTATCTCTTCGTAATATAACGTGCGAGCATATTCATCGCTAACGTGAAGACGAATAATGTGAAGGCAACAGCGTATAGACTATAGTAAATCGTCGTACCTGCACCTGCATCACCACTCGTTACCTCGACGATATAAGCGGTCATCGTCTGCATAGACTGGGTGACATCCCACGTTAAATTTTTGTTACTTCCACTTGCAATCGTAACGATCATTGTCTCACCGATTGCTCGAGAAATACCAAGTACAAAGGAGGCAATTATTCCAGAAATTGCAGCAGGAATAACAACACGGAATGTAACTTCTAGCTTCGTTGCGCCCATTGCTAATGCACCTTCGCGCATCGCATTTGGTACAGAGGTCATCGCGTCCTCAGATAACGACGCTACCATTGGGATAATCATGATTCCCATTACAATACCTGGGCTCAAAATGTTTGTGCGCTCTAAAATCGGGAAGATTTCACGCAAAAACGGTGTTACAAACGTAAATGCAAAGAATCCATAAACGATTGTTGGGATTCCTGCTAAAACTTCTACCATTGGTTTAAGCGTTCGACGAACCTTTTCTGACGCATATTCGCTTAAGAAAATAGCAGTCGTTAAACCAACCGGTATTGCAACAAGCATGGCAATAAGTGAAGATAAAATTGTTGCAGATAATAATGGTAAAATACTAAACTGTGGATTACTTCTATTTAATGGTTGGAGCTCTGTACTAAAGAAAAATTCTCGAAACGAAATTTCGGAGAAAAATAGAACTGTTTCATAAATGAGCGTTCCAACGATTCCGACAGTTGTTAATACCGAGATAATAGCTGCCAAAAAGAGTCCAACTGGTACAGCTTTCTCAAGCTTGTGTCTACCACCTTTTTGGTTTTTTGCAATAAGATCTTTTACGCTAGACATTGTGCTGCCCCTTTCCTACGTTAAATAAACCCCCTGAGCGTAGCTCTAACTTACAAGTCGAAAGGATGAAAAGCGTTAGGCTCTTCACCCTCTGACAAGGAAGCTTTTTATTGCATAGACTGAAGCTGCTCTAACGCTTCGTCTTGTTCTTCTTGTGGTAATGGAGCGAATCCAGTTTCACCAGCAAATTCGTTAGCTGCACCAGAAAGAACATATGTTACAAAGTCCATCACTTCTGGCTTTTCGTTAGCTGCTGTAACACTAACGTTTGTGAATACAGGACGAGTGTAAGGACCGTATTCGCCATCTTCCGCGATTGTATCTAATGATGGTTCAACAGGACCTTCACCGAAGTCTACGCTTACTGCTTGCAGACGATCAGAGTTATTTACATAGTATCCAAATCCGAAGAATCCAAGTGAATTCTCATCTTCAGAGATAAGTTCTACTAGAGTTGAATATTCTTGCTGTAGGTTAATTGTGCTTGGTAGGTCTTGCTCTTCAATAATTTCATCTACGAAGAACTCATACGTACCGTGGTTTTCGTTAGGACCGTAGAAATTGATTTGCTCTTCTGGCCATTCAGGGTTTACGTCTGACCACATAACTTCGTCGTTGTCAGCGAAGTTACCAGATACGAATAGCGTTTCGATATCTTCTTGCGTCATTTCGCTTGCCCAGTCGTTATCAGGGTGAGTAACTAGTGTTAGACCATCTAACGCTACTTTTAATTCCATAGATTCAATTCCGTTAGCTTCTAGTTCTTCTAGCTCTTCATCGCGGATTTCACGAGATGCGTTTGAAAGATCAGTTTCACCGTTTACAAAACGTTGCATACCAGCAGAAGTTCCTGCGCGACTTACTTCTACGCTTACGCCTTGTTGCTCATTGATCATGTATTCTTCTGCAATACGAGCCATAAGAGGGTAAACTGTACCAGAACCATCGATTGCAATGCTTCCAGAAAGTTCTTCAGCCGCTGCGTCGTTGCCAGCATTATTAGGCTCTTCGTTCATGTTGTCAGCACCGTTGTCTGCGTTCATGTTGTCAGTTGCTTCGTTTGCTGCACCGTTGTTTGCAGGAGCGTTGTTAACTGCACCATTGTCTGCATCGTTGTTGCCACATGCTGCTAATGCCATAAGGCTTGCTGCTGCTGCGATTGATAAACTAAACTTTTTCACTGAAAAAATCCTCCTCAGAATTAAATCCCAATTTTTTTATCGGTCATTTCCCTGACCACAAGCTTGAGTATAAGTTTGATTTATTAAGGACAAATAAACCGAATGTAAATACTTTGTAAAGGTGTTTGGATACTTCGTCACATTACGTTCTTATATTACACAAAATCCTATGCCGCTCTAAGGATAAAGTCACGACCTACGAATTTACAAATAGGTCTAATTTTTTTTGATTTCGTGCTTCATTTATTTTGGAATTGGGTATTGGACGGACAAAAAGTGTTTTTCTCCTTATACAAATCAATGGAGATTTGTAAGTAACCGAATGATTTTTGGAGGTAATATAGAAGATTCACTCTGAGGAGGTTTATACATGGACGACGTTCAGGGGGACTCTCGAGCTTTATGAGCATGTTTATCTGCTTTACGTCAAGTGAAAGTCTGCATGCGTCTAATGAGAACGAGTTTGCATTAAATCAAACGATGAGTGCGTCACTTCGCCTGTTGGTTGAATCGACGATCAGTAAACAAATAAAACGCTCCATCTATATAAAAGCTATCACAGAAACGAAGGGGTTTAGACTTTCTTACCCAACAAAAAAACACCAGGTAGCCCTGATGCCAAAATGAAAGTATTAAAATCTCCATGTAAGTCCTGTACTAGCGATCGATACGTTCCCCTGATAGGCTTCCTCCGCTTCCACTTTTAACTGCTCTTTATTCCCAAAGTGAGGTAAATGCGTCACGACAAGCTCACTAACGCCTCCTAACTTAGCAAGTCTGCCTGCTTCCTCACTATTCATATGACCAAACGTTGCAGCTTCTTGTCCTTTATAAAAACTTGTTTCCGCGAGGAACAAGTCAGCACCTTTAATAAATTCAACCATAGTTTCATCAAAAACCATATCGGCAGAATAAACGATCGTAGCGTCCTTTGTCACAACCTTCATGGCATAGCACGGCGCAGGGTGATTCGTTTTGTAGAAAGAAATGTGAAAGGGACCCACTACCACTTTATCCGATTCTTTATATTCGGTTATCTCCATTGTATGATCACGATGATACGAGCCTAGTTGAGACTCCTCAGGCGCGAATAATTGAATAGCAGGTATGTTCTCCTTGAGAGCCTGCATCACCACTCGATTGTAGGAGAGCGCTCCAAGGTCCGCAATATGATCATAGTGATGATGACTAACTAGTACAGCGTCAATTGTCTCTGGGGCGGCGAACTGAGGTAGTTTGGCCATCGCTCCACTGCCGATGTCTAATAGAATGCGACATCCGTCTTTCTCGAGCAAATAGCAGCTGGTCGCCTCATCCTGTTCGGGGTAAGCACCCCAAAATCCAATAACTGTGAGTGTTGTCATAAGTGTAACCTCCTGATTCTATATGTAGAGATGATTGATTTTAGTTTGGTGCAAAGTTTCTCATTGTGGGGGTGAGCGTTGGTGGTTCGTTTGCGCGCCTGACTACCTCGTTTTCTCTTCCGCCTTCTCTTTGCACCTCCGACTACCTTATACGTCCCTCCGCTGCACTTGCTTGTTCCTCCCGCTACCTCACTTGACCCTTCTCCAATTATAAATCATATACAAAAAAAGCCGCACTGATTGCAATAAACAATCAATGCGGCTCATCTATTATGCTTCTTGTGCTACTGGGTATACAGATACTTGCTTACGGTCACGACCTACGCGCTCAAATTTCACAACGCCGTCGATCTTTGCGTATAGCGTATCGTCTCCACCTTTACCAACGTTAACTCCAGGATAGATACGAGTTCCACGCTGGCGAACTAGGATAGAACCACCAGTTACAGCCTGACCGTCTCCACGCTTTGTACCAAGGCGTTTTGAGATTGAGTCACGACCGTTCTTTGTACTACCTACTCCTTTTTTCTGTGCGAAAAACTGAAGATCTAGGTTTAAGAACATTGTCTTCACCTCCTGTATTATGGCGATGTAATCTTGATAAACTCGGCGTACTGAGCCTCCATCGTTTGAAAGGAGACGAGCATTGCGTCGAGTATTAGTTGAATTTTTTCGTACGTATTTGGATCAAGGCCATCCGGTATTCGGCAAGATAAATATCCGCCGTCACCTTCCATGTCAACCTCGAGCTCTGTATCACAAAGCACGGCGATGGCGTTTACTGATCCAAAGGATACAGCGGAAGCGCCTGCACATACTAAATCTTGTCCATAAGGACCTGATTCCGCATGTCCTGACATAGTGAACGAGTCAATCAAGCCTCTATCGTTACGATTGAAGGAAATTCGAATCATCCGCTACACCTTACGCATTGATCGATTCGATCGTTACTTTTGTGTATGGCTGACGGTGACCTTGCTTACGACGGTAGTTCTTCTTTGCCTTGTATTTGAAGACAGTAAGTTTCTTACCGCGACCTTGCTTTTCTACTTTAGCTGTTACAGTAGCACCATCAAGTAGTGGAGAACCAACCTTCGTCTCATCGCCACCTACTAGTAGTACTCGGTCAAATGTAACTGTATCTCCTTCAGTCACGTCTAATTTCTCAACGTAAACCTCTTGACCTTCAGTTACTTTAACTTGCTTTCCACCTGTTTCAATAATCGCGTACATGTGCGCACCTCCTTCTTATACTCAGACTCGCCATCCTAGGTGCATATTGCTATGCTTAAAACCTGTTCTGTGCGGTTACAGTTCTTTGGGCGCACCCAAATAACCAACATCAAAAATCATACCATAGTGCTATCCAAACTGTCAACGAGAATTGCCATCAATTTCAGCATGTGATCCCGTCTGTAAAATGCGGTAGTGATCACGATCATCCAGTTCTTTCACAACGATCCGCCTCGTCTCATCATGGGCTAGCAAAGATCCTTCAAATGCTTGCTTTAAGCGATTCGACATCCCGATGACAAGGACATCCTCATCAAGCTCCAGAAGCTCTTGCTCTAGTTGCCAAAGCTCCTCCTCCAAACGCCAAGGAATCTCCTCTCTCACACTCCGTGTCACCCGCTCCCAGATAGATGGACTCGTCTTTTTTCTCGTCATCTCCATTATACCAAGCGCCGTAAATCCAATGACATTTGTGATGGTACTGTCCGCTCGAAGCGCTTGACGCATCGCAGCGATGATTTTTTGTCGCTCCTTCTCATGCTTCATATCCACAAAATCAATCAAAATGATCCCTGAAAGATTTCGCTTCCTTAACTCACGAGCGACCTGCTCCGCCGCTTCTTTATTGACCTGAAACGCCGTCTCATTTAAATTTGTCTTTCCCGTAAACTTCGTGGAATTCACGTCAATGATCGTCATCGCTTCCGTTTGTTCAATTCGTAAAGAAGCACCGTTACGTAACCAAACATGCGACTGCAACGTTTTTTCTAACGCGCGTTGGAGCTCGTAAGTCTTCCACACCGACTGTCGTTGCCACGACACACGCTCATTCCCCCGCCACTTTTTAGCGAGAGCAGCATCGCTTGTGACAATCTCGACTTGCTCATCGCCTAAAAAATCACGCGCAACACGATGCTCGACGGACGACTCATCATACAAGATCGTTCCAGGCTTATGCTCGGTGGATAGCGCCTCATATTTGCCTCGAAGCTCCTTTATCTCCGTCTCAATCACCTCGTAGTCGACATTCTCCGCACTCGTCCGAAGGATCATCCCCTCCCCCTCTTGCATCAAAGGAGTAAGTGCCGCTCGCCACTCTTTACGCGTATCCTCACTCTGCATCTTTTTAGATATCGCCACATAGCCACCAAACGGCATATACACCGTATACACGCCAGGTAATTGAAGCAAGAGCGATAGCGTAGGCCCCTTCGTCCCCGCCGCCTCCTTCTTCACCTGAGCTAGCACATAGACCCCTACCTTTAAAACCGACGAAAGCGCAGGAGGCTCCTCCTCACCTAGCTTCGCCTCTTGATATTCACGTGTTTCCTTCACATTCAAATACCCATTCTGCTCGCCGCCAACATCGACAAATGCCGCATCCATCCCCTTTAGCACCTGATCTATCCGTCCAACGACAATCATGCCCTGGCGTAGCTCGTCCCGCTGATCAAACAGCCACTCCACCACGTTCCCGCCCTCTATAAGCGCTCCTCTATGCCCCACGGGCCCCTTATCCAACACTACCTGCATCACTAAACATCCCCTTTTAACACACATCTCCCCTCAGTATACCTATTTTATGCGACGATCTCGACTCCCCACATGCCCAAAAACGCTATTTTGATGGTGCTCAGCAAAATACCTCTTACATATCTCCTTCTCGTTAACCTCATAACCCCCTGCAGTAAAGACAGTGGTGACAGGCCTTTTGATCATACGAAGCCCAGTTTGAATACTGATCGATGGAGGTACCCGTTTTACTTTTTTCTTAGCAGGAGAACGCTCGGATCGGGTTAGCCACACTCGTATTAAATAGTAAGGAGCTTGTTTAATGAGTAAAATGACGTGTATCCACAGGAAGATAAGCATAAGAATAAAGTTGAGCTGGAAGGTAAACATCGTGATGGTAATTAGCGTCAGTGCCCCTAAAAAGAAGCAACTAAACACGAGCATAAAGGATTGTGCGTGATAAATAGAAAGAAGAGACTGAAGCAAACAATAAAGAAGCCTTCCGCCATCAAGCGGAAGAATGGGAAAAAGGTTGAATAGTAAAATGCTGATCTGATAAAACAGGAGTAGCGTGTAATCGGTTGACGAAATAAAGCCTAGGTGGTGGCTTCCGATTATAAGTGGAATCATCCACGCATGCTGGAGTGGACCAGCTACTATGACGAAGATTTCCTCTTTAAGTGGCTTTGATTCCATCGAGTCAACCACCATTTCTCCCCCAAAAGGCATAAGAGAGATCTTCGTGATTTTCCATCCAAATAGTGATGCAGTAATGGCATGACCTAGCTCATGGATACACACGGTCACGACTAAAAAAATCGCTTCTTTGATCATGCCTGTTGTGCTCGCTAAGATGATGAAGCAAGCAAGGAGCGGATGGAGATGCAAAAGCCTGAGGGTGTTAATCAATCTCTACCTCTGCAAGCGGGTCAACAAAATCTCCGTGCTGTTTCGTTGCATAATAATAAATACCAGAATCCCCATCTGTATAAACAGATCCTAAAGCTTGTCCTGCTTCGACTTCTTCCTCTACTTGCACGGTCGGCGCGTCCAGCATGCCATACCAAGCTTCTGTCCCATCCCGATGCGTGACGATGACTAGTTGCCCTTTATTGTTTGCTAAGTCCATCCCGACATAGGTGACGACCCCTGATTTAACAGAGGCAAGAGCTTGTCCAGATTCTGTCGTGATTTCTACCCCTCTCCCCGTATCTGCAAAGGTTTGAGAGACAACGCCAGTAACGGGTAATGCGGTCTCTTCTTCTAACCAGGCGACTTCATCAAGCTGTGGTGGTAATAACGCAAACGGTCGACCGAACTGCTCTTCATATAATTCTGCGACATAGTCGAACGGCAGGTCCTGCTCGAAGGATGACACAACATACGATTGAACAGGTACTAATCGCTCTGTTTGCGTCGTAGCAAGTACGGTTAATCCTGAGAATAAAAGAACACTAAAGATGATCTGCTTTCTAAATTTGCTTAAGCCAGCGGCTAATTCAGCATCTGGGTTTATCTGCTGTTTTGATGGTGAGGCTGTTTTATATCTGTCTCGATATTTATTTGCCATTAGAAGTTGGTCTAGCTTTTTTTTACGGTCGGACAAAGGAGAGCCCTCCTTCTCATTTTTTTATAACGTATGAGAAGGAGGGTTAGAGTAGAACAGAAGGGGCGGAGCGGAGTTAATGAAGTGCCTACTATTGGAGAGAGTTTTGTTGAGGGTATGTATGTTGGCTTCATGCATTTAATTTAGCCGTCTGCATTTCGTGCTCCGCGGCGTGCATTTTCACCTTGGTGGTGTGCATTCTCCCTCACGCTGTCTGCATTTCACCCCGCTCTGTATGCATTAATTATGACCGTCTGCATTTCCAGCTCCACGGCGTGCATTTCCACCTTGTCAGTGTGCATTCCCCCTTGAGCTGTCTGCATTTCACCCCGCTCTGTGTGCATTCACTTCGACGGACGCATTTCACATCCGCCTCCCCTATTCCGCCCTCTTTTATCCAAATTAAAAAGGAGCACCAGTAGCACTCCTTTTCCTTTAATTATTCTTTTACAGATCCTGACGTCAGTCCAGCTACAATTCGACGTTGGAAGATGAGTACAATAATAACAATCGGAATTGTTACGAGTACGGTCGCGGCCGTAATGTCTCCCCATGGGATCGTGAACTGTGATTGATAGAAGGATAATCCTACTGGCACCGTTCGCCATGAGTCGTCAGGGTTGATAACTAAAGCAAATAAATATTCATTCCACGCTGCAATAAACACGAGGATAGCAGTCGTAAATACCCCCGGTGCTGCTAGTGGGAAAATAATTTTACGGAATGTTTGAAATGGTGAAGCTCCGTCTAGCTTGGCAGACTCTTCTAGTTCAAACGGGATCTTTTGAAAGAATGTTGCTAAGATCCAGATAGCAAGAGGCAGACTGATTGTAATGTAAGGAATCACGAGTCCCATATACGAGTTACGTAGTCCCAAACCCTGCACTAAGTTAAAGATTGGTGAAATGATCGCTACCTGCGGAAACATAGCTGCTGCAAGTACGATACCTAAAATTGTTCCTTTAAATTTAATAGGAAGTCTTGTTAGCGCATAAGCTGCTAAGGATGCTACCGAGATTGCGAGCACCGTTGTCAAAGTAGCAACAACTAAACTGTTTCCAATGTATCGAAATAATGGTCTCGTTTCGACAGCACTTTGGTAGTTGTCCATCGTTGGATTTGATGTAAACCAATTAAAGCCAGAAAATATCTCAATAGGTGGCTTTATAGACGTTAAGAATACCCATAAGAACGGGAACATGGTGACGAAGATAAAGATGCTTAAGAAGATATAAAATGGCACTCCTGCCTTTTTTCTCATGTCGATTGCCTCCTTTTATTTTCTCGCCGTACGGCCTTCGAATAGCTCAGATCCGATCAGCTTAATAAAGATGATGCTGATAATTGCGACTGAGACGAACACGATGACCGAAAGCACGGAACCTTCTCCAAAATTCTGCTGACCGAAGAGTACTTTATACGCATAAACAGAAATGGACTCTGTGCGGTTTGCTGGTCCGCCTCCGGTTAATACGAAGATTAAATCGAATACGCGGAAGGCGTCGAGCGTTCGGAAAAGTAACGCGACGAGAATAGCTGACTTCAGCATTGGAAGCGTGATATAGAAAAATTGCTGAATCTTACCTGCTCCATCAACCTCGGCAGCCTCATAAAGCGAGTCGGAGATTGTTTGAAGACCTGCTAATAGTAAAAGCGCCATATATGGCATCGTCTTCCAGACGTCCGCCAAGATAATAGAAGCCATTGCCCCTGATCCTGTACTTAACATCACAGAGGGATCTGAGATAATGCCGAGCTGGGCAAAATAATGCGCAACAATACCTGTTTGCCCGTCATATAAGTACGACCACATCATGGCCGAAACGGCGGTTGGGATCGCCCACGGAATTAATACTGCTGCACGAACTGCGCCTCGCCCAATAAAGGCACGATGCAAAACAAGTGCTACTGCTAACCCGATGACTAATTCAAAGAATACAGAAACTACTGTGAAGAATACCGTATTTCCCATGGCACTCCACATTCTTGCATCCGTTAAATACTTGCCATAGTTAGTTAGTCCAATAAAGTTTGGTCTTACGATAGCGCGATCTAGCCGATCAACCGTGGAGGATGCGACAGAAATAGCTTCTGAAACGTCTTCATCCTCTGTTGACTCTTGGAAAGCGCTAAACACCACTTGCGCCTCGTCAAATATGGAAACGTATCCTTCGGCTACATCATCCTCAAGCTGCGCATACTTTAAATCAGTATCATTAACTGCCTCAAAGTTAAACACCATCTCATCGACTATTTCATATTGTTCTTGTAACTCTCCTGTCGTGAGCTCTTCGTGATAATTTTGAATCGAAGCTTGAATGTCAGTAATGGCTTGCTCAAATTCTGTCCCTACACTAGCTTCCACTGCCGCTTCCATGTCCCGTCCATAAAAAAAGTAGTGATCGGCATAGCGCTCTAAGTCGATTTGATAGTTTAGGGTTGTTTGGTTCCTTGTCGGATCATTTAGCCTGTAATCAAATAAACTATTATAAAAGGATTGCGCTACCGGCCAGAGGGTAATGACGGTAATTAATACTAGTGCAGGGAGTACAAATAGATAGCCTAACTGCTTTTCTGAAAGCTGAAAACGTGATTTTTTTTCCCCCATGTTTTGTACCTCCTCGTTCGAGATGAAATCGATATCAGATCCCTTTCATGAAAACAAATCTTGTATAAAAACGAAGGGTCTGACTGCGTCTTATCTATCTATTAAGTAGATTGTCTGATGATTAATTGCAATGGTAAAAGCTCTTTGTTGTACGATAGCGTACGATCTTGTTTAATACTATCTACCATAAGCTCCACTGCTCTTGATCCCATCAGCTCAATCGGTTGATCGATCGTTGTGATGCCTGGATCAATCAAATCAGCAATTGGCTGATTATCGAACCCAATAACTGCTAGTTGCCTTGGAACAGAATAATCAAAGCGTTTAGCCTCTTGAATAATCCCTGCTGCTACTTCATCACCACCAGCAAAAATGGCTGTCGGACGGTTTTCCATCGCAAAAATACGTTGAAAGATTCGTTTGCCATCCTCAATGCCATAGTTACTCGGAAACATAAACTCTGGAAGGATAGGAAGGTTTGCTTCCTCCATCGCACGAACAAAGCCTTTTTTACGATCATGCGTTAGTTCGATTCGATCTGCTCCCCCAGCATATGCAATGTGTGTATGACCTCGATCAATGAGATGTTTTGTACCAATATATCCACCTGCTTCTTGATCGCAAATGATCATGGGTAGTTTTGCCATTGAATCATACTCATTACAAGAAATAATGGGACCATATCGCGTATAAGGTTTAATATCCTCCCACTTATTTTGTAAGGACGCTAAAATAACCCCATCAACCTGTTTTGCTTTTAGTAGTTCTAAATGAGCAAGCTCCCGTTTTTTGTTTAAACGTGAATCGCATAAAATAATTTGGTACCCAAGCTCCGAAGCCGTTCGCTCCATTGCGTCTACTAAGTGACTAAAAAATGGATTGACAATTCGCGAAATAATAACAGCAATCGTTTGAGTTCGTTGCCCCCTTAAACGTCTTGCTGATGAATTAGGTACATACCCAAGCTCTTCCATTGCCGTTAGAACGAGTTGTCTCTTTGATTCATCCACATATGGGTGATTATTAATAACGCGCGAAACCGTTGTAGACGATAAACCCGTTCGCTCCGCTACTTCTTTAATGGTTGCCACAATATGATGTCACCACCTGTCCTATACGCACCTCTTTTAAAAAAAGGGGTGGCTCGTCACCACCCCTTTCCGTATGACTATTATTCAGCTAATGCTGCTTCGATTTGTTGCTCCATGTTCTCTACTGCTTCTTGAGCAGTGATCTCACCTGCTAGAGCACGTGATAGCTCAATTTGCATGATATCAGAGATCTGTGGGTAGATTGGCGATACTGGACGCGGAACCGCATTTTCTAACGTCGAAACAAATTCTTCGTTAGCAAATAATGGTGCAGCGTTTTGTACTTCTTCGTCATCATAGAGTGCACGAAGCGTTGGTGCAGATCCTCCATCAATAGCAGTAATTTTTTGTCCTTCAGGACCCGTCATGAACTTCACTAGCTCCCATGCTTCTTCAGGATGCTCTGAGTTACGGTTGATCATCGTCATCCAACCACCAAGTCCAGCAGCACTTCCTGCATCTCCAGCTGGTAGAAGCGCAAAGTCTACGTTACCAACTACTTGAGATTGACCCTCATCCTCCGTCATCGCTTGCATATAAGGCCAGTTACGAGCAAATACTGCTTGACCTTCTAAGAAAGCTGTGTGAGTTGCTGGCTCATCAAAGTTTAAAATGTTACTTGGTACGAAATCAGACTGAGCAATTTCCATCATTTTTTCGATGGCAGCAACCGCTTCAGGCGAGTTAATCGTGACATTTTGATCAGCGTCTAACACTTCAGCACCATATGCGCCCATAAACTCAATTGCGTTTACGACAAGTCCTTCGTATTGGTTAGCTTGCATGAGGTAACCAAACTCTGTTCCTTCTTCTCCTGCAAACTGCCCTGCCATTTCAATTAACTCATCCCACGTAGCAGGAGGTGTGTCAACGATATCAGAACGGTAGTAAAGTAGTCCTGCATCCGTAAACTTAGGCATTGCCCACAGTCTTCCGTCGAACGTACCTGAATCTACTGTTCCTTCAAAGTACTCACTCATATCAATTCCATCTCGCTCAATAAAGCGATCTAATTCATATACATAGCCTGCTTGTGCAAATTCAGCTGGCCAGATAACATCGGCATCGAATACGTCAATCGAATTATCCCCAGCACTAAACTCTGTAACATACTGATCACGTGATGCTCCTGTGTCTGCTGGCATTTCTCTAAATTCGACTGTGATGTTTGGATTTTGTTCTTCAAATGCTTCGATAAGGACTTCTGTTGCACCAGTTGCATCAAGTCCACGAGCATAGGTTAATGTAACCTGCTCACCGTCACCAGCCGCATCATTCATTTCACCATTTTCTTCATTCATGTTCGCATCGTTACCGTTGTTCGCATTGGCTTCCCCATTGTCTGCTGGTTCGTTTACTGGCTCGTTTGTACCACCGTCATTTGTTGGTGTTGTGTTCTCTGCGTTATCGCCACCACAAGCAGCAAGTAAGCCTACCATAGATAAAGCAATTGCACTCGTTAACATTCGTCTTCGAAGTTGCATGAAAAATCCCCCTTTTAATATGTGTAGGTATATGATAACGATTTCATGAACGGAATAAAAAATTCCTGCTAACGGTGTGGTTTGGCAAGATGCGGGATCATGTAATCGTTTTCATACTTGTATTATAATCACGTATGTAAGCGTTATCAAGAAGAATTTTTAAAAATCTGAAATTTTTTATAAAATCGTGACTTTTATAAACACTCTTTTAGGGGCACTAAATATTTAGGAGGAGGATGCTATTCGAGGTCTCTGTTTACGTATGGCAATTTTCTCTACGTCAAGTATAGGCTGTACCATCTCTTAAACAATAAAAAGAGAAGCCGATAATTTCCATCAGCTCCTCCCTTGTAAATGAAATATCTATTGCTTTGATCTCTCTACCTATTACCCTCTCATGCCTAAAAACTTCTTCATTTTACTAAACATGCCTTTATCATCATCAAGTGTCATGAGTGGTACGTTCTCCCCCATGATTCTTCTACCGATGTTGCGGTAAGCAATCGATGCCTTACTTTTAGGGTCCATAACAACAGGTTCACCACTGTTAGATGACTTAATAACGAGGTCATCGTCTACAACGATTCCCAAGAGGTCAATCGCTAAAATTGATACGATTTCTTCTACGTCCATTGCTTCTCCCGTTTTCATCATGTGGTTACGGATACGATTAATAACGAGTTTTGGTGGTGCGATTCCTGGCTCTTTTTCAAGGAGGCCAATAATACGGTCTGCATCTCTTACAGAAGAAATCTCCGGTGTTGTAACAACAATTGCTTGATCAGCACCTGCAACTGCATTGCGATAGCCTTGTTCAATACCCGCTGGACAATCAATAATTATGTAATCAAAATCTTGTTTTAATTCATCAATTAAAACTTTCATTTGTTCCGGCTCCACTGCTGTTTTGTCTTTCGTTTGGGCAGCTGGGAGTAGGTGTAAGGATTCGAAGCGCTTATCTTTAATAAGGGCTTGCTGAAGACGACAGTTCCCTTCAACTACATCTACTAAATCATAAATAATGCGGTTTTCAAGCCCCATTACTACGTCGAGGTTACGGAGTCCGATATCCGTATCTACTAAACAAACTTTTTTCCCTGACAAAGCTAGTGCTGTACCGATATTTGCTGAGGAAGTTGTTTTACCAACTCCGCCTTTACCAGACGTTACAACGATCGCTTCTCCCATAACATCCTCCCCTTTCTGAAAGGTTTGACCTTATTTTATCATATTAATTCGCGTAAAAGTCAAAATCTCCTCGTACAATTTTAATGATGACGCAGTTTAGGACGAATTGTCCCAAGCTTTTGCACCTTCTCAAGGTGAATATCGCCGTCCTCACTTAAATAAGCAAACTCTAGCGATCCACCCCATTCCTCTTCATCTGGTGCACGTCTAATGATGGAGGCGATACGAAGCTGAGTAGGTCTCATAAAGGAAGCGGAAATGACCGCGTCCTCGCGACCTGTAGAGCCAGCGTGAGCAATTCCTCTAAGTGAGCCGACTATGTGGATATTGCCAGTAGCTTTAAGCGTGGCTCCTTGATTGACGTCGCCAATTAACACGACATCTCCGTGGAACTCTTCGACCTGACCTGATCGAATGACTTTCACAAGCTGGGTCACTTGCTTCTCTTTTTGCTCATTTAACGCTTCTTCTTTTGTGATAACGTTAGAGTGAAACTGACCAACTTGAATATGGAGGGACTGGGCAAAAATAGCTTCCAACTCCAGTCGTTGATTTTGCGTTATATATCGATTTCCTAATGAAATATCCGCTTCAATCATTGCATCAGAATTAGCTGTTTCCGGTCGCTCTGCTAATCTGTCCTGAAGCTCCGCTTTAATAGTTTGAAACGAGCACTGGTCATCTAATTGAAACGTGAGACCGTCTCTTGTTCCTTTAATCCAAACGTGCTGGATTTGACGAGCTTGTTTTGCACCCATTATGTACCCTCCTTCTTTACAAGTAAACTTAGTCTGCTTCCTCTCTACCGTCTAAGTAATAAAACCATAATCGAAGCGGGAACGCTAAAACAGCGATAACGACTCCGTTCATAATAAATGACGGAATAAATCTCATTGTAAGGATATTTTCATGAGAAAGATCCGTAATACTAAGTAATGACATCATTCCGTACACATAATACTCAAGCATAACTACTCCATCTACAATAATAAAAACTACTAGAGGAAGTCGATTTTTGACGTACATCGTTGAGATTGAGAGTAAGTACGCCGTGAATCCCATCCCAAATGTATAAATACCGAGTATAGGTGAGTAAACAATATCATAAAGTAACCCTAAAACAATTCCATAGAATAAACCGTGACTTCTACCTCTAAAGATGCCTGTAAAGAGAATCAGCATAAACATAAATCTAGGAATAAGCTGATAGTCTGCACCTCTTAAATCAGGTGCGAAGATTTGAAAGACGGTTCCTTCAAATAAGAATAAAAAGAGCAAGACGAGGATGACGGATGCCCGTACTAACATTATTCATCCTCTCCTGTATCAAAATCGATATCTTCATCGATAGAGGCTGCATCACGCTCAATAACCATCACATAATCAAGATGGTAAAAGTTTGCGGATGGCTCTACTAGCGCGGTTTGACTTAGACCAAACTCATCCGTTTCGACAGAGACAATTTCACCGATCGTAAGGCCGTCCGGGAATACGCCACCGAGTCCAGAAGTAGATACTACTTGTCCTACCTCTACTTCAATATCGATATCAATTTTCGTAAATCGTAAAAATCCTGATTCATAGTCGATTCCTTCGATAAACCCATACACCGTTTCATCTGCATCTACCATGGCAGAAATACGATTCGTTATATCCTGATCACTCAGTAATTGAACCGTTGAAGAAAACTGAGACACTTGATTGATTTTACCGATTAACCCTTGTGAGGTAATAACCGCCATATTTTCTTCAATACCATCCTGTGCACCTTGGTTGATCCCGATGAGCTGGTTCCAGCGATCAGGAGAGCGATTGATAACCATAGCCGGTCTCGTCGTGTAACTTAACAGGTCATCATCAAGCTCCATCATACCTTCAAGCTCTTGATTACGTCTTTGTAGCTGGCTTAGCTCTACTTGTAAACTAGCATACTGATCCAAATGAGCCTTTAACGTTCTATTTTCCTCATAGACGTGTCGTAGATCATTGATGTTATCGACGAATCCTGATAGCACGTAAGCTGGTCTAGAGAACAAGGATTGTCCGAGTCCTACAGAGTCTTGCACGAATTGCTCTGGGAAGGATAATCCTCGTCTTTCACTTACTGAATATCCAATCAATCCTACTAAAAGGATAATACATACGAGTAAAACAATTAGTCGCCTGTTAGAAAAGAATGGAGACATGATTTACACCCACTTACGATTTGCGGCTTGAACGAGAAGTAATTCCTGCCTTAGAACGGAAAAGGTGAAGATTCTCAAGCGCTTTACCTGTGCCTACAGCAACAGAATCTAGCGGATCTTCCGAAATAATTACTGGCATGTTTGTTTCCTCGCTCAACACTTTATCAAGATTACGAAGCAATGCTCCTCCACCAGTAATCACAATTCCGCGATCCATGATGTCAGCTGCAAGCTCAGGCGGTGCCTGCTCTAACGTATTCTTCACTGCTTCGACGATAGACGTAACTGTATCTGCTAATGCTCCTGCAATTTCTTCTGCTGAGATCGAAATTGTTTTTGGAAGACCTGAAACGAGATCTCGTCCACGAATGTCCATTGTTTCTTCTTTTGTAGCAACGCCTGCATTCCCAATTTCGAATTTAATGGCTTCTGCTGTGCGTTCTCCAATCATAAGGCTATATGTTTTCTTCACGTACTGGACAATTGCATCGTCCATTTCGTCGCCTGCTACACGTACGGACTGGCTTGTAACGATACCACCTAGAGAAATGATCGCAACCTCGGTTGTTCCTCCACCGATATCAACAATTAAACTACCTGTCGGTTCCCAGACTGGTAGATTTGCTCCAATTGCAGCTGCGAATGGCTCTTCAATTGTATAAGCTTCCTTTGCTCCAGCTTGCTTTGTTGCGTCTTCAACCGCGCGCTTCTCTACTGCAGTAATACCGGACGGTACACAAACCATTACGTTTGGTTTACCTGCGAAAGGTGAACGCTTGCTTAGTGCTTGTTTAATAAAGTGCTTCATCATCGTTGCCGTCGTATCAAAATCAGCGATAACGCCGTCCTTCATTGGTCGAATCGCAACGATATTACCTGGCGTACGGCCGATCATATTTTTAGCATCGTTCCCTACTGCTTCTATAGTACCGGAGTCCGAACGAATCGCGACTACCGATGGTTCGCGTAAAATAACACCTTTTCCTTTTACATAAACGAGCGTATTTGCTGTCCCTAAATCAATTCCTAAATCCTTTGAAAAACCTGAAAACATCTATTGTTACTCCCTTCAATCTATCAAAAATCATGACATATCTAATTTGCCCATACGTTTTATTATACTCAATCTACAGGTAGAAGAGTAGCATTTTTACGACGAGTCACAAAATTACTCAATTCATCCTAACATATGCGTCATTTGTATGCACTTCATGTTTGGAGCTTTTTAGTGCTTCGGCTCTTCGAGCTAGATTGATGAAGTGCTGACTAGTTTAAATGCAAGTGCCTCAGCTCTTCGAGCTCGAATTGCTTGAGTGCTAACTAGTTAAGTGCAACTTCCCCAGCTCTTCGGGCTGGAATTGCTTATGTGCCTACTAGTTAAGTGCAACTTCCCCAGCTCTTCGGGCTGGAATTGCTTATGTGCCTACTAGTTAAGTGCAACTTCCTCCAGCTCTTCGAGCTGGAATTGCTTAAGTGCTAACTAGTTAAGTGCAACTTCCCCAGCTCTTCGGGCTGGAATTGCTTATGTGCCTACTAGTTAAGTGCAACTTCCCCAGCTCTTCGGGCTGGAATTGCTTATGTGCCTACTAGTTTAAATCTGCACTCCGATCTGTCAGCCCTTCGGACACTCTACGACATCCATAGGGCCGGTCTTTGAGCTTCCTCGTCGGCAGGAGTCGACTGCCGTCTCCTCCTAATCGCCTCCTGTGGGATCTCAAAAACCTCTTTCCCCTATGGATTGTCTCCGAATGTCCTTCGGGTCTGCCAGCTCTGCGTTTAATTTAAAGAGTTCACAAGAGAAGAACTTTCTTTAGAATAGTAGTATTTCACTTCGATGTTTCTCGTCACTTCTCTCACTTTGCACATCACTTCCAGCAATTTGCTCTTCTTAACCTCGGACTTTCTCTTCACAACGGTGGCGATTCGCTTCACTGCTTGCTTTCTCGTCACTTCTCTCACTTTGCACATCACTTCCGGCAACTTGCTCTTCATAAGATCGAGTTTCCGTGTCACTTCAGTAGTCGATATCATCATAATTTCTTCTTTCCTATTGAGGTCTTCGATCAGAAAGACGTAGTCGAACTTTTATTGCTTAGGCACTTTAGCAGTATTAAAAGGTAAAGCCGTTTTTGGTTTCGGTTTTGATCTTACCCAGCATTTGCTCTAGTCCTCTAGAAGCTCTAGAGGAGGCAGACTCGGAGAATGCCCGAAGACAATTAGCAGGAATAGGCAGGGAATGAGACCACGCAGAAGGGCGTTTAGGAGGAGACGACAGTCGACTCCTGCCTGACGAGTAGGCTCAGGCCCTGACCCTGCTAATGTCGTAGGGCATTCATAGAGCTGACTCCTCTAACTCCAAACACGAAGAAAACTGTAAGAAGCAACTTGGCCTTCAGCAACCAAATCTCGTTAGAGCTGCTCGAATCTCTTAACTAGTTGGCACTTCAGCAATCCAAGCACGAAAAAACGAAGACTTTAGCTTTCAAAGTCTTCGTTTCTAATACTTAAATATACCCTTTTTCTTTTAGTGAATAATACTGATCGTCTCCTATGATGATGTGATCGAGTAACTCAATTCCTAGAAGTTTTCCGCATTCTACTATGCGTTGTGTAACATCAATGTCTTCTTGACTTGGTGATGGATCGTAGGGTCGAATGCTTGCGCCGCGCTACTTAAAGCCGGTTTCAAGATCCTCCCTCAGAACCGTACGTACGACTTTCACCGTATACGGCTCGCCAGTTACATAGAGCGAGACAGAAGTGGTCGTTTAAAACCAAGACGTGTCAGGAGTGCGTATGCTTTTTTAGATGTTGTAGATCGTTTGTATGCAATTGTTTTTAACAGACTTGCTTCTGCAAGTGCTGTTAACTTAGACACTGCATACGTAGTGGGAACGTAGCGAAATGTTTTTTTGAAACGATGAAGCTCCTGCTCATATTTTGCTATTATCTCTTTTTCAGACAAAGAAGCTAAAGAAGCGCGATGCGTCGATGTGAAGGAGTAGTAGCACCCGTATCCATGATTTTTAGCCATTGCTTGCAGAGTGGGTCTTGGGATCGATAATCCTCTCTCAGACAGCTCATAGCCAAAAAGCTCTATCCTAGTGGAAGTAGGAAGGAACGTTAATGGTGCTAGAATGGCAGTATGTCTAGACGTCTCTTCTTTAGAAAAAACGACACACTGTCCATCAAACCAAAATTGTTCATAGGATTGAGCCAATACAAGGTATGTAACAAGTGCTACTACATCTTTATAGAGCGGATGATCACTATCTTCGTAAACGTCCATGAGTATACTCGTTGTCAGCGTGGATACGGAATAAAGACCCAGCAACTTTGTAACTAGGAACGAGCCACTTTTCTTCATTGGTAAATGAATCAGAGCTCTTTTACCTAGTGGATTATGAGCTAATGTGCGAATGTGATAGTGATCATTTGAGTAGCCTCTTTTCTCCCTCGCTTCGCTGAACGCAAGCTGAATAATAGAGAACGGTATAGCAGCTAGTTTACTTGGCAAACGTGTACTCACTTCATGCCTCCTCTTTTTAACCTGTCTCCCTTCCCCATGCTATATTCATTACAAATAAACGTTGAGTACTATGGAGACTCCGTTACCATATAGCCGGTGGCTACTTAGGCAATCCCTGAATGATTGAGTCAACTAGATACGCATAACGTAGGTACTCCGTTCGACTTTGACGCTGACTGTCTCTCACTATAATCGTTATCGGGTGAATAACAAGTATGACAGTCACTATTGGCGCATCCTTACGCGCTACAGTCTAGAGTTCAGGCAGTATAGCTTTTACCTTATTATGCTTAGTCTGAGGGACTTCGTTCCCCCTTTTTACACCATGCTATTGTCCCTTGTCTCGTTTCCGATAAAGGTAAGGTGCTGACTATAGAATGTTGTGAGAAATTCTAAACCTAATGGTCGCTAGTTAACGCAAGCTTCAGGCGCACACCCGATGGATGATTGTGTAAGCAGACAAGTGACGCGGCTGAATAGCGAAAAGCTTCTTTAAAAAGTTCTCTAGGGTGAACGATTGACGCATTTAAACTACCTATAAAGAGCGTTTTTTTATGCATGACTTTATTTTTTGTGTTGAGATATAGTGCAATGAAATGCTCTTGTTTTAAGTGGCGCATTTCCTCCATCATATAGGCTGCAACATTCTCTGGAGATCTGATGACGAAGTCACCGTCTACCGAGAGCTGCCTGAGCCTTTGACCAAGCTCTAAGGCTGCGCGCAGCTGAACTGCCTTGGCCTCGCCTATTCCTTTAATGTCTTTTAGCTCTGCGATCGAGGCATCTTGTAGAAGCTTTAATCCATGGAACTCATGAAGGAGTCGATTTGCAAGCTGTAGCACAGGCTCTGTGCGCGTGCCTGTACCTAGTAGGATGGCGATTAATTCTTGATTGGATAATACGTGTGGACCTTCTCGAATCATTCTTTCTCTGGGACGTTCACTTTTTGGAACATCACGAATAAGCATAGGTGTTGCCATTAAAACCTCCTTTGAGCTTTAGTAGTGGTTTTTGATGACACGAACAACCTTTGCTATTGGTAATCCCACAATGGAAAAGTAATCGCCTTCTATTCTCTCCACGAGAGTAGCTCCGAGGCCTTGAATACCGTAGGCTCCAGCTTTATCAGCTGGTTCACCGCTCTTTATGTATGCATCTATTTCGCTTTCTGTTAAGGGATAAAAGTAAACGTCAGCCGATTCGGTAAAGCGTGACTCTTGAGTCGAAGAAAGAATGGCAACACCAGTGTGAACCTGATGTTTTTTCCCTGATAAACGCATCAGCATTTGTTTAGCATCATGATCGTCTCGAGGCTTACCAAGCACCTCATCGTCTAATGCTACTAAGGTATCAGCGCCAATGATAATAGAATTCTGTTTTTCTTCACGAACAAAAACGTCACGGGCTTTTTCATAGGCTAATTGTTGAACAAGTTCTGTAGGGGGTAATGCTAATGAGTGGTCCTCCTCGTAATCGCTTGGCTTGACAGTAAAAGTGATACCCACCTGGTCAAGTAATTGTTTACGTCTTGGAGACTGTGAGGCCAATAGAATCGGCTTCATGTAGAATCATCCTTCCTCAAATAAAAATTGATAAAGAAGGAAGATATAGGATGATTATAGCACCTATCTCTTCCTTCTGCAATAAAAAAGCGAACATTTGTTTTGGAATTATTCACGTGACACATATGTGCCTAATTCTTGCATGATATTTACTTGTAGCTCTAAAGGATTATCCTTAAGTAAAGATAGTACCATTGCTTCCTCTGACCAATCAAACGAGCTCCCCTCTGCCTGCACAATGGCAGAAACGTCTCCCAGAGCTTCGTCAGATATATCGTTACCAAGCATTTTAGCAAGGCTTACTTGAGAGAGCTGATCTAATAATTGTACCGATTTCTCTAGGCTTGAATCAATCGCTACATCTATTTTTTTGACGTAGACTGGTATACCTTTATCCGCAGCTACTTGAGACCAAGCTGCTAGTAGCTCCTGATCAGTCGATGCGCCGACCCATACGTAGGTTAAATTAGTTTTAAAAAGCATAACTGGAAAGCCCTGCTGATGTAGCAGAGCTTCGTGTGAGGTTAACATCTCATCGGTTTGAAAGGCACCACTTTGTAAAATGTACCATGTTTGTGACGCGTCATTTGCTGAGACTGCAGGAGTAGTGGTGGCGCTTACAGTAGTTGCTTGCGTATCGCCGCCACTCCCCTCGGCTGTTACAAATGAGAGCATGACATATCCTAGTATTCCTCCTATTAATAAGGCGCCGAACAAGGCGATTACTAAAAATACGACCATCTGTTTAATCGGTACACTCCATTTGAGGATACCCGGTCTAAAAGAGCTTATTCCGTTATCAATAGATGGGCGTCTAAGCTCATCTCTCTTTTCTTTCTCTTTAGAAAATGAAATGGTTTTTGTCTTTTTTTGATGTAGCAAGCGAATCAGTCTCCTCTCATAGATTAGTAGTAGTCTATGAATGAACGATACGTGCTAGAACTAGTTATCTTTATTGTAACAAAAACGCCATAACAAAACTGTTATGGCGTTGAATAAGTTAGTTTAAGAACGGTTGCTCTCTTTCTTCCTGCTCTCTGTAATCAATAATTGGCGCTTCTGATTCTAATTCTTCTTCGAGCTCAGGGTAATAGAAGCTTGAGACTTGTACTTCATAAAAGATATTGGTCTCACCGTCAAAAATCCGATCCTCTTCCTCACCTAAAAAGACGATAGACTCCGTATTTAAGATTCTCACACTATTTTCTAACTGTTGTAAGAAGGTTGATAGGCTCTCGTAATTATTAACATGCAGAGTGATGGTAGCTGTTTGTTTTAAGACGCCATCGATCGGGCCTTGTTGCACAGCTCCACGAGGAAGCTCTTCACCCGCTTCAAGCTGCCTTTCAATAATTGCTTCGTCGTCCACAACAGGTTGCTCTTCCGTGTCCGTTAATTCATTGTTTTCATCTGCTGTCTCATTGGCTGACTCTGAAGTATTATTCACAGACTCTTCATTTTCTTCGTTTTCCTCATCGTCAACGCGAACATCTACCGCTGTAGACGCTGGATCCTCGATATCGGTGCGAAGCGCTGGGCCAATTGTTTCATACGCATAGACAGGCAGGTCATAAGCCATGAGCATGTCCTGCACGCGAACGCCAGAAACTTCTTCTGCTCGGTTAATGTCTAAAATGAACTGATCCGTTTGCTTAACTACCGGCAGGCGGCGCTGTAATTCAGTCGATCGATCGTCACGAGTCGCAGCTTCTAACGTTTGCTCTTCTACTTGATCCTCTAGCTGTGCAATTAGCTCTCGCTCCTGATCAACCTGCGTTGTAAGCGTGGCAGAGGCCTCTCTTGCTGGTTGAATCTGCACGAAGAATACGGCGATTAGAGCAATAATAATAACAACCGCTAACCCTGCTAATATACTGTAATGTTTTCGTGTCATGGTAACACCACCTCATCTTCCTGCTCGTCTGAATATGCGCGAACGGCATCTGGATGCAGGACGAGTCGGTAGGTTGTGAAGTATTGAGGAATGTACGTTTCGTACCAGAATGGGTCTTCTTCTACTTCCTCTTCAATATCCTCCCCGAGAACGGCTTCTACATTTGCTTCTTGAATCATTGGTGACTGCTCTAGATTATATTGGAACTGAGCGATATCAGACATGCTTGTTAATACAATCTCCATCTCGATATCAGCAGGGAACGTGTAATCAAATAATGTAATGTTGCCCTCCTCCGGCATCGCAGCAACAATGGTAGATAAAACGGCAAAAGAAGGTACTCGCTTGTTTTCGAGCTCCTCGATTTTTTGACCGAGTTCGCCTCCATCTGCAGGATCTAGTTCACTTAATTCTTGCTCTAGCATCGTCGTTTCTACACGTGCCTCGGTTAACTCTGCTTCTTTCGCCATACGATTATCTTCTACTTGATTGCCAAGGAATAAAAGGACAATTAGGCCGATGATTCCGATACTTCCTACAAGTATGAGCGAAAGCGAAAACGTACGATCACGTTTTGACTGATGTGGTAATAAATTTATCTCAACTGCCATTGTTACACCTCTTTTTTCATTGCGAGTCCAACCGCTTCGTAGAATCGTGCTTCGATTCGCTCCTGGCGCTTTGTTTCTGCTTCTAATTCGAACAGGCCGACAACCTTTTGCGTAAATGTTTGTTTGGCAAGCTCTGTTAATTTTTCAAGTAGTGGATGATCTCCGCTTACAACAATCTTGCCAACGCTTGATTGCCCACTTTGGTAGTTATATTGATAAAAGTTTAATAGTTTTCCAATCTCGTCCTCTGCATCTCGCCATCCAGATAACAACTCTTCTGATTCGCCGGTAAAACGAAGCTCACCGTAATCAAGCTTCCACTTGTCTGAATTTGACTCAAGTGGAATCGTTCGCATAACAAGCGGTAACTCGTGATCAAAGATCGTTGCGTGAACATGCGTTGGATACACCTGAAGCATCATCATATGCTCTTCTTCTCTGAACCCCATTAACTCATAAAAACGGAATAAAGAAAGATTCACGAGATCCGCGACGACAGGCTTTATATGTACTTCCTTCAATAGCTTCGAGATCATGACAACATTTTCTTCTGGCGCAGCAAAGATCAGCATATCTCGCGTCTCTTCATTAGCGGATATCTCGTGCGCGTGGAAAACAGGTTGTTCGATAGGAAGATGGAGGGATTCGCCAAGCTCCATATAAAGGTGACTTCTAATCTCATCCTGATGAACTGTTATAGGTACTTGGTGTCTTCTAATAACAGCCATGGAATCTGGAATGGTAAACATCACTTTCTTTTTACGTAGCTTCCATTCATCTGTGATTTCCTGCAAAATTGTAGCGAACGTATCGAGCTCAACAATACGTCCATTTTGAAGGACTCCTTGAGGAATAAAGCGCTCCTCCATTAATTCTATTTCACGCAGTGACGAACGCTTTGCTTTAACAAAACGGATCACGTGATCATGAATAATAAGCGCATGTCGTGTTGTATTTGTAAAAGGATTCATAGTCTTCCCCTTCCTGTCTCATTAAAAAAAGAATAACGCTCGGTAGCTATCTACGAGCTGCTGTCCAAAAAAGTACGCGATGAGTGCACCGACAGCTATGTATGGTCCAAACGGTATTTCGCGTTTTCTATCAAATGATTTAAAAGCAAGGTTTATCACAGCGACGACTAGTCCGAGCATTGCCGCGATAAAGAGCGAGGTGAGCGTCCCCATTAGTCCGAGCGCAAACCCAATGACGCCGTATAGCTTAATATCTCCCCCACCCATACCGCCTTTAGAAACAATGGCGAGGAGAAATAATAACCCAAATCCAACTGCTGCACCGAGTGGCGCATCCCATATTGGCTCTAATGGCGCTATCGTAAATCGTAGTATTACGAATAGTGGTAAGAAAAATAAAAGTACCTTATTTAAAATTAGCATCGATGAAAGATCCGATACAACGATAATAACTAATAACGATATAAGTAAAAGTGCGACTACGAGCTCTGCTGTGAAGCCAAAGTGATAATAGCTGTAAGCGAATAAAAGTCCCGTTAAAAGCTCCATTGTTGGATAAAGAGCAGAGATCTTTGTTTTGCAACCTTTGCACTTGCCTCTTTGGAAGAGGTAAGAAAAAACTGGGATAAGCTCTGTCGCATGGAGCGTGCGATCACAGGTGGTGCAGTGCGATCTAGGTGTCACGATTGACTCCCCTTTTGGAAGCCTGAGTCCGACTACATTATAAAAGGATCCTAACGTGATCCCGACTAGAAAAAGATATATGTATATAAACAGCTCCATCGCGTCTCTCCTACATTCAGCAATCATTACAACTATTTCCTATTATAGAGTTTTTCTGCGCAAGAATAAACCGTTTTTTGTAGAGAAATGCGAGGGATTGAAGAAATGTGTATTTTAATAGTAGAAACCGGTGTTTGGGCTGTCGCCCCTGCAGACACGTTACGACATCTGTGAGGGTTGCCTCGGAGCTTCCTCGTCGGCAGAGTTCGACTGTCGTCTTTCTCTAAACGCCTACTGTGGGATCTCCAAAACCTTCTACTCTCACGGATTGTCCTTAGGGGCTCTTTGGGACTGAAGGCTCTGAACTTTAAAATTAATTAAGTTTCTGAGCCCCTCTTTAAAAAGCAAATTTAATAATAGTAAAAAGAAAAAACCACACGTGCCGAAGCAAATGTGGTTTTTCCTTTTTTCTCTTTATCTTTGTACTCTATCTCTTCCGTTCTCACCACGAAGATCTTCGATATCAGCTCCGTTAGTGTCGCTATCAGCTGCATCTCGTAAGTAATCATCGAGAA
This sequence comes from Paenalkalicoccus suaedae, assembly GCF_006965545.2. Classification (NCBI taxonomy): domain Bacteria; kingdom Bacillati; phylum Bacillota; class Bacilli; order Caryophanales; family Bacillaceae; genus Paenalkalicoccus; species Paenalkalicoccus suaedae. Next base: position 2,426,120 of record NZ_CP041372.2, read on the forward strand.
AAACTTCAAAGGAGTTAGTTTCAGCAGTATATCGTACATATGCATCATCATAAGTTCCACCGTCTGGATCACTTAAAGAATCATTCATATAACCAAGTTCTACCAAGTCTTCACCCTCAGTATCTCCAACAACAACGAAAGTCTCGTCTCCTACAATATTCTCACCCGCGATCGCTAATCTCGAAGCATTTACTAGTGCTTCTGCGTTTGCAATGTGAGCATCTTTACGTGAGTTATCAATAATGTTTGCAATCGCCGGAATCGCAATCGCTGCAATAATACCTAAAATAACGATTACTGCTAATAGCTCAACAAGTGTTAAACCTTTTTGATTCTTAAGCATTTTTTGCATCTGTTTCTTTAATGTTTTCATGATGATTCCTCCTGTTTCTGAGTCAATTGAACCATTCTGAACAATTTAAGTATGGGAGGATCGCTATGTATATCCTATGGACCAGATAAATAGTAAATGAGTGCGATGCTGGTAGCGACATCCAAAACTTTAACCTATCAAATAGTTCTTTTGTATTTATTATATTCACTATATTGATGAAATGCAAACTAAATTATTGAATAGTCTCAAATATTTCAAACATCGGAATAGCAATTGATGCAACAATAGTCCCGACTATCACTGCCATAAAGGCTATCAATAGAGGTTCAAGGAGACTTTTTAACCGCTCTGTAGACTGGTCTACTTCAGTTTCGTAAAAATCGGCGACCTTTTCAAACATTTTGTCTAAAGCACCTGTCTTTTCTCCTACAACAACCATCTGTGTGACTAATGGTGGAAAGATCCAATGCTCCTCCATTGGTGTTGCGATTGATTCTCCACGCTCCAAAGCAACTCTGGATTCACGAATAACTCGCGCTAGTACTTCATTCCCCACAACTCGCTCAACGATCGCGGTTGCCTGAAGAACTGGGACGGAGCTTTGAAAGAGAGAGGCCCAAGTACGAGACATACGAGCAATCGCTGCTTTTTGCAACACGCCTCCGATTATCGGAGTCCGGAGTAAAAGTAAATCTAAGTAATAGCCAATATTCGGGTCTCGTTTTGCGTAAACAACAGCGGCAATAACGAGTCCGATTACCGGTATGAGTAGCCAAATCCACGTTGTTAAGAAATCACCTGACGCTAAAACAAAACGAGTAATCAGAGGTAACTCCGCTCCAAATCCGGCAAACATACTTGCAAATGATGGCACGACAACCGCTAAAAGGAATAAGACTACTCCCAATGAAATAACTGCAAGAATCACTGGATAGGTAATTGCAGAAATGACCTTTTGCTTAAGCTGATGCTGTTTTTCGTAATACACAGCTAATCGCTCCATAACCTCATCAATGTTACCGCCAGCTTCACCGGCTTTAATCATGTTAGTAAGTAAGGCAGGGAATAAATTGCGATGGGACTCTAACGTAGCGGAGAATTCCTTACCAGCTCGAACCTCTTCTTCGATCTGTTGAAACGCTTCACGCCACAATTTTTGCTTCGTTTGCTCTCCTAACAAGCGAATACTGTCTACGATTGAGACTCCGGCTTGTATGAGCGTCGTCATTTGCCTTAAAAAGATGACGAGGTCTTTCGTTTTTGCTCGTTGAAAGAGCTGGATTTCTTTATACATCCAACCTGTTAATTCTTGTACTTCCTTCGGCTTTATTTTGCGCCGTTCCAGCTTGTCTCGAACTTCTCTCTCTGTTCCTGCCTTAAGCTTTCCTTCTACCGCAGTCCCTTTTTCGTTTCTGCCGTAATATTTAAATACCGGCACGTCTCATCACCTACTCTGTCAAGAAATAGGATGCAACCTCTGCTGAAATTGATCCTTGTTTTAATAGTTCTTTAACGGACATTTCGAGTGTGTGCATGCCCTGTGCTTTGCTCGTCTGAATGACACTCGGAATTTGATAAATCTTTTCGCTTCGGATAAGGTTTTTAATCGCGCCATTGCTGACTAAAATCTCTGTCGCAGCTACTCGACCCGTTTCGGAGCGAAGCAGTCGTTGTGAAATAACGGCTGATAAAACAGTTGCCACTTGAATGCGAATTTGACCTTGTTGCTCAGGAGGAAACACGTCGATGATACGATCAATGGTGGATGCAGCATCGGATGTATGGAGCGTTCCAAGGACAAGGTGCCCCGTTTCAGCTGCGGTAATTGCCGTACTAATCGTCTCTAAGTCTCGCATTTCCCCAACTAGGATAACGTCCGGATCTTGTCTCAAGGCAGCGCGAAGGCCATTAGAGAAATTATGCGTATCAAACCCAATTTCTCGCTGGTCAATGATCGAGTTACCGTGCTTGTGTAAGTATTCAATCGGATCCTCGAGTGTGATAATATGACGATTCATCGTTTTATTCATAAAATCAATCATGGCAGCAAGTGTCGTTGATTTACCTGATCCAGTAGGACCAGTAACGAGGATAAGCCCTTGTTGTCTCTTCGAAATGCCACGTAAAATATCTGGCATTTTTAGCTCTTCAATTGTTGGAATCGTTGTTGGAACAACGCGGATAGCTAGACTTACACACGATCTTTGGAAATAGGCGTTTACTCGGAAACGAGAGACGCCTCGAACACTATACGAAAAATCCAGTTCCCCTTTTTTTTCAAAGCGACTCCACTGTGCCTCAGGTATCATCGCACGTGCGATAGATTCCGTAGCAACTGGCTTCATCACTTCGTCAGATACTCTGATTAGATCGCCGTGCAAACGAATAATAGGTGGAACCCCAACTGTAATATGTACGTCTGACGCCCCTTTTGCAAAAGCGTCCCGTAGCAACTCATCAATAAACTCTTTCATTTTTTCACCTCAATGAACACTAATCGTCTCCTGCGACGCGATATACTTCATCAATGGATGTGTGATGTTGTTTTGCTTTAAACAAGCCATCATCCAATAAAAAGAGCATATCGTTCGTTAGTAAATAGTGACGAATGCTTGATACAGATTCGTTATTTAAAACCATTTTACGTACTTCATCATCAACGACTAATAGTTCATGAATCGCCATTCGACCTTTGTAACCGGAATGATTACAAGCCTGACATCCAGCACCTCTAATTAGCGTATCTACTTCTAGTCCGCGATCTTCAAATAGTTTTTTCTCGACCACTGTCGGTTGATACTCCTCTTTACATGATTCGCATACTTTACGGATCAACCGCTGGCTAACGATGCCTGCTAAGGAAGATGTGACGAGAAAGGGCTCAATTCCCATATCGATCAAACGTGGGATTGTTCCTACAGCACTATTTGTATGGATCGTACTAAAAACTAAGTGACCCGTTAAAGACGCTCGAATAGCAATTTGAGCTGTTTCGCCATCACGTATTTCTCCAACCATAACAATGTTAGGGTCTTGCCTTAAAATGGTTCGCAGCCCTGATGCAAAGGTAAGACCGATGCGTGGGTTTACCTGCACTTGGTTGATCCCCTCTATTTGATACTCAACTGGATCTTCAATCGTAATTAAGTTGACGTCATCTGTATTTAATTGATGTAAGGCAGAGTAAAGCGTTGTTGTTTTACCAGAACCTGTTGGACCAGCTACTAAAATCATCCCTGCCTGCTTTTTTAACAGCTTACGAAATGCTTCCTCGTTCACTGGATTGAAATCAAGTTGCTCAATTGTTTTCGTCGATTGGTCTGTATCGAGAATACGAACCACAATTTTTTCGCCAAAAATAGTAGGCATGGTCGAAATCCGAAGATCGACCTGCTTCGTATCAATAATAACTTTTACGCGCCCATCCTGAGGAAGGCGCGTTTCTGTGATGTTTAAATTAGCCATAATTTTAATACGAGCAACGATTGCGTTTTGATTTTGCTTTGCGAGCGCTTTTTCTGTCCGCATCATGCCATCAATACGATAGCGAACTAAGACGCGTTTCTCATGAGGATCCAGGTGGATATCACTTGCGCTTTTACGTAATCCACCTACTAGTAGCTGATTCACAATGCGGATAATCGGAGCATCCTGCTCGTCATCCGTTAAGGTAGTCGCAACAGAGTCTACTTCTTCGACTTCCTCCACTTCCACGTCTTCGCCTTGGAGTGGTTGGTAGTATTGATAAATCGCTTCGAGTATTTCTTTACGTCCAGAAATAGCCGGAGCGATTTCAAAGCCTGTGGTCATACGCAGATCATCTAAAGCCACGTAATCCATTGGGTCTTCCATAGCTACTCGAAGCTGTCCACCTTTACGCTCCAAAGGAAAGACGATCATTCTCTCCGCCATTTCCTTTGGAATTAAGGTGGTTAGCTGTGGATCAATCGGAAATCGATTTAGCTTTATATGTGGAATACCTAGCTGAAACTCTAACACCTCAATCACCTGTTGCTCGGTGATTAAGCCTCGCTCAATGAGTGCGTCTCCGAGCTTTAGCTTTCCTTTACTAGCTACAACTGATTCTACTTGTTCTTTTGTTAGTAGGCCTGCCTCAACTAAGAGATCACCAAGACGTTTACGTGCTTGTGCCATCAGACCTCACCTTCCATCTAGTTAGAGTATCCTTTGATTGGCTCCCCGTTTTCATCATACCAATCATTGAAGTCACCGTTTGATCCTCCGGAGCCGTTGCCATTGCCATTTCCTGAGCCAGAACCATTTGATCCACTGCCAGAGCCACCTGATCCACTGCCACTGCCTGACCCATTGCCATTGCCGTTGCCATTGCCATTGCCATTGCCGTTGCCATTGCCGTTAGAGTCTCCGTTTGATCCGTTACCAGAGCTTCCACCTGATCCTGAACCATTCGAACCTCCGGAGCCTCCGCTAGAGCCGCTTGACCCGTTTGAGCCATTTGAACCACTGCCAGATCCGTTAGAACCGTTATCTCCGTTCGAATCACCGTATGATCCGTTATTGCTTCCATTTTGATCATTGTCACTCGATCCGTTGTCTCCAAAACCGTTAGAATTATCTGGAGTATCACCAAATGGATCATCATCACCATTCGTGTCTCCTGGATTAAACGGGTCATCGGGATTTAATGGATCGTCTGGAAGTGGGTTTAGTGGATCTAAAGGATCCTCAAACTCTGGCTCCTCTTCTTCTACTAAACGATCATTAATATTACGCTCTTCAATCGCATGAATTGGTGCATAATAATCTTCCGCGATGATTTCTTCTACTGGCTCAGGCTCACTTTCATAGCTGAGCGTACGAATCGTTTGAACTTGAAAACCAGACTCCCCACTGTCGACGGAAGATGGATTGTCTTCTGCTGCCGTCGTCGAGTATCTAACACGTGTTAGAGGCGTAATCTCCGCAAGCTCTTCGACATTCACGTCAATTTCGTAAGGGAACTCATGACCATACACAAATACTTCTACATTAAAGCCGTCTGTAAATACTTGAATTTCATAGTCGTAGTCGTTTGGGTTATAAAACGATAAATCACGTCTGTTCTCTTCGAGCTTTGCATCAAACCCAATTGGTACACTCTCATAAAGCTGTGCACTTGCATGTCTTTCAATAACCGCAAAGTTCGTGTTTGCAAGTGCTTCAAAAATAGCTGACCCAAGAGCCGTCAACGATTCCTCTTCAATTACCTCATCCTCTAACACCTCTAAATGCTCGAGGACAGAAAAGGTGGACTTTCCTGGGATCACAATGCTATCCATATTCGCAATCGCCTCTTCTAAAAGAGGTGTGCCTACTTGAGAACGGAATGCGCTATAAATAAGACCATGCTCTGGAATCGCATACGGCTCTAAGTGATCGTGAAGCATAACCGTTGTTTCGTCCATTGGAAGGGATGAGATCTCGGTCTCGATTGCTTCAATAAGTCCCTCCATGCGCACGTCTTGACGCATATTCTCACGGAAGGTAAATTGATCGATTGCCTCCGCCACTTGTGCTTGATTCATTGCCATAGTGAGCTGTCCATCCGTTTGTCTCGTCTCGAGCATGCGATCAACCGTTGGCTCAACCATTACGGTGACAGCGCTAGATGGAATCTCGACTGTTTCTTCAAACCATGTCACATAAATAGATGCATCCATTTGCCATTTCATTGCTTCCTCTTGTAATACTTCAATCGCTTCCGTTCGTCCCATTCCGGACACGTCGACAGATGCTATTTGCGTATTCTCTTCAAATCTCTCTTCCCCAAAAGCAAACTCGTACATGAGGTTTGCTGTAAAAGCAAAAACGAGGATAAACAGCATACTTCCAGCCATGACGAGGAAGGATGCAGCAAACCATTGATTCTTAGACATATGTAGTAACCCCCATTAATCGCGTTTCTCCATTTTCTCAAAAAGCTTTTTGCGACGTGACATCACGCTATCGCTGCTTTTCTCTTCTTCCGTTTTATCCGCCACTCTACTAGGAAGAGCTTCTTCCTCTTCCATCTCTTCTGGTTCCTCGTCCTCAAGCGGCTTTCTTTCTACCGGTTGGTAGTAATCGTCTTCTGCTGTGTCTTCTTTAACCAATTCCTCCACTTGCTCAGAGGCTTCTGGTTGGTTATTTCCTACTTCTTCTTCAGAAACTACCGCCGCTTCTTCGGTATGTATGTCCTCATTTCCCATTGCTGGCGGCTCCTCCTCCACAACTGTCTCAGACTGTGCGTCATCCTCTAACGCTGCCGCTTCCTCGGAAATAGCATCCTCTTCGGTCTCTTCTTCTAATAACGAGGTCGGCATACGATTTGCCACTAAGTAGGCAGCCAAAAGGGCGACGACTAGCATCGTAAGGACCGCTCCCCACCAGGTTAAAGTAGAAAATGCGGAATACGCAATTAATGATAAAATAAATCCGAATGTGACAAGAATAGCGGTAAGCTTTCTACTAAACACGGATGGAATGATGAGTAATAACCCTAAAAATAGTATGTAACCAATAAACATATATAAAAATATCAACGTTTAAACCTCCGTTATGTAATAAGTCATAATTTCATTTTATCCTACAAATTTAGACTTTGGAAGGATTTCCAAGACAAAGTTTAAAAAGAGAAGGGATTCTTTTTAAAATCCCTCCTCTCATGCACTATTGCTACGACTTAAAGAGCTTGTTTTATTTCTGCAATGAAAGCGTGTGAACCAGTAACAATTAGCGTTTCGTCAGGATGGTTTTTTATAAATGCTTGTATAAACAGTAACGCATCCTTCGTCACATTTACCTCTAACCCCTCTAAATCTTCTACTTGGATCGACCTAGACTGGTCCATACAGTAGGCAGTAACCTCTCCAATCTCCTTTAACTCGTCCATCATTTCATTAAACGGCTTATCCTTCATTGCAGAAAAAAGAAACGACGGATTGTTTATATCAGATGATTCCTCTATCGTTTGAATAACAGTTCGAATCGCCTCCATATTATGTGCGGTATCGACATAGATGGCAGGTTCCTCGTGAAGCTTTTCAAATCGACCAGGTAGCTTGCAATCCGACAAAGACTGAATAGACACGTCAGAAAATTGTTTTTTTAATCGGCTCGCGACTTGCCACGCAAGTGTTGCATTTTGAGCCTGGTGCTTTCCTGGAGCATGTAAGGGAATCGTTTCCCCCTCTAGCTTTACTATGTTTGGAGCTTGATAACTAACTTCCATCGGAGCACGGTAGCGAGCCTTCATTTGCTTAGCAAAATCACGCAACCAGTCATTAGCTTCCTCGTCACAGCCTGTAAAAGTAGGAACGAACGGACGCATAATCCCTGCTTTATGCTGCGCAATCTCATATCTTGATTGACCTAAAAATTGCTGATGATCCATACCGATTGACGTGATAACAGTGGCTAAAGGCATGGGGTGTACGTTCGTTGAGTCTAGCATGCCTCCGAGACCCGCTTCCACAATAACAATATCTGTTTCCACCACTTCTGCAAACAGCATAAACATAAGCGCTGTCCAAACTTCAAAAGAGCTTAGCTTTTCTCCTCGTCTTTCCTCTACGATCTCAACCGCAAGCTCTATTAATAAATAGGAGGCCTCTACTAATCCTTCTAAGACCGGCTTTCCGTTATATCGAATCATTTCATATGGTGCGCCAAATGACGGAGAGATAAATGCGCCAACCTTATAGTTTTCCGCATAAATAGCCTCTAAATACAGACTGGTAGAACCCTTTCCATTCGTACCGGCTACATGTATGATAGGTAGCCGATCTTGAGGGCTTCCTAATTCACTCATTAATTCTTCCATTCTCTCTAAATCGTAGGAAATCCCTACATTCTCTCTTTCTTGTATACAAGACTCATAGCCCACACACATCAGCCTCCTTCATATCAATACAGCTTGCTTCTCTCGTTCTATTACGATTATAGTGGTTAGTATACCTTACAACGAGCAGGAAAAGGAGTAACTTATTATGCAGACGCTTCACGGCTTACTTATTTATAACGGTGGCCTTCGTACCGAAAAATTTATCTCAAACGAGGATCGATTTGTGCGAGCAGCTACTTCTCGTGGTATCCACCTAACAAAGGTCGCAAATGACGACCTATTAGTGATGACAGCAGGCCCTACACATATCGCAGCCTCCACACCTTTTACGCATCCTGACTTTATTTTCTTCGCAGATAAGGATATCTCGCTCGCACAGGCATTAGAATCTCAAGGGATCCCCGTTTATAATTCGGCGCACAGCATTGCGACGTGCGACAATAAAAATACGATGCATCAGGTTTTACATAAGCATCAAATCCCGACGCCTACGACGATTTTAGCGCCTAAACGCTACCATCACACTACCCCTACCTACTTACATACAATTGTTAAAACGATTGGTCTGCCGCTCATTGTAAAAGAAGCGTATGGATCATTTGGACAGCAGGTTTATTTTGTAGAAACTTTAGAGGAATTAGAGAGGATCGCGGAGAAATTATCATCAGTTGAACATCTCTATCAGGAGGCTATCGTGGAAAGTCTCGGAAATGATCTCCGATTAAATGTAGTAGGTGATCGAGTCGTGGCTTCGATGAAGCGGCATTCAACGACAGACTTTCGAGCCAATATTACTGCTGGAGGTAGCGCAGAGGTTTACTCCCCTACTCAAGCGGAGCAAGATTTAGCTATTGCTGCAGCGAAGGCATGCGGAACCGATTTTGCAGGAGTTGACCTTTTACAAACGAACAATGGACCGGTGATTTGTGAGGTAAATTCAAACCCTCATTTACAAAGCATCTTTGATTGTACAGGTGTTGAAGTGGAATATGACATGATCGATCATATTATCCAGACGAGAGAGAGGCGAACGAACGCATGACAGGCTGGCTCATTTATCGAACGAAGGATATTGAACGGAATAAACGCTTTATTATGTGGATGCTAGAAGCGGCAAATATGTATGAGCTCCCCTTGGATCTTGTTCCTTATGAATCTATTGAAGCTGCTGTAACAGAGCATGACTGCTTTTACTCGCCTGAAGCAAGTGGTGCACCTAGCTTTATTATTAATCGCTCCTGCACACCTTGGCTAAACGAAGCCGCAGAGCTATCCAATATCCCTGTGTTTAATCACTCAGGCGTAGCGAGGATTGCAAACGATAAACGTCTCAGCCATGCATTTATGTCGAGACTCGGCGTGCCTATGCTTCCATCAAAAGCATTGACGAAGGATCGTTTAGTGGAAGTAGGCAGTAACTCCTACCCCTTTATTGTAAAAGATCCTACTGGTCGAGGTGGTACCGGAGTCGAATGGATCGAGAGCATGCGGCACCTACATCGCACATCCGATCGCCTTCATGACGAGCTTCTTTGGCAGCCTGTAGGTGGAAAGCCAGGTAAAGACTTGCGAGTTTATATCGTCGGCGGGCAAATCATTGCAGGTATTCTTCGTGAATCAGAAACGAGCTTTCGGGCAAATGTCTCCCTCGGTGGTCAAGCTAGACTGTATGAGTTGAACGAAGAGGAGAAAGTGTTAATTAATAAAATTACAGCTTCTCTCCCTCTTGATTTTGTTGGACTCGATTTCCTTATTAAAGAAGACGGGGGCTTATTATTTAATGAGATGGAGGATGCCGTTGGCTGTCGTAGCCTATACATGAATAGTGACATAGATGTCATCTCAATTTTTATGAGGCATGTAGCAGAAGAGTTGTCTTAATACATCTTCTGCTTTAATGCGTAAATGACGGCCTGTGTTCGATCTTGAACGCCGAGTTTATGAAGAATATTAGACACATGCACCTTAACGGTCTTAAGCGCGATGAATAGCTCGTCGGCAATCTCTTGGTTAGACATGCCTTCTGTCATCAGTTTTAATACATCGCGCTCACGCTCTGTAAGCTGATCGTGAGGATGTACCTTCGGTTGTCTTACGCGCGTCATGAGCTTTGTTGCGATTTCTGGTTCAAGTACGGCCTTTCCTGCATGTGTATCACGAATTGCTTTTGCGATCTCTCCTGCACGTGACGTTTTTAGTATGTAGCTGTGCGCTCCAGCTTCTAGTGCAGGATAGACTTTATCATCGTCAATAAAGCTTGTCATAATAATGATTTTTGCCTCTGGCCACGATTCCATAATTCTTTTCGTCGCTTCAATCCCATCCATTGGCTCCATGACTAAATCCATGAGGATAATGTCAGGTCTGTGTTCTGCCGCGAGTTCGACTGCTTCGGTTCCATCACTCGCTTCTGCTACGACTTCAATGTCTGTTTGCGCTTTTAAGTATGCAGTAACCCCAATTCGTACCATTTCATGGTCATCAACAAAAAGTACGCGAATCATTTACGTCGCCTCCTTCACCATCGGTATTTTCACTTCAAGTTTCGTTCCTTGATTTAATACGCTGACAACCTTAAGCGTCCCACCAACTTCTTCAGCACGCTCCTTCATCGTTTGTAGTCCGTAGGATGCCACTGTCTCTTCGGGCACAAAGCCCTTGCCATTATCCGTCACTCGTAAAATGACGGTGTTTTCGCGATACATAAGAAGTAGCTCCATCTGCGTCGCCTGTGCGTGGCGGAGTGTATTAGACATCGCTTCTTGTACGATACGAAACAAATGGTCTTCCGTTCCTTTAGCTAAGCTCAAATTCTCGAGCTTCGCTATAATTCGAACAGGTACACGCTGCTCTAGCTCTTGAATAAGACCTTGTATACCTTCGTCAAGTCGCTTCCCTTTTAACTGTGCTGGGCGGAGATGCAAAAGTAATGCTCGCATCTCTGTTTGCGCTTGGTTCACCATTTTTTCAACAAGCTCTAATTGTTCACTTCGCTCCTGTGTTTCATTAGCTGTAGCAATGAGCATCGATGCTGCAAATAGTTGCTGACTGACAGAATCGTGTAGCTCACGAGCTAATCTGTTCCGTTCTTCTGCAACGACTTGCTGCAAGCTTTCTTCGCGTTCCTCCGCCTGCTGTGTGGCAAGGCGTTGGGACAGCTCTCGCTGGTAGTTTACTCGTTCCTGTAGCGTCGTTAATTTCTCAAAAATTGGTCGGAGATCTGGTCCAGCTTGCTCCATATTCTCTTCGAGCTCTCGTCCGTCTAAGATCGTATCTAATGATTTGTTCACAGCGCCCGCCTGTTTGCGCCAAAAATAAACGGTAATAAGTCCAAAAAAGAATGCGGCGCCGAGAAGAATAAGAGATATCGTCACAATATACGGCAAGCTAAATAATGTTTGTGACCAGAGTAGACCAAGTTCAATCGGGAATGTCATGTATGTTAATAGTCCAAGTGTGATCATAAGTACAGCGAGCGAAATCGATGTGACATACAGCTGAATGGTGAGTCGATTCATCGTCTTCTCACCTCAACATCTCCGCTGACTGATGAAAGTACAATTTTTATTCGTTGTGTTGCATCGGCGTAGCCCTCGGTCTTGTAGTGAACCGATTCATTTAATAGCTTCCTGTCGAGTTCATCAAAAATGGTCACTTTACCAAAGAATAAGCTCGTATGGATAGACACATCTACATCATACGGCACATAGATCGTAATATTTCCTAGGAAATGACGGACAGAGACAATGGCATCGTACGCCACTACCGTATTAGAAAGGTCGATGACTTTATCCCCTACGGCTCCTTGTATGTTTATGTCACGCCACTCGTATGCCGCATCACTCGTGCGATCGCTTCCGATAAAGCGCTGCTCCATAAGCGGCCTTACTTCTATTAACCGATGCTTGCTGTCCTCTGGATTTTTATAATATGGCTTTACAAGCTCAGGCTCTTTACGTCGTTTTCTAAACTGCCAGAAGAAAACAATGAGCATCGCTACAATAAAGAATTGGACAGCGAATAAAGATAGGAAGAGTAGAACTTGTGCTAATAGTCCAATCCAAAAAACGACCTTCCCAAAAGAAGAATCGTAGTTTTTCCATCCTAAAAAGATGACGAAGGCAAAAATGCCAATGCCCACTAAAAATCCCCCGCCAGAGATGACAACCTCTAAGGCAAGGAGAGCGAGCGCAATAAGTAATATGCGGTTAAACGTGTTTGTTTGAATTCTTCTTATCATGCTGCTCCCCCTTTTCACTCTCTTTAGTGTACCATTAGTTGTCTTTTTGCTGCTGATTTTTTAGTAGTAAAATTCTCTGGTCAAATGTTTGATCAGCGAGCTTCAGCTGTGGCGTTTGCTCTGTGTCCGATGGCTGATCCGCGGGTAAAAACGATGCTTCTCGTTGCTCTGTCGCTTGGCGCATGTATGATTCGGCGCGAGAGACATTCTCTCTAGAATTGAGCTCCATTTGACGAATCCGCATATCCGCGAGCTTATGATTCATTTCTTCAAGCTTTCTCTCTAAGTGACGAATTTGTTTGATTGCTTCTTCTTCCCCATGCTTTAATCGCTCCGCTCGCTCTTGGTAAGCGTGCAGATCCTTCTCTGCATACGCAATCAACTCTTCATCCTCCGCTTCCTCCGCCACGACTAGTTGCTCCGAGCGCTTTTGAATCATCGCATCCGCCTGCTGAAGCTCCTCCGTAAATTCTTCTTTAATCGCATACTGCTTGGCAATTAACGCCTTCACTTTATCCGCTTCCTGCTCCCCGCTTTGTAAAAAGTGTTGAAGCGACTTTAACGGATTCGTCTCCTGATACTCACTTTGCATGCCTTGCCAATCTTTTTTAATCGTCTCTTTCATTCGTGTGAAAATTGATGTCATCTCTCTCACTCCTCGTGTGGGTTATTTTTTTGCTAATTTGGACCATTCACGGTCGAAGTCTTCGAACGGATTCACATTCTTTGGTACATCAATGGCGCCATCTGTCTTCCAGCTACGAACCATGACGTAAAGGAAGTACAGTGCAGCAACTCCAATGACCGCGTAAATGTTTGAAATAATGACACTTGCAACTAAAACAGCAAAGATCGTCCACATGACTTTTGCGCCGGTTGATGTCGTTCGCTTGAATTGCTTGATACATACATAAAGTAAGTACCCTCCAATCGCGAGCAGGATCATCGGTATTAAGTTTGCGATGACAGTCAATGCAGCAATGACAGCTAAAACGATTAACAGAAATTTTTTCATTGCGTGAGCCTCCTTTCATTTATTAACCTAAGTGTACCTTGGGGTGTGATTTGCCATAATGTGCCGGAGGAGTAATCTTGCTAAGCCTTTAGGCGTAATTGGATGTAGGACCTGTTGGGGGTGGGGTTGCTGGGTTGGCTGGTGCGGGTTTTGAAATGTGGACGGTCAGAATTAATGCACACAGAACGAGGTGAATTGCAGACTACGTGATGAAGAATGCATACCAGCATCATGGAAATGCACGCCGCGGACCTCAAAATGCAGACGGTTAAAATAAATGCACACAGAGCAAGGTGAATTGCAGACTGCGCGATGAAGAATGCACACCAGCATCACGGAAATGCGCGCCGCGGACCACAAAATGCAGACGGTCAGAATTAATGCACACAGAACAAGGTGAATTGCAGACTACGTGATGAGGAATGCATACAAGCATCATGGAAATGCGCGCCGCGGACCACAAAATGCAGACACCCTAAATTAATGCACACGAGCGAGGGTGAATTGCAGACTGCGCAATGAAGAATGCACACCAGCATCATGGAAATGCACGCCGCGGACTTTAAAATGCAGACCGCGCATAATTACTGTTTTCCTCCTATCACTTTTTATTCATATAAAAAAAGACTTAGACAGAAAGCTTGATCTGTCCAAGTCTTAAATAATTTAATGCGCCGGGAAAAACACAAGCTGTAAAATAAATACGATACCGAAGAAATAAATAATTGGATGAGCCTCTCTCCATTTTCCGCTAACAAGCTTTAAGAATGGGTAGGTGATGAAGCCAACCGCGATGCCTGTTGCGATGCTTGAGGTAAGTGGCATCGTTAAAAGGATGGCGAACGCTGGGAACGCCTCATCGAGCTTTGTCCAAGTGATCTTAGAGAGGCCCGCCATCATGAAACTCCCTACGATAATTAATACTGGTGCCGTAATGGCTGGTAACCCTGCGATTGCTCCGACTAGCGGAGAGAAAAACATGGTTAATAGGAATAGAATAGCAACAACGATGGCAGTGAGTCCGGTGCGTCCACCTGATGCGACGCCTGACGATGACTCAATGTAGGCCGTAGAAGGGCTCGTTCCCATTGCCGCACCGGCTGTCGTCGCAAATGCATCCGCAGCTAGAGCTTGCTTTGCTCGTGGGAAAACACCGTTCTTTGTTAAGTTAGCCTGTTCTGCTACACCTATCATCGTTCCAGTTGTATCAAATAGTGTCACTAGTAAAAATGCGATAACGACGATATATAAGCCATTTGTAAATACGCCAGCGATGTCTGCGTCAAAAAATACTGGTGCAGGTGGCGTCGACACGAGCCCTTCAAATGGTAGGTACTGAAGAAAGTAACCTGCGATCGCTGTGATTAGCATCCCGATGAAAAGAGCGCCTTTGACGTTTCTCACTAAAAGAATAAGTGTAATAAAAAGTCCTGCAATTGTGAGTCCGGCATTTGGCGTTGTTAAGTCGCCTAGCGTGACAAATGTCTCTTCATTCGGGACGACAATACCGGACATACGAAGTCCGATAAAGGCAATAAACAGCCCGATACCTGCGGTGATCCCGTACTTTACGGATGCTGGGATCGCGCGAAGGAGCATTTCACGGAATGGGGTGAAGGTAAGAATGATAAATAAAAGACCTGCTAAAAAGACAGCGCCTAAAACCGTTTGATACGAGACTCCGTTTATCGCAACGACGCTGACAAAATACGCGTTGAGGCCCATGCCTGGTGCGATAGCGATCGGATAATTCGCAAGTAATCCCATAATGAGTGAGCCGATAACAGCAGCAAAAATCGTTGCCATAAACACTTGCTCGAATGGAATGCCGACAGATGAGAGGATCGCGGGATTTACCACGACGATATAAACCATCGTCATAAAGGTCGTGAAGCCTGCCAGTGCCTCTGTTTTAACAGTCGTGCCACGTTCTTGTAGCTTAAAGAAGTTGTTCAATGTATGTACCCCCGTACAGTTAATTTGCGTAGTCAGACATTTACGGTGTCTGGTAGGAACTTCCGATCCTTATTACCGGAATTATACGGGACGTCATGTATCTTAACCCGAACGATATAAAGGTGTCAATAGGATTCGTTCGTATTTTAGTGGATTTACACGCGTTATTTTTATTGACAGAAACATTATAATGGTATTTATCGTACAATGATGACGATTACATGCAGGATAATTCGGGGTTAGGATAACTTGTCTTTATGTTGTATCAGGAGAATAACGTGATTGAAGGGCGGTTACTGTTAGTCGCTTGCGTCTGGCAATTTGGTTTTACCATTATCAGATAACGCTTGAATTCACCTTGATCTTCGTTTAAAATCTCGTCACCCTACAGCACTGTGTAGGTCCTCATTGTATGCCCTAATTCTATCTCCACTTGGAAATCCACGCCCAATTTTGCACAACCTTCGCTAATTTTGGCACAACTCTCCTTCGTTTTAGCACGCCAGCTCGACGTTTTTGCACACCGCCCTCTCGTTTCAGCACCACCCCTGCTAAATTAATCACGCTCTACCTCCCCACACAAAAAAACGCACCGACATAAGCCGGTGCGCCTCTCTATACTTCTATTTAATTCTTCAACTCTTCTAAACGCGCCGCAACCTTCTCGCGTTGCTCGCTGTAGCTCTTTGCCTTAGCGCGTTCTTCGTCTACAACGTGTTGAGGTGCTTTCGCCACAAAGCCTTCGTTAGAAAGCTTTTTCTCCACTCGGAGGACTTCGCCATCTAATCGCTTAATCTCGCCCTCTAGACGCTTCATCTCTGCATCTAAATCAAGAAGACCCGCTAGTGGCAGGTAAAGCTCTACGCTTTCTAGAACGGAGCTCATGGACTTCTCTGGAGCTGGTAGGTTGACACCTAGTACTAGCTCAGATGGGTTACAGAATCGCTCTAAATAGCTCTTCGCGCGCTCAAGCTGAGATAATACGTCGTCTGAAGCTGCGCTTACGTGTAGCGTAATTTCGCGGCTCATCGGTACGTTTAACTCGGATCTTGTATTACGTACAGAACGAATGATATCTTGAACAACTTTCATATCCTTCACAGATTGCTTATTGATCTGATCGTCTTGCTTTGTTGGCCATGCAGCAACTGTAATGGAATCGCCTTCGTGCGGAAGGTGCTGCCATACTTCCTCTGTGATAAACGGCATGAATGGGTGCAAGAGTCGCATCGTTTGATCAAGCACATAGGCTAGAATCGAGCGCGTTGTGTGCTTTGCCTCATCGTCCTCTCCGTTTAATGGAAGCTTCGCCATTTCAATGTACCAGTCACAGAAATCATCCCAGATAAATGCATATAGTGCTCGTCCAACTTCGCCGAACTCGTAGGCATCAATAAACTTCGTTACGTGCTCAATCGTTTCATTTAAACGTGTTAAAATCCACTCATCTGCGATTGACTTCTTTCCTGTAATGTCGATCTCTTCGTACTTTAGCCCGTCCATATTCATGAGGGCAAAGCGAGACGCGTTCCAAATCTTGTTACCAAAATTCCAGTTTGCCTCTACCTTTTCCCAATAAAAACGTAGGTCATTACCAGGCGTGCTACCCGTGCTCAGGAAGAAACGCAGGGCATCCGCTCCGTACTTGTCGATAACGTCCATCGGATCAACACCGTTACCTAGAGACTTACTCATTTTACGACCCTGCTCATCGCGTACTAGTCCGTGAATGAGAACGTCTTTGAATGGACGCTTGTCTGTAAAGTGCTGACCTTGGAAGATCATACGCGCAACCCAGAAGTAAATGATATCGTAGCCCGTTACAAGAACGTCCGTTGAGTAGAAGCGCTTAAAGTCAGACGCTTCTTCGTTCGGCCAACCAAGTGTGGAGAATGGCCATAACGCGGAGCTAAACCACGTATCTAACACGTCTTCATCCTGCTCCCAGTTCTCGATGTCAGTAGGCTCTGTGCGTCCTACATAGATTTCACCAGTCTCTTTATGGTGCCACGCAGGAATTCGGTGTCCCCACCATAGCTGACGAGAAATACACCAGTCGCGAATATTTTCGATCCAGTGGCTATACGTTTTCTCAAAGCGCTCAGGGACGAAATTAACTTTATCCTCTTGCTTTTGTAGCTCGATTGCTTGCTCGGCTAGTGGGCCCATTTTAACGAACCACTGTGTAGACAGGTAAGGCTCGACAACTGCACCACTTCGCTCGGAGTGACCAACGCTATGATCATGCTCTTCGATTTTAAAGAGAACGCCTTGTTCTTGTAGGTCCTTGACAATCTGCTTGCGGCAATCAAAACGATCTAAGCCTTCGTAAGGACCAGCGAGGTCGTTCATCGTACCAGACTCGTCCATAACGAGAATTCGCTCTAAGTCATGGCGATTCCCAATCTCAAAGTCATTTGGATCGTGGGCTGGCGTAATTTTAACGGCACCTGATCCGAATTCGCGGTCCACATAGTCGTCAGCGACAATCGGAATCTCACGACCTACGATTGGAAGAGTTACTGTCTTACCAATTAAGTGCTGGTAACGCTCGTCCTTAGGATGTACCGCAACCGCTGTATCACCTAGCATCGTCTCTGGGCGTGTCGTTGCGACTTCAATCGATCCTGAACCATCTGTAAGTGGATAGTTCATATGATAAAAGGCACCTTTTACATCTTTATAAATTACTTCAATGTCAGAAAGGGCCGTTTTCGTCTGCGGATCCCAGTTGATGATGTATTCGCCACGATAAATTAAGCCTTCCTCGTATAGACGAACGAATACTTCACGTACCGCATCAGAGAGTCCTTCATCCAACGTGAATCGCTCTCTTGAATAGTCTAGAGATAGGCCAAGCTTGGACCACTGCTGACGAATAAAGTCCGCATACTCTTCCTTCCACTCCCAAGATTTCTCTAAGAATTTTTCGCGACCAAGCTCATAGCGAGATGTGCCCTGCTCCTTTAATCTGCCTTCCACCTTCGCCTGCGTTGCAATACCAGCGTGGTCCATTCCAGGTAACCAAAGCGCATCGTAGCCTTGCATGCGCTTGACACGAATAAGGATATCTTGAAGCGTCGTATCCCAGGCGTGGCCTAAGTGTAGCTTGCCCGTTACGTTGGGAGGCGGGATCACAATTGTATAAGGCTCCTTATCTCCTTTACCTGATGCTTCAAAAAACTTCCCATTTACCCAATACGGATACCATTTTGCTTCTGTTGCCTGTGGATCGTACTTTGGAGGCATTGTTACTTGATTGTTTTCACTCATTGGTTTCACTCCTCTATAAAATTGCATACAAAAAGCCCTCAATCGTCAAAGGACGAAGAGGGCTATAGATCCTCGCGGTACCACCTTTGTTTATTGCACAAAAAAACGTGCAATACACTTAAGGAGCCTTAACGCGGCTTACACGGATTAACCTACTCATATTTCAGCTAACCGAACTCCAGAGCGACATTCCCACTTTCTTCCTTAGATAGCCTCGCAGCGGCAGGTAAGCCAGCTATCCTCTCTAAAAGGATTCCATATGGTACTCTTCTCTTTCTTTGTTCACTAATTTTCTTTCTTATCTTACACTGACTTTCACAAAGAATCAATAGCCTGCATAAGGTAAAAGTAAAAAGGAGGTGTGTCTTCATGCACAAGCGCCATCGCCCACCGTTTTTCCCCAAAATCATTGCCTGCTTTTATCAACTCTTATTTCCACTAATTTTATTTCAGGTAATGCGAGTCATCCTTTTCCCTACTGTATTTGATATTATCCTTCTCTTTCTGCTTCTGTTTTGTTACGCATCTCGGATTGTTCCGCTGAAATGAGCTCTGCTAGCATCATAAGTCTCTTTTGAGCGGCTAATGCTCGCTCCCATTTCACTGCAGCAATTGTTTCCGCTTCCTTCACATAATTTGTCATGATACGTATTAACGGAATCGGATAAAGAAGCTCGGCAATAAATAAGCGCCACTCTGCTGGCATAAATTCATTGATTCGTGAATAGGCACCAACAATAGGAGCTAAGGAATGCTCCGAATACGGATCGTGAAGCGCAATTTCCCGACACAAAACAGCTAAATCTAATGGTGCTGCTCCAAAATAGGAGGAGGATAAGGCAATCCAATACCCACTTCCATCGCCTGACAGAATAAAGTGCTCATACGTAGGTGCCCCGTGCACGATGCACGTTGATATCGTATCTTCTTGATCTAATACAGCGTTCAATTCCTCTATAGCATGGTGCATCAACTGCTCAATGAAAGGAGCTTGCATGAGCACATTTAGCTGAAATGGCGAATAGTAAATGACTTCTTCAAGCTCCCTCACTACTTCACCAAACCACTCACGATTTTCCTCCCACTTCGCATAGCGCGCCGTAAGCCACTCCTTCGAACCGAATTCGAGTACTTTTGACCGGTGATGGAGGTCTGCTAAGCTTACGAGCATCGCCTCTTCTTTTTCATACGCATAGCGACTAGGGGTCGGGTCAATCCAACGAGTTACCTGAAGACATTCATCATCTGTCTCAACAAACGGCTCTCCAAATTTCGTTGGGATCTGCCTTAGCATATTAGGATAATAGAATCTCTCCAATCGCCTGATAAGAAAACTCGATTCTGATCGAATCACTTTACATGCGTATGCTTCTTCCCCCTCTGATACCTTAACCACATTGCCGAATTCTTCCCACTTAGTCGGATATACCTCGTAGTATTCCTCTAATGCTTCTCTTACGTTCATCTCGGTATAGAGATTAGTTGTCCTGGCTCTACTTTCTCATCCGTAAGACGATTGGTTCTCATAAGCTGCGTCGTCGTAAGCTCGTAGTGAGAGGCAATTGAATGTAATGTGTCACCCTCTTGGACGATACATATCCTCATTGAAGCAGATGCTTCCTCCTCATTCCGCATCATGCTCGTCAAATACACGGACGCCCCTTTCTTTTCTTGCGCAGGCTCTGGCTCCAACGCATCCACAGCTTCCTCTCTGACCGGTTCGACCTCTACTACCTCCTGAGGTACATGCAGCTGCTGAAACTCACGTGCACGTGCTTCATGGAGGTTCGTCTCCTGCGTATTCCTTACTGGCTCGACTTCTTCCTCTTCAATTGGCTCTTCCTCGACATATTCATAGGTAGGCTCTGGAGCTGACTCCACTTCTTCAAATGATGCAAATTCTTCTTGCTCACGTTCTTCGTCTTGATAACGTTCTTCCTCTTGCTCCTCGTAATCCTCCACCTCTGAAGGTTCGTCTTCGTCTTCGTCTAATTCAAGATAAGGTTCTCTTTCCTCTTCCTCCATCGTTTCTTCCTGATCTTCCTGAACAACTACAGCAGGCAGTGTATCTTCAAATTGAAAGCTCGGTAAATCCGTCACTTCAATGATGGCATGTGTTACTTCAGGCTCTTCGGCACCGGCTATAACAAGATCTGCTTCAATCGTTAGCCTACCGTCTTCTTGCAAATCATAGTCAAAGCCCTCAACATAAAGCGTCACTTCTTCGTTCGCCCGTTCTTTTGGGATCGATACGTCGATTGGGAACTCATGCTTAATATAATCATGCTCCGAGTTCGTCTGCCTGACCTCACCCTCTATCAATAACTTTCCGTGAATCTGATAGTCCTCATCTCTTTCTGTAGTCGAAACATAGGGTTCAAGCGTAATGGACACAAGCGAGCGATGCTCCTTTTTTAACCACACAGTATCTGTCACCGTAAATGATAATCCCTTCAATCGAACTCTCCCCTTTCTAAACGCGTCTTGTACATACATACTCAGGAGAAAAGAGAGTAGAACGATTTATCCTTCGTCGAGTACCACTCCGTGCTCACGGTCTTTAAAAAGGGTTAAAAAATGCGCATGGGAGCGACGTAAATTGGTTGGGAGGGCGTTCATAGAAAAGTACTGGAGATCTAGTGTCTCCTCACTTTCTGGTTGCAACTCCCCTTCTACGTCCTCGGATATGTATAAGGCTGTAACCGCATAGTACGGATCTCCATTTGGAGCCTCCACGTAATAGTTTTCTCCAGAAAAGAGACCGAAAAGCGTGACGGACCTTAGCTCAAGCCCAGTCTCCTCTCTTACTTCTCGCCCTACGGTTTGCTGAAAGCTCTCGCCTAGCTCCATCAGTCCACCTGGTAATCCCCAATCGCCATCGTCACGATGCTGTAACAATACGCGATCGTCCTGATAGATGATGATCGCCGCTCCCGGTAACAAAAGCTCTTGTTTCCCTACTTGTTGTCTAAGTTTTTTATAGTATTCCATGGATAGTCCCCCTTTTTACTTAGAGTATCATATACTAGACAAGGGAGTGACAATTTTGGAACCTACCACCTAGTCATTCGTACATAAGACAAGGGGGAATACATGATGCAACGTGTTAAGCAATGGTTTGAAGCGAACGAAACGCGCTATACGCGCATCGCATGGGCATATGGCGTAGAAGGAGAAAAGCTCGTTCATGTACTTGAAAAACTAATAGAAAGAACAGAATCTGCAACGACTATGCAAGATGAGCAAGTTTTTACGAATTTTATCGAAATCTGCGAATCGGTAGACAGTGAGCTCTCAACCGATCAAATTCGCGGACGACTTTATGTGGTGGACCCAAAAACAAAACTCGCGATCGTGATGCTGACATACGGTGATTATTCGTTAGACGACATTGATGCGTACTTCCGCGCTCCTTATGCCGAAAAAATTACGCGTGGTATTCAGTATATACACACATGCTTTGGAGAGGTGTCGTAAATGGATTGCCAAGCTTGTATAAGAGAGTTACTACACAATAAGCTATCTGAAGATTGCGAGAATCACCTTAAAACGTGCGGATCTTGTAAAGAAGTCGCTCGTGAAATCCAGCCATTTATACGAGCAGCGAATACAGAGGCTTCCACCATCCACCCACAACCTTTTCTTGAAGAGCTTACGACAAGAGAGCCCCGCACTGCAACGAATGCAACCTCAAAGCAAGACACCGAGGCGGCAACAGCAGATAAGCCTGTTCAAAAGAAAAAGCGCATCGCACCATTTTTAGGTATCGCGATTATCGCCCTCTTTATAGGCGTTGCGATCGCCGCAACCTCACCAGGTTTCCATCAATGGGTAGCGAGCTTTACACCTTACACATACACGCATATGGATCGACTAGTCGCATCAGGCTATGCGGATGAGATTGGGATCTCAGAAACGAATGATGGTGTGGAATTTACCTTTACCGATATTGTAGTTGACGATGCTCAAGCACACATCCATTTTGAGATAACGGACTTAGAGCGGGATCGAGTATTATTTATAAATCCTTTTAGTGGAGTAGAAATTCGCAACGGGCACTCACTTTGGACAGAGCTTGAAAGTAATACTGGTCTAGAGTATTACGATCATTCACGAGTGAAGGTTCTCGAGTCTAACCCAGGCCACACAACAGGTGTTATTGTTTTAGATTCTCCTGAGCCAGAAACAGGAACCATCGAGTTGATGATTGGCTACTTATATAGCTATGAGGAGGATCAGTTTAATGACTTAGATAACTGGTGGGATATGTATGAATTAGACATGGAGGACCCGTTTATCTCTGGTCAATGGACTGCTGATATTCCTTATCAAAAAAGATCTGCTACGCATTATGAGGTAGATAAGGCAATCCAAAATGATTTCTTTTTTGCTAACGTAACAGATGTATGGGTCGGTCCAGCGGGAACAAAGCTCCGAATGGAATTTGATCACTTCACTGATTATGGCCTATCATATACATCTTACCCACAGCATCTAGATGTAAATGGGGAGGAACACTCGTTTCTTACTGCAATGCCAGATCCATTTGAACAATCTACTAGAACGATGAACGTCTATTTTGAATCTACTTACTTTGATTCCATAGAGGACATAGCAATCAAGTACGATTATGTAAGGATCTATGAACAAATTAGTCCTGAGACAGATTATTTTGAGAGAATCGATGACACTACATTTGCTTTTGAAGACGAACGTATCCAAATTGTAGAGATATTTGAGGAAGATGGGGATACGAACGTTCATCTAGAACACGAGATGCACGACGACAGAAAATATGATTTCTTATCAATTAGACCTGAGTTAGAAAGCGACACCTATTCGATGAACATGGCGACAAACGTTGCATATACGAACCTTGAGCGAACAGAATTGATAGAGGGTAACATCTTTTATTCGATCATGGATAACTATGATCAAGTCGAACTATCTCGTAATTACTTAGTCACATTTGAAAATGACATCGATATCAGCGATATCAACCGCTTATCTATTACAGAAATGCAATATGTAGAGGATGTCGATTTATCTTATCAACTATTCGATTAAGGAGGTTTTTAAAATGACTTGTCCTACAGACAAAAAACTCATTCAAGAAGCCTCAAACGATACTCATGATGAGGCATTTCAGAAGCACCTTGAAACGTGCAGAAGCTGTAAAACAAAGTTTGAAGAGTTCCAATTATTTTCACAAAAAGTATCGCAAGAAAAGCAACAGGTGCCTGTGGATAAGCACCCAACCCACTTGATCCAAGAAAAACAGGTGGAGATGAGCAAAAAGTCAAAGAAAAAGCGTCTTACTTTTGGCGCTACTGCATTTGCAGTTGTGCTAGCTGCAACCGTATTTTTACTTGCTACGTCCAGTAGCTTTATGTATTGGTTAGGCGGGGTTACTCCAATCGCATATTCCGAGGAAGATCGGCTCATGGCGGACGGGCACATGACGGAAATTAACGAAGTTGCAGTAGATAATGATATCGAGGTCACATTGACGCATGCGATTGCAGATGACGTGCAAACGATCATTTACTATGAAATTGAAGATCTTGCTGATGGCAGAAGTCTTGCTATTAATAGCAATTACGGCTTTGCTATCACGAATCCAGATTCATTTGTCGAGTTGGATACTCCTATTGAACACATGCAACAATGGGAGCTACTTTGGGATACGATTGTGCTTGAAGATTCTGCAGATTTGTTAAGAGGTCGCATCACTATACCGCCATCAGCAGAAGGTCAGATTGACTTTAGCATTTCTCAGCTCAGCGATATAGATGTCGTTGTCCAGCAGACCTCTTCTCCTTTTTTATTAAGTGACGAGTCAGGTCGAACTGATGGAGAATGGGCTTTTTCATTCGAGGTCGAGAAAGCACCCACGAAAGCATACCGCCTTGATGGCGAGCACACGTTAAGTGAAACTCCTTATACGTATCATACGCTTCTAGTAGGACCGACCGGAAGCTTAGTACTTTATCACATTCAAGGGACTGGAAGTATTGGCTTGAATAAAGTTGCGCCTACGCATGTAGATGTTAATAAGGAACGTTTTGTCAATCAACTTAATGATTCTCTCCCTATGCGGGATGGGTATCGACAAGCGATTTTTCCCTCTCTTTATTATCACCAAATTAGTGATCTAACGATCGAGTTTGATTCCTATTTAGATTTTTATCACTCAGGCCAGCGCTCCGAAATAGCGATTAACGATGGGACTAACACATTTCATCTGTATAATGAACGATTTAGGTTAATAGATGAAATTCCTGTTAGCGATGATGAGTCTATTTATGTAATTGAACATGAACTTCATGAAGATCGAGAGTATGAATGGTTAGAGCTTCGTCCTAGACGAGAAAGAGGCAATCAATCCTTTCAATCTCAGCAAGTTATTAACGCCATGATGACACATGATGGCGATACGATCCCACCTGCCGAGAGACTATTTACAGAGGAAACGAGGGATTACCATTATCCAACGCATATATTTACTTACTCTGGACCACCTGATACAGAAATTGAACACCTGATAGTAAACAGTCTCATTCCACGAGTTGAAATCGGGGAATCGTTCGACATTGAAGCTACACGCGTTCACTAATTATCCTGTTTAACAGTAAAAAGAAGCTAGAACAGATGGTTTGCATTTGTTCTGGCTTCTTTTGCGTGTGAGAAGGTTTTTGGGGGCGTTTCGTTGACTGTGTGCATTTCGAGGTCCGCGGCGTGCATTTCCACCTTGCTCGTGTGCATTCTCTTTCGCGTTGTCTGCATTTCACCCTCGGTCGTGTGCATTTTTTTTGACTGTCTGCATTTTGAGGGCCGCGGCGTGCATTTCCACCTTGCTCGTGTGCATTTATGCTCGCGCTGTCTGCATTTCACTCTTGCTCGTGTGCATTTATTTTGACTGTCTGCATTTTGAGGGCCGCGGCGTGCATTTTTACCCTGCCAGTGTGCATTTATTTTAACCATTCACATTTTCAGGTCAACAGCGCGCATCCCCCCTCGCCAACACGCATTCTCCCCACCACAAAAAAGAGGAACCGACATCACACTTCGGTTCCTCTCTCCCTATTCTAAACAAATCATCTATTTCCCCATCTACAATCCCACAACACTACTTATTTAATCGCCGCAAACGCCTTGTCTGCTGCCTCGATAGTAGCTTGAATATCTGCTTCTGTATGCTTAGTAGATAGGAATAATCCTTCAAACTGAGAAGGTGGTACAGATACACCGTTCTCGAGCATTTGCTGGAAGTAGCGCTTAAACATGTCTAGATCAGACGTTTGAGCAGTTTTAAAGTCCACCACTTCTTCATTCGTAAAGAAGAAACCAATCATTGATCCAGCTCGAGTAGTGTGACACGGAATACCGTGCTTCTCCGCTGCCTCACGTAAACCTGTTTCAAGCATTGCTCCGATGTGATCAAAATGCTCATACGATTCTTTTGTTAGCTGGCTGATTGTCTCGTATCCAGCTGTCATAGCAAGTGGATTACCAGATAGTGTACCTGCTTGATAAATGTTACCTGCTGGCGCGATTTGCTCCATAATCTCACGCTTACCACCGAAGGCTCCAGCTGGTAAACCACCGCCGATTACTTTACCTAAGCACGTTAAGTCAGGTGTTACCCCAAGCTCTCCTTGGGCACAGTTATAGCCAACGCGGAAACCAGTCATTACTTCATCAAAAATGAGAAGAGAACCGTACTCTTTTGTTAGTTCACGAACTCCTTCTAAATAGCCTTCCTTTGGACGAACGACACCCATATTCCCTGTAACAGGCTCCATAATAACTCCTGCAATATCGTCACCAAACTTTTCGAAAGCAAGACGAAGACTGTCCATATCATTAAATGGAACGGTTAACGTGTTCGACGCAACCGATTCAGGAACACCTGGGCTATCAGGCAGACCAAGAGTCGCAACGCCAGACCCCGCTTTAATTAAAAGAGAGTCCCCGTGTCCGTGGTAGCAGCCCTCAAACTTCAAAATCTTATTGCGACCTGTATAGCCACGTGCTAAACGAAGCGCACTCATCGTAGCCTCCGTACCGGAGCTTACCATGCGTACTACTTCAACAGAAGGAACTCGCTCAATAACAAGCTCAGCAAGCTTCGTTTCCATTTCGTGTGGCGCACCAAAGCTTGTACCTTTATCGGCCATTGCCTTTACTGCTTCAATGACTTGCTTGTCCGCGTGACCATGAATTAATGGTCCCCATGAAAGCACGTAGTCAATATATTCGTTTCCATCTAAATCCCAAATGTGAGAGCCTTCTCCTCGCTCCATGTAAACGGGATCCATACCGACAGATTTAAATGCTCGAACAGGACTGTTTACACCACCTGGCATGAGTGGCTTTGCTTTTTGAAACGCCTCTTGAGATTTTTGATTATTCATCGCTTGTCCCTCCGTTTTCCCCTTGTTGAAGATAGTCCGCTACGTCTTTTGCAAAGTACGTTAAAATAAGATCTGCTCCAGCTCGCTTCATGCTGACCATTTTTTCCATCACAATCGCCTCTTCGTTGACCCAGCCATTTTGAGCAGCTGCTTTGATCATCGAATATTCTCCGCTAACGTTATACGCCACGATCGGAAGATCCTCACGCTCGCGTACATCACGAATGATATCAAGGTAAGAGAGCGCAGGCTTCACGATCAAGTAGTCCGCACCTTCCTCTACGTCAGACGCCGCCTCTCGGAATGCTTCACGACGGTTTGCTGGATCCATTTGATACGTTTTACGATCGCCTGACTTAGGCGAAGAGTGCGCAGCATCACGGAATGGTCCGTAAAACGCCGACGCGTATTTAACGGCATAGCTCATGATTGGCGTGTGAACAAAGCCAGCTTCGTCCAACCCTTTTCGAATAGCCGCAACAAAGCCGTCCATCATATTAGATGGAGCGATAATATCTGCTCCTGCTTGTGCTTGAGAAACTGCTGTTTTCGTTAATAGCTCTAAAGACTGATCATTTAAAATCTCGCCATCATGCACCACACCACAGTGACCGTGGTCGGTGAACTGACAAAGGCACGTATCTGCAATGACCGTAAGATTCGGATATCGTTCTTTCACAAAACGAATTCCTTGTTGGACAATTCCTTCATCCGAATAAGCGCTTGAACCAACGTCATCCTTCTCCTTCGGTACGCCAAAAAGAATGATAGAAGAGATGCCACGACGAACAACCTCTTGTAGCTCTTCCTCTAAGCGATCTAATGACCACTGGTAAACACCAGGCATAGACGCCACTTCATTTTTAATATTCTCCCCTTCTTTTACAAAGATCGGGTAAATTAAGTCCTCAACACGGACATGATTTTCTCTAATAGAAGATCGAATTTGAGCCGACGAACGAAGTCGACGATGTCGATCAAAAGTAGCTTTAGTCACATATATCTCCTACCTTTACGTGTATTTCTTCTAATAAGGATTCTATTGTTGATTCATGCGGAGTAACGAGCGCTTTAACTGCTATTCCCTGTAACGCCTGTTCAGTAATGTGCCCAATCGCGCCAACTAGTTTATCTTGCAGAGCATCTCCGCCTGCAAGCTCCTTGAAGGCTCTTACAGCAGAAGGGCTTGCAAATATGACGGTATCGATTTTGGGCAATGCCAAAGAGAGCTCTGCCTGAACAGATTCATTCGTCACAGTTTCATATAAAATCGCCTCTACGACGAGCTTGCCTTGAGCCCGTAAGCCTTCTGTGAGCGTTTTTCTTGCCACCTTACTTCTCGGATAAAATACATCACCCAAAGCAGGCTTCATTGCACAGACGAGTGCCTCTGCATGATACTCACTCGGCATAATAGCAACGTGTAGCCCCTCTGCTTCTAACAGCTGCTTCGTCTTTTTACCGACAGCTGCGATGTGCATCTGAGACAATGACTCTTTTGGGATAGAAAACTCCTGCATGGCCTTCATTAAAAACGTGTAGCTATTTACGCTCGTAAACACAATCCAGTCGCAGGATAACCCTGCTCGAATATCTGTCTCGTTGTAGGCTTGCTTTATTGTAATGAGCGGTACTTCGATACTAACCGCTCCATAGCTTTCAAGCTTATTCGTTAAAGTGGTTGCTTGATGACGTGCTCGTGTATTTAAAACATGCCGACCTTGTAAAGACATGCCATCACGTCCTCTATTCGTCTAGTTCCGCTTTCACCTTATCAAGTAGCTCTTTTGCCCCTTCAGAAAGCATTTTTTCTGCTGCTTGTTTCCCAATCGCTACTGGGTCACTACCCGTAATAGTTTCTTTATATACTTCTTTTCCATCCGGAGAAGCAACTAATGCTGTGAGCGTCACGTCATTATTATCATTAAGCGTTGCATAGCCTGCAATTGGCACCTGACAACCGCCTTCTACTGTATGGAGGAACGAGCGTTCAGCTGCTACAGTTCTTGCTGTATTTTCGTCATTAATATGAGCAAGTAAATCAAGTAGCTCTTGATCATCTGCGCGACATTCGATACCGAGAGCACCTTGGCCGACAGCAGGAACAGATGTCTCTGGAGACATAAATTCCGATACGATGCTGCTATCCCAGCCTACTCGAGATAATCCGGCAGCAGCTAAAATAATCGCATCATAGTCCTCTTCGCGACATTTACGTAAACGAGTCTCGATATTGCCTCGAATCCACTGAATTTTAATATCTGGACGCTGCATCAACACTTGAGAGGAACGTCGTAAACTGCTTGTTCCGACGATAGCTCCCTCGGGAAGCTCCGCTAAAGGTTGTCCACTATTAGAGATAAACGCGTCGCGTGGGTCCTCACGCTCTGGTACTGCACCAATCGTAAGGCCTTCCGCAATAACAGACGGTAAATCCTTCATGCTGTGAACAGCCATGTCGATTTCTCCGTCGTACATTGCCTGCTCAATCTCTTTCACAAACAGACCCTTGCCACCAACTTTAGAAAGCATAACATCTAATATTTTGTCGCCCTTTGTGACGATTTCTTTAATTTCAAATTCATATGGTAATCCTAGTGCTTCTAGCTTCTTGATCACCCATTTTGTTTGTGTTAACGCAAGATTGCTTCGTCTTGATCCAATTACTATTTTCCTCATAGTAGCCTCCTTTATAATCCTTATCCATTGTAACGTGTTTTTTACCAGATGTGAAAGTTCGTGAATAGACTTGATAAAAAATAGTTGATGAGTACGACTAAAAATGATGCAATGTTGACGAGAACCATTCCATAGCCTCTTCGTGAATTTACGATATATTGAAAGAGATAAAATCCATAGCTTAGTAGGACAAGTAGAGACGTAAGTACTTTACTATCGAGCCACGGAACGTAGCCTACTGTTTGGAACGACCATATCACTCCTAAAATCAGCCCTCCTGCTAACATAGGGAATCCAACTAACGCAAATCGATACGACCATTTTTCGAGCTTATATAAATCCCCTATTTTGCCCATCCATTTGCCCCACAGCTTCCTTTTGAGTAAATGGTGCTGAAGGAAATAAAGCATCGAAAAACCAAAGGATATAGTGAATACGGCATACGATAAAATTAAAAATGTCACGTGAACAAACAGTAGCTCGAATATAAATAGCTCCATGAGTCTAGTCGAAATATTGCCCTCAGGCGCTAATGTGTATGTGAGTAATAAAGCCCAGCCGAGTAAATTAATAAACGCTTGCAAAAGACCAGATAGATACATCCAGTGAACAATGAGCGAAATAGAGACGAGGATCCAAACGTAAAAGAACATACCCTCAAAAACAGTCATGACTGGGAATCGACCAAATTCGATCGTCCGAAGCACAAGTAGCGCAGTTTGAGATACCCAAACAATAGAAAGCAACCAGAAGGCAAGACGCGTCACCTTCTGGTTGTTTTTAAGAAATCCAATAAAATAGAATCCGACGCTAGTTGCATAAACCGCTAGCATAAGGAAGAAATAGATATCTATCACGTGTCTATTCCTTTACACAGAACGCGAAACAACGGCTTCGCGTTTTGCTAGCTGTAGCTTGCGCTTCTCAATGCTCCACTCTCGCTCTACTTTATTGATTTGTATATTGTAAGACATCGTCTTTTCCTGACTATTAATTTCCTCTTCAATGCCGAATACCTTCGTCATATAAGCGAGTAATTCTTCAGGATTTTCTTCAGCTGGGATCTCTTTGAGTGCTGTAATCGGATCGCGTAAAAGCTGATTAATAATGCTCTTCATGTGCTTTCTAACAACCTTTTTCTCGCGCTCAGATAGGCTTGATAGCTTTCGCTCTAAGCTCTCCATTGTTTGCTCTTGAATTGTTGTCGCCTTGTTACGAAGTGCTGTAATCGCAGGAACAACACCAAGTGTATCTAACCAATGACTAAAGGACACAAGATCCTCTTCAATCATAAGCTCGATTTTTTCTGCTTCTTGCTTACGCTCTTCTAAGTTAGCTGCAACGATTCCTTGAAGATCATCAATGTCATAAAGATAAATATTATCAAGTTCCGCTAAAGCTGGATCTAAGTCTCTAGGTACCGCAATATCTACTAAGAATAATGGTCTACCTTTGCGCTTTTTAATAAGCTGCTTCACGTCTTCTTTACGTAAAATGTAATCAGAAGATCCAGTCGAGCTGATCATAATATCCGCTTCAATTAGTGAATCATGTAGCTTGTCCATACCTTGAGCTTGACCACTAAATTTAGCGGCTAATTCTTCGGCTCTCTCCTTCGTACGGTTCATGACGGTAATATCGGCGATTCCATTAGATGTTAAGTTTTTAGCCGTTAATTCGCTCATTTTACCAGCACCCATTACGAGTACTTTTTTATCTGCGAAATCACCAAAAATCTTCTTGCCAAGCTCTACTGCAGCATAGGAAACAGATACTGCGTTCTCGCCAATTGCCGTCTCAGAGTGAGCACGTTTCGCAAGTGTAATAGCCTGCTTGAATAACTCATTAAATATCGTACCTGTCGTTTGTTGCGCTTGTGCAAGCTGGAAGCTATCTCGAACCTGCCCAAGAATTTGAGTCTCACCTAACACCATCGAATCTAGTCCACAGGCTACACGGAACAAGTGCTCAATAGCATGCTCGTCCTCACGTACGTGAAGATGATGACTAAAGTCTTCTTTAGGCACACCAAACCAATTCTCTAAAAATAACTTCGTATAATAACGACCTGTATGCACTTGGTCTGCAACCACATACAGCTCTGTTCGATTACATGTTGAAATAAGCACGCACTCTAAGATGCTCTTAGAGCCACGTAATTCTGCTAACGCCTCTGCTAATTCCGACTCTTTGAACGCAAAGTTCTCTCGGATCTCTACTGGCGTTGTTTTATAGTTTAAGCTTGTCACTAATATATGCATAAAGGTCACCCCCTGATTCAAAACCGTTATTTATTTTACACGGATTTTGAGAATCTGTCACGTTTCCTATTTATCATTCGTATTACATTATAACATTTTTAATTAAGCTCTGTCAGTATATGTACTCATGGAGTATTGAATAATTTGTGACTTCATTCACAGGGCTTTTTGGAATCTTCTTTTGTTGATATAAGAGCTAAAATCTAAACCTTAGCTCTCAGCTCTTCGAGCTGAATTTAATGAAGGGCTAACTAGTTAAATCGGCACTCCGAGCTGTCAGCCCTGTGGACACTCTACGACATCCATAGGGCCGGCCTTTGAGCTTCCTCGTCGGCAGGGTGCGGCTGTCGCCTTACCCTAGACGCCTCCTGTGGGATCTCAAAAACCTCTTTCCCCTATGGATTGTCTCCGAATGTCCTCCGGGTCTGCCAGCTCTCTGTTTGATTTAAAAAACACAAGAATGAAAAAAATAAATTTAATTATAGAGCTTTAATAAAGCTTCTAATATTAAAAATTATAGCTAAAGAATGTAAAAATTGCTCTTTCTCCTTTCATACTTATTCTAATTAATTATGTTTAAAGCTAGTTTTTAACGATTTTAAAATAATCAATTCTTTCTATTTAGAAGCTCTTGAGGAGGCAGACTCGTAGAATGCCCGGAGACAATTAGCAGGAATAGGCTCAGGTCCTGACCCTGCTAATGTCGTAGGGTATTCGAAGAGCTGACTCCTATTATTAATTACAGCCAGTAAAACTGAAAGAAACTAGTTAGCACTTTAGCAATCAAAGATCGAAGAGCTAGAAGTAACTAGTTAGCACTTTACTACTCCACCATAAAAAAAGCCCCCTAGCCGTTAATGGACTAGGAGACTTTTAGCGTTTTGAAACACTCCTATTAACTTAGAGTGTTCCCAAAACGTATTAAGATAAAACCTTTCCTAAGAACTCTTTTGTGCGTAGCTCTTTTGGATTTGCAAAAAACTCTTTGGAGGGACCACCTTCGATAATGACACCATCATGCATAAACACGGTTTTATTGGCTACTTCACGCGCAAAACCCATTTCATGTGTGACAATAATCATCGTCATGCCTTCCTTCGCCAATTGTTTCATCGTATCTAGAACTTCGCCAACTAGCTCTGGATCTAGCGCGGATGTTGGTTCGTCAAATAGCATGAGTGTGGGCTTCATAGCCAGTGCTCGCGCTATTGCGACGCGCTGTTGCTGACCACCAGATAAACTAGAAGGATACGCCTCATATTTATCTTGAAGTCCTACCTTATCAAGTAGTTGCTTGCCTTCTGCAATTGCCTCTTTTTTAGATACACCCTTCACGTGAACAGGGGCTTCCATGACATTCTCAAGGACCGTCTTATGTGGGAAAAGGTGAAAGTGCTGAAACACCATGCCAACTTTTTGTCTTAGCTCTTTAATCGATTTCGCCTTTGGTAGAATAGATTTCCCCTCAAACTCAATCGTACCTTCATCCTTTTGCTCCAAATAATTAATGCAGCGTAAAAGCGTACTTTTACCAGAGCCGCTGGCCCCAATTAAGCAAACTACTTCGCCCCGCTCTACCGATAAATCCACGCCTCGTAATACGTGATTATCACCAAAAGATTTGTGCAAATTGTGAATTGTAATTAACTCAGACACTGCGCTCACCTCAGCTAAATAGCTTCTCCGTGATAGCCGACCAAGCCTTCTCTTTGC
Source organism: Paenalkalicoccus suaedae (assembly GCF_006965545.2). Classification (NCBI taxonomy): domain Bacteria; kingdom Bacillati; phylum Bacillota; class Bacilli; order Caryophanales; family Bacillaceae; genus Paenalkalicoccus; species Paenalkalicoccus suaedae. Next base: position 2,459,851 of record NZ_CP041372.2, read on the forward strand.
CTAAACCTGTTTCAGAGGAAAAGAGAATAACAGGGTCGTCCTCTACTACTTGAAGCTCTTTTTTAACACGGTCCACGTGCGCTGCCCATTTTGACCGACCGATTTTATCGGCCTTAGTTGCTATAACGATCACAGGAAGCTCGTGGTACTTTAACCATTCGTACATCATTACGTCGTCCTCAGTTGGCTTGTGTCTAACATCAACTAACTGGACAACACCCTTTAGTTGCTCACGTTCTTGGAAGTATACCTCCATGACGCGACCCCATGCTTCACGCTCTGACTTTGACACTTTTGCATAGCCATATCCAGGTACATCAACAAAGTGAAAACGATCATTAATCCAGTAGTAGTTTAACGTTTGTGTTTTACCTGGTCGCTGTGACGTTCTCGCCATCCCTTTTCGTTGTAAAAGCGTATTAATAAACGAGGATTTCCCTACGTTTGAACGTCCAGAAAGGGCTACTTCTGGGAAGAGCCCTTTTGGAAATTGATCCGGTTTTGCTGCACTTATTGTTAATTCAACATCTGTTACCTTCATTTACTATCCCTCACTAATGCATGTTTTAAGACTTCGTCAAGATGAGAGACAGGAAGGAACGTTAAATCCTTTTTGACGCTCTCCGGAATATCATCAAGATCCTTTTCATTATCCTTTGGCATGATGATATGTGTCAACCCTGCTCGGTGAGCACTCATAGCTTTTTCTTTCAATCCACCAATTGGAAGTACGCGTCCTCTTAACGTAATCTCACCAGTCATGCCTACTTCTTTCTTCACTGGCTGGTTTGTTAACGCAGAGATGAGGGCAGTCGCCATCGTAATTCCGGCAGATGGCCCATCCTTAGGTGTTGCGCCTTCCGGAACGTGAATATGAATGTCATGCTTTTTATTAAAATCAGGAGCTACAGACAGTTCACCTGACTTCGACCTGATGTAGCTAAATGCTGCCTGAGCAGATTCTTTCATTACATCACCAAGCTTACCAGTTAAAGTTAGCTTTCCATCACCCGGTGAAAGCGCGACTTCGATTTGTAACGTATCTCCGCCTGCAACTGTATAAGCAAGTCCTGTTGCTGCTCCAATTTGGTCCTCAAGCTCGGCTTTGCCGTAGCGGAAGTAACGTTTACCAAGCATCGATTCAATATTCTTAGGAGTAACAACTACTCGCTTCTTCTCTTCCGAAACAATCATTTTAGCTGCCTTGCGAGCAACTGTCGCAAGCTGGCGCTCCAGATTACGGACACCCGCTTCTCGCGTGTAGTATCTAACGACTTCAAGAATGGCGTCATCACGCATTTGCAACTGTGACTTGGAAAGCCCGTGATCCTTAATTTGCTTTGGTAACAAATAGCCTTTGGAGATCTCTAGTTTCTCTACCTCTGTATATCCGCTAATGTTGATAATCTCCATTCTGTCTCTTAAAGGAGCCGGAATGGTAGAAATATTATTTGCTGTCGTGACAAACATGACTTTCGATAAATCATATGGATCTTCGATAAAATGATCGCTAAACGTATTGTTTTGCTCTGGATCTAACACTTCTAAAAGTGCCGCTGACGGATCTCCGCGGAAATCATTCGCCATTTTATCGATCTCGTCTAATAAGAAAACAGGATTTGTAGTACCCGCTTTTTTCATTCCTTGAATAACTCGACCTGGCATAGCGCCTACGTACGTGCGTCTGTGTCCTCGAATCTCCGCTTCGTCTCTCACGCCACCTAATGACATTCGAACGAAGTTACGACCAAGTGAGCGAGCAATAGAGCGTGCTAGAGACGTCTTCCCCACTCCAGGAGGTCCTGCAAGGCATAAAATAGGACCCTTCAGCTCTTTTGTTAGCTGTTGGACAGCTAGATATTCCAACACACGCTCTTTCACTTTTTCAAGACCATAATGATCTTCATTCAAGATGCTTTCGGAACGTTTAATGTTGTGAAGATCTTCTGTCTCATCATTCCAAGGGAGTTGCACGAGCCAATCGATATAGTTGCGGATCACAGAGCTTTCCGCTGCGTTAGCCGGCATTTTTTCGTAGCGCTGTAGTTCCTTCAAGGCCTTTTCTTCGATAGCTTCTGGCATACTTGCATCATAAATGCGCTCACGAAGCTCTTCGGTCTCGCCTTCTTTCCCCTCGCGATCTCCGAGCTCTTTTTGAATCGCCTTCATTTGCTCGCGCAAGTAGTACTCTTTTTGCGTGCGTTCCATCGATTTCTTCACGCGCTGTCCGATTTTCTTCTCAAGACCAAGCACTTCGCGCTCATTGCTAAGCGTGCGCAAGATGAGCTTTAGTCGCTCTTCTAGCGTTAATGTCTCCAACACCTCTTGCTTTTGAACCATTTTGAGCGGTAGGTGTGAAGCCACGATATCAGCTAATCTTCCTGGCTCACTAATATCTGCAACTGTCGCATAAGTTTCTTGAGAAATTTTCTTAGACAGCTGAATATATTGTTCAAACTGCTCTAGCACATTTCGCATTAACGCCTGCTCTTCAACAGTCGCTTCCTGACGCTCATCAATCTTCTCAATGCCAACAGTATCGTATTCTTCCGATTGCTGAAAGCTTTCAATTCGGCCTCTGTATAATCCTTCCACAAGTACGCGAATCGTACCGTTAGGCAGTTTAAGCATTTGCTTAACTGTCGCAACTGTACCAATTGTGTACATATCTGCTTCTTCAGGCTCTTCCGTGGATACCTCTTTTTGCGTAACTAAAAAGATTTGATTATCCTCTACCATTGCTTTCTCGAGAGCACTGACTGATTTTTTCCTGCCAACGTCTAAGTGCAGGACCATTGTTGGGTATACTAGTAGTCCTCGAAGTGGGAGTACTGGGAGTTTCGTTGCTGTTTTTTTGCTCACTTTGAATGCACCTCCGTGTATATCTTGGTATTTCCTCCTAAGGAGAAAATCATGCAATATTCTTTCATCATTTCTTCTAATTGTTCTTCCATTTTAGCCTTTTGACGTTAGGTTGTCTAACGCACCGCCTTATTGCTATTGCCTTGATGGGTAGTTGCTAAACGTTGTAGCGATAAAAGGTGGAGATACATGCAAAAAGGAACGGTTCGAATGCTGGGATACTTAGGTATAGCTTCGCACGAACGAATCGGAGGTTTTTGCCTCGGTTGAAGGATCGTTTGCGTCAGTTGATTCTTCATAAGCGCCACTTGCACGAGCTGTTGCGTCACTTACTAATATTCGTTTGCGTCTGGCACATCGATCTCTATTACCTTACATAACCTAACCTCAAATCAACCCTATTTAACACGCGGCCATCACTATCTAGATGTCAAGCTTGTCCATCTGTAAAAAAAAGTGCTGCCCCAACCTTAATTGGGACAGCACCAGAGAGAAAGTGAGGAGGGCGACTTACGCGCTCTCTTTCGGTTCCTCTTTATCGATAATTTCTTCGCCCTGTTCATCTAATAGCATCGGACGCTTTTTATCACGAACTGTTTCGTCAGTGATAATACACTTAGAAATGTCATCACGAGATGGAAGCTCGTACATAACATCAAGCATCATGGATTCAATGATGGATCTAAGTCCACGAGCACCTGTTTTACGTTCAATTGCTAACTTAGCAACTTCACGAAGTGCTTCATCAGTAAACTCTAGTTCTACATCATCTAAGTCAAGAAGCTTCTGATACTGTTTGACTAAGGCATTTTTAGGCTGCGTTAATATTTCAACAAGAGCAGCTTCATCTAAATACTCTAGGCTCGCAATAACTGGTAGACGACCGATAAACTCTGGGATTAGTCCGTAGCGAAGTAAATCCTCAGGTAAAATCTTCGATAGGTATTGGTGCTCTTCAAGCTCGCCGTTTTGTACGTCAGAGCCGAAGCCAATTACTTTCTTACCAAGACGACGCTTGATAATTTGATCGATTCCGTCAAATGCTCCACCAACAATGAAGAGAACATTTGTTGTATCAATCTGGATAAATTCTTGATGAGGATGCTTACGTCCACCTTGTGGAGGAACGCTTGCTTGCGTACCTTCAAGAATTTTTAGAAGCGCCTGCTGAACACCTTCACCTGATACATCACGTGTAATAGATGGATTTTCAGACTTACGTGCTACCTTATCGATTTCATCAATGTAAATGATGCCTCGCTCCGCTTTTTCAACATCATAATCAGCTGCTTGGATTAGCTTTAGGAGGATGTTCTCAACGTCTTCCCCAACATAACCAGCCTCTGTTAATGAAGTTGCATCCGCAATAGCAAATGGTACATTTAGAATTCTAGCTAACGTCTGAGCAAGAAGTGTTTTACCGCTTCCTGTAGGACCTAGTAGACAAATGTTACTCTTAGCAAGCTCTACTTCGTCGTTTTTGCTAGATGCATTAATACGCTTATAGTGATTGTAAACGGCTACAGAAAGCGTCTTTTTCGCTTGATCCTGACCGATAACGTAATCATTAAGAATATCACGGATTTCCTGTGGCTTTGGAATGTCCTCCATTTCCACTTCTTCCTCTGTCCCTAGCTCTTCTTCCACGATCTCTGTGCATAGCTCAATACACTCGTCGCAAATATAAACTCCAGGACCGGCAACTAATTTTCGAACTTGGTCTTGTGTTTTACCGCAAAAAGAACACTTTAGCTGTCCTTTTTCTTCGTTAAATTTGAACATAAATGTTCACCCCTCTTTGAATGATTGAAACACACAGATGAAAAATATCCAAGCAATATGTTTTTAGTTTCTACAACTATATTGTACGTCTTGCTAATCTAAATTAATCATCTTAAACAAAAACTCTTTCTCTTAATATAGAAGAAAGTCGTTCTGGCTACTTCTGGCATTAATTGTATCACAACGATGTGTATCTTCATAAGAAAAGCTATTGCGTGAATTCAATATAGGATAATTGATTAGAAAACGTTCTGTCAACCATCCTGACATCCGTTTAAATTATGTATAAAGCAAGGCGCGAATTCGCGCCTTGCCAAATGGTTATGCTACTGCTTATTTTTGTTTGCTGTTGTCTACAAGGAAGTCGATCGCTTTGCGAACTTTTAGATCACCTTTAAGTGTATCTGTTCCACCTTGCATAGCAAGAAGTTGCTCAATCTCTTCAACTGGACGCTTGTACATGTCAGCCATGTTTTGAAGCTCTGCTTTTACATCTTCTTCAGATGCTTCAAGGTTCTCTGCGTTTGAAATTGCTTCAAGCGTTAGGTTCATGCGAACGCGCTTTTCTGCATCATCAGCAAATTGAGCCTTCATGCCTTCTTCGTCTGTTTGAGCGAATTGGTAGTACATGTCTAGAGACATACCTTGAGACTGTAGACGCTGACCAAACTCTTGTAGCATTCTGTCAATCTCTGTATCTACCATTGCTTTTGGAAGATCGATCGTTGCATTTTCAGTTGCTTTTTCAACAAGAGCGTCCTTCATGCTCATTTCCGCTTCTTGCTTCTTGTCGTTTTCTAGGCGCTCACGAAGTGCTGATTTCATTCCTTCGAATGACTCATACTCTTCGTTTACGTCTTTTGCAAACTCATCGTCAAGCTCTGGAAGCTCTTTACGCTTAATGTCGTGTAGCTTCACTTTGAATGTAGCCGGCTTACCAGCTAATTCTGGAGCGTGGTATTCTTCAGGGAATTCCACTTCAACATCTTTCTCTTCTCCAGCTTTCACACCTACTAGCTGCTCTTCAAATCCTGGAATGAATGATCCAGATCCGATTTCTAGAGAGTAGTTATCCGCTTGTCCACCTTCGAAAGCTTCACCGTTAACAAATCCTTCAAAGTCAAGAACGACTGTATCGCCATCTTGTACTTCTCCGTCTTCGATTGCTACTAGGTCAGCATGCTCGTTTTGTAAACGAGTGATTTCTTCCGTAACTTCTTCGTCTGTAACTTCTGCAGTTGCAGCTTCAACTTCAAGACCTTTGTACTCGCCAAGCTCAACTTCCGGCTTCACTGTAACAGTTGCGCGGAATGTTAATGATTGACCTTTCGCCATATCATCGATATCGATGTCTGGACGATCTACAGGGTCAATTCCTGCTTCTTCTACAGCTTCTGAATATGCTTGTGGAAGCAAGATATCTAAAGCATCTTGGAATAGTGCTTCTACGCCAAAACGTTGTTCAAAAATCGGACGAGGAATCTTCCCCTTACGGAATCCAGGTACGTTAACCTGCTTCGCTACCTTTTTGAACGCTTGATCTAATGCATTGTCTACGCGCTTGCTGTCTACTTCGACAGTCAAGACACCTGTGTTACCTTCTTGTTTTTCCCAGTTTACTGACATACTAGTTATTCCCTCCAACAATAATCATTTCTCTGTTCAGTTGATTACAACCCTTATATTATAACATAGACATCTTTCATTTCAACGCTTAATACTTCACCTATGTATTAGCTATCTAGACCAGGGCTAAACATAACCCCTTCTACTTCTTTTAATTGAGAAACTACGTAAGCAACTCTCTCTTTGTCTGTATCATACTCGCCAATTATTGATTCTTCCTCTTCCTCAAACCCTAGCATTGTAAATCCTGTTATATGTAATGAACATGCCCAGCTATCAATATCTGCAGGAACTGGCTTTTTAGGATAAAGCGCAAACAAATAGTGCCACCAAACCTGCTGGATAACCTCTAATAAAGAAGGGTTCTTTTGATTTAACACTTCTTCGAGCCGATCTAAAACCGCCTTTCCAAAATCCTCGTGGAAGACGTTCTCTAGCGTCGCAATATCTACTTGATAATCCTGACCAAACTTATGTACGTCTACTCGTTCGTCCGCGTCAAGCTCTTTAAGCATTTGCAAGACATAGCTTTTTAACACAGGGTTGTTTTGCTTTCCCTTTAAGAAAACACGGTACGCTTCAATGACATCCTGAAGCTCATAGTTACTCAGCTGCTGAATGGCACCCCATTGCTGATCGACGCTACCGTCCTCAAGCATCGTAAGCAAATCTTCCTTCGGTGTTGAAAAAACTGCACGATCTTCCTCCACTATCGGCTCGTCATTTTCTGTCATTTGTCTTGCAAATGAAAGGATATGGAAAAACGACTCTGCCATAGAAGATGGAAGCTTGTCTTCTTCAAGCAACCCTTCTAAAATATCAACCACCTGCTGATAGTCTCCAATTTGTATTAATAAAGAGACATACACTTTGACGATATCATAATATTCTCCGATACCTTCATTAAGCATGGATTCACAGTGAAGACGCGCTTCCTGAAGGCGATTTAACTCAATATTCGTGATAACAAGTCCATACCTAGCCTGCGGATGCTCTGGTTCGAGATCTGTTGATTGTTGAAAGTAGGTTAACGCATCAAAATACTTTTTCTCTTTTAACGCACTCATCCCTCTATCTACTAGCTTCGAGACAAGACCAGGAAAAAGAATCACATTATCCTCGCGATCATCTGCACGTTTCGCCATGCTACTACCCACCTTTTTCGTAAACATATTTACCTAGCTATAGTGTATCAATTTACATTCGGAAAGACAAACACTTGTTTTACCGTGAGTTCCTCCTCCAATAGTATGATAATTCACCTCAAAATAGTATTCACTATTTTCGTGGAAAATAAACGTTGTACGTTTGGTTCGTTTAAATAGTTTGTTCTTTTAAAAACCTGATCTGTTTTTCAACAACAAAAAAACCCCTTCAAATAAAGGAGTTAAAAGTTAAGTATGGCGTCCCAGGAGGACGTATATATAAGGAAGAAACTAGCTTTATATAAAGGTTCTTGTCCGTTCTTGTATAGAATTTGTATAGAAAGATTAGTATCTAATGTGTTGTTTAGACTTTATATGATGTAAACTTGCTGTACTGAATTATAACACGAGGTGTTAATTATGACAGATGCAGAGCGCAAGTTAATGCGTATCATAACTAATATGTACCAACAGAAAGATCGCAAAGCGACATTTCGATTTCTAGAGATTTATACAGGTAAGAATAGAAACGAATTAGTGAATGTGCTGAGGTCTTTAGAAGAAAAGGGTAAAATAGAGGTTGATTACGCAGGCAAGGTAGCAATGTTAATAGAAGAATATGGTCATGAGAAACGGGCACGTTGGGAACGTGAATCTAGTGAACGAAATAAAGGTACGAAGGGGTAAAATACCCCTCTTTTTTTATCTAACACTGTCATCTAATGCAGGGTTGTAATCTATATCATTATGCTTAAGTTGGCTGTAATCAGGCTTTTGGTAAGGATCTTCTTTTACTTCTGTATCACCTTGTAAGGTTGCAATAATAGCAGCAATGCCCATTAGTATTGCACCGAACACTAACGAACTAAGTAAAGAAGCTCCTGCGATCCACCAGCGCAATGGGTGTAAAACTCCCTCGTCAATTGTCATATCGCCCACGCTATAGGGAGGCACTGTATATAGAAAGAAGCCTATACCGATAGCTCCCAACACTCCTACTATCATAATAATTACACCTAACCCAAATGCAAACGATCTGATTCCATCAACATTCATGCGCCCACTCCTTTTACCATTACTATACACTAGAGGGGGTTGTTATCCAATTGTAAATTATCAACTTATGTATGAAAGGGGCACTGCCCCTTTTTTATTTTATCAAGCCTAGTCGATCTAACATAGCAGCCATTTCTTGGCGCGTCATCGGCTCTTGTGGTCGTTTTCCATCTACAATACCTGCTTGCGTCGCTTTTACCCATACACTTCTTGCCCAAGGACTTGGTTCGTTTGTCGGTTGATTGCTCACTGTTAACGCCTCCCTTAATTGTTGTCTAACTCTCACCATGCTTGTACCTGGGCATGCCGTTCGAGCACCAGTAAACTCATTATGACCTTTGACATTATTAACTGTGATTTTAAGTCTATCCATGGCGAGTTGGCAACGCTCGCGCCACGCCTTTTCTTGAGCATTTGTAAAGCTACCATTGCCCACCAAACAAATATGATACGTATAACTGTTATGATTGCCTACGCCGTTCGTGACCATGTTAGCGTCATAGCAAATCTGCACAGTTCCATCGCGAAGTATAATTTCGTGATAGCCTCCTGTTATCCATTCGAGAGTCTTCCAGTAGTTCCAAAATGTATCGAAGTCGCCATCATCCGTTGCGCTATGATGACGAGCAATGACGGTGACGTCAGATTCTTGACGCCTGCTTGACCGTTTGGGTGTACGACTGCGAATGTCCTGTGTTTTAGTCATGCTACACCATCCTTATCTTTTTTTGACTCATCTTTACTTTCAAAAGCCTTTATTGCCTTAATTGCAAAAGTAGGAAGCCTCATGCCGATTCTTCCTAGATTCTCGGTAATACTAATTGCCTCATTAGCTAAATACCATAAAATTGCTGCTCCGACTGCCGATAAGTGAAACTCACCTATTTCAAGTGGACCATCTGCTAGTTCTGCATAGACATTGTCTGCATGGTAGGCTAGTGTAATCACACCAAAAATAAACATCTTTTTAGTGACTCCCCAAAAACCTTCCCTGGCCGATAGTTCTTCGTTACGCCATGCGGCTGCTAATCCTGTAAGCCAGTCGAATGTGACAAAAACAAAAAGAGCAGTCAGAAAAACTGACCACTCTCCCCACAGGAACGATATTAATGTTGTCACAAATCCCGTTCCTATTTTAGCTGAGTTTAAGGCTATGTCACCCATTAAAACACCCTTTCCTTTCATTATAAATCGCCTCCTTGAAGAATCTATCTAAATACTTCCCCCGAGACTTGGCGCAAAGAGCGCCTTATCTTTGATGTGATATTTAGTTTGTTCGTTCCAAACTGTAAATTAACTTTCTGCCCTTCTCTTTCGTAGATTTCTGTAACTTCTGTGATTCTTGTGTTTAATGTGACGCCCCACGATTTATTCCGGAGAGTAACGATATCTCCTAAATAAAAATCACGTTCATAAACGAAAGTTTGTTGATCTGCTAAACGCCCCTCATAAGACAACTGAGTTGCTAATTCTTCGAGTATTTCTCTCCCGGCTTGAGTGATTTCTTCTATAATAACTTCATTCGATTTTGGGTTACCTTCGTCATCTTCTTCTGAAACCCTTGCATCTACAAATGTTTCAAAACGATCAAAGCCTTCATCTTCCCCTACTATCACCACCCTTCGGTCCTGCTTCTCTCCTTCCCCTCCTACATAAGCTACATTGGCGTAGTCAAGAAAGGACTCAATGTATGATTGTTCCATAATTGATTCAAAGTCAGGCGATAGGATAACAGGGGGGACATCAACCTGTCCTGCAGAACGATCGGTACCTTCATAAACTTCAAATACAATATTTTGGTTCTCATAATCTAAAGATGCCTCATATCCGAGCTTGGACAGATTAGAGAAATCCTCTAATACATTGGATAGATTGTCCCATCTTCGTTCACCAATAATATTTATTCCTCGATTATGACCATCTGCAATACTCACGTTAGGAAACGAACGTCTAGGATCCGACGTATTTACTAAAGTTTTATCAATAAAGTGCTTCATGACGGATTCAGCATTTCCGTTAAACTCTAAGTTGGTGTGACCTGATTCGGGTATAACCAACCTTCTTTTTACTATCCCATCAAGCGTTACACCCTTTACAGTCAAAATTTCTTCATCACCTTCCTCAAATTGCTTATATAAGATCAAACCTGCTTTTCTAAGACTACCGCCAACTACAACAATATTGTCTTTAATTAGTTGGTCTACATAAGGTGAATCTACATTTAGTTTTAATGTGAAAGAGCCAGGTCTATTCCACCTTCGAACAATACTGAATGACGAATAAATATCTATCTCACCTATTCGTTCAAAATCTAGATTTAGAATTCGTATTGCGTTCATTTATACCTCCTTAATTAAATAAAAAAGTTCTCTATGAAGGAGAACTTTTTGATAAATATAGTAATTTATAATCTGCCTTATAAATATTAGTATTCGAAAATAACTTCCCAATAGACGTAAGAATTTTTTATATTTTTTAAAACTATATTTAGACCTCCCTCACCATCTTCAGTAAAATTGTATAGACTGTCATTTACTCTTAAACCATCTCTAGTAAATACTTGGAACAAAATAATTCTGTTTGCTGAAAAATTTCTTGGTACCACTAATTTAAATGTTGAATCCTGAACTGTACTCGTTCCCCTCATATATCCTATTTGAGAGTTATTTTTTGAAATCGAATTAAATTCGGATTTAATCAAACTTCTAAAATCTTTATTGTAAGATTCAAGATTTATTTTAAATTCCCTGTTCGATTCTTTCATTAAATTTATTTGCTCCATAGCTTCAGTTTCTACCTTATTTATTCCTTTCTCTATACCTGCTTTAACTGCATTATTCACTAGAAAATATAAAGCAATACCCACTGCTCCAATAAGTGCTACGAAAACACCTAGTAATGAATAGAACCAAGTAATGTTATTCGAGATATTTTCCTGGAACAATTCTATTCTGTCAGATAGAGCATTAAATCTTAATTCTATTTCATTCATTCTAATGATAATATCTTCCATTCCAATGCTTCCTTTCTGCCTTAATCTATTTGCAAATAAGTATAGCATCTATTTAAAAAATAATTGTATTTTAAATGAATGAAAGTCCAAATAGATGAGTAATATATAACATCAATTAATAATTTATCAATACTATTTTAAAGCCTTTGATCCTATTAGCTTTAATTAGGAGGTGAATTTTATGATGTGTAGGCACTGTAAAAAGAATTCTATTTATATATTAAAATGCAGACTAGACTATTCTCATCAAGGAGATCTTATTTGTGATGTAAAGTGCAATAACTGCAGTAGGAGCTCTACCTTGCTGTATTATTTCTCAAGCAGATAATCGATTCAAGAGGGGGAGGTAACCCCCTCTTAGAATTACTTTGAATAGTAATGATGAACAAACTCAAGTTCACTGTAAAATTTGTCTTAAGTGCCAATATCAAAACCAAGCACCGTTAGTTTCTTACCAACTTCGTCTTTCAAGTTAAACAATACAGGTACTTGCTCAAATGTGTAAGCACCAGAAACCACCACACTAAACCACGTTCTAACTAACATACTATTTTCATTAAACATCGGAATCCTCCTCATTATTAAGAATAGTAATAACAATGTCACGCAAGTTAAACAGATTAGGTACATCATCTTCATTTTTATCACCTCGTTTAACTGCTTTAGCCCATGTGCGAGCAACTACGCTATCTGGATTAAACATCTGCGTTACCTCCCATCATCAGCATTGATAAAGCTGTCGATAGTTCAATGACACTGTTTTCTAAATCCTCTTCTAATTTTTCAATCCTTCTTGCAGCTTCTTCTGGATCTAGTCTGTTTGGAAGCTCTTCAAGTGGTTCTTTGAAAAGCTCCATAGTTTCTAGATTGATTTTTAAAACTCCGTCCTCATTTGGTATTTCGTTTTTTTCAAATAGTAAACCTGTTTCGAGAAGTTGCTCTTCTGTCTTTCCTAGCCCTCGTTTATCATCAAAGGGCTTGCCATGCATTCGTGTTATATTTCCTTCTGAATCGTACTCGATATAAAACATATTTTGACCCTCCTTTATGACATTTCAAACGCCATCACGTATGTTGAAGTGGTAAAAGACGCACTTTCAGCTCTACCATAAACATAAACAATATTATTTTCTACTTCTGGATACACTGTAAAAATGTTCAGAGGAGTTCCAGCTACTTCATCTAAATTTATGGAGTATAAAAGGTTCATGTTGTCGTCTGGATCGCGTTTTTCTAAATGGTTGTTAAGTGTGTTAATCCCTACGATAGTTTCTCTGCCACTAGGCTCTACTACAACCTTTAAACTTCTTAACGATTGCACTTGTTGGACTACCTCGATGGTTAACCCTGTCGCTGGATCTATATAAGCTATATCATTTGTTTGAGGTCTACCACTAAATGTTTGCACTGGAGCGCACCCAATTAAAACATCTTTTTTTGGTAAATATAAGTAGGCTCTAAACGTCCTTGCGCCAGAACTTTCTGTGTAAAAATCATCTACTCTTGAACGCCATACTTCTAACCCTGTTGTTTTATCTACCGCAAAAATACGATTAGCGTCCATTACATAAATTAAATTTCTTGCCTGGTCAAAATCTGCATAAAAGACTGAGTTTAATACTATCCCATTAACTCCCGAAGGGAACTCAAAAAGAAGTTCATTTTCTCCAGTAGCCTTATACACCTGTCGTCTCGATAGCGTGTCGTTACCAATAATTATTAAGTCATTCTTTAATAACTCATTACTTTGTATCTCCCAAGAGTCATTTACTCGACCTTGTGAGTAAGTAATGTCGCCACGCTCTCCATCTGGATTGATAGAAAAAATAGCAGCACTATCTCTGGAGGAGGAGCCTCCATATGGTACACCATTAATATCAACTGCAAGTAAGGCTTTAGGCACGGAACCGCTCGAAAAATAACTAACAAACTCGCCAGTATACTTATTTACCCTTGCGAATCTACCACTATTTCCCTCGTTATAATTAACAAACAAGTCTACACTGTTAACCCCTAAGTTGGGGAAATAAGCTGTTGTTGGTCTTGTTGCTGGATACGGAATTCCACTAAATAACACATCAAAGTTATTTAACCACTCTTGTTTAAAGTCCAACCACTCACCATTAACTTTCTTCCAAACAGTTGCTTTTTTCCACTCGCCCTCAAATTTATAAAATGGTTGCGTAATAGACTTATAGTCTCCAGATTGTTTCGTATATAAATTAGACATAACTAATCAACCTCATACTGGAAATATACATCGCCATCTTCGCCAAGTGAGTTAGAAGGTTCGGCTTCACCCGAAAAAATAGAGCGTGTTTTTTCGGGTGTTAATCCGTGCGCGCCTTCTTGCGCTAATTCTTCCTTATGCGCAACAAACTCTGTCTGACTAGCAAATCCATTATCTTGAATATCGTTAAACCAGTCATAAAACTCATCTTCAAATTCTTGTAGTTTTCCATTTAATGTAGCTTTATAATTGTCTAGTTCTGTTTGAACCTCTACAATACTGTTGACTATTTCAGTGAGTAAGGATTGCTTCTCTTCGTCGATCTCGTCAGTAGTTGCATTAAAAAAAGCATTCCACTGATCGAGGAATTGCTGGGTAGGAACGGTTATTAACGAATGCGTAATGCCACATACATCCTCATCTAATCTTTCGTCTAGCAAGTTAGTTGGCTGCAACTGCGAAGTATCTCTTTCCACAAAGACTTGAGCTAACGAAAGCTCATAAATAACGTTATCGCGCGTTAACGTTGGTGGTGTTGGCTCTTCAGCTGATGTTCCTTGTAAAATATCCAATTCAATAAATCTAGACTGGTTGCGTAAGTCAAGTCTGATTACAATCCGATCAATACGATCTAAGTCGGGTTCTGGCAACCCATGTTCCAACGTCACTTCCGTTGTACTTTGGCCTAGATATCCTTTAATTAACGCTTTACCTGGTCCTATTGTCGTTCTCAATTCACCTGTCACTACAGCCACTTCTAATCCTGGCTCTTCATCCGTGTGTAAGAGTCCGGCACTTAAAACTGTGCCAAAATATTCGGCAAAGTCTCTTGCTTGGTAACGCCTCCGATCACCGGGGGCACCATTAAAAAATAAACTTCTAATTGCTTCTCCCATTCTTAATTACACCCCCACATACCTCTTAAAATAATAAATATCTACAATAGCACCTTGTATATCACTATCAGCTGTATAAACAATTTCATTTTCTCCCGGCTTTAAAATCCAAAACTCGCTTTGAGGATCAATCCAGTTTAAAACGTCTCTTTCCTCTTCATTTGTGTCATCTATGAATTTCACGCTCTTCTTCCCAAACGTTGTTTCAATCCTCATTATTTCATTAATACCTAAACTTTGATTCACCTGAAGGAATTTACCTGTGGTGACATTCTCAATTCGAGGATTTTCAGCTGGTCCATGAAATTCTATTAAAACCGGAGCTCCGACATCTCCATCGTTAATCACAACTCGTTCATCTCGCTGCAGGCCCATTTCAAAGCTACCATCTTCTTCTCCTTCGTCTTCAAAAACAAATTCAAATAGAGGTTCAAAGGTTGGCTCTGTTACAAGGCTATCAGACCGCCAGAAAGGGTCTGGGCTCACCGTGTAGATAAAAAAATACTGCCAGCCACCTTGCCTTGGTGGGAATGTAATTCCCTCACCATCTAAGGTCGCATCAATAAAATAGGCACCTGTTGCATCAACATACTCAACCTCAATCTCATTTGTCGATAAAATATTTTGCAGGAATTTACGCTTTTCTGCTATTGATAATGCTTCTTTCGTTTTAATCGCTCCCTGAAAAACCATGTAACGTGGCTCATAATGACTAGCTGTCTTATATGCTCCATCTTGCCGAGGACTCCTCGTTAAGGTATTTTCTTTTGGGGCAGAGTCTGCCCCTTCTATCGTTTCAAGAATATATAAGCTAGATGATGACAATTCAATTTTCCCTCTAGACGTTGTTAGATAGATTTTTCGGCTCATTCGTCTAACTCCCATTCTAAAGCGAGCTCTCTCGCTGATTGTTTATATTTTCGCTGAAGATCACTTTCAGATAGATGCTTTGGACTATTAACAGTAATGTACTGATTAATGTCACCTTTCCCACTTGAGCCATTATCTCCGCCTCGCGGATTCGGTTTATTCTTCTGAGATGACGGCATACGAGCCACCATATCGTTCACGTATCCTTCTTCAGGTAACAGAGTTCTCATGTCTAAAGCGCCGGGTCTCATATTTCGGATCATGTCGTTTATGACGTCAGAGGCAGATGATGACTCGTCGCGAACACCATCTAGGAATCCGTCCACCATGTTACGTCCCCAATGAGTAATATAACGACCTTCACCCTTCTTAGCCGGAGACCAAAACTTCATAAAATCAGCTACACTATCAATAACGCCTTGCACGGCTTCCCCAACTTTTCCTGCCATGGATTTAATACCGTCGATGAATCCATCGATCATATTTTTACCCCAATCGACAGCATTGTTTTTCAAGTCAGAGAACCAACCTTCCAACATGCTCCATAAATCTTGAAGAGGTCCTGAGATTAAATCCCAAGCTGATGCAAATATACCTCTGATACCATCCCATAGTGACTCGACAATCTTGGTGATACCATCTTTCATTTTCTCGAAATCGCCAGTGAATAATCCTATAAAGGTCTCAATCAATCCCATAATGATGCCTAACGCGGTATCAAAAACGGTTTCAATGATGCCCCATGCCACCTCAATAATACCTTGGATGATCGGCATGACATCTTCAATGATTCTTCTAATTGTGCTAAATACGGTTTCAACAATCTGCATGATTGCTTCACCGTTCTCATCCCAAAAAGCTAGGATTTTCTTCAGAATGTCACTGATGAAATCAGCAGCTCTCGACAGGATATTTTGAATGATCTCCCAAACCGTTGTCAGGACTGTTTCTACCACTGATCTTACGTCTTCAAATACAGATTGAGCCGTTGACAGGATGTCAGCTCCGTACTTTTTCCAAAAGTCATAGACGTTTTGTAGAGCTGTATTCACAAAGTTAACTACAAAATCAAATACTATCTTCACTACTTCCTGTAGTGTCGTAAAGACATCTTTTGCAATATCTATAGCCAGACCTAAGTAATGTTCGAAAGCTCCCGAAATGCTGCTTAGAGTATCATCATTACTGGATCGCCAATCATCTAAGAACGCCATAAGGGATTGTATCCATTCCACAACCCAACTTATTGCTTCTGAAATGAAACTAAATACGGTGTCAAAGATAGCTCTGATTTGAGGTAGATTAGCTAAAATCCAATCCATCATTGATTGAAAAATAGGCATCAATTCAGCGAATATCTTTTGGCCAAAAGCACCTAGGGAACGTGTCACGTCATCCCATGTATCCTGAAATTCTTCGGCTGCTGCTAATGTATCACCGTCAATAACAATTCCTAGCTCTTCTGCCTTTTGTTTAGCTTCTTCGAATGAGAGCGAGCCATCTTGTAAGGCTGGCATTAGATCACGCGCTAACTTCGTACCGAACAGCTCGGATGCTAACGCCGATTTCTCTTGCTCGTTCGTCATTTCAGATAACGTCTGAATAGACTGTGCAAAGGCGTCTTCAGTGGTGATAGTACCGTCTCTAACCGCATCCATATCGACTCCGACTTTTGTTAAGGCACCAGCATACTTCTCATTTCCATCGGCTGCTAGACCAATACGTTGGTTAAGTCGTCCCACAGCACGCTCCATTGAACCGGTAGACAATCCGTTTTGACCAGCCCAATAATCAAGCTCTTGGTAGGCATCGGTTGAAACACCTAGCTTCGTAGATGATTTTGCAATATTATCGAAGCCTTCAGTTACCTTTTTTGTAGCAGCAAAAGCAGCCACGCCTAATCCGGCGGCTGCGGCTGCTGTACCTGCGACTACCTTTCCAACTGTACCAACGCCTTTACGAAATCGCCCACTGGATTTCTCTGCGCCGTCCATACCCTTTTCGAATTCTTTCGAATTGAGACCTAAAGACACCATCAGATTTGCAATTGTACTCATGTATTCACCCTCTTTCGTTTAAGACGTGTAACGCACTAAAAGCCCATAGCTTCAATGCTACGGGCTTTCTCTGTTTCCTCAGCTAGACTTTCTTTTTCCATCACAGCGAGCTGATCGAAAAAGAAATCCATATCTACATCATCAATATTCTGTTGGGATAAATGAAAAAGCTTGCCATACTGTGTGTACATATGAATAATTGTCTCGTAATCGGACAAGCCATCTACTAGTGACTTGTCCCTGGTTCTTTTTTTGGCATTGATTCCATTTTGGATGTAAATGAATCACGCAAAAAGCCGGCGACTGCATCAAACAAATCCATGAATTCATCGACATCTACATTATCTTCAATCGCATCCATAGTAACTGCCTCATCGTTAAAACAGTCCACTAAGAACTGATAAAGGACTTCCAATCCTTCTATAGATTCCACTTCGATTTCTTGATCATTAAGCTCATACATGCGTCGAAGTAGCTTTAGACGTTTCTTTACTTTATACGTTTTCCCATCAATAGTAATTTGCGGTGGTTTCAACTTTTGATTTCTACTCATACTAATCTCCCTCCATTAAAAAAAGAGCAGGGGTTTCCCTACTCTTCCGGTTCTGGTTCTGCATCTGGAACTTCATAATTTGGATCATCAAAGAATTCTTGCGTTAAAGTCGCCTTGTTAATATTGTTCGGAACTTCATCGTCGTCAGAATCAACGCGAGTAAAAATCTCGTGGTCGGAGACCCTTGCGACCGAGGTAAATACAATTTCTTGCGTCTGAAATTCTACAGAATCTTGTTTAGTCTGACCAGATTCTTCAGGGAGAGAAAACTTACCCTTGTAGAACCAAATAAAGCGATATTCACCGTTCGTCTTTTGGCGTCGATAACCAATAGCTACATCAGGTGCACTTGCGTTAACACTATATTTGATTTGCCCGTTCTTGTAACTAGCACCCATTAATGTAGCATAATCTTTAGGAGGTAAATCACCGACGTTTAGTGTTACTTCTGGCGCTCCAATCTGACTGTACGAATCAGCTGGACCATTATCGGCAAAAAACACCTCGTTTGAGCTGTTAGGATTAAACCCTGCTTCTACAATGTTCGGAATGTGAACGGTTTCCTCATATTCCGTTCCACTGCTCTCATCACTCGTTAAAATAGCATAGTGAAACATGTCTAACCCGATAAATGGAATTCCTTTTTTGCCCACTTGCTTCACCCCCACGTTTGTTTATATTGATAATGAAAAACCCCATCAATAGGAATTTGATGGAGTCCGGAATCTCGATCATATAATTCATTGTCTGAATCTACATACGCTTGAAAAATTCCGTTATGCAATCCTTGTTCTTGATCTTCATTCAGCTTCTCAATTGCATCTTTGAGCTCGTTTGCACATGCTCTTGTTGAGCCATATTCGGTACCGAAAATCGTAAATTGATATTGCTGTTGCTTTGAATCGTATGAGCCACGAGGTTCATTAATTAGGTACATCACTACATAAGGAGTATTCGTATTCGGCAAAGAGCGAACTCTATATACGCGACCTTCTAGCGACTCAACATGCTCTTTCATCCAGTCTCTTATAAAAGCTGACATCTCAATCATCCGTTTATCCTCTTCGTTAGCTCCGACTTAATAAAGTTGAGGGCACTAGGCAAACTTTGAGATACGGCTTGGCGAAAGAATGGGTTAGGTGAGACTTCTCCTCTATAACGCCCGAAATTATCAAAACGAGGTCCAGAACCAAGTTCAATAATGTGAGCGTGAGGCGCTTTTTTTCGATCTATAGCGCTAATAGCAATAGAAGGATAACTAGAGGATCGTGGCATCTGTTTTGTCACAACTGCATCACGTATGCTTCCACCTTCGCCTACTGGTGCCTTTGATTGAATAGCAGGAGTCACAATGCTTTCTGCTGCTTTATAGACGATGGATTCTGTTTCACTATCGTCTACTTTTTTTGCAAGCTTTTCTAACTCTTTTTGCAATTTATCAAGCCCTTCAACCTTCATTTGACTCTTCATTGATCAAAGGCACCTCCTTACTTATTTGCTCCTTTACAATTAACCTTGTCCGATCTCTTCTTTCGCGTGGATGATAGAAGTATTGAATGTCGATCACCCTATCCTTATAAAGAATGCGCATAGCTCCCGGATTAATGTCAGATTGATACCGAATTTCAATTTCGCCGTTTGCTTCGGCATTG
Source organism: Paenalkalicoccus suaedae (assembly GCF_006965545.2). Lineage (NCBI taxonomy): Bacteria > Bacillati > Bacillota > Bacilli > Caryophanales > Bacillaceae > Paenalkalicoccus > Paenalkalicoccus suaedae. Next base: position 2,479,593 of record NZ_CP041372.2, read on the forward strand.
AATTTCTCTGACTGCCAATATTCTCGACCGCCAGCCGGTTCCATGGAAGCCCACACGCGTTTCCAGTCCGTCCAACCTTCCACCCAATCACCATACTCATTTTGAACAGGACCAAGTTTTTGTATTGTGATACGTCTATTTAACTCGCCAACTCTTCTTTTTGCGCTCATACTTCACCACCCCAAAACCGATGAATAGATAATAAGCTGTCAACGGTAAAAGGGATCTTTTGAGCGTTAGGACCTAGCGCCACTGGTTCTCTATTCTCGTACATATTGGCTGCTATAAGTTTAATGGCCGACTTAATTGCCCCAGGAACTTCCTCAGGCAACCATCCTGATATAAACTCCATTTTTATAGCGTTATATTTACGAGTTCGCAACTCATTCTTGAAAATGATTCTCGCAGGCTCTGACTCTCGATCGAAAAAATAGTCCGTTTCATCCAATATGACTTCTGAATCATCACGGTCATAGGTTGAAATGGATACGAGTTCAACAACAGGAGGAACAGGTAATTCTATCAAGGAATTATCTCGTTGATCTAGTGTGAGTCGATACGTCTTTTTAGCAATAGAACGCCTTAACTTGCCCTCTGCATAATCACGACTAGCAACAATGATCCCCTGAAGGTAAATTTCCTCTTCCTCTTCTGTATCATCTAACCGTAAATGCTCCTTGAGCATTTCAAGTGAAATTGGTTCATCTGCTGTAGTAGGTTGATGGACAATTGTTAATGCCATTCGATTATCCCTCTTTCAAACGCTTTTCTAATGCCTCTTTCCCTCTCACACGATCAATCTCTTCACCTTCGCGCTTGATGACATAGTAGCCACCACCAACGTGTTCGTATGATAGCTTTGTTTCAGTAGGCTGTTGCGAGGTCGTTTCAAAAGTTAGGTTCTTCATTGCTTCTGCCTTGCTTTCTATAACACCAGAGGCAACGAGTTTATCTAACACTTCCTCACTCACATTGACAGTGGAGCCCGCCTTTCGACGGACTCCGTTTACAATAGCTTCGTACTTCAAATTAACCTCCATTTTAGACACCTCACTCCGTGATAGGGCGTTCTCGTGGATCAGCAAGCGCCAAAAATGCGACGCCATCAATTGCATTTGTTGCTTCAGCTTTAACAGCTACATGCGTGTAATCAGCACTTAGATACTGAACATCGAAAGACTGGACTAGTTGCCCCGTTTCACCAGATACTACTGTAATCGTTCGTGTTACGAGTAATTGCTCATCTGCACCATCTTCATCTTTAGCTTCATAAAGGGAGATTGTAACATCTGAGCTTTCTTCTCCTGCTTCAGCAGTCGCTAAAATCGCTGCCACCTTTCGAAACCCAGATACAGATACAAATTCACCATTCAATTCTGTTAAATCGCCTACTCCTGCGGAAGTAAATTTTAGGTTTTCGCTAATTGATCCGATCATTTCAAATTCCTCCTTTTAAATAGAAGGGGCATTGCGCCCCTTCTCTTATCCTGCTGTTGGTACGTCTAAAATAACGAACGGAGATACTTCATATCCGTTTTCGAGCTTCAGTGGGGAGTTGAGCCATGGCTGACCATCCACATTCCAAAACGCTTTGATGATTGTTTTATTCTCGGTAAATTTCACATGCTCCGATGCTGCAATAGATAGCGCTGAACCATCTTTAATCATGTAGTAATTAAGATCACACAGGATTAAATCACCTTTTGCTCCTAGTCGCGGTGAACGTTCATTAATTAAGACAGGGACGCCTAGCAAAGTTCCAGGAGCTCCTTCACGGGCATTCGGTTGCCAAATGTAACGACCGTTCTCGTCCTTAATTGTCATGAGCTGTGGTAACGTCTCTTGAGATGTGATCCACACCATCGGTCCACCCAATTTCATTTTTGCGTACATTGCCACGATATCTGGATATTCGATTGAATTAGCTGCTAGACGGTTGACGTTGACATTTGATTTGTGACCAATCACACCTAAAGGCTTGGCAACCCCATCACCGCGTAAAAAGGCACTGTCTTCAGATGCTAGAATCGCATTTCGTAAAAGTCGTTGGATAATAGCGCCAGCTGCTTGACTGTTACGAAGCAATTTATCTGTAACAACAATGTGTGCAGCTACTTCGTGAGGACGTAGTGTCACATCACGAAATGACGGCTGTGTTTGTGGCTTTTCTTGTCCTTCTCCAATCCAATTTACGCTAACCCCTGAATAGACGCCTTTGTCACCAGATTGATCAAGTGCAGGGAATGTCACTCCTGCATCCGGTTCACTACCGGCAGGAATGATGCTTGCTCGTGGTCGGAAAATAGCATCTTGAGATTGTACTTCCATGATTTGATCAAGGAATTGATCAGGAACTAGAAATCCACCATTTTCTCCGTTTGACATTTTGAGAGAATCACGTTTTTCCCCTTGGAAACGAACAGCTTGAATGAATTCACCAATGTCACGAAATTCATTTTGCTTTTGCTCGGGATCCTGACGTTGCTCACGCGTGTTCGGTTCAAATGAACGATCCATTTCAAGCATAGCTTCTTCATTCTCAATTTGTTTTGTGATGTTTCTGACTTCCCGTTGTGCCTTATCGAATTTACTTTGTTCATCTGAATTCATAGAACGGTTTTCTGCTTGTGCTTGGCTTAACGCCGAACGAGCCTCATCCACATATTCTTTCTTTTTTTGTCGTAGCTCTAAGATTTTTTCCATCTTTTAATCACTCCATCTCTAATAATTTCATTTCATATTCTGAATAATCAACTTCACCAGACGATGCACTCTCTTTTGCATGTAAAAGAGCCCTTTTCTCATCGTCTTTAAGGCTAAGACCTTTTGACAATTTAAAAAGAGCTCTTACAGCTACTTGAGATCCATCATAATGATTTCGTTTATTCGTTTGCACTCCGCTATCTGGATAGGCTGGTAAAGGCGTTGGGCTAATCTCAATTAAATCCACTTCATAAAGTGTTCGAATTGGAAGCTCTCCACCTTCCTCCCAATTGTCTCTTACTACGTTCATCCCCATAGATACACCTGTGACATATTTTTTCTTGATTAGCTCGATAGCGTCTCTGCCAGCTTGTGTATTGGGAGGCTTAATTTCAAAACGTAGACCAATGTCATCCTCATATAGCTTTAAGGTTCTGTTACGAGTATTTCCTAGAACTAAATCAATGTTATGATTCCAAACGGCAATTGTTTTGGTACGTTGAAGTGTTTTGGTGAAAGCCCCTCGCTCCACCTTTTCTCGGAACATGCCTCCTATCGGCAAGCTCATACGATCAAATTGCACGACATAACCACTTAGAATATCTTGACCATCCTCTTGTCGGTGCTCGATCATGTTTGTACCAAATTCATGCATTCGAATTTCATCATAACTTCGATCTTCTTCATTATTGCCTTCTTTTTCATCACTTTCTTCTTCATCGCTTTTTTCTTCATCAGGATTTGAGTCGTCACTCTTCTTTTCCTGCTCATTATCTTTACGTTGACCTTCGCTGTCATAGATAGTTCGACAAATGCTCAACCGTTGTTGGTCATCCTCAAACTCTCCGCTAACAGAATCATCAGCCACACATCGATCAACAAACTGATCTTTCTTTTCATCGTCTTTCGGTCTTGGAAATGGCATGAGTGAATCCTCCTTTTACTTATTCTTCAGCAACAATTTCGCACTCACATCCTTGGTGGAGTGGAGGATGCCCTGTGCCTTGATAGTCTGTCATATCGCCCACCTCCTGCCCTTTATTGACGAACTTTTCTTGTACACCAATTGTTTGTCCATCTAATTCACTGCATAAGTTGCAAGTTTGTGAGCCAAACGCTAGCCACCTTATTAATACAATACCGGCGATAGCAAAGACTGTTTTAGCAACCGCGCTTCCCAGCTTCACCGATTCATTCATAGCGACTTTGTCTGCTCGTGTATCTTGCCACTCGTCAATTCGATCCAACAGCAACTCATCCATGTCATCGTCTTCCACATCTTCAGCTGGCGTTCGTAGTAAGGCTAAAATTTGCCCCTTACTACTTGACGTGTAACGAGCGATAAAACTAGCAATATATTTACGAATGAATTCTTGAACTTGTCCGTCGTCAGCATCTCGACCAATTTCTTTTTCGGCTGCGCGCTTTATTTCTTGCCCCATCCTTGAAAATACTGAGCCAAATTGTTCTTGGAGATAATCAGGCATTTCATTTCTATAAAAATTGTTTAGCCATCCCTCAAAGGATTCCGTGCTTCTATCTGTCGCTAAATCACTTATCTTTTTTCGTAAGGCTCTTGCTTCAAAATTCACAGTACGTTGAGCAGCCATTCGAATTCTGCTTTCGTAGTTCTGCTTAATTCTTTTTCTGCTTTGAGCGCTTCTAATTTGATAAATTCGTGTTCTTTGTTCGTGCTGAGGTAATGAGCGAACTTCTGTAAGAGGTCGCATGCGTTCTTCTTCCTGATCCGGCTCTTCATTTTCGCTATCAGTATCGTTCGCCGTTCCACCTACAGCTTGATCGAGAGGAATCATATTAAGAGGTACAAAATGCACATCTCCATGCTCAATCGGATCCATATTTTCTTTACGACGAACTTCATTATGACTAAATGACCCATTTTGAAGCATTGTATTGTAATAGGACGCTCTAGCAGCACTATCCCCTCTCATAAGAGAGTTAGGATCGAATTCCGAATAATATCTCGTTCGGTATTCTCCGAAAATAAGTTGGTTGTTAATGCTTTGTTCCCATTTGGTAAACCATGGCATCATCGTATACTTCCAAAAATCAATGGATTGATGCTCGATGTTCGAAAAGGTGGCTTTTTCTAAGTCTTGAATCATGTGCGGAGGCACGCGAAATATACGTGCAACTTCTTGGTTCTGATACTTTCTAGTTTCCAAGAATTGAGCATCATCAGGAGGAATACCAATCTTTTGATATGTCATTCCTTCTTCCAGTAACATCATTCGATTTGCATTAGATAGCCCTGTGTTTTTTGCTTCTAAATCACTCTTTAAGCGAGCATATGCTTTATCCGATAATTCTCCTGGATGGGTGACAACTCCACCTGTATTTAGACCATTTGAATAGAAACGAGAACCAAATTCTTGCGCTGCCTTACCTAAACCAATGCTCTCAATATGCGCTCTAATGACCGATATTCCAGTTAAGCCGTTCATGGAAATTCCGGGTATGTGCAATACCCTATATGACGGCAACGTAACAGCTCGTCTATTATCTTTGCCGTGTGGAATGATGGTCGTGTACTTTATTTCTCCAGATTGTGGATCACGATACTTCCATGTTTCGTTTGGCATCAATGGCCATAAAGCAATCGGCTCTCCAAATTCGTTATACTCGATCTCACAATATCCATTTCCCCACAATGTGATATGAACCATTAGCGTTTCTTTAAAAGTTGCCGCACTCATTTCATGATTCGGTCGAAGGTGTAACATCTGGTACAAATGATGATTAAGCGCTGTTACTCGTCGATCTGCTCCGACACGTTCATAAATGTGAATCGGCGTTTGTGCTACAGATTCTGCTAACACTCTCACGCAAGCCCATACCGCCGGCAGTTGCATGGAACTAACTTCATTTACCCTTGCCCCTGATTGCGACTTTCTCCCTGACAATACAGAGCGCATCCATTCAGCAGGATCACCGCCAACGCCTGAAGATCCACTAAACAGTGAACTGAACATCCCCACTAATCATCACCTGCCTTTTGCTTTTTACTTTTATAATTAGCTAATACAAACCCCATTAACATGACCAATATTCCGCCTATGATAAACGCTAAAGGCATATATATTAATGCCAGTCCATAGATTATCGCTATAATTCCGATAAATATGATCAAATCAGCTACATCTAAGTCTTTCAAGCTCGTCCCCTCCTTTCTAGAGGACACGAATTCCTCTATCGTCATAGATACTATCTACATTCACTTCTAACATCGCTGTTGCCATCGCATTTATCATGGCAACTGTTAAATCAATCCGTTCATGGCTTTTATTTTTCATCGGCTTAACATTCTCATTGCCATCAACGGCAACAACCACATTACCGAAGCACCAACGTGCAAGAGGATTTTTTTCATGCGTTAAGAACTTCGATTTCATAAAGCGCTCTATCGTCTTCATCGATGGACTCATATTTTTCATGTCTTGAGGTATCTCAACCACATCAATTTCTCTCTTCAATAAATTTTGCGAGAGCATTCGACTGTTCCACGGATCCACACCAAGTAGTTTTAAATTGTATTGCTTACTTGCAGCTACTAATTTGCTCTCTACAAACTCGTAATCCACCACATCACCGGGCGTGGCGTGTAGAAACTTTTTATCTACCCATCGGTCGTATGGTACATGATCTTTTTTGACTCGCTGTTTCATATTATCTTCAGGTATCCATGCATCAAAAATCGCGCGCCAATCATCAATACCATCTTGTGGTGGGAAAAGGTAACATGCAGCCGTAATGTCGGTTGTACTTGATAAATCGACCCCAACATAACATTTTTTTCCTACTAAATCTGCTAGGCTCCACTTACCTTCTGTTGAATCCCATAAAGAAAGTGGCTGCCACCCAATTTTCTTGAGTGACACCCACTGATTCAACCGGAGCCATCGAAATAGCTTTTCTGCTGCTTCATTATTTCGTGCTGTTAACGCTTCTTTTCGAATAACATCTATATCAATCGTCTTTCCAAGTGACGGGTTAGCCATATACCATATCTGTTCGTCATATATATCAGCATCATCAGGCGCCCCGAATATTTTTACATACCAAGATGGATCATGTATTTCCCCATCTCTAATACGTCTGGCATATTCATGTTGCTCCCATCCAATACTATGACGATCCGGGTCATCGCCTGCGGTAGTGATAACCCACCACAACGGTTCTTTTCTTGCTGCGCCAGCCCCGAAGGTCATAACATCCCACAAATCACGGTTCGGCTGTGCGTGCAGCTCGTCAAATATTACGACAGTAGGATTAATACCGTGTTTGGAATATGCTTCAGCAGACAATACCTTCAACACAGTACCAGTCTCCATATTCAGTATTTCTTTTCTACTGTCTGTGATTTTCAGAAACTCGGATAATGATTCATCTTGTTCAATCATGCTTCGTGCTGCTTTATAAACTAGCGTGGCTTGCTGTCGGTCAGCAGCACAACAATATATCTGACCTTCTGCATCATCACACGTTAGATGGTAAACCGCTAATCCTGCGATAGTCGTCGTTTTGGCATTCTTCTTAGGTATCTCTAAATAAGCATAGTTGTATTGGCGATACCCTTTATCGTTCACAGTTCCATAGACATCCCATATGATTTCGTGCTGCCAGTCCATTAACACAAATGGTTGTCCAAAGAAATCATCCGTAAGCTTGAGTAATTGTAAAAACTCCACAACCTCAAGCGCTCGTTCTTTATTATGTGCCATTGCGTTTCTTATCTAAGAATTTTTGCATCGGACTGGCTGGTTTGCCCTTATCAGGGTCCTTAGGGATCGACCTCATTCGAGCAACTGGATTTAAGAAGAGCCGATCCTCAAGCTTCAGCATCTTATCCCTGACTTGGTTTTGTTTCGAGATAATGTCTTTAAGATCATCATACAAGGATAAACGCTTGGATACTTGCTTATAAGACTGCATCTTTTCGTTTACCTCAATGTAGAGTTCTTGCAACATTTGTTCCGTACTTTTCAGTTGGCAATACCTGTTGATCGTAGCTTGATCTAACCCTTCGACAAACTCAATGCCTTTAAATAATTTTCGCAAACGTAAAAATTCTTTGTGGGCAACTGGATCAGCTTTCGTCGTTGCTTCTTCTCTAAACGACGTGCCGGTTTGCAGAGACTTCTCCACCTTTTCTCGATGCTCAAGCTCGGCTTTTGTTCGTCGGTCTTTATTGCCTTCTAATTTGATCAATTGCGTTGGCTTGCTTGGTCTCCCTGCCAATTCATCCACCTCCCAAAAAAATTCTATTTTGCGAAAAAAATTCACGCGTGCCTGCCGCGACGGTTTCAGCGTTACAGCCCCAAGGGATTGAGCCCCCCTCCCCCTACTGACTCTCTTCAACCTCTGACAAAATGGCATCTAATTTATCCATGAATTCCTCCCGTACTTCCGGGGTGGATTGTTCAAAGAGCTCTTCTGTTAGGTTTAAGACTTTATGAAAAAGATCGATCTGAAGAATATTAACAGAAACATTTAACTTATTGTTTAGGTTCGTTGATTGCTTCTCTTCCAAATCCTCCATCCTCCTTTGCTGTCTTGGTATCGTGACATGACTTGCATAGCGACTGCCAGTTAACCTCTGCCCAGAATAGTTTGGCGTCCCCTTTATGTGGGATGATATGGTCCACTACTTGAGCGGGGACGTCCTGCCCGTTGTCGGCGCACCGTTTACAAAGGGGATGCCTTCTTAAATAAAAGAGCCGGGCTTTTCTCCACCTACTGTTATAACCTCGTTCATGTGCGGTACCGCGTTCTTTATCTAGCCTGCGATAATATTCTTTCTTGTGATCAGGACAAAATCTCTCGCTTGTTAAGACATTGCAACTAACGACGCTACATTTTTTCTTTGGCTTGATCGGCACCTTATCACCTCCAAGGATAGGGGGGTATTTTTACAAACAAAAAAGACAACCTGAAAGGCTGCCTTGTTCTCGTCTATTTACTTGATGCCATAGCTTTCGCATACTTTTCCATTCTCTTATCATCTTTTCGATCTGATACAACTCCCCAAGCATGAATGGCACCAGGAACCCATAAACAAATAGTTAATAATAAGTTGATAAGTGCTTGGATTGGTTTTCCGCAAAACAGAACTGCTACTGGGGGTAGTACAATAGCCAGAAATCTCATCATATCGCCTCCTACGTTTTGCTTAATCTTACCATATTTAATAGGTATTTAGTAAGTCTAATTACAAAAGGCACCCACACATGTGGATGCCTTTCAGGGAGGGAATGATTGGCTTATCACCCTATTAACATAGTAACAGGCTATTATTAGAATACTCTCCGGATATTCTCCGCATTTACTCCGTTTCATTCCTATAATTACAGACAATTAAATTAGTTTAATTTTTCTTTACAAAGTATAACTCTGAATGTGTCACTAGGTTCTTATTCTTAAAATGAATAAAACCTTTTGAAACGTATCTCTCTTTATATGATTTAGAGATAGTCTTTTCTTTATTTTTTATTTGTAGATCTAACCCGGCTAATTCTTTTGAGATCTTTATATGATTTTGCTTATTATCATCCAAATAGCTATCAAGTGAGAACATACCTTTAGAAATAACTAATAACATGATAAGAGCATAAAGCCCTATAAAATTAGACTCTAAAAGTGTATTTGCAGAAAATCCAATAGGAACTATCATACCTAAAGTTCCTGTCCAAACCGAATATCTTCTGAATTTCTTAATTAACTTCCAGTTTATAGAGTTTGTTTGCTTAACTAATGCCATGAATTTCGAATTATTTAAATCGATTTTTTTATAGCTCTCTAATGTATTACCATGCATATTTAATTTAGAGCTATTTAATCCTTCTACTATCTCCTCTATATTTTTGTGTTTATACTTAATTTTGTTCAAAATATCATAATAAAACTTATCTTCCATTGTTAATAGATGGGGCTTAAGCTTCGAAAAGTTGTTATTAATTTCTCTAAATTTAATAACTTCCTTTTCAAATTGTTTTCTCTCTAACCCGTTTTCAGCATTTATTGAATACAAATATCTATAATCAAATTTTTCGTTATTTAGTATCTGATCGTGGTTTAAAACTAAGTTTATCAAAGCTGTAGTTTTGTAGATCATCTTTTGACGTAGGATTATTTCATCATAGTCAAGAATTAGATCATTTCTTAAGGTTATTAGCTCTAATTCGACATTATTAATAGTTGCCTTGGAATCTTTAATTAATCCCATTAATTGAGAATTTATCATTACAAAAAAAGCTGTTGAGACCGTAACAAAAAAGAATACTACCTGCAAAGAAATTGCATCTTCCAATGATCCTTCCCCTCTCTATTCTTATATGTTAATTGTACCAGATTTTATGTTAGCTTTTGAATTATTCATATCTTATAAAAGCAATAGTTCACCAAAACGCTAAATGCGTTGTCCCACATAGTCTAAGTCCATATCGTCATTTTGAATAATACATGTTGTTTTTGAGTGGAATTAGCGTCATATGGGGCGTCTATTTTGCCATTCGCTTAAACAACTCGCTGCTTCAGTGGTTGCTAAATGGCTTTCTATGCATAATAAAAAGCCCACTCAACGTAAATGAGTGAGCTTAGATACGAAAGCTTTTCAATGCTTTGTCCATTGTATCTTGATTGATGCCTATATATCGCTTAGTTACTTGAGGACTGCTGTGATTAAATATCTCCTGTAGTAACGCGACGTCCTTGGTCTTCTGGTAAAAATGATAGCCAAATGTCTTACGTAGAGTGTGTGTGCCTATATCGTCTATATTGACATGTTGAGCAGCCTTCTGAAGTATCTTATATGCTGCATCACGAGTCAAAGGCTGGTTAATACCTTTTCTAGATTGAAACAGGTACTCATGATCTTCTTTCCCTTCTATATATCTGTGTAGTTCTCTTTTTAGCTCTGGTGTCATCGTAATGCGTTTTTGCTTATTTGTTTTCGACTCACGCAAGTTGAAATAGTTTTTCTTAGCGTCAGATACCCTCAAAGGCAAAATGTCTGATATACGTAAACCACTGTTAATCCCTAAGAGGAATAGCATGTAATTTCTCTCATTCCACATTCGAAGATACTTTTTTATTTCTCGAAGAACTTCCACATCGCGAATAGGTTGCACGAAATTCATGCGTTAACACCTTCTCCGTTATAAACTTGTATTTTTAGCATAAACGCTAATGTATAAAATGCGCTGCTTTTGATCTCGTAATACTTGGTTTCGGATATACCCATAGAATTATATATCTCATAGTTAAAAACGTACTCATCTTCAAAATACTCCTTATAAATCACCTCTCGTTCAATGGATGACAATAAATTAATACACTCAGTAATTTCTTGGATCTCCTCTTCCTGGGCTATCAATTTTTGTTCTTGTTCAACGTTCGCAATGGCTGCTTTTTCAACTTTTGAACTAAACTGATTAGATGGCCCATTAGGTGCTAATGAATAAGAAGTTGTCACTGAAGGCATCGATCTAGTTGTACGAAAATGAAAATATAATTTCTTCAGCTTTCTTTCTACTTTCTTCTTTGTTTCCTTCTTATTGATGTCTGCAAGTGGAAAATCCATCGTTTTCATAAGACCATCCTCCATTTTTTATTTGCTCCATATAAAAAGAGCACAAACCACTGTAGCAGGGTTGTGCTCTCGGTTTTTCCGATAAGCGCGATTATAGATGTTCGGTTACTTGGATTTCTGCATAAACAGGCTTTCCTTTTTGCCAGGAAACAATATGTCTTCCAAATCCCGTTTCTGGACGATTCACTTTTTTAATAAAACCGTCTTTTACTATATAAACAGCGTTTTCCGTTAGATCGACTTCAGCTGTCCATGCTTCTTTATTAATTTTCACCATTATTCCCCCTCGGATGTTATAATGAAATTGGTTAGTCGTCCGAGAGGATGACTTTTTTATTTTACAAGGTACTTATAAGGTCCTTTTACTTTTCTAGATGCTACTCTTTTACCTAAATGCCCTGCACCTCTTCTTGCTGCCTTTATATCTCCAGCTAGAATACTAGCGTTTCGAATCCTCTTACACATTCTAATTAAACCAAATACCACGATGATCCACTCCTTAATTGTTCGATTGATATTTCCTTTACTTCTTCGATGCAACCGATAAAGCTTTCATAATCCGTTTTCGTTGTCGGATCAGAGACCCACTTCATCATAATTAATTTGTTTTCGATCTTACATACAAGCTCTTCTTTTTTGATTCTTGATATTGCAATGAGTGCTCCTCCTATACCACATTGCCGACATAACTCTTCGTAAGGGCGAGCGTCTCTTTCATCACTTTCAAATAAATTTAGTTGAATAGCTAATTTCATTGCTACCACCTCTTTAACTCACAATTATGATCCAAAGTAGGATCAGTAGCAGAAACGATAATGCCAAAACACCTATCATAATAAATCACCTTCTATTAGAAGATCGTCAGAACGACTAGCGCAATAATACAGGTTATCACGATATGGCTCATTGATTTCTTGTCCATCGTATCTGTCTGCCCTACAATTCCTAGAAATGAGATTAGTAACAATCCAATTAAAAAATAATACATCCAATACCACCTTTGCTTTTCATAATGTGGTTACTGTGACTCTAATAAATCGCTATGCTCAAAAGTGTTACCCTTTATTTTGCAATGTAAGTTGACTGTAGATAGTAATTGACACACCATTAAATCATTGCACACTGCATAATAAGCACCATTTTTATATATGATTGTCCATAAGAACTTTTCATCGTCCTCTAGGATGTGGTTACTGTAGATTTTCTGACCTGCTATATCCACAAGACCAGTAAACTTCCCCACAGAACTTTGATGTACTAAATAAGTACCTCCCTTTGAGTACAACCACCAGTCACTATCTCTGCCTAACTTATTGACGTACTCTTTTGTGAACTGAACATCATCTATCCCAAATCCATAAATCCACTGGCTTTTCGCCATTTTATCTACTGCATAAGCTTTATACTCTAACTCTCTTCTCATGAGTATCCCTCCTTTTTAAATAGCTTAATGTCCGTTATGCGCATCAAAAGTAATACTTGCTTTGATCACCGATCTGATAACCTACTTTTGTTTTGGCTAATTGCTTTCGGTCCCATTCTTGTTCTTCTGGAGACTTGACTCGTTTTGGATATCGTTTCTCAATTTCATCTGGATCCATGTAGGACACTTTAATATCACTGGCGAATGGGGATAGGCTCTTGATCGTCTTAATTTCCTTCATGCCGACCTCTCCTTTATTTATTAGGCGCTAGACTAAAATTATGATCTAGCGCCCTACCCAATGATTAAACTAGCAGCATCACTCTATCTTCACCGATTAAGTCAGTAAGCTCACTTTCTAAGTATTCTGCGATACTTTTCATTACTTCTAGCTTCCAAGCTCCACCATCTGCTTCAAACAAGGCGCATTTTGGACCCGACTGCATTCTAAAGACAAATGGAGATTCCGGCTGTTCAATTTCCAAGAACGTACGGTATGGCATAAGCTGAACTGGATTAGGCACCTTTACATTACCAACTTGAGCAACCCCTGTTCTGGCTACAACGGATTGACTCATACCATCATCACCAATTTGGTTAACTGCTTCTTCTTTTACATTTCCAACGACTTGTAGCATCGTAGCTCGATCTTCGTTACTCACAAAAGTAGACTGAAGCTCAATATTAAAGTCTTCGACCGAGTAATAATGATTAAAACTTAGACTTGGTAGCAATGCATGAGCCGTTATATAAGTGTCACGATTTTTGTCCATGTTAATTTTATCGAACACCCTAACTTCTGTTGGTGAGACAACATGAACCATCAAACTAACCGACGTATCAAACTCTGATTTGACGTATTCTACTAAACCACTGAGCGTGTTGACCTGTAACGAATCAACCGACGGATCTTCAATACGATAGAGTTTTTCCGTAGAGTAAAATCTTTCGTTGATTTTTTGCGCTTCCACATTTCCTAACTTCACTAAATACTTAATAGCTTGTTCAATCATTATTTTGCCCCCTCAGACATATTTTTTTGAGATTGGAAATCATAAACTTTTTCGCCTAAATCGCTATAGACTCCATCATCTTGCATGTAAGTTTGTCCTTTTACTCCACTCTTCAATTCCGCCCCAGTGGTCTTCCCATTTGAATCTTGATCAATAAGGATTTTTGTTGGGATTTCTTCAGCAGGAACAAGCTTGGACGATACTTCAATGAGCGTGTTTCCTAGATTACGTTCTTTGTCGCCAACTATTTTTAGCTTGGCTGTGATGACACGAGCCTTGTTTGGAAGTGTATTAGGATCAGCAATGTTATCAAGCACCTTCAACAATTCCTCATTCAGCCTCTCTGATAAAGCTCCATTTGCAAACTCTTCTAGATTAATGATCTTCTTAGTTTCAGTCATTAGTTGCGCCTCCTCTTTCCTGCTTAATTTTATTTGTGTAAGCTACCTCTGGTAACCTTATGCGCTCTAACTCCAATTCTTGGAGCGATAACGAATTTAAAGGTCGCTTATCACGAGATTCATAGAATTGCATGTTGTGTAATTCATCGATGATACAAACGCGCCTTAACTCACCCAACTTCCCATCCCTCCTCAGGCCTGTATTTATAACCCATTCGATGCGTGTAAGCCTCAATCTCTTGATTTATAAATGGGTACTTTTTTAACACGAACGCTATATTTCGGTGGTTATGATCCATCCGTAATACCTTTCGTTCAAAAACTAAATACTCGATCAGCCCAGCGATAGGAGCCATCCCTCCACCCTCTAATATGGCTTCATAGTATTCTGCTATTGTCCAATTTGCTATTTCCTCAGGAACGTCAGCTCTATTCTTTTCGTCAATCATGATGCATACCGCCGTTCGAGATTCACGAACTTGTTGTACTCCTTGATAAAGGCTAGTTCTACAGTACCTACAGGACCTTCTCGCTGTTTTGCAATGATGATCTCAATAATGTCCTTCTTCTCGGATTCTTTGTCGTAGTAATCATCACGGTATAGAAAAAGAACATTATCAGCATCTTGCTCAATGCTTCCCGATTCACGTAGATCCGAAAGCATTGGTCGCTTATCTTGTCGCTGTTCAACCCCACGAGATAACTGCGATAAAGCAATAACAGGGATGTTTAAATCCATTGCCATATTTTTAAGTGCTCGACTAATTTCAGAAATTTGCTCGTTCCGATTAACCTTGTTAGAAGTCGGTGTAAGTAGCTGTAAATAGTCAATGACAACAAAATGTTCTTTATCCGGATGTTGTCTCATCAACTTTTTAGTATTAGCGTAGATTTGAGCAACTTTGACATTCGATGCTTCATGGATGTACATGCTTTGCTTACTAACAGCAGCCGTAGCATATGCAAGCCTATCCCAATCACTCGCTTCGAAATAATCTTTAGGATTTCGCATTTTCATAGAGTCAATATTCCCTTCGGCGGTTAACATCCTCGTAACAAATTTCTTTTCGCCCATTTCAAGAGAATATAGATGACCATATGCATCTCGCGACATAAGCGCATTGCTTATGTTTATTGCAAAAGCTGTTTTGCCGACAGATGGACGAGCTGCTACAATCGTCAACTCCGTTTTCTTAATGCCATTTGTCATACGATCTAGCTCGCTATAACCTGTAAGAATCCCTTGATCCACTTTCCCGGATTCCGCATCATTCCAGATATCCATGAGCACACTTTGTAAATCAAAATCCTTTTGAACCTGGTGGGTTAAATTGAGTTGCATCGCTTTGTTAAGAAAGTCTTCAAAACTATCTCTGTTAACATGCTCACTAGATTCTTCTAAGAATGATTGTGCTAGCCTTTTCAACTCATTGTGCTTATACGATTCTAATATGAGTCGCTGATAGGTCTCGTGTGATCTAGCAGAGGGAACCTGATCTTTTATGCCTCGCCAGTCAACTTGGCTCATAACACCCGGAGGGAGATAAGCACTAATAGTAGCTAAGTTCACTTTTTCATTCTCAGCAACGATTTTTGTGATTGCTTCAAAAATATGACGATGCATAACCGAAATATGCTTATGCTCAATGGTGAGTTCTTTGGCTACATCGGAATCTTTTAATATGGCACCCAAAAGCAACTTCTCGGCTTCGACGTTTTGAATTTGTTCTACCACGTTTATCCCTCCCTAGCAGATAATATTTCCCTGATGCGAAGTTTCTGCTCTTCACTAGGTCCCTGCGAAGCTTTAGACTTCCAATGCTCATATTTTTGCAATGGATTCTTGTTATGCTCAGGGCGCTCAACTCGCTTCAAGTCGCCAATTCCTGGAGCAAACTTGTTAACAAGGATATAGGCGTCTAATCGTCTAAAGACATCTGCTGCTGATTGATCTTTCATTTGTCTAAGCCATAAGTTAAACGTTGTCTCCGTTTGCTCAATCTTATTTGGATAAGCTGCATTGATTTGTTCCAAAAGCTCTGCAACCTCATTCCTTGTCACTAGGATCATCCCCTTTTTCAGCAAATTGAGCGAAACCTCCAGCTGGCTTTTTATTTGCTGGCACATTCTTGTTTAAGTAACCTTCAAACTTATTACTAAACAAAGTCACAGGGCGTAAATATTCATCCCATTTTGGATCGCCTTTCCAACTAGCGACTTTGTTCCGAATAACTTGTTTAAAATCATCAACAGTGTTTCCCTCTTTAAGTCGATCTCTTATTAGCTTTTGGGTTTTTGGTGTTGTGTGTTTGAATGCCTTGCCTGTTTGCTGATTCAAGAAAGACACTATTTCTTTATAAATCTCTGTATAGTAATCTTTGTATACGTCTTTCCCTCCAGGGAAGGAGGGTGTTTCCTTTGAGGGAAGGGGGGTATTTCCTTCTAGGGAAACATCCTTCTGGATTCTAACCCCCGATATTTGTTTAAGCTTTATCGGATCAAGGCTAATAAACATGGCGTTACTCATTTGCTTACCTTTTACGTTAACGTTTCTAAATTCACGCTTAACCAACCCTTTATCCTCTAAACGCTTTAGAGCCTCTCTAACTTGTTTTGTGGTCAATCCAAACTGGCTGCATAGCGCCTTATACGATCGCTGTAACTTGTCTGCATCAAACTTAGTTTTGTACCCCTTAAATTCACCTGTGAGCTTGTCTTTATCTGCTACTGGTCGATACCAATAAACAATTTCCGATAGCAAGACAATGCTGTTCAAATCAACTTTGCCATTTTCAAATTTGAGTGCATTAAACCAAGCATGAGGGATCACATGCCCTTCAATGTTGATTGACAACATATGCTCCATAAAATCTTGTTGATTCATAAGCCAATCTCCCCTTTTATGACGACTCTCCAAATGTGGCGTGTCCCCATCTTTCAATATATTCAAGCGCTGAAGTGAAATCCTTATCTAAAATGTCACGATAAGAGTCAACTTGATACTCACGCTTTAATGAGCTATAGATAGATGCAAAATACTTTCGCCTACCCTTATCATCTACATGTTCCTTATACCGATAAATAATCTCTCTAACTTTTTGTTGAAGATCTTTTTGCTGAGATGATCGGAGCGTGATGGAGTCTATGTATGCAGACTCTAATTGCTGAACATGCTCACTATTTGATTCAACCGCATTCAATCGATTTGAAAAATCGGAGATAAAAGCCTCTTTTAGCTCTGTTGCTTTAGATCCTGTATAAGCCATTGCAATGAATACGAACCCTTCATAGGTCAAGATATACATGGGCATCTTTCTTCCCTGCTTATTCTGATATTCGGACTCTCCAAAATTGGCGAGTCTAAATCCTTCCGAACAATTTATTTTTCGGATATCTCGTAATACCTTGTCATGCCCTTTACCGAAAGCAGCAGCCAAAGTGATTGAATCCGTAACGACTTTGCCAGCCCGTTCGTATGTTAAAGCTTCCATTGTCTACCTCCCTTCACAAATGGCGAATTTGCCATCAATTCTTACGAGTTTAACCTCTGGATAGGACTTATCTAAATAAGCTCTTATACGTCCTTCTAGAGGCTTCTCGTGATCGAAACAATGTTTAGGAAGTAGAATCCTGCGATGTCTAAATAGGTTGTTCACATTAATCTACCTCCTAGGGGAAGTTATTCTTCTGGGCGATAAATGACCATGATTTTTACAAACGACGATCCAGAAGACATTTGAATGTCTAGGACTTCTAAATCAGGGTTTTCGAAAAGAAACTCATTAACTTGCGACTGTGCACCACAAAACACTCTAACCTCTCCACTAACTGTATTAATCGGCATACTCTTTTCTCCTCTCTTTAATAGCTCGCATCATTTTATTACCTAAAGTTATTAATGTAGCCTTGTAGAAAGATGGGTTATCTAAATTGCTGTGATAAGAAAATTCGACCTCTAATATTGTTACGTGCCCGAATTCTCCACTCACATGAAGGCATTTTAAATATCCCATCATGACTCCTGTACGTTCTTCATAGTCTAAATACATTTCATCAACGACTTCAAAAAGGTCTCCATTGTACTTGATCGTTTTCACTTTGTTTTTCTCCCTTCTGCATTAGTTGGTGTCAGCTACACCTTTAGGCTCCCGGGCGAGGAATTAGGAAGGACGCAGGTTAATATCCCAGGAGCCTAAAGGCAAAGCCGAAGCTTGCCTTTTAAATAGCATTAAGCTATAATTTAAGTAGGTTGTTGACATTAATTTATCTTTTTACTGATCGTTCACTAGGCGGTCAGTATTTTTTTGTGCTTTTTTAAGTCATTCAGTGGATGATGTTTTTTTTGGTGATACAAGCGAGCAATATCAATTTTGTGCGCCGTATTGATTAGCTCTCTTCTTGTTGGCTTGAACGCTTCTCGTCCATATTGTTCAAAGAGTCGCACTGATAATCGTTTGAGCGCTTTCGATAACAGAATCATTTCCATGCTGTCTAATTCTGCGTTTTTACGAGATAAAACGACTTTCGAAAAAGCAATATCGAGTAAATCTTTTTCCGTCCCACTCATATACTCTCGCTCAAGTGAAATGCTGCTGATCATATATCTAACTGCCTCTTCCTTAAGATGTTGGAATGGTTTAGCCTTCATGATTTGCCTCCCTTTACATATTAAAAATTCGATTAAAATTATCTTCTAGAAATTTGGACATTTTCTTCGCTTGGAACGACCAAGTCTGTCCTCTAACTGGGTAATAAACAAATCCTCCATTTTTAATGTCCAACTCTTGGCGAAACTTCGTTGGATATAAAATGTTCTCTTTAATCCAAGGATCACTCTTTCCTGTCCTCTTTTCTAAATCCTTCATGTTCCAGTAAAGACCTTCTAACGAACTCGATTTTAGCTCTTCTAACTCAACTTTAGAGATCATCACTTGTCCCTCAGGTACAGGAATCGTAAGCTGTACATTCAATTGTTGTTCCATCATTCATCCTCCTAACTAATGATCTGTGTGAGACTAGAGACTATTTGCTGTATAGCTGATACATCGAGACCTACTAGCAAAGCGACTGTTATTTCAGGAGCCTGTGTCACCTGAAACCACCGAATTAAATCGACTGCCTTTAATTCAATTTCGTCGTTCTCTAATCTTGAAACAGTGCTCCTAGAGACTAATAACTTTTCAGCTACCTCCTCTTGACTAAAGCCTGATGCTTTGCGAGTTTTGCGTAGAAGTGATCCGAACTGCATGGTAATCACCTCCCTAGCGTGCAAATGCTGCACATGTGCAGACAGTGGGCAATAATTATTTATGCTATCGAGTATACTTTTTATATAGAAGAGATAAGAACTTACCCGTGAGCCTAAACATGCCCTCCCCATTTCGACTGTCACCATCACTTTTTCTTTTGCTCTTTCTTAAGTGGGTAATTACAAATCCGACAATAGGTGCGCCAATCTTTTTCGTTCCAATTGCATCGGGGGCAGATCACTAGATCACCTCCTCGGAATGTGTCTTTTCGTTACATTCTTTATCAAAAAAAATTGTCCAGTTGAAATCCAGTTTATCTGCAATTAACTTAGCTACATTAACGCTAGGGTTTCTATCACCAGATTCTATCATTGCATAATAAGGACGCTTGATCCCAGCTGATTCAGCAACTTTTTCTTGAGTCAATCCTTTACTAATTCTTAACTCTTTCATCCAAGTTCTCATAAAAGTAACACCCCCTCAAAAAGTATCGTTTCGTTACATTCATAATAGTATCATTTTGTTACTTTGTCAACAAATAAAGCAAAAAAATGTTTCTATTTGTTACATGGGATGTATTGTAACTATTTGTTACGTTATAATTTTAATTAAACAATAAATAAAATAATGAGGTGCCTACAATGTTAGGTCAAAGATTACAGTACTTGAGAAGTAATCGAAAAAAAACACAAGAAGATATAGCCAAAATTATTGGAATTACTCGTCCTGCATACACCGCCTATGAAAAAGGTAAACGTAAGCCGGATTATGACACACTTACTAAAATTGCTGAATTCTATGATGTTTCTACAGATTACCTCCTTGGCCGAGTAAATGATCCAGAGCCACAAAAGATTACAGGCGCCGATCTACAGCGTGAAGCTGGCGAACATGGTATTGACATGTTTTTCTACAATCAGGCTGATTGGGATAATCTGACCGAGCAAGACATTGAAGAGCTGCGCAATCATTTTAAATGGGTGGTTGAGAAGAGAAAGCAGATGGATGAGGAAGCGAAGAAGAAAGGCGAGTAGTGCGCACTATAGAGTGCACATTTTTTTTACCCTATCACTTTACAATGTAAAGTGTAGGTTTTTAAAACACAAAAGGACAAGTAGCCATCATGCAGCTTGTCCCTTTTTTATACACAATAGCGAAAAAATTGTCATTAAAAGAATTTATTTGTTGAATTACAATTTTAAAGACCTTTATCTCTAAAATAAACAGTATTAATTTGCGTTAAATACAACTAAATTATTTAAATTGAAAGAGGGATTATTATTAAAACAATTGCTGCTTCTTTATTTAATATTGATCGTGATTCAGAAACTGTTATCAGTAGAAAATTTGATACTAATGATGCAGAGAAATTTGTGAATGATACAATAAATAACATATTAGAAAATCCAAACAAAAGAGGTTATAGATTTTATAGCAACACGTCTGAAGTAGCTAATCAATTATTTGAAATTTATACAAATAGCGATGATAAAAGTGTTGTTAGCTCATTCTTAAAAAAGTGTGAAATTATAGCACAGAGACTATTAAATTCAGAGATACACTTAATTAATACAAGACCTGCCATGCAAAAGCCGAGAAAAGGAAGTTTGATAATAACTTTCAATGTTGATTTTTATGGGGAGTTCTCGTGTGTCTTAGCCAAAATTGATTCTGAAGATTTTTTATCTGAACAAAATTTCGAAAGAGATTCAGGCTTTCTGATTAATGAACCAGCTCTCAAAACTGCTATCATTAAATTTGTTTTAATTGACGACGATGAAGTCGATTTAGATTTAGTAGTTGCAGATACAAGCTCTTCAATAGCTGATTATTGGACTAATAATTTCTTAGAGTCTAAAGAAATGACAAGCGATCAAAAAAACACTAGATTAGCCTTTCAAGATATAGAACTTATAATATCTAAAAATTTAAAAAAGCAAGCTCCAGCTGACTATACTGAGCTTAGAAATAATTTAGTAGGTTATTTTAAAAATCAGGAGAATTTTCATTTTGATAGAATGATAGATCATGTTTTTGGGAATTATACTATGGAAAATGATAAAGTAACTATAGATCATATAAAGGACAAGGTTACCAAGTTAAAAGAGAAGGAAAACTTTGACACACAATTCAAATTAATCCCTTCGGAAATTACAGCTAGATTCAAGAAGACTTATCCACTAACAGATGAAATTGAATTAAGAACCAATGGACACGTAAGAAATTTAAAACATATTATTAGAGCAGAGAAAAAAGCCAATGGACAAAAAATTATAGAAATAAAAGTTAATGATGATGAAGTTTTTAAACAGTTTAATTTTAAAAATGATGATTAATTATTTGGAGGGGAAAACATGGTTGATGTAACAGAGGATTTTTCAGTTTACTCTTCCAAGGTCGTCCTGGAGCCCGGTGAAAAAATTAAAGAAGGTGTCCTTACCCATTATAACAATTTATTAATTAATTCTGATTCACTAAATATAGCTATTTCTATTGATGAGTCTGAACCAGAAAGATTCACTATACAAAACATAGATGATTTTAATGATGTTTTGAGTATTAACGATAATATTGATAAAGAATCGATTTTCACTTTAAAGTTTGAGATTATTAAGTCCAATATATCAACATTGTCAATTTATGATATTAATGCATTTTACGATCATGTTAATACTTTAACTTTAGAAGAGATTCTAAATAGTTTATCCGAAATCTTCACCGGTTCAGATTTGTTGAACTTTAAATCACCGTCTAATGGTGATTATGTTGCTTTCGCCAGCCAAAACCTCGGATCACATAAGTCGAAGCGATTAGATGCTTGGAAAATTTCTTGCAATGCGCAGAATATTAATCAGTTTAATTTTATCCCAGATGATTTTAATATGATTGAATACAGTGAAAGCTTCTCTAATCTTAAGATAATATTTGACAAAATCAAATTCTTATTAAATATATCATTTTTAGCAGATTTATCTACAATTAATGACAACGAATTTCAATTCAAATTAAACGGATATAAATTAATCGATTACAACTTAGACTTTAAAAACCTCGATATAAAGAATGATGAAGAATTAAATAAAATCTATTTGTGGATTTATGAAGATTCTCATAGTACGATCGATGATAAACTTGGTCTCTCTAGAAACATTATTTCTAGGCATATAATATCTAGAGAAAATCAATTTATTATCGAAAATGATTGCTTCCAATCGATAATATCAGCATATAAGATTTACTTGAAGGACAACGTTGAAAAATATATTGAAGTGAAAAATAAAGTTGCTGAAATTTCTGCTGAGATCTCTGTGAAATCTAAAGATGTTACTGGCTATATTATTTCAAGTTTTAAAAACAATACATTGACATTACTAACTTACTTCGTGTCAATATTTGTCTTTAATTCTTTGTCATCGAATTCAGAATTAAGGATATTTAATACTGAAATTTATAATTTTACAATGGTAGTTCTTCTTATCTCCACCTTTTATTTAATTATAACCATTAAGCAAATTAGAAAAGAACTTATGATTAACACTAGGTATTTCTTTTCTCTAAAGAAAATTTACAAAGATATTTTTGATGCGAAAGATTTAAATAAAATTTTTTCAAAAAGGCATTTAAAATATAATAATGATACTGTTTTATTAACCGCAGTACGTTTTTCAACTTTTTGGCTTATCGAAATTTTTTGCCTTTATGGAATAACACTTTACCTAACATATTTTGTTTAATCTTACTTTTATTAAGTAAGTTTTCTTTTAACCTTTTTTTAGAACGTACGTTCTCTTTATGATGATAATTATAAATTGAATAGGAGAATTCTATGATTTACACTCACAGTCACAGAGAAGAATTTGTATTTAATCTACTTGATCAAATCGGTATTAATAATTACAGAGATATGTCTGAGGAGGAGGTCGCTTACCAACTTGGAATATTTATAAACAAAACAAATAAAGCTTCTCATTGTCAGCAATCAGGTAGATTTAGAGCTATCTACTTGAATATCGATCTGGATCCTAAACAACGTAGGTTAGAATTTTTTCATGAGCTTGGTCACTTATTAAGATCCATTCCGGGCGCTCACCTTCTCCCCACTGCTTTAAAAGATTTTATGGAGTGGGATGCACAGCACTTCGAATTTTATGCTGCCATGCCCTATAAAATGATGGATGAATTTGATCTCAACGATCCACAAGTTGTCTATCACTTATCTGATAGTTTTTGTGTTCCAGAAAGCTATGTTATAAAGAAATTACAATTTATTCGTGAGAAGCAAGCTCAATACCAATTATTAACGAAATGAGGTGTTATTTATGGCTAGTTTTAAAAAGCGTGGTAAAACGTGGCAATATTCTATAAGTCGTATGGTCAATGCTAAGTATATGCCGATTACAAAAAGTGGATTCACAACAAAAAAAGAGGCACAAGTTGCAGCTGCTGAAATTGAACTGGAAATGCGGAAAGGTGTTGTGCCAAATTTAAAACCTGTACCCTTTTCGGATTATTTTGCATCATGGTTAAGCCTCTACAAAGTAGATATAGTAGGCAACACTCTATCTCGTTACCAAAACTCCGTTAATACTGTGTTGAATTACTTTGGCGACACGCCGATCCAGCAGATTACTAAGCGAAAATATCAAGGATTTTTAAATGACTACGCCCAATCTCACGCAAAAGAGTCTACTCGTAAGCTAAACACTCACATTAGAGCTTGCGTAAAAGATGCAGTAGATGAGGGATTAATAAGGGTAGACTTTACTCGTGGGGTTACTTTATCTGGATCAGTTCCTACGAAAAAGAGTTCTGATAAACACTTAAATTATTCAGAGGGTGAAATTCTTCTGAGATGGCTCTATAAGCACAAAAACAAATCTAAGGTGCAATACCTCATTTTATTAGCTACAACCTCAGGATTACGCTTCAGCGAGCTTCTAGGCTTAACTAGAAAAGACTTTAACTTTGTAACAAAGACTATTTCAATAAACAAAACATGGGGATATACGAATAAGATGCACACTGGATGGGGTCCTACGAAGAACGAGCAGTCTAATCGAGAGATTAAAATGGATCATATGACTATGAATGTGTTTCAAGATCTGTTTGCAAATGAGCCAGAACATATCTCCAAACTAGTGTTTTATAGCAATGCCTCAAAATATGGTGTCATTAGCAATAATGCAGTAAATAAGGAATTGAAAAAACTCTTACAAGAATTAAAATTATCCCATATCACGATACACGGTCTCAGGCACACTCATGCGAGCATTTTGCTTTATAAAGGCGTATCAATCTATTATGTGTCGGAACGTCTAGGACATGGCGATATAGAGACGACATTAAACACCTATGCTCATATCGTAAAAGAACTAAGAGACAAAGACGAGAATGCCACTGCTTCATTATTTAAATCAATGATCGGATGATGTATAGAATTTGTATAGAAAAAATTTAATTTATATTTTATCTCCTTTGATAGTTAAAAATAAGAAAAAGCCACAAAACCTTGATATATAAGGCTTTGTGGCAAAATTGATATTTTATATTTCCGTTCATTTTAAGCAAATGGCGTCCCAGGAGGGATTCGAACCCCCGACGATTTGCCTCGTTAGCTTCCCCGAAATCTGAAACGGCAAGTGACCGCACAGACTGCGTTTATTAGGCTTATTCTACCAATATCCGCGGGTAAAAGCAACGAGTTTGTGCGCGTTTCTTCTATTATATTTGTCGTTCATCGCGAAACGTAACACGGCTCAGCGCAAACGAGACGGGCAACTATGCGCAAACCCGTTTGTCGATTACGCTGAGAGCGTCTGACAGCTACAACTTTGGCGGAATCTGTAGCGTTAGCTGGACATTTTCGCGAGGCTCGTCGCTAGTATCCGTGCCGGATTTAAAGCGTTCCGTCATTGCCTTCAACTCGTCCACGTCGATCTCTGGACGCGGTACCTCAAACGTTTCAATTTTCGTCTTATCGGTAAGCATACTGTGCGATTGAAGTAGTAACTTAGTCATCGCGGCATTACGCTTGTTAATAGCCTCGTCTACCATCGAATGATAAACATCCGGGAGATCGAGCACCGTTCTGCGCACAATCTCTTCTTTCAGCTCAACATAGAACTCGTTATCTTGTCGCCATCTACGCAAAGTTTGCTCACTTACACCTACCTTATCCGCCACCTCTCGATACGTGAGCTTTGGCTTGCGGTATGTCGAGATTAATTCAATCGCCTGCAACTGTTTTTCGGTTAATTTCTTTGCCATGTCAGCGTTCCTCCTTCTTTTTCTTCGGTTTTTTCGGTTCTTTCTCCGGCTTTACCTCAATGCGCGGCAAATCATCCGTCGCAGATAGCGTCAATCGCATCTCATGCTTTCCGTTGGTGAACGTATGCTGGTCGCTTGATACGTAATAACCTCCGAGGATTCCCGTCATACGTTCGACCACATAAACGGCACTACCCGAGGTAACGCTATTAATACCGAGACACGTCACGTTAGCTTCGTCGTTAATCGTCGCCAACTCGCGAAACTTTTGATCGGCGGCTTGCTTCACCTCGGCGCGCTTGACCTCGTTACCGCTATACGATTCAACCGCCGCCATCAGCCCGTATTTGTCGATGAGCTGCTGGTTTATGCGGACTTCGCGAAACTGGTCTTTATCTCCGCCCACCATAACGAGCCGATTGCGTAAATCTTCGATCGACTGCGAATAGCTCGCGCTTAGTATATTGGCGCCACTCTCCAGGACCTGCCGCGTCACCTGCGCCTTACGTTCCTCCAAATGAACGCGGCCCTGGCGGTTGATAATTCGGAACCTGCGCCCGTTCTGCTTCTCCGTTAGGGTCAGCGCTTTAACAAACAGCTGGAATAGCGTATCCCCGTTCGCAACTAGCTTCGGAATACGGTAGCCAGTGTCCGCTACTTCGCCCGGCGTGACGCCATACTCGCGGGCAACACGAGTAAATATATCCGACGCGGTTACGTTTCTGAATGTGCGCGTTATCTGCGACCTAGTTAGGTACGTATTCGTATCGTACACCGTTAGCGTTTCGTCGCCAGTGTGGTTAATGCCGAACTTGAATATACGCCCGCGAAAAAGCTCCTCGTCGTGGTTGTAAAACCGAATCCTGTCACCATTTTCGAAGTCGATGCGTCTTTCGCGCATATCCAGCGTATTCTTGAGCGTCACCTCAAGCGCGCGATAAGCTTCGTTGACATCTCCCGACCAATTTACGCTCGTCACTATCTCCGTTACGTCGGCGATTCGAGACCCGTTATCATGCTCTAAACGGATTTCCGCGTATCCTCCGCGCATAATAGGCGTACTCATTAAGCTCCCGCCAATCGCGCTTGCTCTAGTTTCGCCAATAGCGCGCTTGCAATGGCGTCAATATCGCTTTCTTGGCGCACGTTAAACGTGTTTCCGCTGATTACGACTCCAGTTCCGGCGCCGGAGTCCATCGCCTTTACTTCCTGCGCAGTTAGTACGCGCTCGCCTTTGTGCAGCGTCGCATTATAGCCATCGAAGGGAACGCGATCTAATCCGTGATAATGACTTCGACTAGCCCCGCCACTTCTACCGGCAGTAAAACCGGACAAGAAGCTTCCGCCGACATCTCTCGCGGCTTGGAATCCGCCCACAGCACGCTCAAATACGCTGCCAGCTAAGCCAGTTATCGCATCTTTAGCCTTATTGAATCCGCTAACAAATCCGTCAATAACCGAGCGTCCGAGACTTGCGAAGCTCTCTTTCACACTTCCGATAAGCCCCTCCACTCTTCCCGGGATAGACGCGACAAATTCCACGATCTTATCCGGAAGTTGGCTCGCCCACTCAATCGCATTGTCGTACGCAGCTTTAAACCATTCACCGAAGCTTGTCGCCATAGACGACAGGTTTTCTACTGCGGTGTCTCGCGTCTGAATTAGGAACTCGCTCATACGCGCAGGAAGTTGCTGAAGCCAAACCGTCGCTTGTCCGATCATTAAGCCGAGGTAATACGCAGCTGTTTCGGGTAACTGTGCGAAGAATGACTTCGTAGACTCAAGAAATTGCGTCAAGGATTCGCCTGCACGCGTTCGTAACTCGTTGAACTTTTCGACCGCGCCCGTTGCTAATTCGCCTAATTTCGTAACAACCCATTCCTTGCCCGTGCTAAATGATTCGCGAAGCCACGCCCAAAGCTCCGTTGCTTTCTCCTTAACGGTGTCCCAGTTGCGCCACAGCGCAATACCCGCAAGCACTAAGCCCGTTATACCTGCGACAATCCACGTAATTGGATTCGCCAACAGCGCGGCAGTAAGCCCCCACGACGCGGCAGCTGCACCGAAGCCAGCCGTACGGTACAGCGTCCATGCCTTCGTTACCGCGTCAATCGTCTGGGCTGCGATCATGCCCGTTTTGAGCGCCACCATTGCGCCAGCAAGTCCGTACACTATCGGTTCGATTGACGCCCAGTTGCTCGTTATATAGTCGCGAAACTCCTGCGCCTTAGAAATAACATTCTGAATAGCATCCGTTGCGATAGGAATAACGTCATTCGAAACCCACGCAATTACCTCGCCGACCTTCTCAAAGGCACCGGAAATAAATTCCTGTATCTTCGGTAGATGCGCCTCAAGTCCGTCCAACGCGC
Source organism: Paenalkalicoccus suaedae (assembly GCF_006965545.2). NCBI lineage: Bacteria > Bacillati > Bacillota > Bacilli > Caryophanales > Bacillaceae > Paenalkalicoccus > Paenalkalicoccus suaedae. The sequence continues at coordinate 2,507,629 of NZ_CP041372.2, forward strand.
TTGTTATGACGGGCTCCCACTCGTTTGCGAGCTCAATCGCATTGGCAACGATGCCGGCTTTAAGCCGATCTAAACTCGCCCAAATACCACTATTCATCTGTTCAAAGGCGGTTTCAGTGGCTCCGGCAGAATCGCCCATGTCCGCGATGTTTTTCGCAAATGTCTCGGCACTACCGCCCGTTAAGCCTAATACTGCGGCCCCGGCTTCGACTGAGCCGAACAGGTCGTTTACACCTACACCCATTTCATCCGCGGCATCATACATAAGGTTAAACGCATCGGCTACGTTGCCGCCCTCCGCGATAAACTCCGTAAATGTTTTGCCAGCCATGTCCTGGAATACGCCCGAAGCTTTACCGCCATCTTTGGACAGTTCAATAAACGCTTGGCGCAGTTGGGTCGTAGCTGTTGCGGTAGGTGTTCCGGCTGCCGTCATTGTCGCAAGTGCCGCAGTTATATCGCCAAATTCTACGCCTAAAGCAGACGCAGTTGGTGTGACGTTGTAAAGCGTGTTAGCCAGCTGATTAAAGTCGGTTTTACCGTTTTTAACCGCCGTAAACATAAGGTCGGACGCTTCAGCTGCGCTTAATACTTCGCTACCGTAAGCGTTTACAACTGACGTTATACCATCTACGGCAGTCTCTAACGGAGCTACCCCGCCCTTTGCAGCCATCTGCGCAGTTTCGAGAAACTCGAACACGTTATCCTTTGGTACACTTGCGGAGATAGCTTGATAGAGCGCGGGGATAGTTTCGTTGGGAAGCACGCCAAACTGTTTCGAGAAGTCCAGTACATGACCTTCCATTTCGCCCATTGCTTTCTCGCTTAGTCCGGGCATTAGCGTGTAAACCTCGTTCATGCCCTGTTCAAAGTCCGCAAATTGCTTCGTTGAGTAAGCCATCGCACCAGCTGTTGCGGCAGATACGCCTAGTAAAGCTTTGCCAGCATTTTTCGCGAAGCCACCGAAAATAGATTCGGATTTTTTAACCTCGTCCGTGGCTTTGCGCATCTCTCCGCTAAAATCATCGCGAAGTTTAAGTACCGCCTCTAAATTAAATGCCATTGAAACCAGCTTCTTCCGCAGACTTAGCTAGGTAACTCTTAGCCGTTTGGATATCCCCGGCTAAGTGACACTCTCTCGCCTTAAACATAAAATAATACTGACGCCCCAAACGCGAAGTGCTTGGCTTACGCCTTAATCTTCGCGAAGCTTTAAGTACCGCATCCGCCTGTGCATCCGTCCACAGCTGCGGTAAAGGCTGCGCAATGATCGTGCCAGCAAGTAGCTTAATATCTTCCTGATTCTTGCGCGATATTCTCGCCATAAAAATTCCTCCCAACGCAAAAAAGCCCGCCGGTTATGGCGAGCTCCTTGCGAATTTTATTTTTCCGTCGTTACTTAAATTTATAGTTTAATTTCTGCTGGACTGCTTGCGCGTAAGTTGGGTCAACTACGCTACTCTTCAGCATGCTGTTTGCTCCTTCAATGATCTGTTTTGCGTCACTTGCATATGGACCTTCTTTCATCTTTTGTAACTTATCATACAGAGGACGCATTTGACGGACCTTATCCATGTCGCTACCTTCTACGAGTGTCGCAACATAGGACAATACATCAGCAGCGAAATATTGCAATTGATGCTCGGAGTATTTAGTCGGTAACGAGTCCACATAATCCTTTAATGCGAGGTAGTCGCGGTGTCCAGTAAATGCTATTCCTAGCTTAATCTCACCGAACGCATGGTCATGGAGCTGGCGGTCTTGTTCCGACGGCTCGGCTGGTTTCTTCGATAACTCTAATTCGGCGGTTGTTCGCGCGCTAATTAAGGCTTTCTCATATTTCTCACGCTGGGACTGGTAGTATTCGTCTGTTTTCTCGATGTAATGTTTTCTCAATCCGTTTTTATCCTCATGTTTAGCCTCATCGCTCAATGTGCGATCGTCGTTGATCTCCGCACGATCTGAATCGTATTTTTTCAGCATCATAAAAATACCGTCCTTCATTTCTTGCTTCACAGCATACGCTTCACCGAATTTTGCTTTAGCCTCTTGTAATTTTTCTGTCATAAAATTCCACTCTCCTCAAAGTTTTTATCTTCCTGTTATAAAGCTCACGTTTCGCACTCTCATTAAATACCTACGAACTCCAACACAAAAATGTCTGTTCATGACACATCACTTTACTTCGTTTTTAGTGTGAAATCGTTGTCCACGATGTAAGGCATCCAGGAACTGTGATGTTCCTAACATACTAATTTTAGGTGTATATACACGCGCGAGCCCTGTATTAGTGCCCGAATACCTCATGTAAAGACTGCCTAAATGCTTATCAATCAGGCCTAAACCGCAGTCGGAGGAGGTATCTAAGATTTTTCTACGCGCTTCATTGCTTAGGTCTTGGATCTTAAGGGCGCGTAACTCAATCTCGCGGGATAAGTCTTTAATCTCTGAAGCTAAATCGTCGGCTATTTTTTTGCGGAACTGATAAAACTCTCTGTCCGCCTCTAAAACAACACCCTTGCGTTCCTCTGCATTTTCCTTAGCAACGGGAGCCTTCTCGACCAAGATTCCGCGCAACTTTTGCAACCGCTCGATCTCCTCGATAAGCTGTAGTTGTTTGTTAGCGTCACTCTCCGCGGCAGTAGCGTGTTGCTTTTCTTCGATTTGCGCGTCAATGTCCGCCAACTTTTGCTCGTGCTCTTCCTTTTCCGCCTTGAACTCTGCTAATTCCGTCTTAATTGCGTCAATTTTCGCCTGTGTTTCGTTTGAGTAAGTAAATTCCGTCATAATAAATCGTCCCCTTTTTAATTTTTTAGTAGTTTTTTATTACTGGTATGCATCTGCTATGGGTTCCTCCCCATTTATAGCCCGACCTAAGTAAGTGTATATAGGCTGATTCTGTTGCCACTAATCGCGCTCTGTCCAAACCCTCATAGTTGGGGCGAACACATATTTCATCAATTTTATCTCTTGTATCTTTATCTAAGTACTCAACGGTGAATATCCATCTGTTTTCGGTTTGAAAATCGGGCTCGAAACTAATCGATATCACGACTCTTGGCTCCTCCACTCCGTCTCCGTTTCCTTCCATTATCGTATTACGCTCTTTACTGGTCATAATACCGTCCCCTTTTATCGTATTAGTTTATAAGCCTCGATATTGCTCAGAATGTGCGCCACGCACTCGAACCCTGCCCTCGCCGCACATTCGTACGCCTCGCGTTTAGCCCGCGCAATAGCCGCCTGCTCCGTCGTGTTGCCGATTTTCATACAGTAATCTTCCACGACCTGGGCGTTTCCATTGTCGATAATCTTTACGTAAAATCGCCACACGCGCGGCTCTCCTTCGACCGCCCGCATTTGTAGCGATATAATAGCTTGTTTTACGTACACTCTGCCGCCCTCCTTTCGCTCATAAGCTCCCTGCTACTTTCCAACAAGCCCCGCATACTTTTCGGCGTGCATTGGTTCTGCGCGGCAAGGTCAGCGATCAGCGCGTCCAGTAGCTCGTCCGTAAACTTGTCGCTTCTAGCGTAGTAGTCGAGTACATGCCGGTTATGCTTTCCCGCATTACAAGAACTACACGCCGCGGTTAGGTTGCCCCGCGCAGTTATCCCCTCGCCGAGTGGCATTACGTGGTCGATCTGCTTGTGCCCCGTTATAGTCGTGTTAAACTCCTCGCCGCAATAAGCGCAATTTGTACGCGCTTCCAACTCCGTCAACTGCTCGCGCGTCAAGAACATAAATGCCCCCGCCTGCTTCGTACGGAACCGCATGTCCCACAAGCGCCGATTGCTCGCGTCGCGCTTGCGTCGGCACTCGAGACATTCACCGCGTGTACGGCGCCTTATGCGCTTTTTGCCGGTCATCTGTTGATACGGCTTGCGCTCGCCACAGCTGTAACATTCGTACAATTTCCGTTTAGCCATACGCGACCACTCCCGCGAATAGCAACATTAGTAACGTACCTACCATTGAGCCGATCAAGTAGCCGGCCACCTCATTCTGTAAATCCCACATGTTCCTCACTCCACATTCTCCTTTTTTGCGCAAATTATTACGCTATAGCGTCAATTCGTGCTGCATAAAACTTTTCAAAAGTCACTCGTGCCATCCTGCCCACTTGCGCTTGACTCGGCGCTTTACTAAGCTCAGCAAGCTCCTGTGCAATGTAAGGAACGTCGCTAACGATCCGAACCTTACTAATAGCTTCCGCGCGTAATGTCGGAATTTGCCGAGCCAGCGAAGTGTACGCAGCAAAAGCTAAGTCCGCATTGATGTCCACGATATCCTCGGTGAGCACTACCCCTTTCGCGGATATTACGACGCACTCGCACTGGAATCGTTGCGGTCCTAACCGAGTAACTCGTTGGCGGATGCGCGCACCCTTCGGTGGCTGCTTTACCTCATCATGTAATGCCATTGAACATTCTCCTCTCTACACTCTGCACTCCTCATATAAAAAAGCCGCGTATATTTGCGGCCGGCTAAAAATAGGTATAATTTGGTTGTTGAAAAGTGAACCTAATTAACTAATCTATATCTTTAGAGACCGCCTACACCGTCACCAAGCGACTACTTAAACCGCGTGTTAAACTCATGACGCTTCACATAAAGCTTTATCTCATCTTCAGTTAGCAGGCTCTTAACGACGCTTACTAGGTCGGAATCGCCACCTACTTTAACCTCGACCTCTTCTTTAACATCGGGCAGCTCCGCGATAATACGATATTTATTAGGCTTGTAATGAGCCCGCCCGGCCTTTTCGCTTAAAGCTCGATCGATCTCAGCTTTTCGCACATACTCGATATAGCCCGTGTCCACTAGCTTCTTAATTGCTTTAACTACTGTTGGGCGCGAATTGCTGTCGATCATTTTTTGCGCAGTATTCATCGTTAAGTAAAACACCGCGCCATACCGTTTAGACGTAACCAGCATCGCGTATGCCAGCTTCTTTTGCGCGAATGTGCCCACACGAAGCACCGCGAGTATCTCCGCCTTACTGACGGTAACTTCCTTCGCGCTGTCATGTATCGTTATATTGCGCGCCCAAACGTAGCTCGTTAGTCGCTCGGCTTCCGCCAGCCAATACGCGGGCTTACTGCCCTCGCTGAAATAGGCGCGCGGAGTGGCGTTGAGGATCGTCATGATCGCGCTGACTGCCTCCTCGCGCTCGAACCCTTGCGTATGATAAAACGCGGCAAGGGAAAACGTTGTCTCATGTCGCGTGCCACTGCGCAGTAGCTGCCCCGCCTCAATGATCGCGACGGCTTTCTTGAGCGCGCCCTCTGCACTAAATTCGTTTACGGTGATGTCCGTCGCTGTCGCCACCGTCTCGAAGTCGGCCGCCTGCTCCTGCGTAAGCGCAAATGATTCGACGTCCAGTAGCGCAGGGTCTGCGGGCTGTATCGCGAGCAAGTAAGCGTGGCTTGCTTCGCCCACCAACGGCTCGAGCGTATCGTTCGCTACAAACCAGCAGCGCTTACCGGTCTTTTGATGGACGCCTAGCGGCAACTTCACGCCCTGGTTAGCGTTAGGGCGAAATTCTATCTGACCGCCGGCGAGGTCGCCCACTTGCGTCATAACGCTCGAATAGAACGCTTTGACGCTGGCTAGCTGGACAGGCTTCGCGAAAAAGAGCTCGACGTGATAGCCTTTGCCGCCGCTAAAACTAACGTGAATGTCGCGGAAAGGAACGCCAAAGTCCTCGTTAAGTGTCGCGATAAGCTTGTGCGTAGCCCAGCGCGCTAGGTCGGCGTCGGTAAAATCGACATCAAACGCAATAAACTTCGTGAAGTAGGCGCCGGCAAATACGCCGTACGTTAGGTCGCCCGCTAGGTGCTTGCGCAACATGGAGTCGTTTAATTTCGGGACGCGGCCGGCTGATTTGTAGCTGAACGTCTTGTAGGCTCCGCCCGGAAACTGGACGAGATACTTGCTTCGCGTCATTAAGTATAGATCATTCAATTGCCTGACACTTTTTGAAGGTTGCTTAATTTTTGGAGGTGTCATTGGCATAATTTATGCCATCTCTTTTTTACGTCTAAATTTTGTTAAAATCGCTTGGACCTCGTCGCAGTCCTCAAAAATAAAAACTAGCTTGTCCTTTTGGCGGAAGCTTGCCTGAATTTCTCGAATCGGATGCCCATTTTCAATCAGTGCATTCGCAACTCTTCGCGAAAAAACTACAACTTTACCTTCCATATAATCGCCCCCGTTTAATGGTTTTTATTTTGAAAGCTTGCGATAGTTCTTTAAGAATTCTTCAAATCTTTCGTCCGGCGTAAAAATCTGCAATAACCTTGCTTGTGTGCGACTGCTAATTGGTCGATGCCCATTTTCAATTAGAGATAGTGATGTCTTAGATGTACCAAGTAAGCTGCCTAGATCATCTTGAGTCATATTTAAATAGTGTCTGACCGCGCGAATATAGATCGAGTCCATATCAACACCTCCTCCTAATTAAGATTTTTTATGGAATCTATCAGATGTTTACATAGGCACAAAAAAATAGTTATCATATTATTCTGTTACGCTAAAAAAATAATTTTGGCAGTTTCACGAAAATAAAAAAACTCCACCAATGAATGATGGAGTTTATCTTCTTCTAAGGAAGTCTCTCTTAATAAGATAACTAAGTGTATGAAAAGTAATCAGTTAAATAAAAATAGCTCTCTCATTATTTAAGACATAACATTTTCGCGATTTTACAACCACTTTTGCGAAAAAATATTCTCATAACGTATATCCACAAAACGCCTTAAAATCCGTAGCTTATTTTTAAAAATTATTCTCCTCATTTATATAACTTAAAAATTAGCAGGAATGTTGTTACCCGATTTCAAAAAGGTTCCCTCATTTATTAATACCTAACAATTTGGCAGTTTTGTGCCCTACACTCTCGTCATTTACACAATTTCACACAATATGAACCTTTATTATTTAAAACTTCTCACAGTGCGTAAGTAACTAAACACCAAATAAACAGCTAGCTGTTCTGAATTACTTAACTCTTCTCCTCTCTTTCGTATCCAACTAACGCAATAAAAAGTTACAGCCGTCCCCTTATTGCCGTCTCTCAGAGACAAATAACAGGGTTTTTCGAAAAAAAGCTCTCTCTTCACTTTATAGGCGTGAAAGCCTCCTTAATATGGGTATTTCCGCGAAAATAAGTCTCTCCCCTTATTGCCGTCATGGGAATAACAATTGTGACGTTTTTATATAAAATATCGCGCCTCACTCTAAAGGTGTTTAATTCCCCGCAGTGTCACGTTTACCCCCAAAAAAAACCTCTCTCCTCACTTTATAGGCTTGAAATTGCGATAAAGTTGTTTAAATTACCGCAAAAAAAAGAGGGCGAAACGTTGGCGCGCTCCCCCTCTCCGTTATCCGTTATATATTACGACTCTGCCGGCGGTCAAAACGGGCGACTGGCTAGGCCGACCTTGTTGCGGTGTTGCGATGATACTACGTTACTCCTTAGTCTGCCCGTCGCGCTTGCTGACGAGCTCGAACAGCCCCGTGGCGCTTAGTCCCGCCAGGCATCCCGCCCACAAACGAAGTCCTACGTCTAAGTCCGTAAATGGCGCGGCCGCAAAGCCGACCAGCCCGCCGAGAACTAGCGCCACTAACGGCACGTAATTCTTCGGGTAGTTAAACGTCTGCTTCGAAACTTCTACTAGCGCGCCAACTATGCCCGCGAGGAATGTCGCGAATATTAATATTTGCGTTACGAGGTCGACCTGCGATAATCCGATTGCTTCAGCCATCGCTTACACCGCCTTTCCGTTAAGTGTCGCCGTACGTGTGGCGGAATCCCAACCAACGGTCAAGCCGAACAGTTCCGCGATTTGACGCACGGGCAGATACGTTCTGCCGTCGATGACCTTGCCGCCGACCTTGCGTCCGTTGATGCGTGCGCCGTCCGCCTGACTCCACGTAAGGGTTGCGCCGATTAGCTCGGCAAACTCGCGCCCGTTGGCTACTTCGCGCTGCTTATGTCGGCAATTACGCGAGTAATGACAGCATCGTCTATGTGATAATTACGCATTTGCTCGGCAAGCTCATCTATCGTGAACTGTCCATCGTTTATGCTAAATTTCATTTGCGACTGTATCGTCCAGCGCAGCACTTTAAACACATCGCCGGCTTCGTCGCGTTCGTAGGCGAGCTCGATCAAGGACAACATATTCCGTATTAGTCGGCGCTCAATAGGCTTCATAACGCAAAAACCTCCTTAGTATTAACAGCAATAATAAGCGCTATCTGAGCGCCTGTGAGCTCCTCAGCACGCTCGAAAAGCATCATAGTAGCTGTATTGACTCGCATATAAATAGTTTGCTCCTCCGTGGTCAGTTGCACCCAGCGCTCGCCCTCCGTGTTAGCTCCGTAGGCAAGGTCAACCTCGCCAAATTTGCGCGAAATGATTACGGCATTTTGCTCAACGTCAATCGTTATAGGTGTGGTAGTTGCGTGATCAAGACACAGCATATGCGTATACCTCCTGCTCTCCGGATAGCTCCGTTAGTGTTTCCGCGTCAAGTTCCGTCATGCCCGTGCTGCCCGGCTGACCTTCGCCACCAAATGCGCGCCATAACGATAATGGCATGACAAGCTTTGCGTTGGCTCCGGTGCAGCGAACAGCTGGCTCTCCGCCTAGTCTTGCGTGTGTGATTTTATAACTAATTTCGGTCATTGTAATGCCTCCTCGTAATTGGTATACCCTTACATTACACTTATGCGTAATTAATGTCAACAAATGTTTTACGCTTTTACGTAATTTACTGATATACTTACCGCAAGGAGGTGGCGAAATGACTAAACGTACTATAATAGAGGTAAGACTGCGAGAGTTATTGATCGATGTTAATATGACGCAGCTGGAACTAGCAAATAGAACAGGGCTCCGGCCAGCTACTATTAGTAAACTAGCGAGCAATAAACTGGAACGTGTGCAGCTGGAACACATTGCGCGCATCATGGACGAATTGGAAATAACTGACATAAGTAAGCTGTTCCGAGTGACGAGAAGCTAGTCTATTTTCGACATGATTCGACACAAAACCTATGTTAAATCCTCAAAAACCGCTCAAAAACCAACATTTTAAAATGATATGCGCATATTAGACCGACCAGCTAACGGGCTAACGGAGGGGGTGCCGTGGGGTCGCCAGCCTTGCGTCAGTTCGTTATAAACGGTCGTTTTCGCGATGAATACAACATTCATGTTTATGCGTTATTAAGTTCCGATAATAAACCTTATGTAAACTAGATCAACGATCACACACGCAAAAAACCCCGTCATATCAACGTTTCCTCTCCGCGCATAAGTTCCGCGTATAATATACGAATATGCAGTCGGCTATTCACCGCTATATCAACGGTACCCCTCCGCAATATACAGCGTACCCCTGCATAAAATCCTGCATAAACGTAAGCTATTCCCGACTAGTTGCGGCATGCTCGCCGAAAGTTTTTCGGACCCCCGCGCGTCAGGACCCCGTCGCGGGTAAATCAGCCCCCTGCGCTACTCTACGCCCTTGCCTGCGCCTACCTATGCGATAGCCCTGCGCTACTCCTACGGGCTCCTACCGCCCCATATGCGCCCACACACGCCTGCCTCTGCGCCCAGCCCCGTTAGCCCCTTGCGCGACTTATAACGGATCCTGCGGGCTTGCCTGCGCCATACCTTTTCGCGATAAACGTTATACTACCAAGCAAGCGCTCTTTCTTGCGCAGGTTGAGGGGCAGCCCTTGCCCCGATGGCTCTTTAAGTAATTAGCTTCGCAGGAAAACCGCCTGCTTGCTGACGCTTAATTAGTCTAGTTATTTCTTAGTATAGTTCGTCTGCAAATACTGCACCCCCTCCCCCGCAAATATTGCAGTCATGCCCATGCTTGCGCGGTTGGTGATGTGGCGTACTTACTGCGCTACCTAACGATATAGATTAGTTATTTAGGTTCATTTTTCAACACGCGAGTCTTTCCACCGAACACAGCCGCCCAGCCAACGCCCACTCACACGCCACACACGCCGTCAGACGCCTCAGATTGCCGTATAAGCAACGTTAGCTCATTCGTCTACAATTACGTCATCAACCGCCACTAAGCGCCTGTAAGCCACGTAGCACCCCCTGCGCCAGTCCTCACACGGCAGACCTCGCTCGCCACACGCGCAGCCATGCCGCGGAGGTAGCCGTTCAAGTTGCGCACCCTGCCGGCTTTGTAGCTGCGTATGGCGCTCTTAATAGCGTCAGCCCACCGTTTAGGCGCTTCCTCGATCGTCACCGTGGCGTCAATGCTGGCTTTGCCTGCGTATATGGCGCCTACTGCCTCGTAGAGGGCTTTCGCGTCAAGGAACGGGCTGAGTACGTCAAACAAAGCTACCGGCATACTATCGCGAAGGTAAGACGCGTCAAGATGCGGTGGCTCCTTATGTTCGGCACGCTTGGTCGGGCGAGTAGGCGTGTGCGTACCGTTAGTGCTATTCGTTTGTTTAACGGGCTTATGCTTGGGTTTATGGCTGTGACATTCGGTTGTGACACGCGCAGGCTGTACGACGATAGCGTTCACACTGCGGCGGCGATCGCCCTTGTCGCGGAACAACGGATACTGCTCAATGATGCCGAGCTGCTCAAGCGCTTTGCAGGCGCGAATAACCGTGCGGCGGCTGCGGCCAATGTGGTCGGCAATGCGTTGCTTGCGCAGATAGCAAACGCCAGGATAGCGAAGGGCATATTGTGCGATTACGTCGAGTACGTCGCGCATAGTTGGCGTGAGTGCCCGGATGTGACATTTGCGGTGCTGGCGGATTGAAGCGTCCATGTGGTCCTTATCGCGAAAAGTTGATAGTTTAGTAAGCGTGCCTGGCGTAGCTAATAGTTTAGTAGACATGATACAGTCCTCCCGGTTAGGTAGTTAGGTCGCTTGACGATGACCGGGGAACTCGTGTAAAATTGCCATAACAATGTATAGCAAATACGCCTTAGTCTAAATAGACTTAAAGCCTCCGGTTTCCCCGGTTGTTCATCTATTTAGTTGGTAGCTACTGCGAGGTCGCCAAACTGTCGCAATAGCGTGTGTTTGTTCGTATGGGCCCTTTACGGGGCCTTTTTTATTTGCGTTCATTTATAGGAACCCGCGCAAGGCAGTCGCCACGTCTCGCTTGTCAAGCTGCAAATACGTACTGGTGACGCCTAAATCGCTATGGCCCAACGCGCGGCTAATGACGTTAATGTTCGCACCCTTCTCGAGCAGGCTCATGGCGAAGCCTCTGCGCAGCCCGTGCGGCGTGATCGACTTGATCTTGTACTCGCGGCAATAAGCCGACATACGCTTTGTGATGAGATGATTCGACGGCGGCGTAAACACGGCATTTCCGCGGTACGTGATGAATAGCAAGTCGTTATCCGTGCCGTGATACTTGCGGATCGCGCGGTTGTGCTTCATGAGCTGGCGGAACAACGTGACTAGCTGGTCGTCAAACGGCAGATAAATAGACTCGTGATTCTTGAGGATGCCGCCGCCTAGCCGCAGCACCTTTTCGTCGAAGTCGATGTCAGACTCGCGGATCTGCCACAGGGTACCGACGCGCACTCCCGTCTTGAACATGAGATATATCGCGGTAGCATCGCGCAAAGGGCTGAATTTCGTCAGGTCGAGCATGCTTAATAGCAGGCGGACTTCGCCCTCGGTTGCCGCGATCTTAACCGTCTCGTCGACCTTGACGTGGATGTTGCGCCAAAAAGCTACTCGCACGAAGCCATTTCGCTCGCAATGTGTAAGCCACGCTTTGAGGCATTTAAGCCGCGTTAGTTTCGTTTGATTGCTGACGTCCATACCGGACAGCCAGGCGTAAATTGTGTCGCGAGTGATTTCGCGAATCGTGTGAACGCGCATCGTCTGCGCAAATTTGGTGACAATCGTTTCGTAATCGTTGAGTGTTCGCGGGCGATACCCGCTGGAACGTAATTGAAGGAGTACCTGCTCAAGCGCAAAGTCAATCGTGACGTCTTTGGCGCGCGCAGGGTTAAATATCGAAGCTATTTCGTAGTCGTGGTGGTAATACGCTGGATTCCGTCTAGTCATAACGCAAAAAAGCCTCCTTTTTACGCGAGACTGACCGGTCAAGTGACCGTAACAGACTCCGGAAAAAGAGGCTTACGTAGGCATTTATGGCGTCCCAGGAGGGATTCGAACCCCCGACCGACGGCTTAGAAGGCCGTTGCTCTATCCTGCTGAGCTACTGGGACAGCTAGTTATGTAATGGAGCGGGTGAAGAGAATCGAACTCTCGTCATCAGCTTGGAAGGCTGAGGTTTTACCATTAAACTACACCCGCATTTATAATATTTCGTTTCCTCATTTTGTAATCATGCGTCTTCCTCTGCTAGATTCGCTTCGACGTTAATCTGCCGACGCAACTCGTAGCTTATTCTTGGAAGCGTTGCTCGTGGCTTAGGTTTTACCATTTAACTACACCCGCAAATATAAATGAATTCCTTATAAGCAAGTATTCTTTAAAAAGAAAACCGAGAATTGCTCCGTCGCACCGTAGCGACATTACTTATCATAAACAATCCTCGGTCTAAAGTCAACTGTTTTTACTAAAAGTTTTGCTTAGCTCTTCCACAAATTGCCCAGAAGTATCGTAAAAGTTCACGTCGATCGCGTTTGCTTTTTCTTCTAAAATAACATACGTCCCTACTGGGTACTCGCGTGGAAGTCGCACGCTACCTGGATTAATCAGAATGCGGCCCTTCTCTTCCGTCGCAACAGCAACGTGCGTATGACCGAAGCATGCAATGTCCGCTTCTGCTTCCTCTGCTTTGTAAAGCAGATTCATCTCCGTTGATTTTACCTGGAGTAAGTGACCGTGACCAACAAAGAATCGCAGACCGCCGATCTCTCCTGTCCATTCCTCAGGAAAGTCATGGTGCATATCGCAGTTACCTGCGACAATATTCATGCCTTGAATCGCCTTTTCGTCAGCGGAAAGCTCGGAATCTCCGCAGTGAATAACAGCTTGTACGTCCTGATGACGCGCTGTAATCTCTGCTACTTCATCCGTCCATCCATGACTATCGCTTAAAATTAATGTTTTCATCGTCATCGTTCACCTGCCCTCGTCAGATTAAAACCACTTGTCCCATTCTTGATCTAATAAGTGAAGTGCATTTGCGCGGTGGCTAATCTCATTTTTGCGTTCGCGACCAAGCTCCGCCATAAATTTGCCTTCAGTTGGCACATAAAAAAGAGGATCATAGCCAAATCCGTCGTCGCCATGCTTTTCGAAGCCGATTTCTCCTTCAACCGTGCCGCGCACTGTTTTTACACCCTTATCAGGATGATAGATGGCAAGTGCACATACGAAGCGCGCCGAACGCGCTCCCTCCTTAACATCAGCAAGTTCATCCAAAAGCTTTGCGTTGTTTGCGTCATCGCTTTTAGCTTCCCCTGCGTAGCGAGCCGAGTAAATACCAGGCGCTCCGTCTAACGCATCGACTTCTAGACCAGAGTCGTCTGAAAGCACCGCAATGTTAAAACGCTCCCCAATTTCTTTCGCCTTCTTAATCGCGTTCGCTTCAAAGGTGTCGCCATCTTCGACAACATCAATCTCTTCAGGTAAATCAGCTAATGATTTTACCTCTACTCCTTTTTTCGCGAAAAAGTGACGAAATTCCTTTATTTTGCCAGCATTATTAGAGGCAATAAAAATTTCTTTAAACATCAGACATCTGCTCCTTACGCGCTTCACTAGCTGCATTTAGTACGTCAGATTGAATGGTAAAGATCTCCTTAATACCCTTCTCTGCTAAGTCTAACATGTCATTCATTTGTGCGCGAGTAAACGTCGCTTCTTCCCCTGTACCCTGGACTTCAACGAGCTCGCCGGCACTCGTCATCACAACATTCATATCCACACTCGCAGTAGAATCCTCCTGATAATTTAAATCAAGCAGAGCCTCGCCTTCCGCCGACACACCAACAGATACAGCTGCAAGCTGACCTAGTAGTGGAGATTCTGCAATCTTTTCGTCCGCTAAAAGCTTTTGCACCGCTAGACCGACCGCGACATAAGCGCCAGAAATCGACGCGGTACGCGTACCACCATCTGCCTGAATCACATCGCAATCCACCCAGATCGTGCGCTCGCCTAGCGCATCCAAATTCACAACCGAACGAAGCGCACGCCCGATCAAACGCTGAATCTCCATCGTCCGACCAGTAACCTTCCCTTTAGATGACTCGCGAATCGTCCGCTGCTCCGTCGCACGAGGTAGCATCGAATACTCCGCCGTAATCCAACCCTTGCCCTGATTACGCATAAACGGAGGCACACGATCCTCCACACTCGCCGAACAAATCACCTTCGTATCGCCAAACGACACAAGCACCGATCCCTCCGGATGCTTCACAAAGCCAGAGATAATTTCAACCTTACGCAATTCATTATTTAAACGCTCATCAAGACGCATCAAAACACTCCCTCAATAATATAAATAATCCTCTCCTATCATAGCTGTTACAAGACGCAAATTCAAACGCTCTTTTTGGATTAACCGCATAACACTTCCTTCATCACATAACAAAAGCCCACTAGTCAAAACTAGTGGACCGTACTCTTTTGTCTTATTCTACGATATTCACAAGCGGTCTTGAGATCGATTCGGCAAGTACCTCGCCCGTAGACATCATAATTGGATCCTCTAAGCCGTCTACTTCTATTGCTACTCGGTCAATTTCTTCGTTTTCTGTTAAGGAGAGAACAAGCATGTTGACGGTCTCCTCGGAGAGAATGGCGCCCTCAGCTTGATTCACGAGCGCATCGTTAAACGTTAATGTTAACGTGCCGTCTTTTAAAGTAGGCTCATCTGTGAGAGCCGCATCCTGATGGACGTCTGTTAAAAGCGGGCTTGAAAACTCTGGACCAGAGAGCAGTTCGTTGACAATCGCTTCGTGCTTGTTTGACGTCGCATCAACGCGTCTTGTCACTGGCACATAGTAGATGTCACCAGCCTGTTGCTGAAGGAAGTATAGCGTTACAGAATCGGTATTAATGAGGTCCACATGGTCTGTCAGTTCTAAATTAATACCGTTAGATCTAGAGTAGCCGTCTTTTACAGATGCCCCATGCGGTAGTTCCTCTACTTCTTCCCCGTTAACAAGGAGTTTAATTCGGTCCACTCCCTCAACGGATGTAGCTGTCCATGTGAGTGCTTCTAGAATAGCCGTTTCCTTCGTTTCTTCATAGGATAAAAATTCTTCACTAAGGTTAATCTCCGCTACACCGGACATCACTGTGACATCCATTATTTCTGTACCAGGCGGAAGAACTGCTTGGAATCCACTTGGAAGAGATTCTTCAATTGGACCGCCTTGGACTAAATAGCTTAAAAGTCCTTCTAAGCTCTGGCCTCCAACACGCATAATTTGTGGTGCAACTTGTCCATTTGCATCTAATAAGTAAAGCTGGTTTACGGTATCATCCGCGACTGGCCCGTCCTTTTCTAATGCAACGTCGTCAGTGGTCTCTTCTAATTCTGACTGTGATTCTGATTCTGTTTCATCAGGCTCATTCATATTGGACGGCGACTCGTCCTGTTGATTGACATTCGTTGTGGTTTCTTCTAAATAATTAGCTAGTTCCTCTTCTGTGATGAATTCGACTTGAGGAGGATCGATTTCCTCTAATACATCATCTACATTCCCACCACAAGCAGCGAGAAGTAATGGCAAGCAGGCAATGAGCACCCTTTTATCTATTCGCATGCACGTCCCTCCAATACAGTTTGTACTAGAGTGTATGTGCGAGCAAAAAGAGTAGAACGGTTTTGCTTAAATGCTGATTAGTTTACGTGCAACTTCTCCCAGCTCTCTGAGCTGGAGTTGCTTAAGTGCCAACTAATTTTCGTGCAAATTCCTTAGCTCTTCGAGCTCCGATTGCTAAAGTGCCAATTAGTTTAGTGCCTAGCTCTTCGAGCTAGATTAATGAAGTGCCAACTAGTTTAAATCTGCTCTCCGAGCTGTCAGCCCTCCGGACACTCTACGACATCCATTGACCGTGTGGTCTTCACGATCAGAAAAGCATCACAAAAAGATTGCGTTCTTTGCGAGCTATTTGAGTTAGCCTTGCAGTTAGAAAGCAGTGGGTGATTTTCCCGCTGATTTCAGGCTAACGGTTGATGCTTAACGTTAAAGGAAGATCATTCACTTCGAGCCGTCAGCCCTCCAGACACTCTACGACATCCATAGGGCCGGCCTTTGAGCTTCCTCGTCGGCAGGAGTCGACTGCCGTCTCCTCCTAATCGCCTCCTGCGGGATCTCAAAAACCTCTTTCCCCTATGGATTGTCTCCGAATGTCCTCCGGGTCTGCCACCTCTGCGTTCGATTTAAAAGTGTTTAAGATAAGATAAGAGCCTTTTTACATGTAGCAATTCTTCATTGCTTGCTTTCTAGTCAGTTTTTTCAAATTACTCGTCACTTCTGTCATCTTGCTCTTTACAACTTCGTGCTTTCTCTTCATAACAGAGGCGGTTGTCTTCACTTCTTGCTTTCTCGTCAGTTCTTCCATCTTGCGCGTCAGTTCTGGCACCTTCCTCTTCATAACTACATACTTTCTCTTCACAACGGCATTGGTTGTCTTCACTTCTTGAACATGATCTACTTACCCACTATAAGTTAAGTGACTTCTCTTTTACTTAACCAACAAACGCTCCTGATGATTGCACTATAGAGCTATAGTTCATTCTATCCAACAACTTCTAACTTCACTGAAATTCGTATAGGTGGGTGAGATTCTTGCTGTGTTTTTGAAGAATCATAATGAATATTCACACGATCACCTAGCTCTACTCGTTCATAATCATCAGTTTCCACTTTATAAAATACAGCTTCTTCGATTAATTTCCCCAATGGTACTCCATCTGTTTTATCGAGAAAATTCTCCACTTCTTCTTTGTTCATGTTCGGGACTACTAAAATTGCTTCATTATACTTGTTTGCTACTACTCCCTCAAACTCAGCATACTCTACCATATTGTCATTTACTTCTTCGTTAGTCATATCTGACGCTACAGCGTCCTTATTTTCGAAAGTTGCGTCAGATTCATTCGGTTCACTTGAATTACCGCATCCTGTAATTAGAAATAACAAACTAACATAAATTACATACTTCATAATCTCAACCTCCTTTCCCTAATTGACGTTTGTTCACTTAAGATTGTTTCATCTTTTATGTCATTATTAGGGAATAAAGTACAAATATTAAGCGCTATTTTCTTCAATTAAATAAAAGCCTATCCTTCTTAAAAAAGAGATATACGTTTGTGCAGGTTTAGATTTTATTTTTGGTTTTGGTTTTGACCTTGAACTTGACCTTACCTAGCATTTGAATTTGCGTTTGCATTTCCCTTCTAGAAACTCAAGAGGAGGCAGACTCGGAGAATGCCCGGAGACAATTAGCAGGATCAAGCTTGCGATGAGACCACGCAGGAAGGCGCCTAGGGTAAGGCGACAGCCGCACCCTGCCTGACGAGTAGGCTCAGCGTAAGACCCTGCTAATGTCGTAGGGCGTTCATAGAGCTGACTCCTCCAACCCTCATCATTTAGCAAAATCGAACGAAACTATTTTGCCCTTTAGCAATTAGAAGCTCGAAGAGCTGGTTTAGTCCCTTAGCTAGTTAGCACTTAAGCAATTTAAGCTTTAATTTCTCAAAATAAAAAAGAGAACGCATATGCGCTCTCTCAGTAATGGTTTTATTCGTAGCTCGCAAGTGGCTGTAGTTCCAAATCGCGAACGTTTAGTTCTTTTTTGAGCCATGATTCGGCTACTGATTTGAAGCTTGTGAAAGCGCCAGTCGTATAGAACTGATGCTCAGGAACTCGCGACCCCTGGTAAAGTAATTTCCCGTGGTACAAGAGGGAGCTTACTTCACGGGCTGTTTCGTCGCCTGAAGAGATGATATTGACAGATGGTCCGGCAACCTCTTTAATGAGGCTTGATAGGAGCGGGTAGTGCGTGCATCCTAAAATTAAGCTGTCAATATCATACTCCAAAATCGGCTCAAGCGCTTCTCGCACAATCCCCTTTGCACGCTCTCCGCGAATTTCTCCAGCTTCGACCAACGGAACGAGAGTCGGACATGCAAGGCTTACTACCTTCACGCCACTGTTAATCGAGGTAAGCTCATGGTAGTAGGCACCACTTGAGATTGTCCCTTCCGTGCCGATGACACCGACATGCTGATTAGAAGTCACCTTCAGTGCTGCAATAGCTCCAGGGTGGATAACTCCGATTACTGGAATCGAAAGCTTTTCCTTTGCTTCCTCTAAAACTACGGCTGTAGCCGTGTTACATGCGATGACCAAAAGCTTAATGTCCTGTGTCATTAAGTAGCGGATCATTTCCCATGTAAATTCGACAACCTCTTCTTCAGACCTAGGTCCATACGGACACCTTGCCGTATCGCCGATATAAATAATTTCTTCTTTAGGTAGCTGTCGCATGATCTCGGAAGCTACTGTCATTCCACCAACGCCCGAATCGATGACCCCTATTGGTCGATTCTGGGCTGACGTTCCCCTAACAAATTCCATTGTCATCCTCTTTCTTACGTTAAAATGACTTCCACGTCTCCGCATCCTTCTTCATTTCATCTAAAAGTTGCGCTAAGTTTGACTCTAAGAAGTCCGTATTTTCTTGAGAAAATCCTGAGAGTACGTTATCAAGATATTCTTGTCGTTGATTAATTACTTCTTGGATAATTGTTTTCCCTCTATCTAATAAATGTATGCGTACAACTCGGCGGTCGTTTGTATCTTTCACACGCTCAACTAGCTCATTTTTTTCCATGCGATCTACTAAGTCTGTTGTTGTACTACAAGCTAAATACATTTTAGTAGATAGTTCTCCTATCGTCATATCCCCATACTCATGAAGCCATTGTAGTGCAATAAATTGTGGCGGAGTTATCGGAAATTCATTAAGAATCTCACGGCCCTTCTGCTTAATAATATCCGAAATCATTCGTAGTGACTTCTCGATATGTGCCACCTGTGTCATTGAAGTAGTTTGCTGGTTATTTGTCATGTCCCTCTTCCTTTCGTATGGTAGACGTAGTTTCTTACCGTTCATTTTCCTTGTTTTGTAGAAAAATATCAAGTGCTGTTACTTTTTGTGGGTGGTAAAGTGCAAAAACAGGTCATATATGTATGATTTTGGCTCGTCACTTTATGTATACAAAAGAGCCATCCAAAAAGGATGGCTCTACATAAATTACTTCATAAATGTTGATTCTACAAGCTCTTGTACTTCTTCTGCCGTTTGAAGCGTTAATGCCTTTTCTGCAACCTCAGCCGCCTCACTCTGGCTAAGCTTAGAAATTTGGCTACGCGCAGGTAGTACAGACGTTGCGCTCATACTGAATTCATCTAGGCCGAGTCCGAGTAGAAGTGGGATTGCGATAGAATCGCCAGCCATTTCTCCACACATTCCAGTCCATTTGCCTTCAGCGTGAGAAGCATCAATAATTATCTTAACTAAGTTTAAGATCGCTGGACTGTAAGGCTGATAGAGGTATGACACTCTCTCATTCATACGGTCTGCAGCAAACGTGTACTGAATTAAGTCGTTTGTACCAATGCTAAAGAAGTCAACTTCCTTCGCGAATTGCTTCGCCATAACAGCTGTAGATGGGATTTCAACCATAATTCCAACTTCGATCTTGTCACTAACGTCAACGCCGTCTTTAACAAGCTTTTGCTTTTCTTCTTCAAGAATCGCTTTTGCTTCACGGAATTCTGTTAATGTCGCAATCATTGGGAACATGATCTTTAAGTTACCAAACGCGCTCGCACGAAGTAACGCACGAAGTTGCACGCGGAACATATCATCCATCTCCAGGCATAGGCGAATCGCACGGAAGCCTAGGAATGGATTCATTTCCTCTGGTAAGTCAAGGTATGGAAGCTCTTTGTCGCCACCAATATCAAGTGTACGGATAACAACAGGCTTACCATCCATGTCAGCTACTACTTTTTTGTAGGCCGTGAATTGCTCTTCCTCTGTAGGAAGCTCGTCACGTCCCATATATAAAAACTCTGTGCGGTAAAGACCAACAGCTTCTGCACCATTGTTTTTTACACCTTCTAAATCGTTAGGTGTACCAATGTTTGCAGCAAGCTCTACTTTATGACCATCTGTTGATACAGTTGGTTCATTAACAAGCTTTGCCCATTCACGCTTTTGTGCTTCAAAGTCATCCGCTTTTTGGCGGTATTCAGAAAGCTCTGCGTCCGTTGGATCAATAATTACTTTACCGTCTAAGCCATCTACGATAACCATAACGTCTTTCGCTGTATCATGTGTCACTGTCTTCGTTCCTACTACTGCAGGAATTTCTAACGAACGCGCCATGATCGCAGAGTGAGACGTACGTCCACCGATATTTGTGGCAAAACCAAGTACGAATTCTTTATTTAACTGTGCAGTGTCTGAAGGTGTAAGGTCTTCTCCGACGATGACTACTTCTTCATTAATCTCAGCTAAAGAAACGATATCTTGACCTAGAATGTGTGCAAGTACTCGCTTCGATACGTCGCGAATGTCAGCAGCACGCTCCTTCATGTATTCATTGTCCATGCTTTCAAACATAGAAATAAATTGGTCAGAAATTTCTTTTAGAGCGAAGGAAGCATTAACGTCCTCGTCCTTAATTTTTGTACGGATTGCATCAACAAGCTCAGGGTCACTTAATACGAGAAGGTGTGCTTCAAAGATTTCTGCGTGATCATCACCCATATCTTGACGCGTTTTCTCTTTAATGACCTTAAGCTCGTCTTTAGAAGTTGCTAATGCCGCATCGAAATCAGCAATTTCTTGCTCTACGTTAACTCCAGATTTTTTTTCAACCGTAAGATCTGGCTCTTCGTAGCGGAAGGCTTTTGCGATTGCGATGCCGGCTGAAGCAGCAATACCGGTAAGCGTTGTGCTCATTACTCAGCTAATCCTTGCTTCATAACTTCGTCAAGACCTGCGATTGCTTCAGACTCATCTGGACCTTCAGCTTTAATTGTTACTTCAGCACCCTGTCCTACACCAAGAGACATAACACCCATGATTGACTTTAGGTTTACAGACTTTCCATTATACTCAAGTGTAATTTCAGATTCATATTGTCCTGCTTTGTTTACTAACTGTGTTGCTGGACGTGCGTGGATACCTGTTTCTGCTGTTACTTTGTAAGTTTGTTCTGCCATTACTAAACACTCCTTTAGTATAGTTAAAATAGGGTTTGCATGTTCGAATGCACTGGGAACTAAACATTCCTAGATGGGTATACCCGTTAAAGAATAATTGTAAGCGTTCCACTGCTGCCTTTAATGATACAAATGTAAGAACCTTGTTGCAAGTATTTTTACACAAATCCACTCAAAGTAAAACAAAAAAGGCATAAGTAAAGGTAGACAGAATAGACGGATTGCGCCTATACTCTCTTATCCCCTCTACTTATGCCTGATCGAATCAGTTACACGTAAATGAGTTAAGCTTTTGATTTAACAACTGATATGAGTGTCAGCGCTAGCTGCACTGTTTCACCTTGGGCTAATGTGATCCCCTTGGATTTCTCCATCATTCGAACAACGTTCCGAGAGATAGTATAGCATAAGGGATGATTTTCTTTCAACCAAAAAGATAAGGAATCGACATTTGTATCAATTACCGCTTGTTCGAAAGGAAACTCTGCTAGTAAATGCAGGTGCTGCGTTAACCTTCTAACGGAGACAGAATCTCTGCAAAGCTTTTGTCCACTTTTTTCTTCGATATAATTTAAAAAGCGAGAGAGGTCGACCTGTTGCTCCGGCTCTTGCTCGAGTCGCGCACTTTGAATGTGCAGCGTCACGAATCCTACCTCTGCTTCAGGCAATGTTACGCCCGTCTTTAATGATACTTGTCTGACAACTTCCTCAGCAAGTAAATAAGTATCGTAGTATAACCATTTTGTTTCAGTTAAGAATGGGTTTTGAATCTCGGCTCCATCTTGCGTCCGTTCTAGCGCGAGCACTAAATGCTGCGTCAAAGCAAACATCGTCTTCTCACGAAGAGGAATCCCAATTTCCTCATGAATAAAGGAAATAACCTCATGAATGATCAAGAGTACCTCCTCACTCTCATTCGTGACAAGACGCTGATATTGCTGTTGCTCCGCTTCGTTAATGAGCGCATATACTTTATCGTAATTCGTTGACGTAAACGCATCTTGAGGCTTTTTACCAAATCCGATCCCTTTCCCGATAAAAATGACCTCTTGATTCGCCTCCGACTGACATATGACAACGTTATTGTTTAACACCTTTTCCACTGTGAAGGACTCTGCCATGTTGTTACTCCCCCTGCATATTCGTGCGTTAAGTTTAGCACAAATATCGAGGCTCGCGAAATGAGTACACTTAAATATGCAGCTCTCCAAGTCGGACTAGTTCAATGATTGCCTGAGTTCTTGCTTTCACCCCAAGCTTTTGCATCACGTTTGATATATGGTTCCGCACTGTTTTTTCGCTAATAAATAACTCTGCAGCCACTTCTTTTGTTGTGCGATCTTGAATCAATAATTCAAATACTTCCCGCTCTCTCGTTGTTAATATTTCTCGATAGCGATTATCCCTCACCTCAGTCACCTCTTCCCGTCCTCTCCTTCACTCTATGAGGTCAGGGCTCCATGCGTGCTTAAGCAGGCGAAAATTGGGTAAATTTATTTCTCATAGTATCCGTCCACTCCTGTGATTTACCTGTTTCCTTATTAACTTGTACAATGCGCCCGCGTCCAATCATACAAAGATCGCGATCATCATTTTCGATCATATAATGAACGTCGATCGATGACCGACCAACGTGTGCGACACGAACACCAACATGCAAGGTTTCCCCAAATTTAACCTGACGCACGTAATCACACTGTAGATCTGCTGTGACAACGATGGTCGACTCCTTCTGCCAATCATCCATAAGTCCAAGCTCCATAAAATAAGAGATTCGCGCTTGCTCGAAATAGACGAATGCGACTGTGTTATTCACATGCCCAAATGCATCTGTCTCTGAAAACCTTACTGGGATTTGTTGAAAATATGTAAACTTCTCTTTCCACGTGTTCAAATCATCAATGTATGCAGGTAATGCCATCTTATCCAGCTCCTTTAATTAATAGTAAATGAATGACCATTCATTCAATATTACCATTATTTGTGTGTATTTGTCTAGGTGAGAGTGTTGGATCATTAAGTTGCGGTGAATGAGAGCGGATGAACGGTTAAGTGAGCATTGTTTTGACTTAATTGGGTACCGGGTCCGGTTAATCGAGCTCCAGTTTGACTTAATCGACCCCAGATTCCGGTTAATCGAGCTCCAGTTTGTCATAATTGACCCTCGATTCCGGTTAATCGAGCTCCAGTTTGACTTAATCGACCCTAGGTTCCGGTTAATCGAGCTCCAGTTTGACTTAATCGATCCCAGGTTCCGGTTAATCAAGCTCCAGTTTGACTTAATCGACCCCAGATTCCGGTTAATCGAGCTCCAGTTTGACTTAATCGACCCCAGGTTCCGGTTAATCAAGCTCCGTTTTGTCATAACTGCCCACGCACTCATCCGAATAACCCCCACCCCCAAAAAGACAAAAAAAACACCGATGCAATCTGCATCGGTGTCTTTATAAAATCACGCTGTGTTATCTGTACCAAAGAAGTTCTTAAATGACTGAAGCGTTGTCTCTCTGTTCAGTGCTGCAATAGAAGTTGTTAAAGGAATACCCTTTGGACAAGCTTCTACACAGTTTTGAGAGTTACCACAGTTTGCAAGTCCGCCTTCTCCATCCATTAATGTTTGGAGACGCTCCGCTTTGTGCATCGCACCAGTTGGGTGAGCGTTAAAGAGACGTACTTGAGAGAGTGCTGCAGGTCCGATAAATTCAGACTTGCTGTTTACGTTTGGACAAGCCTGTAAACATACACCACACGTCATACACTTAGAAAGCTCATACGCCCATTGACGCTTTGCTTCTGGCATACGTGGTCCTGGACCTAAATCGTATGTGCCGTCGATTGGAACCCATGCCTTCACACGCTTTAGCGAGTCAAACATGCGGCTTCTGTCGACCGTTAAGTCACGCATAACAGGGAACGTATTCATTGGCTCAAGCTTAATTGGTTGCTCAAGCTTATCGATAAGTGCTGTACATGACTGACGCGGCTTTCCATTAATGACCATCGAGCAAGCTCCACAAACTTCTTCTAGACAGCTTGCGTCCCATGCTACTGGCGTTGTGTCTCCACCTTCTGCATTGACAGGGTTACGACGAATCTCCATTAAAGCAGAGATAACGTTCATATTTGGACGATATGGGATCGTAAACTTCTCTTCGTAAGGCGCACTGTTAGGATCCGCCTGACGCTTGATGACTAGTTCAATTGTTTTGTTTGTTTCTGTACTCATGCCTTCTCACCGGCCTTTTTCTTCGAAGTATAGTCTCGCTTACGAGGCTTAATCAACGATACATCCACTTCTTCGTATTCGAATTCCGGAGAAGCTGTTGCTTGATTAAACTTCGCCTTAGTAGTCTTTAGCCACTCTTCATCATTACGCTCAGGGAATTCTGGCTTATAGTGAGCGCCTCGGCTTTCGTTACGGTTTAACGCACCGATTGTAATAACACGGCCAAGGTTTAGCATCGAACGAAGCTGGCGAACAAACATAGCACTTTGGTTCGTCCACTTCGCTGTATCAGCGAGGTTAATATTCTTAAATCGCTCTAAAAGCTCGACGATTTTATCATCTGTTTCTTGTAGCTTTTTATTCTCACGAACAACCGTTACGTTCTCTGTCATGAGAGTACCTAGTTCTTTGTGAATCTCAAACGCGTTTTCTGTACCATTCATTTGTAGGATTTCATCAAAGAACGCTTGATCCTCTCTTACTTGGCGATCAAAGATCTCGTCTGACATATCTTCAGCAGCTGTCTCTAAACCATTAATGTAGTTAACTGCATTTGGTCCAGCTACCATACCGCCATAGATAGATGATAGTAAGGAGTTTGCTCCTAAACGGTTTGCACCGTGGATTGAATAATCAACCTCTCCTGCTGCAAATAGACCAGGAATGTTAGTCATTTGATCGTAGTCTACCCATAGTCCGCCCATTGAATAGTGAACCGCTGGGAAGATCTTCATCGGTACTTTACGTGGGTCATCACCCATGAACTTCTCATAGATTTCCATGATTCCGCCAAGCTTAATATCAAGCTCTTTAGGGTCTTTATGAGATAGGTCAAGGTACACCATGTTTTCCCCATTAATACCACGCTTTAAATCTACGCAGACGTGGAAAATCTCGCGAGTCGCGATATCACGTGGTACGAGGTTACCGTAAGCAGGATATTTTTCCTCAAGGAAGTACCACGGCTTACCGTTTTCATCGTAAGTCCAAACTCGACCACCTTCACCACGAGCAGACTCACTCATAAGACGAAGCTTGTCGTCTCCAGGAATCGCTGTTGGGTGAATTTGAATGAACTCTCCATTTGCATAATAAACACCTTGCTCGTAAACGGCAGCAGCCGCATAGCCAGTGTTGATCATGGAGTTTGTCGATTTACCAAATACGATACCAGGTCCACCAGTCGCCATAATAACAGCGTCTGCGCGGAACGGATGAATTTCAGAAGAATTTAAGTTTTGAGCAGTAATTCCACGACAAGAACCCTCATCATCAAGGATTGCGTGTAGGAATTCCCAGCCTTCATATTTTGTTACTAATCCGCTTGCTTCATGACGGCGAACTTGCTCATCAAGCGCGTATAGTAATTGCTGACCAGTTGTTGCACCTGCATATGCAGTACGGTGATGCTGAGTACCACCAAAACGACGAAGGGATAAAAGACCTTCAGGCGTTCGGTTAAACATAACACCCATTCTATCTAATAAGTGAATAATTTCTGGTGCTGCATCACACATTGCTTTAACAGGAGGTTGGTTTGCTAAAAAGTCTCCACCATAAACGGAATCATCAAAGTGCTCCCATGTAGAGTCTCCTTCACCCATTGTGTTAAGTGCACCGTTAATTCCGCCCTGCGCACAAACAGAATGCGAGCGTTTTACCGGTACGATTGAAAATAAATCAACGTGCATGCCTTTTTCTGCTGCTTTGATTGTTGCCATGAGGCCTGCTAAACCGCCACCTACAACAATCACTCTACCTTTACTCATATGCTGACACTCCTTCTCTTAGGCTAAACGCCGATTCCTGCAAATGCTAGAATTGCTCTTACACCAATAAACGTTAGGACTACGAAAACACCCATTGAAACGTAGCTTGAAATTTGCTGTGAACGTGGTGATACAGTGATTCCCCATGAAATAAAGAATGACCATAAACCGTTTGCAAAGTGGAACGTAGTAGCGGTGATACCAATGATATAAAGAATAAGTGCAAGTGGATTCTCCACGATCTCAGCCATCATATTGAAATTGACTTCAGCACCAAACATCTTTGCTATACGCGTCTCCCACACGTGCCATGTAACGAAAATAAGGACGATTACACCAGAGATTCGTTGAAGGCGGAACATCCAGTTTCGGAAATAGCTAAAGGAGGAAGTATTATTCTTTGCTTGAAAGGCAATGTATAAGCCATATACAGCGTGGAATATTAATGGAAGAAAAATAAGTCCGATTTCAAGGGCATATAGGAATGGAAGTGACTCCATGAATCCTGCTGCGCGATTGAATTCCTCTTCACCTCTTGTTGCGAAGTAGTTGACCATAAAATGGACAAGGATGAAGCCTCCTAGTGGAACGACCCCTAGTAGTGAGTGAAGCCTGCGGTAAAAAAACTCTCGATTGTTAGACATCTGCCTTTCCTCCTAAAACAATGATTTCTGTAAGTAGTGGTTGATACATTCGTGCATAGTTCCCCTCTTCACACTCTCACTCGGATGCGCTTACTTTTTGTCGTCTGGTGGAAACGTGGGAAGGTTTTTGACATCTATTATTCTACTCTTCCCATTGCTCTGCGTCAAGAAAGCGTTACCACCATTTTACTTTGTTAGGAAAGCGTTTAGAGTTGAACAATCTTACTAATATTCTGATTAAAGTATATCATGCCTTGGGGATAAAATGGATAATTCTGCTTACAAAATATGATTTTCTCGTTTTAAAACAAAAAAAGAGGGAAAGTAGATGAGTTCTACTTTCCCTAAAAGCATGAAAAACATTGTGCATAGATACACACGCTATTTTCTTACAATAATCATTAGCCAATGATAATGCGCTCCGTTGGAAACTTGTAATGCGTCGACTTCTCTTTACCACGGATCGAGAATAGGAAGGCAACAAGGCCCACGCGACCCACGAGCATTAAAAACATCAGCGTTATTTGACTAGGTAACGACAGATCGCCTGTGATTCCCATCGACAGTCCGCACGTTCCGAAGGCAGAGCTCGCCTCAAAGATAATCGCCATCAGCTCGAACTGCCCACTATGCTCGAATGCAGAAATTAAAATAATCGCGCCAAACAGACCGATTGCAAAAACTGATAAGACAATAAATGCTTTTTGACGATCCTCTGGGTGTACCTCGCGACCGAATACTTTTACATCACTGCGACCCTGTGCAAAGCTTCGGATCGTAAGGAACATGACGGCAAGCGTGGTCGTTCGAATTCCCCCACCCACACTGGATGGACTCGCGCCAATAATCATCAGTCCTGAAAGTAACAAAAGACTAGCAAGTGTTAAATCCGACATCTCCATAATAGAGAGACCTCCAGATCTTGCTGTCGCCGAGTTGAACATGGAAAAGAATAATTGTTGATGCCATGGCATGCCAGAATAGTAGTTTTGGAATTCTGTTAACCATAGTCCTACTACACCGATTAAGAAAACAATAAAATACGTTGTTGTTGTAATTTTTGTGAACAAACTAAATCGAAACTGAGGATTGTTTTTTGAGAAGTATTCTCTAAGCTCCATCAATACTGGAAAACCAATCGCACCTGCAAAGATTAATAGGATCGTTAATAATTGCACGAAATAATCATCTGCGAACGGGACAAGAGATTGGCCCGTTATATCAAATCCCGCATTTGTAAACGCAGACAATGCTCCAAAAGCCCCTTGGTAGTAAGCTTCTGCAGCGGTATCAAAGTAGTTTAAATAGTATGTACCTAAAATGAAGGCACCAATAAGTTCGATCCCAAGAGCAACGGATAAAATCCCTCTCATGAGTTTTACTAATCCAGAAAATGAAATTTGATTTTGGTCAACCATGATAAGCATTCTTTGCGAAAGTGGAATTTTACGTCCAAGAATCATCCAAATGAACGTCCCTAGCGTCATTACGCCAATTCCACCTAGCTGAATTGCGAGCGCAAGAAAAAAGATTCCGATGCCACTAAACGTCTCCGAAACATTAAAAACGGTTAGTCCAGTTACACTCACGGCACTAACAGCCGTAAAGAGAGCATCCGAATAGCTAATCGACACGCCAGATTGTGTCGAAAATGGGAGAAACAATAAAATACTAAAAACAAACATCGCTAAAATATATGAGATGACAATAATCCTAAAAGGACTTAAAAATGTCGTAAGCTTCATAAACTGCCACCTTACCTCTTCGTGATTTCGCGGTTAAGTATACCATGTGCTAAATTCTAAAACCATATGTATTTTATACGCGACTACGCCTTCTTTGGGTTTCATTTATGATAGACTATATAAATAGTTTATCGCATAAGACGGAGGAGACGCATGTCAAAAACGAATGAGTACAGCTACGACTTATTTCGCCACGAGCTTTTACCAGAACTATTAGGCGAAGATGAAGAAATTATTCTTTATTGGGCAGGAAAAGCCCTTGCACGTAAAAAGCATGAAGAAATTGAAACAGATGGACTTGCTACTTTTTTTGAAAAAGCAAGCTTCGGTGCACTCACTCTTTTAAAAGAAAAACGAAGTGAACGCATCTATGAATTAACGACCAATGACTATCAACCGAAACGACCTTTTTCTCTCGAGGCTGGCTTTTTAGCGCAGCTAACAGAGCTTGAAATGGACTTACTTGCGGAAGCGACCTATGAAGTTAAAAAGAAAAAACCAACGTGTCTGCACATCACTGTGAGATGGGACAAAAAAGATCCTTCTTCGATGAGAGAAGACGCGTAAAATGAGGAAAAGTAGGAGCTGGGACAAAGAGAATTATTTTGTCCTAGCTTTTTTTGTGCTGGGTGAGGGGCTGTGATTAGTGGGAGTGCGGATTGGTTATCCGGTAAAAAGCTCCGGTTATCCGCTTTTGCCCTTCAGTTATCCGGAAACAGGCTCCGGTTATCCGCTTTTCTCCCTCAGTTATCCGGAAAAGCACTCCGATTATCCGCTTTTGCCCTTCAGTTATCCGAAAACAGGCTCCGGTTATCCGCTTTAGCCCCTTCATTATCCGGAAACTTCCTCCGATTATCCGCTTTAGCCCCTTCATTATCCGGAAACTTCCTCCGATTATCCACTTTTACTCCCTCATTATCCGGAAAGCTGCTCCGATTATCCGTTTTTACTCCCACATTATCCGAAAATAGCCCTCCATTATCCACTTTCACTCTGAATTCCTTCCCCCCATCATAAACAAAAGAGACCAAGACAAAGTAAAAACACTTTTGTCTCAGCCTCTACTCTATTATCGACCAAAGCCCTCTATCTACTTGTTACGCTTTTGCCGCTTCAATCTTTTCCTTCTCTTTTGCATCCAATTCAAATGATGTATGCAGTGCTTCAGAAGCACGGATCATATCTTCCTCAGGAACAACTGCAGATACGGCAATCTCAGACGTACTAACCATTTTAATCGCCACTTGTTCACTTGCTAGTACCTTAAACATATTAGCAGCTACACCAGGGTTACTAATCATGCCAGATCCTACAATCGACACTTTAGCGAGCGAGCTCTCATGACGGATTTCGCTATAGCAAAGGGATGCTTTCTCTCTGTGAATAAGATCTAACGTTTTCCCTAGATTCGAGCTATCAATAGAGAATGATACATTGATGCCATGGTCAGAGGTCATCTGCTGAATAATAATATCTACGTTAATATTCGCATCCGCTAACAGCGTAAATAAATTAGACATCGTATCAAATTGATCAGGTAACCGTTCCACCGTTACCTTCGTAATATTTTTTTCAAATGCTAGTCCTCGCACTACGAGATTTTGCTCCATCGATGCTTCCTCCTCTACATATGTTCCTTCCACTTCTTCCATACTAGATCGTACAACTAACGTTACGTTATAGTTCTTCGCAAACTCAACCGCCCGAGGGTGCAATACTCCAGCCCCTAAATTCGCAAGCTCTAACATCTCATCATACGAGATACTCGCTAACTGACGTGCCTTTTTGACGAAACGAGGGTCGGCTGTATAAACACCTGTTACATCGGTGTAAATCGAGCAAGATTCTGCGTCCAATGCCGCTGCTAATGCAACCGCAGTTGTATCTGAGCCACCACGACCGAGCGTCGTAATATTGCCATCTTCACTTACTCCCTGGAAGCCTGCGACGAGAACTGCTTTCCCATCATTTAAGTGCTTTTGCATCTTATCGGTACGAATATCGGTGATACGTGCATCCTGATGATTTTCTTCCGTAATAATGCCAGCCTGCCAGCCAGTAAGGGAAACGGCGTCTACACCAATTTCTTTTAGTGCCATCACGACAAGAGAAATGGTCACTTGCTCACCTGTTGCGAGAAGCATGTCCATCTCACGAGGATCTGGATTATCCGTAATATCATTCGCTAGATCAACTAATGCATCTGTTGATTTACCCATGGCAGAAACTACGGTAACAACCTTCTCCCCTCGGTCCATACGTTCCTTAATACGTTCAGCTACCCTTTTGATCTTTTGTACATCTCCTACAGAAGTACCGCCAAACTTCTGAACGATCGTTGTCAATGTGAACTCCTCCTTCGTAAAATCCAACCTTCGCATCATACATTCCTGTTTTTCTAGTGCTAGAAACCTGTTTTTGGTTTAAACACGCACCTTTTAAGCCTAGCAAAAAGAGCCTGCTATGACAAACAGGCTCTCCGGTTATTTTTGGGTTTCTTCGTTCATAGCGTCGAGTAAGCTCTTCGCAACGGACGAAGGGATGCCTACTCGCTCGATTTCTTCCTGTGACGCCTCTTTAAGACGTTTTAACGAACCAAACTCTTTCAATAACGCTCGCTTTCTCTTTTCGCCAATTCCATCGACGTGATCGAGAAGGGAGGTAAACACATTTTTCTTCCGAACATTGCGGTGAAAGGAAATAGCGAAGCGGTGCACTTCATCTTGAATTCGTTGCAGGAGATAAAATTCTTCGCTCGTTTTCTTTAATGGCACGATAACAGGGGGATCCCCCATCATCAGCTGAGACGTTCGGTGCTTATCATCCTTCGCTAACCCACAAACAGGAATGGATAGACCAAGCTCATCCTCTAATACTTCTTGTGCAGCGGAGATTTGGCCCTTACCACCATCAATGACGATAAGGTCAGGTAGTGGTTGCTCCTCCTTCAAGAGACGTAAATACCTGCGTCTCACTACTTCTCGCATGGAGCCGTAGTCATCAGGTCCTTCTACCGTCTTAATTTTGTACTTTCGATAATTCGTTTTATCCGGCTTCCCATCAACAAACGACACCATCGCAGATACAGGATCCACACCTTGAATGTTAGAGTTATCAAACGCCTCAATACGATACGGAGCATCAATCCCCATCGCTTGCCCTAGACGTTCGACGGCTTTCACAGTGCGTTCTTCATCACGTTCGATCAGCTGGAACTTCTGCTGTAAAGCAAGTTTTGCATTTTTCGTTGCCAGCTCCACGAGCTCCTTCTTCTGACCACGCTGAGGCTGAATGACTTTCGTATTTAAAAACGACGCAACAATCTCTGGATCCGCCTGCTTTGGAATAAAGATTTCTTTCGGCTTCGCATGCTGATCATCCAAATAAAATTGCCCTAGGAACGTGTAAAAGTCTTCATCTGGATCTTGATAAGTCGGGAACATCGTGACATCTCTCTCGATCAGTTTCCCTTGGCGCACAAAGAAGACCTGCACGCACATCCACCCTTTATCCACGTGATACCCAAACACATCGCGATTCGTTTGATCCGTCATCGTCATCTTTTGCTTTTCCATGACGGCCTCAATGTGTTGCACCTGATCACGGTATTCCTTCGCTCGTTCAAAGTCCATCGCTTCCGATGCTTCAAACATTTTCTTCGTAATATCCTCTTTTACTTCTTTATGTCCTCCGTTTAAAAAACGCGTAATGTCCATAACAAGCTTCTGATTCGTTTCTTTCGTAACCTCGAATTCACATGGAGCTAAGCACTGACCGATGTGATAATACAGGCACACTCGGTCTGGCATCGTGCGACATTTCCTCAGCGGATAAAGTCGATCAAGTAGCTTTTTCGTCTCATTTGCCGCCTGCGCATTCGGGTACGGCCCAAAATATTTAGCCCCGTCCTTATTTACCCGTCTTGTCGTGATGAGCCTAGGGTGTGCTTCATTCGTTATTTTGAGGAAAGGATATGTTTTATCGTCTTTTAGTAAAATATTATAGCGAGGCTCATATTTTTTGATGAGATTTTGCTCTAAGACCAGTGCCTCCAAGTCTGAAGAGGTCACAATATATTCAAAGTCACGTATTTCACTCACTAGCCGCTGCGTTTTTGTATCGTGCGACCCTGTGAAGTACGAGCGCACTCGATTTTTTAGCGTTTTGGCTTTCCCTACATAAATAATCTGATCATGCTTATTTTTCATTAAATAGCATCCTGGTTGCCCCGGTAAAATTGCTAGCTTATTGCGGATGTTTTCCACCAAACTCCTCCTTTTCTCTTTATTTTTTGGCAGAAAATATGGGTAAAGTCTTTAAAAAATGGCGCCATGACATTACGCGTCATGACACCATTATATCCATTGTTTATCTACTTTTTACAGGTGCTTGTTTAGTGTTTCTGCAAGTGCTTCTTTTGGTTGGAAGCCGACGATTTGGTCAACAACTTCGCCATCCTTGAATACTAGAAGCGTTGGGATGCTCATTACGCCAAACTTGCTTGCAGTTTCTTGGTTCTCGTCTACATCAAGCTTTACGATCTTCACTTGGTAACCCATGTCTCCGTCTAACTCTTCAAGTACAGGAGCGATCATCTTACAAGGTCCACACCAAGGTGCCCAAAAGTCTGCTAATACAACACCATTACCAGTTTGTTCTGCGAAAGTCTGATCTGTTACATTTGTAATTGCCATTGTTAAAACTCCTCCTTATATCTTTCCTCATGTATGCTTGATTTCACATATTGAATTATACAACACGAAGCAAGAAAAGAAAAACACTCTGCTTCCTGCTTCTTAGACAGTAACGTAATAATTGGTAAAGTGCAAAATAACTGCTCACGAAGATGAAATGCGTTCAGTTTTACTAGCTTTTGCGGATTGTAAGGTGATTATACGGGGTTTATCTATGGTGATTGGGTTAAAAGGGAGTGGTAATAGAGTTGTTTTGCTCGTATTGGGGTAGTTATGTTCCGCATGCTTTAGTTATGTGCTTTATTGGAGTGGTTATGTTCCCTATTAAGATTTTATGTTCCGCATTTCAAAGTTATGGATTTCTCCTACCTTTTGCACAGAGATATGTGCCTTATCTCAAAGTTATGTTCCTTATTCTGTTTTTATGTGCCTCATTCTAAAGTTATGGACTTCTATGTTTGAATGCGCGCACGAAAGATAGCATGCGCGAAGAGCCACTGTATTCTAAAGCATGTTGCATAGAGTTATGTGCCTTATCCCAAAGTTATGTTCCTTATTCAAAGAATAAAGACTTCTCTTACTTGAATGTGCGCATGAAAAATCTCATGCGCACATCGCCACTGTATTCTAAGCAGAGACAGCATTTCTCACAGATAAGTCCAAAATAAAAAAACGCAGAGAGGGCATTCACTCCCCCGCCCTGCGCAAATCATTAAACGAGTACTTTTTTAAATTCGTCCGTGAGCTTTGGTAGTACATCAAATAGGTCGCCTACGATTCCGTAGTCTGCAATTTGGAAGATCTCTGCTTCTGGATCCTTATTGATCGCAACGATAATCTTCGAGTTAGACATTCCAGCAACGTGCTGGATTGCTCCGCTGATACCTACAGCGATATATAAATCTGGTGTAACAACTTTACCTGTTTGCCCGATTTGGAGAGCGTAGTCGCAGTATTCTGCGTCACACGCTCCACGAGAAGCTCCAACTGCTCCACCTAATACGTCAGCAAGCTCTTCTAAAATGCCGAAGTTATCTCCGCTTTTTAGACCGCGTCCGCCAGCTACGATAACATTCGCTTCCGATAAATCAACGCCTGACGTTGTGTTCTTCACGATATCTTTGATAATCGTTTGTAGGTTCTTCACATCAACGTCTATCTTTGAAACGTCACCTGTTCGGGAAGTATCCTGCTCAAGTGATGCAATGTTGTTTGGACGGACCGTAACCATCGTTAGCCCATCTTCGACCTCAATTTTCTCAAATGCTTTACCGGAGTAGATTGGTCGAATGAAGACTGGAC
Organism: Paenalkalicoccus suaedae; assembly: GCF_006965545.2. Classification (NCBI taxonomy): domain Bacteria; kingdom Bacillati; phylum Bacillota; class Bacilli; order Caryophanales; family Bacillaceae; genus Paenalkalicoccus; species Paenalkalicoccus suaedae. The sequence goes on from NZ_CP041372.2 coordinate 2,542,265, forward strand.
CGTCTTCGATTGCGACTGCGTCTGAGATTAGTCCAGAGCCAACCTTACTTGCGAGCTTAGGCATGATATCGCGGCCGATTGCCGTATGCCCCATCACAATTCCTTCTGGATTTTCTTCGGAAATAACTTCTTGAAGTGCCTGTGAGTAGCCTTCAGGAGTATACTCTTTTAAGTGAGGATGCTCGACTACGACAACGCGATCCGCGCCATACGCATATAGCTCAGATGCGACATCTGTAATGTTTGCTCCGAGTACGACTCCAACTACTTCTGCCGCGTCGTCGATTAATTTTGCTGCTGCGATCGCCTCAAAGGATACTTGACGAAACGCGCCGTCTTTTACTTCACCTATAACAAGAACTTTTGACATTCGTAGCTCCCCCTTTAAATTACTTTCGCTTCATTTTTTAGTAGTGTAACGAGCTCTTGTACTTGCGTATCAAGATCACCCTCAAGAATTTTACCCGCTTGCTTCTCAGGTGGTAGGTAACGTTCAATGACAGACGTTTTCGCCTCTACATCGTCTTCATCTAAGTCAAGATCATCTAAATCTAGCGTTTCTAGAGGCTTTTTCTTCGCCTTCATAATTCCTGGTAACGATGGATAGCGTGGCTCGTTTAGGCCTTGTTGCGCTGTAACAAGGACAGGTAGTGGTACTTCTACCATCATCTGATCGCCTTCCACATCCTTCTCGATCTTTGCTACACCATCTTCGATTTCAAGCTTTGTAATAGATGTCACATAGTTGATTCCTAGTTGATCCGCGACACGAGGACCAATTTGACCAGAGCCACCGTCAACGGCAATGTTCCCACCTAAAATAATATCTACTTCTTGTGTTTTAAAATATGCAGTAAGCATCGCCTGCGTTGTAAACTGATCTTTATCTTCTACGTCCTCGGAGTCTAGCAGTACGGCTTTATCGGCACCCATTGCGAGCGCTGTACGGAGCTGCTTCTCTGCTTCTTCTTCCCCTACTGTCACGACCGTTACTTCACCACCGTGCTCATCGCGCAGTGTGATTGCTTCTTCAACGGCATATTCATCATATGGGTTAATGATGAATTCAGCACCGTCTTCGTCTATTTTTCCGTTCTTAATCGAGATTTTTTCCTCTGTATCAAATGTTCGCTTTAAGATAACAAAAATGTTCATGCTTTACCCCTCCTGGATAAGTTAAGTGGTTAAACGCTTTCATTTCCATTTATAATAGAAGCTGCACAAGGCAGCTTAACTATTTCTTATTAAACGTTGGCTTTCGTTTTTCTAAAAAGGCTTGAATACCCTCTTTTGCATCTCGCTTGTCAAAGACGTTGCCGAAATACACCGCTTCCTTCTCTTGCCCTCGCTCTAACGGCTCACGATCAGCAATAGCCAATAGCTCCATCGAATATTCCACGGTTAGGCGACTTTTAGCTGCTATCTTATGTGCCAAAGCTAGAGCCTCATCTAGCACATTCTCTTCTTCGACAGCACGGTTGACGAGACCTAGTCGCGCGCCTTCCTCTCCGGAAATCGAATCAGAAGTGAGTAGAAGCTCCATTGCTTTTGATTGGCCGATTAGTCTAGGTAAGCGTTGCGTTCCAGCAAATCCGGGAATTAGTCCAAGTGTTAGCTCTGGCAATCCAAGCTTTGCGTTCGTTGCTGCAACTCGCAGGTGACAGGCCATGGCAAGCTCTAATCCGCCTCCAAGCGCTGCGCCGTGAATAGCCGCAATAACAGGGATCGTGCCTGTCTCAATGGAACGGAAAATTCGTTGACCGTCGAGACCTAGTGTCTGAAAATCGTCTCCGTGCTTCACGTCCGTAAATTCTTTAATGTCAGCTCCGGCCGCAAAAAATCTACCTTCCCCGTGGATGACAATAGCGTATACGTCACCAGACTCTGTTAACTCTTCGACTGCTTTCCCGATCTCTTGAATCATGCCTTGTGACAGAGCGTTTGCTGGAGCGTTATCTAATGTGATAATACCAACCTTGTCATCTGTCTTGAGCCTTACATATTGATAGGCTTCCATTACTATCACTCACCTTTTTAATTATGTAGCTTTTGCTAATCCCTTTAACAAAAACGCATGTATGCTTGCTGCAAGAGGAGCTAGCTCATAGCGGTGATCCTTCATAACCCAGTTTGTTACGACCTCATCAATCGCCCCAAAGATGAGCTGTCTCACGATTCGAACGTCTAAGTCTGTATCGAAGAGTCCGTTTTCCTGCCCTTCTAAAATGACAGAATCAATGAGCTTCAAGTAGCCCTTTAACACTTCGTTGACTCGTAGTCGAATCGAAATATTGGACTGCCTTAGCTCTAACTGTGTGACAAGCGCTAAGTCATGATCTTTCTCCAGCTGCTTTAAGTGCATTTCAATGAGGATAAAAAGCTTTTGCTTCGTTGACTCCTCTTTTTCCATCGTCTCTTTAATGTGTCCGACAAAGGAACCCATCTTCTCTTCAAAGAGCGAGATTAAAATGTCCTCTTTATTTTTAAAGTAGAGATAGATGGTGCCATCTGCTACTCCTGCCTCTTTCGCTATTTTAGAAACCTGTGAGTGATGATAGCCATTTTTGGCAATCACCTTGACAGCGGCATCAATTATTTTATCGTATTTAACTCCGCGCTTTTTTGCCATTGTGCTTCGACTCCTCGCTGACCCAATAAATGAATGACCATTCATTCATAATGTCATGTTACCGAATACCGCTCTTTCTGTCAATAAAAGAGCGGTATATTTTTTACTTTATCAGATTAATGGCGTCATTAGCTAGTCATACGCTCCTTCTCTTCTTCTTGGAGCGCGCGTCTTAACACTTTCCCTACCATCGTTTTAGGTAGTTCTTGTCTGAATTCATAGCTACGTGGCACTTTATACGCGGCAAGCTGCTTTCGGCAAAAAGCGTTTAGCTCTTCTTCCGTTGCCTTCGCACCATCTTTAAGTACGATAAACGCTTTTACCGTTTCCCCGCGATAAGGATCTGGAATCCCGATAGCGACGGCCTCCATTATTGCTGGGTGCTCAAACAGGACTTCTTCAATTTCACGGGGGTAAATATTAAATCCACCTGCAATAATCATATCTTTTTTGCGATCGACAATATAAAAATAGCCTTCTTCATCCATGTATCCCATGTCACCCGTATACAGCCATCCGTTTTGAAGGGTCGCCGCGGTTTCTTCAGGACGATTCCAATATCCGCGCATAATCTGCGGACCGCGAATAATTAATTCGCCCACCTCGCCTGGCTTAGCCTGCTCTCCCGTCTCGGCCGAAACAATGCTTACGTCTGTATCTGGCCAAGGTAAGCCAATGCTACCTTGCGGGCGTTTGCCCCACATTAAATTAAAGTGCGTGACAGGGGACGCCTCTGTTAATCCGAATCCTTCTGAGAGTTTGCCTCCTGTTTTGGACTCAAACTGCTGTTGCACTTCAAGCGGAAGTGGCGCTGATCCACTAATACAAATGTTGATAGAAGACAGGTCGAATTTCTCGACATTCTTATCGTTTAAAAGCCCTATGTACATCGTTGGTGCACCAGGGAAGATCGTTACTTTTTGCTTTTGAATCGCTTTTAACGTTTGCGTTGTATCAAACTTAGGCAGGATAACAAGCTTCGAGCGATCCATGACAGAAAAGTTCATGCCAACCGTCATTCCATACACGTGGAAGAATGGAAGTGCTCCTAAAATAACTTCATTGCCATGATCTATCTTATGCATCCAGCGAATGCACTGTGTCGTATTTGCAACTAAATTGTAGTGTGTGAGCATAACGCCCTTCGCAACGCCTGTCGTTCCACCAGTGTATTGTAGTAGCGCTAGATCCTCTTTTGGATCAATATACACATTCATTTCAAGACTTCTATTTGACTGTATGAATCGGACAAAGTCGTGATTGTGTGCATCAAAATCGACTTTGACGTCCATACCCGTATTTTTCTTTTGAATGAACGGATAGATCACGTTTTTTGGGAAAGGCAAGTAGTCCTTAATCCGCGTGACGATCACATGCTCTAACGCCGTTTTGTCACGAACGTTTTGCACCTTTGGATAAACAAGGTCCAAACAAATCATGACTGTCGCTCCAGAGTCGATCATTTGATGTTCAAGCTCGCGCTCCATATAGAGCGGATTTGTTTGGACAATAATACCACCAGCCATCAGTATGCCATAGTAGCTAATCACGGACTGTGGGGTGTTAGCGAGCATAATCGCGACACGGTCCCCTTTTTTCACTCCGAGCTTTTGTAATCCATTGGCAAATCGTAGAGCTGCATCATAGACTTCCTGATACGACATTTCTTTACCCATAAATTCAAGCAACGATTTTTTTGGTACCTCTGTTGCTGCTTTTTTTAAATAGTGATGCAACGTATGCTCATCGTACTCGATTGTCTCTGGAATATCTGCTGGATATTGATCGATCCATGGTCGTGCGATTGTCTCTTGCTGCATGATGTTCTCCTCCATTATTCCTTCCCTCTATGAAGAAGAAAGCAACCCTCTCTCTTGCGCAAAAATGCTAAACAGATAATCAGGGGCTCACACGAAAACGCGTGCCCCTGATAGGCTGATTACGTATTTTCTCTCTTTTTCTTTTCTTCCTCAACGAGTACACGTCTTAGAATTTTACCTACCATTGTTTTTGGGAGTTCGTCTCTAAACTCATAAAACTTTGGTACTTTAAACGCAGCTAAGTGCTTACGGCAATATTCATCTAAGTCAGACTCATTAATCGATTGGCCCTCTTTTGGTACAATAAACGCCTTAACCGTCTCCCCACGGTAAGGATCAGGAACGCCAATGACACAAACCTCCTGCACGCTATCATACTCATAAAGAACCTCTTCCACTTCACGTGGATAAATATTAAATCCACCTGCAATGATCATATCTTTTTTACGATCAACAATATAAAAGAAACCTTCTTCGTCCATGTAACCCATGTCACCAGTCAAGAACCAATCTCCTCTAAAGGATGCTTGCGTAGCCTCTGGCTGATTCCAGTAACCCTTCATCACCTGCGGACCTTTAATCATGATCTCACCAACCTCATTCGGCTCTGCTTCCTCCCCTGCCTCTGCCGAAAGAATGGTGACATCTGTATCTGGCCACGGTACTCCAATGGAGCCCTGCTTTCTTCTTCCCCATATAAAGTTAGCAATGGCTACAGGTGATGTCTCCGTTAATCCGTATCCTTCTACTAGGCTACCTTTTGTCGCTGTCTCAAATCGTGACTGCACCTCGACAGGCAGTGGCGCCGATCCACTAATACACGCTTTTATCGAGGATAAATCGTGCTTTTGAATATCTGGGTGATTTAATAGCCCAATGTACATCGTCGGCGCGCCTGGATAGAGCGTCGCTTTATGCTTCTCAATCGATTTTAAAATAGCCTTCGGATCAAATTTAGGAATAATAATCATTTTAAATGCCATCCGAATCGCTAAGTTCATCACAGTCGTCATCCCGTATACGTGGAAAAATGGGAGAGCGGCGATAATAACCTCTTCGCCGTGCTTCATCTTGTACATCCACTCTTCACACTGCTGAGTATTAACAACTAAATTATAGTGCGTAAGCATAACTCCTTTTGCAGGTCCGGTCGTTCCCCCTGTGTATTGCAAAAGAGCTAAATCTTGTTTTGGATCAATCGAAAGCGGTATTTCTTCCTTCGACCCTTTTTCTAAAAGAGCGGTAAAGCTTAGAAGTGTGTCAGTGTAAGTTAAATCCACTTTGATACCCGTATTTTTCTTTTGAATGAACGGATAGATCACGTTCTTAGGGAAAGGAAGGTAATCTTTAATCCCCGTCACAATGATGTGTTTTAGAGGCGTTTTGTCCTTTACCTTTGCCACTCTTGGATAAACGAGATCTAGGCAAATCATCACTTTCGCACCTGAATCCGTCATTTGGTGCTCTATTTCCCTCTCCACATAGAGAGGGTTCGTTTGCACGACAATCGCTCCTGCAAACAGTGCGCCATAATAAGAAATAACGGCTTGTGGTGTATTGGCAAGCATGATGGCTACGCGGTCCCCTTGTTCAACGCCGATAGTACGAAGCTGATTGGCAAGCTTGAGTGATGCCTCATATAGCTCTTTATAAGACATTTCCGTTCCCATAAAGTGAAGGGCACTCTTAGTAGGAAATTCGTTTGCTGCTCGCTTCAAGTACCCTTGTAGCGTCATCTCTTCGTACTCAATGGAAGTCGGTATTTCAGCTGGATATTGATCAAACCAAGGTTTTTTCGTTAACGTTTCCACGGCACAACCTCCTTCTTATTCGCTTTTCCTTTCTCTAAGCTTAGAGGGCGTCTCTTTTTATGCTCCTCCAAATCAGGCATTCTTCTCTCTTACTAATATTGTAATGAAAACGGATACAAAAAGAAACACTAAAAGCTATATTTTTGAAAAATTGTGAATTGGAGAGGTTTTTGAAACGGTTAATCAAGTGCTATCTAATTTCAAGATCAGCCCTTCGGGCTAGATTGATTAATTGCCAAACAGTTTAAATCTGCACTTCGAGCTGTCAGCCCTCCAGACACTCTACGACATCCATAGGGCCGGTCTTTGAGCTTCCTCGTCGGCATGGCGCGGCTGCCGCCTTACCATTAACGCCTCCTGTGGGATCTCAAAGACCTCTTTCCCCTATGGATTGTCTCCGAATGTCTTCTGGGTCTGCCAGCTCTGCGTTTGATTTAAGAAGGCAAGAGAAAAGAGCTTCTTTAGGTTAGTGACACTACGTATTTTTGCTTTCTCGTCACTCCTTCCACTTTGCACGTCACTTCTGGCAACTTACTCTTCATTACGTGGTGCGTTCTCTTCACAAAAGCAACGGTTCGCTTCACTTAGTGCTTTCTCATTACTTCTCTCACCTTGCGCGTCACTTCCGGCATCTTGCTCGTCATAACGTCGTGATATTATTATTAGTACATTTCGATGTCTGTATTAAATTATTAAACTTACTAAACTATTTACTAGCATATTCTTATCTATTTTAATAATATAATCAGTTACTAAATTTATTAATGATAAACTAACAATATTCTTTTATGCTAAATATTGTTAGTTGGGTGGTTCCAAAAATTATAAGGAGGGTTATTAATTTTCATCACAAATAAATTAACTGAGGAGTTTTATTTTATGAAAACAATTATAGGTGCATTTTTAGCTTTTTTTATTATCCCTTTTTCTTATGCGCATGCAAATTCTAACTCTAATAATATGTCTGTAACAGAAGAAACTGTTAATAAAGTGATTGAAGAAAGAGAGCTTTTTGGTATAAATAGCGATGCTACTGATTTAGAAGATCTTATTTTAGAGGGGAATATTTCTTTGAAATTTGGAGTGCATATGACTGATGAGGAAGAACAGGATTTATCAACTAGGCTTGAAGAACAAAAAGAGACTACCAATAAGATTCAAGATATAATCAAAAGTTCTAAATACTTAGAGGATAACTACTTAGGAAGCTATATCGATCAAGCAAGTGGTGGAGATATTTTTTTCGGCTTTAAACCGGGCACTGATTTAAATATTATAAAAAATAATAATCGTTCTCTAAATACGCTAAATAATAATTCAGAAATTGATATTGTCCTATATCATGCTGAGTATTCTGAAGACGAGCTTGATGAGATAACTTCTATAATTAATAAAACCTAAATGATATAGCTAAACAGATAAATTATGAGTTTATGTTCGTAGATTTTGTAAATCAAAAAATAGATATTGGAATTTTAGAAGACAATGAGATCAATAACTCGAAAGTTATTCAAGTTTTAAGTGAATACGTAAAACTCGAAGACTACTCAGTTTTTAATATTATTATGCTTGATTCCCCTGCTCCAATATTCGACGAATCTAGATCGGCAACAACTAGGCCTCTAAGAAGTGGATTAGTAATTGATCGAAACCCAAATACAACCGGTAATTGCTCCATCGCATATTCTGCTATAGATTCATCTAATAACCCTTATATAATTACGGCTGGTCATTGTTGGGCAGGACAACAGGGTTTAGGTCTTTATCAAGGTGGCTCTTATATAGGTACAGTAAGCAGTAGAGCTCATTATGGGGGGGCTGTCGATGCAATGGGTATTAGGGTATCTTCTAATGCTTTGTTAAGTAATAGAATTTATAACACAGCTACTAGATTATCAAATTTAGAGGTAGCAGGCAACGATCAAATTGGTGACATTGTATGTAAATCCGGGATGCATGGTAACTCTTGTAGTATAATTCATGGCAAAAATGCTAACGGATATACAACAAATCGATCCTTTTATGGGCGAAGATATTTTGAAGGGTTAAGAGCTTCTCTTTATAGCAGCCAAGTTGGCGATAGCGGTGGATTAATACATCACAACAATACTCTGAAGGGCGTTCACAAAGGGAAATTAGAGGGATGGACTGTCTATTCTCATGTTACTCACGTTACACGTCAACTAGGTCTAACTCCAGTTACTTGGTAAGAAATATTATAATGAGGTGATAACTATGCAAAAATTATCCTTTTTCCTAATAATTGTTGTTTTGATTTCTGCATGTGGAAATAACTATAATGGAGCTAGTACAAACCAAAATTTAAATCCAACTAATGATGAAGAGGATTTCCAACTTGATTACAATCTTAGTACGGAAGGAGATATCGAAACTATTTTGACTTATACAGGCGAGGATTCAGTTGAATTAGTTTTCGGTTCTCCTTTAACAGCTATTGCTGTTGATAATACTAGTTATGCCTTTGATGATTTTAGACAAACTACAATACTAAATAAGAATCATAGTTACAAAGAATCTGGCTCACTGAATTTAGAGCCTGGCACTTATACACTGAATCTATTAGCTAAATTTAGTGTTAATGAAAAGCAGCATGAGATAGAGATAAATGATATTGAAATGACGGTTAACTAATTACTTACCCAAATTTAGTACACCGAAATTGAAAATACGTCTAAAATCAAGTAAAACAAGAACCAATTGCACAAGTAACATTTAGAACTTTTGTTAAAACTTTTTGTAGGGATTTTAGAGAATATATTGAAGAAACAGCAAAGAAGGAGGCTGGGATAAAACCCTAGTCTCCTTAAATTTAATTATTTTCGTGATAAATTTATATGTTCTTAATGGTTTTTTAGATAGTACTGCTGCACCGCAGCTCGACTAAATAGTAGAAGTACTTCTTTTAATTTGAGACAATGTTTTTCAAAATAAACGCTGTCTCTTATATCTTGTTTCAACATTGAATGAAGTCCTTCTGAATATTCATTTGCCACCACTTTGACGATACAAAAGTAGGCTAGTTCTCCCTCTTCCGACCAAGAATTGGTCAAGACCTCTTGCAAAACAGACAGCACATCTACTTTTTCAGTAACATCATAGTGATTAAAATCAGGAATAGCCGATGCGACTTCGTCAAATATTCCTAACTCTTTGCCAAAAACATGGTTTAAAACATAGTAAATCAACAGAAACGCGTGGTTTGAGCCCATTTATTGTTATCAAGAAAAGATGTATTTATCGGAGTAGTAGGTCCATTAAAACATTCTTGAACATCCTCTAACTTAATCGATGGGGTCCATTCATCTTTAAATCCTTCGCTTATTACTGTAAGCATTTCTCTTCATAACGTGGTGCTTTCTCTTCACAATATCGGCGGTTCCCTTCACTTGCTGCTACCTTACATTTTTTAACACCGTGTTTTCATTTCTAATACTTCTGCGATCGTAAATTTGCGTTTGGGTTTGGCTCTTTGTTTTGGTTAGCTCTCGACCTTTCCTAATCTATTAATTACCCTTCTCCCTAGAATCTCTAGAGGAGGCAGACTCGGAGAATGCCCGGAGACAATTAGCAGGAATAGGCAGGGAATGAGACCACGCAGAAGGGCGTTTAGGAGGAGACGACAGTCGACTCCTGCCCGACGAGTAGGCTCAGGCACTGACCCTGCTAATGTCGAAGGGCGTTCGTAGAGCTGACTCCTCTTACCATATGGTTAGCATCAACCGCTTGCCTGAAACCAGCGAGAAAAGCACTCACTGATTTCTAACTGCAAGGCTTGCTTCCTTGATGCTTTCGTTCGTCTGCAAAGTCCGCAGACTTCTCGCTAATGTCGAAGGGCGTTCGCAGAGCTGACTCCTCATCACTTAATAAATAGAAAAACCGTATTAAGTTCAGTTACCTTTGATTGTCCGAAGCGAAGGCTGGCGTCTCCTAGAGGGGAACTTTCGCGTAACGAAAATCCTTTCGAACGGCCATTGGTTTGGCCGGTCGAAATAGTTGAGTAAGCCCCTCAGGAAAGTGCCAGCCGAGAGCGTAGGAGAATCGAAGATTCGAATAAAAAACACCGTACCTATTTTAGGTACGGTGCCAACTTGTTATATGAAGAAAAACCAGTAGATGAAGCCACCCACTACAAATAGTGCACATAGCACCATTAATACCTTCGATAATGTTTCCACAACTTAGACCTCCAAGAGCTTATATGCTTGCGCCGATCACGAACGACAGAGAGACGGAGAGGATGAAGGAGATGAGTCCGACGGCGCGGTTATCTGCCTTGAGTTCTGCGTCTACTTTGAAGCCTGGCGTTAAAAATTCAAAGATAAAATAAACGAACAGCAGGAGTAAAAATCCGAATCCACCCCAGCCAAGCATGGCTAAGACGGAGTCGTTTGCTTCGATCGAATAACGGAAAACGTTTGCCACCCCAAACACTTTTCCGCCAGTTGCGAGTGCGACTGCGATGTTGCCGAGTTTGATCTCTTCCCAAGTTTTATAGGACGTGATCCACTCAAAAATCGCTAATGCTACGATAATGAAGATAACGACGATGCTGTAAATACCTGCTGTAAACATGTAGCTGTGCTGAAAAAATGCCTCCACGTTCGAGTCCCCCTCTTTACTTCAGCTTGGCCACGGTAACGCCTGAGCCACCTTCGCCTGCAGAGCCTAAACGCGTTTCTGCTACGTTAGGATGACTGTTCAATAGCTCCTGTACGCCTTTTCGAAGCGCGCCGGTCCCTTTACCGTGAATGATGGATACTTGATGATAGCCAGCTAATACCGCATCATCTAAATACTTTTCAACGTCTAGCATCGCATTCTCAAAGCGCTCTCCACGCAGATCGAGCTCCGTCTTCACGTGCGCATTTCTACCTCGTACGTTTGACAGTGCCTTCGTTTCGACTGCTTTAGGACGGTTAAGATAAAGGATATCGTCTTTTTTAACCTTCATCTTCATCATGCCGAGCTGGACGTAATATTCTTTGTCATTTACTTTGTCTACAATGTGACCCTTTTGATCAAAGCTAATGACTTTGACTTCATCACCTGGGATCAGTTTATCGATCTTCGGCTTTGGTAGTTTTGGCTTTGGAGCCTTTTTCTTTACGAGATTTGGTTCCGCTTCGCTCAATCGCTTTCGTGCATCGATAAGCTCGTGATCTTTAATCGCAGGGTTATTTTTTTGACGCTCGCGAAGCTCTGCAATGATTTGCTCTGCTTCCTCCTGCGCTTTTTTCACGTATTTAGCTGCTTTATCTTCTGCTGACTGAAGCAGTCTGTCTCGGTTTTCATCGAGTTCTTCCATTTTTTCTTGAAGATCGCGGTGGAGTTGCTCCGCTTCCGCGCGAAGCTTCTTCGCTTCCTCGTGATCGAGCTCTGCCTGCTTGCGACTATCCTCTAAAGAAGAGATCATCTTCTCGACTTTGTTACTGTCTTCGGACACGTATCCTTTTGCCTCGTCAATAATGGCATCGCGCAGCCCGAGTCTTTTACTGATTGCAAAGGCGTTACTGCGGCCAGGAACGCCGATAAGTAAGCGGTACGTCGGTCTCAATGTTTCCACATCAAACTCTACGCTCGCGTTCATGACGCCTTCGCGGTTGTACGCATAGCCCTTGAGCTCACTATAGTGAGTCGTTGCAATTACTCGCGCGCCAACTCGGTACACGTGATCGAGGATCGACATCGCAAGCGCCGCCCCCTCCGTAGGATCTGTCCCTGCGCCAAGCTCGTCAAAGAGGACGAGTGACTGGAAGTCCACCTGCTCCATGATCGAAACGATGTTTGTCATGTGCGAGGAGAAGGTACTCAAGCTTTGCTCAATGGACTGCTCATCACCAATGTCTGCGAAAATCTTTTGGAAGACAGCAGCAGTCGATCCGTCCTCAACCGGAATGTGAAGACCGGATTGTACCATCAAGGTGAGGAGACCGAGCGTTTTGAGCGTAACGGTCTTACCACCTGTGTTTGGACCCGTGATAATTAACGAAGTAAAACGGTCGCCAAGCTCAATATCAATAGGAACGATATCATCTTTTGAGATTAATGGATGCCGCGCTTTTTTCATACTTACAACGCCATCTTCGTTTAGATTAGGCTCCGTTGCCTTCATCGCAGCGGCATACGTTGCTTTCGCAAACATGAAGTCTACTTCTGTCATCGTTGCGACGATCACCGATAACTCACCTGTAAACTCACTTACTTTTCCAGACAGCTCCACTAAAATTCGCTCCACCTCGTATTTTTCCTTCGTGCGGGCTTCGCGAAGCTGGTTATTAATTTGGACGACGTTCTCCGGTTCTACAAAGAGGGTCGCACCAGATGAAGACTGGTCATGCACGATTCCACCGTAGTGACCACGGTACTCTGCCTTAACTGGAATAACGTAACGATCATTACGGATCGTTACGATGGCGTCCGACAGCATTTTCCGTCCCGAAGAAGATCTAGTAATGCTCTCGAGCTTGGACTTGACCGCGGATTCATGCGAGCGAATCTGTTGTCTGATCGTGCGAAGCGCTGGGCTCGCCGAATCAAGCACGTGCCCGTTCTCATCGATTGCTTGATCAATCTCACGCTGCAGATCCGTTAGAGGCACAATTTCCGCTACCATCTCAGGTAAAATCGAGAGCTCAATCTCGTCCTCTACCATCGTCTCAACAAATGTTTTGAAGCGTCTGCTCGCATAAATCGTCGAGGAGATGTCTAGTAGCTCATGCGCATTTAGCGATCCGCCAATCTCCGTACGCTTAATGGACGCGCGGATATCGCGCAGGCCGCCTAAAGGAGCCTGTCCTTTTAGACGGACAACCTTGCTCGCTTCCGCCGTTTTCTTTTGCTCTTTTTGTATATGGGTAAAATCTAATGAAGGCATGAGCTCACTCACACGCTGCTTACCTAAGCTTGAGCCAGCGTATGGCATGAGTTGCTCCTTCATTTTATCGTATTCAAGGACACGACAAACTCGTTCCATCATCATCTAGTCATCCTTCCGTTATCTACTCTGCAACCACTCCGCGAGCTTCTCCTTTGACCACGTATTTACTACCGTGTCTTTCGATAACCAGCCGCGACGCGCGTTTTTAACACCAACCGGCATATGCTCGAGCATATCGTAGCGGTGTGCATCTGTATTAATCGCAATGAGGGCTCCTGCCTCCTGCGCTTTCTTTAACCACTTTGCTTCTAAATCTAATCGATTTGGATTGGCGTTTAGCTCCAAAATCGTGTTTGTCTCTTTTGCAAGCTCAATTAAACGATCTAAATCGACATCATAGCCATCACGTCTACCGATGAGTCGCCCTGTAGGGTGAGCAATCATCGCCACATGCGGGTTGCGACACGCCTTCTCTAACCGCTCCATAATCGTCTCTTGATCTTGTTGAAACGAGGAGTGGATCGACGCAATCACAAAATCGACGTGCTCCAATACCTCATCTTCATAGTCAAGATCGCCATTAGGTAAAATATCCATCTCAATACCAGTGAACACATAAATATCGTTGTACTGCTCTCGTAATGTACGTATTTCCTCATGCTGACGTTTCAATCTTTCCACCGTTAAGCCATTCGCCACTTTTAAATACTGCGAATGATCGGTGATTGCCATAAAGGAGTAGCCTTTTTCTTGGCATCTTTCGATCATTTCTTCAATCGACTGAGCACCATCGCTCCACGTCGTGTGCATGTGTAAATCGCCGTTTATATCGTCAAGTTGAACCAGGTCTTTGACGTCCTGCTCCATTTCCGTTGTTCCTTCTCGTCTTTCAGGTGCAATAAACGGTAGATCAAAATGCGCAAAGAAGTCTGACTCTGTCTCAAAGTACAGCACTTCTCCCGTCTCTTCTACCTCCACACCGTACTCACTGATCTTCTCGCCACGCTTTTTCGCAAGCTGACGCATCATCACATTATGATCCTTTGAACCAGTAAAGTGATGGAGCGTTGTTGCAAACGAACGGTCTTCAATCATTCTAAAATCAACAGGTACGATCGTATCTCCGTACGTTAATTCCAGTGATACCTTTGTTTCACCCTGCCCAATGATGGCGTGTATATGCTCAAACTGCGTTAAATAGTCTCTAACTGCAAGCGGATCCTCCGTCGACAGGATAAAATCTAAATCCTTTACGGTCTCACGGCCACGGCGGTAGCTACCTGCAAGCTCCCAGCGCTTCACGCCAGGCGCATCATTTAGCTTTTGCTCTAGATCAACGACCGCCGGATACACTTGCGCGAGCGTTAAGCGATCAGGACGCTTCCCCATCTCCGCAACGCCAGCGAGAATCTTTTCCTCCGTTTTAGCAGCAAAACCTGCGAGCTCTCTCACTTTCCCTTCCTCGCACGCTTTTTTTAAGCTCTCTGCATCCGTGATTCCAAGCTCCGCGTATAGCTTACCAATCTTCTTTCCACCAAGCCCTGGTAGCGATAGTAGGGATAGTAGCCCCTCCGGTACCTCTTGTTTAAGCTCATTTAGTACGCTCGACTCCCCAGATTCTATTAGCTCGTTAATTACCGAAGCCGTCCCTTTACCAATGCCCGTTAAGCTCGCCGGATCCTCAATATCCGTAATCGGACGCTCATCCTTCTCAAGCGCTTGCGCAGCCTTTCGATACGCGGAAATTTTAAATCCATTCTCACCCTTAATCTCCATATATACTGCAATTTTTTCTAGTATCTGAATAATATCCTTCTTGTTCATCAATAGTTCCTCCGATCGAATTGTCTCTACCCACTATAGCGAATATTTCTCCCCTTTAGCAAGCATTGGGACGCTAAAAAGCGCCATGACATCACGTCACAGCGCCTCACACTCTTATCCGTTTCTACCATTCACCCATAGATCCTTGATTTCCTCGGAAACCACGGGAGTGTAGTCAAAAATATATTGAGCGACAGTCGACGATTGGAGTGCCGCCTGAACAGCGTCAACCTGTAACAACGCTGCAAGATGTACAGCAATGGCAATCATGACAACGCCCTCTGCAAAACCAAGCGCTCCACCCAACCAGTTATTCACAAAGTTTAGGATAGGGAGATGTGCTAAAAAATCAAAGAGAGAAGCAATGATTTGCGCAACAAATTTGGTTATAAAGAACAGACCAGCGAACGCGATCCCGTTATAATAAACAGCCTCTAAATTAAAGGAATCTACTAATAGGCTCCAGTTAGAATCCGATGATAATGTTGGGAACGGAATCCATAATCGTATAAACTCTGCGACTGGCTCATAGTATACATAGGCTACTACGAGTGCCGCTATTAATCCTAGTAAATGTACAAACTGCAGAGCAAAGCCTCGTCTAAATCCGACGAAAAAGCTTATTAACAGCAGTAAAAATAATATCAAACTTAACATTCGTTAGTCCTCATCCTTTTCATTCGCCCGTTTTAAGGCTATATAGTCGTTGCTAATATTAAGAGCCGCAAGCACTGCTAGCTGCGTCCCAGTTAATGAAGGGTTAGAGCGTTTTAACTCTTTCATTTTATCGTTAATAAACGTAGCTGCTTCCTGAACGTGCTCGGAGCGCTCATTTCCTACGACGGTATACTGCTGGTTATAAATTGTTACGACTGTTTTGATTTTATCTGACCCTTGATCCACCAATAAGCCTCCTCGCCATAGAAATGCTACATTTAATCATATCATGTCGGATCAAGGAATGAAATAATCATTTAGACTCGGTAAATAATATGGAGGGTTGCTTAAAGCAGACAGCTCTTCGAGCTGAGGATGCTTAAGTGCTAACTAGTTTTTACGTGCAGCCCTTCGGGCTAGGTTGATCAAGTGCTAACTTGTTTCACGCTGCTCTTCGAGCTGTCAGCCCTCCGGACACTCTACGACATCCATAGGGCCGGTCTTTGAGCTTCCTCGTCGGCAGGGTGCGGCTGCCGCCTTACCCTAAGCGCCTCCTGTGGGATCTCAAAAACCTCTTTCCCCTATGGATTGTCTCCGAATGTCCTCTGGGTCTGCCAGCTCTCTTAGCAGGTGAAGGAGGAGCGTTAAGTGATAAATCCTTAGTATTTTTGCTCACCAATTGAACAATTGGATTTATGGAACATACGTAAAAGGAATAGACTTTTAAAGTAGTATCCGATGAGTTGCATCTTATAAGGTTAGATAAGAAGTGAATAATTTTCTTTAGAAAATCTATATTTAAAGCTTTGGCGACTGTTTGTTTTATGAGTTAGCTTATTATTATTTTGTAGTAGCTCTCTTATCATACGAGTGGACTTGCTTAGATGTTTCAAAAATGTAATTGAAAGATAGAATCTACATCTTATATGGTAGAATGAACTGATTGTTTGTTAAAAGGAGAGAATGGATGTCTAAATTTGATGTTTTTGTTCACATAGCTCGCTCATTAAATTTGATAGGGATCACTCCATTATTGATGGGGTCGGTAGGCTTTGAGAGGGTTACCGGTTTACATGTTGATGCTCAGGATATAGATATTCATGTTCCTGGTGATCAAAGAGGTTGGGAGGTCCCTGCTACAGAAAATGTCTTTCAGTGGGAGAATATCATGCAAGTGATGGAGTCCCTAGACTTTACCTTAATTGATTTGCATGAACACGCATTTTCGAACGGAAAAGAGATGGTCGAGTTTGGTATCATAGATACGTTGCCAGACTTTGCGGGAATTAAGCTTGAGGATTTAGAGATACATACAGTGCGAGGAGTAAGATTCTATTTGTTAACGCCAAGTCAGTATTTACGTGTGTATGAGGCTTCATCGAAGGATAGCTATCGAGTTAATAAGAATAATGATAAGGATCAAACGAAAATTCAATTGTTAGAGAATTTGTTAGGTAAATAAGGAGGATCACGAATGTCGAATCATGTATTAGCTGTGTCGGCTGCGACGTTACAAAAAATAAAGGCGCATTATAGTCGCTACCATAAGGCGAAGTTGCCGCCTGGCGCTGTATTTGTTGCCAAGCTTGATGATTGCAATATCACTGGCTATAAGTCAGGTAAAGTGATGTTTCAAGGAAAAGGGGCGGAAGAGGAAGCAAGCCTTTGGCAATCGCAGGCTTCTGCAGGCAAGGGGCCTACGGCGAGTAAAACGCGCAAGGCAGTCGGTGATCATCAGTATGCGCCGCCGAGCGAAATCCTACATTTAGAGCTAATCGGGAGCGACGAGACGGGAACGGGCGATTACTTCGGTCCGATGACGGTTGTGGCAGCTCATCTCACTCGTGATCAGCTTGAGACGGTGGAGTCCTGGGGCATTCGCGATTCTAAAACGATTCGTGATGACGTCATTCGAGCGCTCGCGCCTAAGTTACTTAAAGAATGTACGTATGGCTTAGTCGTGGTGAGAAACGAAAAGTATAATGAGCTTAACGAGAAAGGGCTTAACCAAGGCCAAATGAAGGCTCTTATGCATCATCAAGCGTTGCAAAAGGTGTTTAAAAAGCTAGAGGATGGCGGCTTACACACGGATGGCGTGTTAATTGACCAGTTCGTCGCGCCGAATCGGTACATGGAATACCTACGTTCGATGGGCCACTCGTGGAAACGTGAGGAACCCCTTTACTTTGCGACTAAAGCTGAGGGACTTCATCCAGCAGTTGCTGCAGCGTCCGTATTGGCTAGGTATGCCTTTTTGAGAGAGATGGATAAACTTTCTGAGCAATTAGGTGTGACCTTGCTTAAAGGTGCGAGTGCAAAAGTAGATGCTTCTGCCAGAGAAATTGTGCGGACGCACGGGGAAGATGTGTTGAAGAGTGTGACGAAGTGGCATTTTTCGAATACGCAGCGGGCGTTGAAATAATATGTTGCTAAAGTGCCAACTAGTTTAAATCAGCTCTTCGAGCTTGAATTGCTTAAGTGCTAATTAGTTTAAATCTACTCTTCGAGCTGTCAGCCCTCCAGACACTCTACGACATCTATGGGGTCGGCCTTTGAGCTTCCTCGTCGGCATAATTCGCCTCCTGTGGGATCTCAAAAACCTCCTGCTCCCATTGATTGTCTTCGAATGTCCTCCGGGCCTGCCACCTCTGCGTTTGATTTAAAATGAGCATAAGAAAAGAACCCTCTTCTAGTTGGTTAGGAGGGCTCTTTTTATTGGGCTCAATTATAAGTTATATTCATATTGTATTTGTCGGCTGTTCTTCCCTTGATATTCTTCGCTTCCTAATCTACTTGTTTCTTTAAATCCTATCTTCTTAAGCATGTTTATCGAGCGAACATTGGCTTCGTGTGTTTCTGCGTTAAACGTTGTAATTCCTAACTCTTTTGAGGCATACTCCATCATACATATGGCAGAATGGTATCCAAGCCCTTTTCCCCACAACTTACTATCACCAACTGCAATACCTAGCTCAGCAGTCTGATCTTCAATACAAGCCACATCTGCATATCCAATTAGACTCTCGTTAAGCTCAATTCCCATCCTAATAAAATCTTCCGCTTCGTTATGAACACATCTGAGCCACCAACTATATAGTTCTTCAGGGCTTCTATTTAAATCCCATCCATTAGCTGAGCAAAAAAGATCATCCTTGCTCCATGTCAAAACAGTGTCATAATCATTCATGGTTATAGGTCTTACCTTTAAGTCCTGTGGCACGTTTTTATCAGCATTCATCTTATTTCACCAGCCTTTACATAGAGACTTTGGAAACACTCGCCGTGAATCGGTATCTTACAACAAGCAAGCAGATCAGTTCCTAGTTTACCTCTTAAAGAAATGAGTAACGTTTTGTCCTTCAAAAGCTAGGCAACGCCCTTGCTCCTAGTAAAATCCCATAAAAAAAAGGAACGATGTCGTAAAACACCGTTCCCCTCCGGGCCTCCGGAGCGGAGGCTGGCGACTCCTAGAGGGACCTTCCGCGCAGCGAAAATCCTTTCGAACGGCCATTGGTTTGGCCGATCGAAATAGTTGAGCAAGCCCCTCAGGAAAGCGTCAGCTGGGAGCGTAGGAGGACCGGAGGTCTAGCACTTACGTCCGTAAAACAGCGCCAGCTTCCTGCTCTAAGCCTACTAACACCTTACCGTGAGCCGCACTCACTTCTTCCTCCGTCAACGTCTTCTCACGATCGAGATAACGCAACGAGAACGCGACAGACTTCTTACCAGCCTCCACGTGCTCTCCTTGATAAAGGTCAAATAGAGAGACGTCTACAAGAAGTCTTCCACCGTGCGAGCGAATGATCGTCTCAAGCTGATGTGCCGAGATGGATTCATCGACGACAAGCGCAATATCACGAGCTACTGCCGGGTAGCGCGGGATTGCTTGATAGCGCATCGTTGCTTCTTCGATGTCCATAAGCTTGCTTATATCTAAATCAAACACGTACGTCTCAGGTAGGGACCATGCCTTCGCTGTTGATGGGTGGATTTGCCCAATGTAGCCAACGTCTTCGCCGTGAACGGTTAACTTCGCCGTACGTCCAGGGTGCATGCCCATACGTTCTGCCTTCTCAAAAACAACGCCTTCTGTTACATGCAACTTCTCTAAAAGTCCTTCGACAATGCCCTTCACAACAAAGAAGTCCACTGCCTTCTTCTCGCCCTGCCATGCATGCTCCTGCCAGAGGCCCATCACAGCACCAGCAAGCTTCGTCGTCTCCGATGGTTGCTCCGTGATCGTTGTTTCTCCCGTCGTAAATACTGAGCCGAGCTCAAACAGCGCAACGTCGTATGTGTTGCGATTCTTGTTGTGCGACAGCGCATCTAAGAGATGAGGCACAAGCGTCGTTCTGAGCGTGCTTCTCTCCTCGCTCATTGGGAGTGAGACAGATACTCGAGCTGCTTCTGGAGAAACAAACGCAGACTCCTTTGCCGATGTTGTTAACGAATAGCTGATGGCCTCGTGCATGCCTACAGATTCAAGGTAGCGGCGCACCTGACGCTTTTTGCGCTGCGTCGCAGTTAATCCACCTTGAGTCGTTGGAATGTTTGGTAGCGTCGTTGGGATGTTATCGTAGCCAAACAGACGCGCAACCTCCTCGACGATATCTGCTTCAATCTGAATATCCTGTCTGCGAGTTGGGACAGAAACTGTGAACGTTTCGTCACTCTCGTCAAAGTCAAACTTAAGCTGCTTAAAGATAGAGCCAACCTGCGTTACAGTAAGACCTGTTCCGAGTGTGTTATTGATCTTGTTAAGCGTGATCGATACAGACTTATTCTCGCGATCTAGCTCGTCAATAACCGCAGGCTCTGCTAACACGTCTCCGCCAGCAAGTTGCTGAATAAGAGATACAGCACGATCTCCCGCTTCACGCACGCGGTTTGGATCTACGCCCTTCTCGTAACGGACACTTGCATCACTGCGGATACCAAGGTCGCGCTGCGCTTGACGTACAACTGCTGCATCAAAATATGCCGCTTCGACTAATACGTCTGTTGTCTCGTTTGACACCTCGGAGTTCGATCCACCCATAACCCCAGCGATTGCAACAGGCGCTTGACCGTTTGTAATCACGAGGTGATCGGATTGAAGCGTGCGTTCTTGTCCATCAAGTGTTTGAATCTTTTCGTCGTTTGTTGCACGACGTACCACCACTTCTTTTGATCCAAATTTATTGTAATCAAACGCGTGAAGTGGCTGACCGTATTCAAGTAAGACGTAGTTCGTTACGTCAACGACGTTGTTAAGTGGACGAACGCCTGCTGCCATTAACGCCGACTGTAGCCATAGTGGCGATTCTCCTACACGTACGTTGCGGATAACCGTCGCTTCGTAAAAAGGATTGTCCTTTAGCGCGTCTACTTTAACGGACATATAGTCTGCCGTTGTTTCTGCTACTGGCACGATGCTTGGCTCTGGTACAATCACGTCACGATTTAAAATCGCTCCAATTTCGTACGCTACACCTAGCATGCTCAGGCAGTCCGAGCGGTTTGGCGTTAGATCAAGCTCAAGCACCGTGTCGTTAAGACCAAGTACTTCTGTTGCTGATTCGCCTGGAACCATTTCCTCTGGGAAAGCAAAGATGCCTTCGCTATACTTTTTCGCAACAACCTTCGAATCAAAGCCAAGCTCCTGTAACGAACAAATCATGCCTTCGGACGTTTCGCCACGAAGCTTTGCGCGCTTGATTTTCATGCCACCAGGAAGGCGTGCACCAACGCGTGCAACGGCAACAAACATGCCTTCTGCTACGTTTTTCGCGCCACAGACGATTTGTACCGTCTCTTCGCCAACATCCACCTGACAAATTTTTAGCTTATCCGCTTCAGGGTGCTTTTCGCAGGAAATCACCTTACCTACTACTAAATTCGTGATATCCGCGTCAAGCTTTGTCACAGCATCCACTTCAACCCCGCTAAGCGTTAGCTTGTCTGCGATTTCTTGTGGTGTTAAGTCTTCCACGTCTACATATTCTTTTAACCAGTTATATGATACTAGCAACGTTATTCCTCCTTTGTTAAGCCTATTCTTGAGTAAATTGTGATAAGAAACGCGTGTCGTTTGTATAGAAATGACGAATATCATCGATTCCGTATTTAAGCATAGCGAAGCGCTCTACGCCCATTCCAAATGCAAATCCACTGTATTTCTCTGGATCAAATCCACCCATACGTAGGACGTTTGGATGTACCATACCAGAGCCTAATACTTCAATCCAGCCTGTCTGCTTACACGTACGACAGCCTTCTCCGTGACAGATTGCACACGAGATATCAAGCTCAGCCGATGGCTCTGTGAATGGGAAGAAGCTTGGACGGAGGCGAATTTTGCGCTCTGGTCCGAAGTAGTTCGCAACAAATTTTTCAAAAATTCCTTTTAAGTCACTCATGCGAATTCCTTCGCCAACAACAAGTCCTTCAATTTGCATGAACTGGTGAGAGTGCGTCGCATCATCTTCGTCGCGACGGTATACCTTACCAGGACAAATGATTTTAACAGGACCTTTGCCTTCATGCTTTTCCATCGTACGCGTTTGTACAGGCGACGTTTGTGTGCGTAGTAAAAGCTCTGGCGTAATAAAGAATGTATCCTGCATATCACGCGCTGGGTGATGCTTTGGTAAGTTTAATGATTCAAAGTTATAGTAGTCTGTCTCAACCTCTGGACCTTCTGCAACCTGGAAGCCCATACCGATAAAGACGTCTTCAATCGTCTCTACAACCGACGTTAATGGGTGACGTCCACCGGCTTGTACATCACGACCTGGTAGTGTGACATCAATGCTTTCCTTATTGAGTTGCTCGCGTATCGCTGCTTCCTGAAGCGTCTGCTCCTTCTCCTCAATCAATCGTCCTACGGACTGACGGACAACGTTCGCCTTTTCTCCAACAATTGGGCGCTCTTCAGGCGTTAGCTTGCCCATGCCCTTCATTACTTCTGTGATCGCACCCTTTTTCCCTAAGTACGCCACTCGCACATCGTTTAATTCTTGGAGCGTGCTCGCCTCAGCTACACGCACCATTGCTTCGTCATGAAGCTCCTGCAGTCTATCTAGCATGATTGATGCCTCCCTTAATTCTTTTCTTGTGAGAAAACACAAAAAAGCCTTCGAACCCAAAAGGGACGAAGACTTCGCGGTACCACCCTTGTTAGTAGACAAGTGTCTACTCTCTCGTGTAAAGAAGATAACGGACTTCAAACCGAGCAACCATTACGGCGCTAACTCCAGAGTGAATTCGGCGGGGCGTTTGCAAGAAGTGCTTCCAGTCAAGGCACTTCCTCCCTAGGTGCATCGCGAGTCCGCGTACTACTCTCTTTCAACGTCAAATAATCGTTCTATTCGCTATCATTATATAGTCAATTGCCAAATCGTGCAACGCTTTGTTTAGTCGCCACGTAAATGATACATTAAAATTCCAGCAGCAACCCCTACGTTTAACGACTCCGCTTCCCCGTGAATCGGAATATATAAATTTTGATCCGTTTGCTTTAACAGCGTCGGATCGACCCCACTACCCTCATTACCTAAAAGGAGCGCAAAGTTTTCTTGAGGGGCAATCGCATTAAACGTACTGCCGTGCAAGCTCGTGCCAAACACTGGTACACCGTTCTCCTTGCAGCGCTCAATGGCTTCATGCAAATCCATCTTTTGTACAGAAATATGAAATAGGCTACCTTGCGTCGCACGTAACACTTTCCCGCTAAACGGATCGGCACAGCCTTCACCTAAAATAATGCCATCGAGTCCAGCAGCATCTGCCGTACGTACCATCGTTCCGATATTACCTGGGTCCTGTACATTATCTATTAATAAAAACTTGCCTTTTTCAAATAAAATATTTTGTCTGTCAGGTAGTTCACAAATCGCCGCGATCCCTTGTGGCGTCTCTGTCTCACAAATCTCTTTCATGACTCGCTCCGGCACTTCTACACGGAGAACGTCGCACACATCCCACTCTTTTGAAAGCTCTACACCCTCTTCGATGATCAAGTCTTTGACGTTAAGTCCAGCCTTCAGTGCCTCCTCGACTAAATGCCGCCCCTCAATGATAAACAGGCCGGAACGATCGCGCTCCTTCTTTTTATGCAACTTCTTCCACGCCTTTACCCTCGGGTTTTGCACAGACGAGATATATTCCATCGTACACACCTCTATTTCACATAAATTGCTAACTATATTTATTATAAACCTTCTATAACTTACTCATACTATACCAGATCGGTTCATAAATCTATACTTTAGGAGGAAAATCATGTCTTTTGCGCTTCGGCCAGCTATTCTGGCAAACATTCAAGGGAATTCAAATGAGGAAGTGGAAGCAACGATCGTCGATGCTATTTCACGTAATGAAGAGAAAATGCTACCAGGTCTAGGTGTCATGATGGAGCTACTTTGGCAAACAGCATCGGAAGAAGAAAAAGCGACTGTAACTGCACGAATTTCAGAGGCTCTGACGAAGTAAGTTACGAGAACATTTATTGTAGCATCCTGCGTACGCTTTTTCCTTTTCAGCGTGCGCTTTTTCATTTTATGAGCGGAGGTTATCCGGAAATGCGGTGTGGTTTTCCGTTCAAGCGAAAGGGTTATCCGGAAATGCGGTGTGGTTTTCCGTTCAAGCGAAGAGGTTATCCGCTGTAACTCGAATAGAAGATTAGGCTAATCACAGACTTTCCTAAACATAAAAAAGGAGGAACCGACGCCTCGCATCGGTTCCTCCAAATTTATTCAAGTTAAACACTCACTTTAGTCAAACGTAATCGCATCTACAGTCTTACGATCTAACTTTTTGATTACTTCTACAATCAGTTTAACCGCATTTTCGAAATCATCACGGTGTAAGATCGCTGCGTGCGTGTGAATATAACGAGTTGCGATCGTAATCGATAGCGCTGGTACCCCATTTGCTGTTAAGTGAATCGCACCGGAGTCCGTTCCGCCACCTGGCACAGCATCATACTGGTACGGAATGCCTTTTTCGTCCGCAGTATTTGTGACAAAATCACGCAGACCTTTATGTCCAACCATCGATGCATCAAACATAATAATTTGTGGACCTTCGCCCATTTTAGATAGTGCTTCTTTCTCCGTTACGCCAGGAGTATCTCCTGCGATACCAACGTCCACGCCAAAGCCGATGTCTGGCTGAATGTGGTGCGCAGAAGTACGCGCTCCGCGAAGTCCTACTTCTTCCTGTACCGTTCCAACACCGTACACGACGTTTGGATGCGCTTCGCCTTTAAGACGCTTTAATACTTCAATCGCAATCGCACAGCCAATACGGTTGTCCCATGCTTTTGCCATTAATAGCTTCTCGTTTTTCATGACCGTAAAGTCACAAACAGGCACGATTGAGTCACCTGGCTTTACGCCAAACTCCATCGCTTCTTCTTTGCTTGTCGCACCGATATCGATAAACATATCTTTTTTATCAACAGATTTTTTGCGAGCTTCTGGAGGCAAGATGTGCGGTGGCTTTGAGCCGATTACGCCAGGGATATCGCCTTTAGACGTCATCACCGTGACACGTTGCGCGAGCATTACCTGCTCCCACCAACCTCCGACTGGTTGAAACTTAATAAACCCTCTGTCATCAATGTTTGTCACCATAAATCCGATCTCATCTAAGTGACCTGCAACCATGATTTTTGGTCCGTTCTCATCACCTACTTTTTTGGCAATAAGACTTCCTAAGTGATCTGTTTCTACATCATCCGCGAACGGTGTGATGTACTTTCTCATCACGTCACGTGGCTCACGTTCGTTACCTGGGATCCCATTAGCATCCGTTAAATCTTTCAGCATTTGTAGCATGTCTTCCATGTGATACCCTCCTCAAATTCTATATGTACATATCCTAGTATAGCGTTTTTTCTGAATTTGCTCAATTTTTTTCGATCTTCGAAATAGTTACACGTCATCTCGCAAACCAGACGAACCAAATCCCCCTTCGCCTCTCGGTGTCTCTGTTAATTCCTGTATCTCCTTAATAGGAGAAAGTAAAACAGGTGCAATGACCATCTGTGCAATCCGCATGCCTACTTCGACTTGAAACGCTTCTTTTCCATGATTAATGAGCATGATTTTAATTTCTCCGCGATAGCCTTCATCAATTGTCCCAGGGCTATTTAGTACGGTAATGCCAAACTTGTGAGCAAGGCCACTCCTCGGTCGAATTTGTGCCTCTGTTGATGGCGGTAATTCGATTGCAATTCCGGTGCGAATCGTCTCATAGCTACCCGCCTCAATCCATTTATCCTCGGCCGCATATACATCTAGACCCGCATCCGTTTCGTTTGCTCGATGAGGTAGCCGCGCCTCTTGTATTAATCGTTTTACTCCAACTGTCTTTGTCATAAGTAAGTCTTCCTTTCGCTCAATCAAATTACTTTGCAACTGGGCTTCATTTGTTCATACTAAAAGATATACGAATTATTTTTGAAGAAAAATGAAACCTCGCCTACCACTCTATCGTAGCATAGGTAAGAGCTTGTTCGTAGTGTCGCATTTAAAGAAGGAAGAAGGAGAGATGACGATGACTGTTCTATTATTTCGGCTATTCCTTCTAATCGCTGTTGGTATTATCGTCTTCAGCATTGGAAAGTACGTGCTTGATCCAAAGCGTAAGCTCGAGCGCGCGAAGCAGCGCGGAGACTTTTATTTATTAGATGATGTTGATCAGGTTCGTAAAAATGTGTTATTCACCGTTCACGGCGCGTTGTTTTATGGCGAAAAATTTCTTGGTCCTTCAGAAGATTCGTTTGAAGTTGTTCGCATCGCTGTTCACACAGACGATATAGACCAATTACAAGGCATGCAGGCGCAAGACTTCGTCTTCCTCGAAAAAGAGCTAACGGTGCGTTATCCGAAAGCAGAAATCGAGTGGAGAAGTCCTATAAAAGAGGTTAGAAAACGTTTAAAGACGTGATACGTAAAAAGGGAAGCAAACAGATCACAACGATCTTGATTTGCTTCCCTTTTATTGTGGATCTACCTGATTTTTATCAGCAGGCGATCGGTTTTTCCTCCACTCTAAAAGCCCAAAAGCTGTTAAGGCAAGAGCGATTAGAACAATAGATACCTCCCACGGCACATCTGTTAAGACATGACCAAACCCTGTAAAGATAGCAGCCGGTAGTAGAATACCAACAACCGAATAATACATATAGCCTTTAAATGTCTTCGTCATCTCCATTAAATAAAGTGAGAGCAAATGAAAATGCACAAATGGCATCATTCGAAGAATCATGACTTGCCCGACAGACATTTCTCGATCCTTAAACACCTTCTGTTTTAAGCTCGCTATCTTTTCTCTAAAAGTAGGAAATTTATTCACGATGATGTAAAAAACAAAGCTCATCAAGCTAAGTCCGATAATTGAATAAAGCGTTCCATACAAAAAGCCAAAGAAATACCCGCCAGCAACACATACTAGTACGACTGGCAAAAATAATATTGGTCGAAAGAGATGCAGTAAAACAAATAGGATTGGGGCAATTACTCCTGCTTCTTCAATCACTTGCGCGATTTGATGTTGGATCATGTCGATATCCATGTGTGAGCCCCTCCTTTACTAAATAAATCCAAGATATATGAGCAGTGTAGCATGTGCAAGGACAAATACGGGCAATAAAAGCTTAAAGACCGGCTTTTTTGTTTTGTGTCGGATAACTTGTCCTGTTATAAGCATGCCTAATGCACCGCCAAGAAACGCGATCGTTAGTAGGTTCTTTTCAGAGATGCGTCGCTTTTTTGCTCGTGCAGCTTGCTTGTCTCCTATAAATAATGTTGCAGCTATGATATTTATGACAAGTAAATATCCAAAGAGGATAAGTGCTTCCATGTCGTGTACCTTCTTTCATAAATTCTTTTAAGAGATTAAGATCAATGTCAAGTGCAGGCACCTTCGGCGCCCCTCTGCGTCGGGCGCTTCATACCTGTGTGGCTTGGCGGGCTTTTTGATAGGCCGAACCAGCAGCCGTTCAAAAGGATTTTCGCTGCGCGATAGAGCTACACGGGTATCTCGCACCCGCCGCTCCGGGTTGCCTACGGTTACGGAGAATAAAACTAATTGACTTTCTATTTCTAAGTAAACACTAGACGAAGGATCGTTACCAAACTATCTATTTCCTGTTTCATTTAGAATAATGCATGGTGCGTAAATCTTGTACTTACTCTAGCAGAGTACCTGTCTATTTCAAAAGAAGTAGTGCGTATTCTTTAAGAAGTAAGTCGAAAAAGAAGAAGAGTAAATTAACAAAAGAAAAAGCCTACTATTATTTCAACCAACTATAACTAATTGAACTCACTACTCCATAAAGATGCTCAAGAGCAGGCAGACTCGGAGGACATTCGGAGACAATCCATAGGGGAAAGAGGTTTTTGAGATCCCACAGGAGGCGTTTAGAGTGAGACGATAGTCGAACTCTGCCGACGAGGAAGCTCAAAGACCGGCCCTATGGATGTCGTAGAGTGTCCGCAGAGCTGACTGCTCTAATCTCTTTTAACTCAACGAACAGAACGTAACTAGTTAGCACTTAATCAATAAAAGCTCGAAGAGCTTAGAATACTAGTTAGCACTTGGTTCACTTATCCACAACAAAAAAAGGAGAATCCCTTTGCGCTAACGCTCGAGGAGACTCCTTTCTAACTTATTACTTTAGGTTTTCTTTAGCTTTAGCAGCTAAGTCTGCGAATGCTTTTTCGTCATTAACAGCAAGATCAGCAAGCATCTTACGGTTCATGTCGATTCCAGCAGTCTTTAGACCGTGCATAAAACGGTTGTAAGAAAGACCGTTAATACGAGCTGCCGCGTTAATACGCGTGATCCATAGCTTACGGAAGTCGCGCTTCTTTTGGCGACGATCGCGGTAAGCGTATAGGAAGGACTTCATTACCTGTCCTTGTGCAGTTTTAAATAAACGGTGCTTCGAACCTACATACCCTTTAGCAAGTTTTAAAATCTTTTTACGACGACGACGTGTTACATATCCGCCTTTTACTCGAGCCATCGTAATCCCTCCTCATAAATGAATTTTTTTGGTGTTCTATTGAGATGCCTAACTCTTAGGCAATTAGATCATTTGACCGATGCGCTTTTGGTCACCTTTAGAAACGATACCAGACTTGCGAAGCTTGCGCTTTTGCTTCTGGCTCTTGTTAGCAGCAAGGTGGCTAGTATACGCCTTCGCGCGCTTTAGCTTACCAGTACCTGTCTTTTTGAAACGTTTTGCAGCACCTCTGTGCGTTTTCATTTTTGGCATGTCCAAGATCCTCCTGTCCAATAATTTGTTGTCGTTGTTGTTGGTGTTATATAAAAAGATCTATACAACCATGTAGAGGAAGCTACATGATGTTTTTACTTTTCTTCCACAGGTGCGAGCACGAGGAACATGCTACGACCTTCCATCTTTGGCTTTGCTTCAATCGTTGAAATATCTTCACACTCTTTTGCAAGCTTCATTAGAACGTCACGTCCTAATTCAGAGTGTGTAATTGCACGACCACGGAAACGGATTGCTGCTTTTACCTTATCGCCTTTAGATAAGAATTTGCGAGCATTCTTTAGCTTCGTGTTAAAGTCGTGATCATCAATATTTGGGCTTAATCGTACTTCCTTAATATTGATTACCTTCTGATTTTTACGAGCTTCTTTTTCTTTCTTTTGTTGCTCGTAGCGGAACTTCCCGTAGTCCATAATGCGACATACAGGTGGTTTCGCGTTAGGTGCTACCATAACTAAATCAAGCTCTGCGTTACGAGCCATCTCTAGTGCTTCCTGCTTCGACTTCACGCCGATTTGATCGCCGTTAGCACCAATTAGACGCACTTCGCGAGCACGAATGTTTTCGTTAACAAACATATCCTTACTAATATTGAGCCACCTCCATGAAATTGCGGATCAAAGCAAGACTTTCCGCTGCTATCATACTCATAAAAATAAGTTTGTAGCACACAAAAAAAGTGCGGGAGAATAATCGCCCACACTTCTACGTTTAAATCGTAATAAAGACATAGTAACCTGACAGCCTTTGCCGACTAGGTGAGAAGCGGGCGCTTCTTCTTGCTTTGCTTTCCGTATTATGTTCACTCAAGTAATATACCATAGCTAAAAACTGGTGTCAAACCCTTTTCTAAAACTTTACCTTCTCTCTATCAAGATACATCATTAGTTCTTGATATGGAATAGGCTTTGAGAAGTGATAGCCTTGTAAATAAGAGCAGCCACTCTCTTTTAAATATTGGCTACTTGCCTCTGTTTCTACACCTTCTGCAACAGTTGTTATTCCTAGCTTCTCTCCTAATTGGAGCGTTGCTGCGACGATTGCTTTATCAGCATTTTCTCGTGGCAAATCTCGAATAAAGGACTGATCAATTTTTAACGAGTCCACTTTAAAATGCTTTAAATAGCTTAGTGACGAATAGCCTGTGCCGAAATCATCAATCGCAATCGTAAACCCTAATGCACGAAGCATATCGATCTTTGCAACAGACTCAGCCGTATTTTCCATTAGAGCATTCTCGGTAATCTCAAGCTGAATATTGGAAGGGTCTACGCCCTCTGTCCGCACAATTGTACGAATGATATCAACGAAGTCCGGTTGCTTCATTTGCTCGGTAGAGATATTAATTGCAACGGTTAACGTGAGCCCTTCAAGCCTCATCGCATAAAGATCTTGGCAAGCCTTGCGCACGATCCACTCTCCGAGTGGGATGATGAGCCCTGTACGCTCTGCAACCGGAATAAATTCCGCTGGAGAGATGAGCCCCTTTTTAGGGTGAAACCATCTAACGAGCGCCTCCACACCGATTGTTTCTTTCGTATCTGCGCGCTTTACTGGCTGATAATGTAAAGCAAATTGATTGCCTGCTTTAAGCGCTTGACGAATGTCATTCTCTATTTGGACAGAAACAAGGAATTCGCCTCTCATTCTGTCTTCGAAGAATCGGTACGTTTGGCCACCCGCATGCTTGGCACTGTAGAGAGCCATATCTGCATTCTTCATGAGATCTTCAGATTGTACATAATTACTCGTAGCCTCTGCCACTCCTATACTTGCGAGCTGATGAAAACCATCCTCTAAATGAGGGAAGGGCTCGTCGAAGGATTCTAAGACGACATCGAGTAAGTCCATCAACGTCTCTTCCGAGTAGCCCACTAAAGAAATAGCGAACTCGTCTCCGCCGAGATGGTAAAGGCGATGCTCGTCAGCAAAGTCCTGTAATGGAATAGCTTGAAGTCGCTCTGCGATCATCATAATGAATTGATCGCCAATAGAGTGGCCAAACATATCATTAATATGCTTAAAATGATCGAGATCAATGAGGAGAAGTGCCATTTTGTGCTGCTTTTCCTTTGCCTCTTCTAAATCGTATAAAAGTTGTTCCTCTAGAAGTCGCCTGTTAGGAAGTCCTGTCAGCGTATCTTGAAAAGCAATACTCTTCGCTGTTAGCTCCGCCTTCTTCATCTCTGTCACATCACTAACAGAGACAACCACTTCGGTAATTTGCCCTCTTTTATAGATCGGCGATAAGCTAGCGTGTAAGTAGTAATTGCTTTTTTCGAACTCAAAATGAACGGTTTGACCGTGAAATGCTTTTTGAAACTGGCGGTCAATATAAGGATAATCTTCTTCCGCGCCTAACAGGTCTCTTACATCTAGCGTGTCTAAATCAAGCTGCTTCAACTTTAACGCTTCAGCAAGCTTTCCTTCTAATAGCTTCACTTTATATGTATGATTCGTTTGCACAACGCGTAAAACAAAATTTTGTAAGTGTTTAATCACAGACGCAAAATCCTTTTCAAGCTCGACGCGGTGCTGCACTTCTGCAAGTCTACCTTCTGTTATATCTGTTTGTATCGTCAAATATACAGCTGTTTCGCCGTTCTCACTTAAAATAGGGAATACGCGAGCAAGCACCCAGTAGTTATCGCCAGACTTCGTTTGGTTTTTGAGCTCTCCGTGCCAATACTCGTTGTTTTTTAAATGATTGCACAGATCTTTATAAAGCGCGGGGTCATACTTATCTGATTTTAGAATCGTATAGCTTTCTCCAACGAGCTCCTTATTTGCATAGCCACTGACCTTGCAAAACGTCTCGTTTGCGTGGAGGATCTCTCCTTGATTAGAAAAGATAGCAATCATATTGGAGGAATCAACTGCATCCCAAATTCCTTCCAAGGTGAATAAATGTTCGTTTAGGCTTTCTGAAATAACGCCATAATCTTTCTCAAGCTGGAATCGAAATGTTTCGATCCAATCACCCACCACATTTGTTGACCGCCACATAGCTCATCGTCACATCCTCTATCATATACCAGTTATTACTACCATTATACGCTTTAATACCTATAACAACAATTGCTATTTCCCATAACATCCACCTTATTTGTCCATATATATACCTTTATAACTATAATAAAAGGACCCTCTCTAAAAATATAGAGAGAAGTCCCAATAGATCTACTTCTGTTTTTGTGCAATTACGTGTTGAATATGCTCAACAAACTCATCTAACGATTGTTCTTCTGTTTGTTGTTGTCCGTAACGTCTTACGTTTACACCATTGCTCTCAATTTCTTTATCCCCTAAAACGAGGAGATAAGGAATCTTTTGCATTTGAGCCTCACGGATTTTATAGCCAAGCTTCTCGTCACGTACGTCCACGTTGACACGTACTCCTGCTTGCTTGAGCTTGTCCTCCACTTTTCTCACATAATCCATGTGCACGTCACTAACAGGAATAGCCTGCACTTGAACCGGAGCAAGCCACGTTGGGAATGCACCTTTGTATTCTTCTAGAAGGAAGGCAATAAAGCGTTCCATCGTCGATACGACGCCGCGGTGAATAACAACTGGGCGATGATCCTTGCCGTCTTCCCCTGTGTACGCTAAGTCAAATCGATTTGGAAGGTGGAAGTCGAGCTGAACTGTAGAGAGAGTCTCGTCCTTACCAAGAGCTGTCTTTACCTGCACATCTAGCTTCGGACCGTAAAAGGCCGCTTCGCCTTCTGCTTCTACGTACTCAACACCCATTTCATCGACTGCTTGTTTAAGCATGCCTTGCGCCTTTTCCCACATCTCATCGTTATCGACGTACTTCTCTTTATTCTCTTTATCACGGTAGGATAAGCGGAAGTAGTAGTCATCGATGCCAAAGTCCTTGTAAACAGCCTGAATGAGCTCTACCACTCGAATGAATTCCTCTTTAAGCTGATCTGGGCGACAGAAAATATGGGCGTCGTTAAGCGTCATCGCGCGAACGCGCTGAAGACCAGCAAGTGCTCCACTCATCTCGTGGCGGTGCATCGTGCCAAGCTCGGCAATACGAACAGGCAGGTTACGGTAGCTGTACTTTTGATTTTTATAGACCATCATATGGTGCGGACAGTTCATTGGACGAAGCACGAGATCCTCGTTATCCATCTCAAGTACTGGGAACATGTCGTCTTTGTAGTGATCCCAGTGTCCAGATGTCTTATATAAATCCACGCTACCTAAAACTGGCGTATACACGTGATCGTAACCAAGACGTTCCTCAATGTCCACAATGTATCGCTCTACTGTACGTCTTACTGTCGCACCCTTTGGTAGCCATAGCGGTAAGCCTTGACCCACCTTTTGATTTAACGCGAAGATTCCGAGTTCCTTCCCGAGCTTACGGTGATCGCGCTCTTTACGCTCCTCTAAAATACGAAGGTGCTCGTCTAGCTCCGACTGCTTTTGGAAAGCTGTGCCGTAAATACGCTGAAGCATTTTGTTATTACTATCTCCACGCCAGTAGGCGCCATTGATCGCCATAAGCTTGAATTTCTTCAGCTTGCTTGTCGATGGCACGTGAACGCCACGGCAAAGATCAAAGAATTCTCCTTGCTCATAAATCGTAAGCGTCTCTCCTTCAGGAATATCTTGCAGAAGCTCAAGCTTTAGCTCATCTCCAAGCTCCTCATAGCGCTTGATCGCTTCTTCGCGAGTAACCTCGACGCGCTTAATTTCTAAATTCTCATCTATAATACGCTTCATTTCTTTTTCGATCTTTGGAAGGTCTTCGGTCGTTAAATTAACGTCAATATCAATATCATAATAGAAGCCCTCTTCAATGACTGGACCAATTCCGAGCTTTACCTCATGATCAGAATAAATACGTTTAATTGCTTGCGCTAACAAGTGAGCCGTACTGTGACGTAATACATCGATACCTTCTTTTGTATCGTATGTTAAGATCTCAATTGCAGCGTCTTCTTGGATCGGAGTTCTAAGATCGATTGGCTCTCCGTTTACTTTACCTGCTAATGCACTTTTCTTTAGACCTGAAGAAATAGATCCTGCTACTTCCTCCATTGTAACCCCAGCGGCAAACTCTTTTTTTGCACCATCTGGGAACGTAAGTACTACTTGCTCTGCCATCGTAACACTCCTTCATTTATATGTTTCACAAAGAGGGGAGAGGTTTTTTAGGCAAACAAAAAACACTCCTCCCTCTATAGAAAGGGACGAGTGTGAAATCGTGGTTCCACCCTTATTCCAGACAACCTGTCTGCTTCGTTCATCTCTGTATCGTAGAGGCACGTCCATTCATACTAATCGTAGGACTTTCCGAATGAATGCTACGAGGTGGTATTTGATGTCCTGTACAGAGGAGACTCTCAGCGACCATCTCCCTCTCTTTGCTGTCAATTGACGTCAAACATGTCCTCATCTATGCATGTGCAATATATGCTTATAGAGCGTATTATAAGCATGCTGCTCGAATAAATCAAGTCCAACTTTTAGTCGACGTCTTTAATCTCTCTTCAAAAATTAGCTGTAAGGTATGGTACAAGGAATCATCACACGTCTTGTCCACAATAACCTCAAGTGGGGCCATGCCAACAAGTGGTGTAATGACGCGCTGATTAATCGGTAACTCCTTGTCCGAGATAGGAATCGCCCTCGACCATAAATAAATATCCCTCAAAGGTACTTTATGCATCGACTTGTTGTAAAACGTTACCGTCTCTCCTACTTCCACATGCACCGTCGCAACCTTCGGCTCAGTCTCTTTAATATAACACCGATACGTATTCACCATCTGCTGATAGTCCATCTCCAAATGATGCTCGTCAATCGCCTCTTCAATGACATAAATGAGCCTTTCTTTTACCTCTTTTAGTCGAAACAAGAGGAATGCCTCTAGCCCAATACGTTGTCCATTCTTGACAAAGGGCGTCAGGGCATGGTTCACAATACGTTGCCAATCTAAGATCGTTAAGGAGGAAGCTTTTGTTGAGACAATATCAGTGGAGTAAAAAAAACGTTTAATAATGGCAATAATCGACGCACGTTCAGGGTCATGGTGAATGTGATAAAGCTCCTTTAACATGGTTTCGCATAGCTCAGGAAAATAGCTCGCAATCGTTGTATTCATTAGTAAGGTAGTCAGACGATTTTTATCCTCTTGACTGCGGCAGTTCGTTTCATCAATACATACACAATCCTCATTTATTTCATAGGGCACGCCACTGTTATGGAGCAATTGTTTAAAATAACGGCGTGTCGATACGCTCTCTATCATGATCTCAAGCAAAGACACTCCCCCCAGATACGTAAACAAGAAATTAGGCAATTGTCCCTCTCTTGCTGACGTCGATTGCAAAGCTCTTTTGGTAAGTAGTACATGTATATGGGTGGAGGTACGGTGTATGAGTGTTTTTTTCGTTTCGTTCAAGTTCTTCAGCTCTTCGAGCTAGGATGATATAGAGCTAACTAGTCAAAGGCAAGTTCTTCAGCTCTTCGAGCTTTAGTTGATCAAGTGCTAACTAGTAACTTCTAAGTTCCCAGCTCTTCGAGCTGAATTGATGAAGGGCCAAACAGTTACTTCTAAGCCCCTCAGCTCTTTGAGCTGAATCGATGAAGAGCCAAACAGTTACTTACAGGTTTAATTGTTTAGGAGAGTAAGAGCAGTCAGCTCTGCGGACACTCTACGACATCCATAGGGCCGGTCGTTGAGCTTCCTCGTCGGCAGGAGTCGACTGTCGTCTCCTCCTTGACGCCTACTGCGGGATCTCAACGACCTCTTTTCCCTATGGATTGTCTCCGAATGTCCTCCGAGTCTGCCTGCTCTTGTGCTTCTATAGAGGATAGTTTGTTTAATTAGTAAAAATCAATTTGAGTAATAGTAGACTTTTACTATTATTAGTTTAGTCTTTTGCTTTTGCAGCATATTTCTTTGAAAACACGTGTTTCTTCTTTTTTGCGACTTACTTCCCTTATGTTCTGTGCTGTTTCTATCTCGTTCCGCGTTTGTTCTGGCAATTTATGCATTACTTCTCGGAGGTTGCAAAATACTTCTTTTACGAACTGATCTTTTAAATAAAAGGAAGTAAATTTAAAACATTCCGTAACCGTAGGGGCGGCGAAGGTGCCTGCTTTTGACCTTGAACTTGACCTACTAAAAAAAGAAGTAAGCTGCTAAACATCCCGTAACCGCAGGCGACCCTAAGCGGCGGGTGCGAAATACCCGTGTAGCACTTTCGCGCAGCGAAAATCCTTTCGATCGGCCATTGATTTGGCCGGTCGAAATAGTTGAGCCAGCCACACAGGTATGCAGCGCCCGACGCGCAGGGGCGCCGAAGGTGCCCGCACTTGAACTTGATCTTAAAACCACAGCAAACAAAAAAAGCGCCCCACAAAGGAGCGCTCCATAAACAATGATTAGTTTTGCATAATAAAGTCTTTCTCTACCGATTCGCCTTCTTCAAACACATGCAGGTGATGGTACTTCGTGTTACGCTGTACCGGAATCTTACCCGCTTCTCGAATGAGTCGAAGGATTAAGTTAGTATCTACTTTGTGCGTTGCACCAGCGGCAGAAACAACGTTTTCTTCGATCATTGTGCTTCCGAAGTCGTTACATCCGTAAGAAAGAGATTGCTTACCAACTTCTGGTCCCATCGTTACCCAAGAAGATTGGAAGTTTGGAATGTTATCTAAGAAGATTCGAGAGATAGCTAGGTTCTTTAAGTACTCACGAGGAGTTACTTTTTCACCCTTCATGTTTGTGTTGTCAGGCTGGAAAGTCCATGAGATGAATGCTAAGAAGCAGTCTGTCTCGTCCTGTGCATCACGTACACGCTTTAAGTGAAGCGCGCGCTCTTCGAATGTCTCGCCAAAACCAATTACCATTGTTGCTGTTCCGTGCATGCCGACCTTCTTGACTGTCTTCATACACTCAATCCACTCTTCCCACGTGCCTTTTAGACGGCTAATGCGTCTTCTCGTGCGGTTATCTAAAATCTCCGCACCTCCACCTGGGACAGAATCAAGGCCTGCTGCGTGAAGCTCACGAAGAACTTCCTCAAGCGTAAGACCTGAAACGTCTACCATTTTGTAAATCTCTGCTGGAGAGAAAGAGTGCATCGTAATGTTAAAGCGCTTCTTAATCTCTTTTAGCAGATTTGTATAGTAGCTAAATGGTAGGTTCGGGTTTGTTCCACCCTGCATTAAAATTTCTGTACCGTTTACGTCTAATGTCTCTTGAATCTTTTGGAAGATCACATCATCGTCTAATGTGTATCCTTCCTTCGAATTCGGTGGTCTGTAAAATGCACAGAAGCGGCAATAAGTATCACAGAAGTTTGTATAGTTAATGTTTCGACCAATTACGAAAGTTGTCTCTGGTTCTGGATGGAATTTTTGCATCATTTCGTTTGCAACTTCACCCATTTTTTCGACTTCATCACTCTCGTATAAACGGATCGCGTCTTCGACTGATAGTCGCTCTCCGCTTCGTGCACGACTTAAAATATCGTCAATGCTCATACGTACGTCCCCCAATCCAGTAGGCTTCATTTATTATCCTATCATATCTATATGGTAAATTGCGAGAGTTACGGCGTCTGACGTTTGTTATTGCCCTTCATCTCAATTTCTTTATTTAAATACTTAATGCGCTCCATAATTCGCCGAGCCTTCAGCTGATCCACTCGCTCTACGCCACCTCTATTCGTTTGAGAAAGGTGGATTTCGAGCTCTTCTAGGTTAAAGTTAGATGTAAATACGGTCGGTAATTTCTCCATCATTCTAAACTGAAGCAACGACCCTAGTATATCGTCTCTTACCCATTGGGACATGGATTCTGCTCCAATGTCGTCCAAGATAAGCACAGGTGCTTTCTTTATCATGTCGAGCTTCGCTTGATACGAGCCGTCGGAGATGCCACTCTTTAGCTCTCGTAAAAAATCGGGTGTGTAAACGAGCATGGTGCGTACTTCTTGATCGGCAAGCTCATTGGCGATCGCTCCAACTAAAAACGTTTTACCAACACCGAAGGATCCATGTATATAGAGTCCCTCTCCATTTTCACCAGGAGCAATAGACGAGCAGAACTCCAAGGCTGTCGTGTACGCATCCATACGGCTAGATTCCTCATAAAAATCATCGAAGGTGACCGTTGTCATCTCTTTAGGAATATATAAGCTTTGAATGAAGGAAGCCTGGCGCCTACGCTCATCGTCCTTTCGCTTTAGCGAGCACGACTCATAGGTAACCTGGAGGCTATTGCGAACAACTTCGAGCTTAGGCTGGTAGCCCCTAACTAAGTTGGGGCACTCAAAAAGCCCTGGACAATGATCGCAGTTATGCCACTGCGTTTTGTATTGGTAAAGTTCATTTAGTCCTGCTTCTAGATTCTCCTGGGCCCATTCTTCGTTATCCTCGATAAATGCTTGCACACGTCGGTCCTGCAAAATATCCGCACGCATCTTCTCCATTCGCTCTCCTAGTCTGTCATTAGCGAACTGTCGCAGTGGCTTATTGATCGGATCCATTTAGCCTTCCTCCCTTCGTCGTTTCTTTTCTTTTAATTGCTCACGAAGTAGCGCTGCCTTTTGACGTTGCTCTAAAAGCTCTTTGTCATTCCCAACAGGCTCCTCCGTGTTTGTGTTAGAAGTAGAGGCTGCCTGCTTATTGGTTGTATCCTCTGCTTCCATCCACTTTGGCACAAGCTCTGTTTTAACCTGCGCTTTTTTGGGAGCTCCTTTTTGACTAAAGTTTTTCCGGTCCTCATATTCTTTACGTGCAAGCTCCATCGCATCCGCGACACGGTCAATTTTCTTCCGCTTCCAGTGGCCCGCAATTTTAAATGCCAGATTTTTTGAAAGCTTCTTATCATCAACGGTAAATAAATAATCAACGAGAACGTTCACCACGCCTGGAGGTAGCTTATATTCTGCAATAAGCCGCTCAACGATAGAGATGTCCCCTTCAGATAGCTTCGCTCCACCGCTCAGTGAATGCAAATATTCAAGTGGCGATGTCGTTTCGAAATAGTGAATCATGCCGTCCTCTTCCGACTCTTGACCACTATTCGTTCGAAGCACATGCGGCTGCTGTCTCAATCCGAGCATTGGAGGGGTTTGCCCCTCCGTCACATAATACTTTCGCTTCGCAATTTTTTGGAGCTCCTTCATATCCAATTCATCTGTGTGGAGCATCGCTTCCTGTATCGCAAACGCCATATCCTTTGCCGAGTACTGATACAAGAACATATACTGCTCAATCGTCTCCGCCTGCTCACTAACGCTCTTTTTATTTACATAGCTCGGGAGCTCCTCTATTACCTCTCCGATTGTTTTAGAAAATTGTTGCGACTCTCTCTCATTGGACCTGCCTCTAAACGTTTGATTAGACGTTAGAATCTCCTTCATCTCTGGTGAAGACGCCTGTAGCTCGGAAGGGTGAATAGACGAGAATGCTGCATCAAATGCTGTCGTCACATCTTCAAAGCCTTCTTTGTTAGGCTCTTCTTGATAAAAATGAGAGCGAAGCTCCAAATAATTCTCTTTACTGCCTAGTCTGTTATATAAAAACACGCTGTAAAAGTCATCCTGGAAGAACTCCTTCGGTGACATAGGTGGTAGTAGCTCGTAATAATATTCATATTCTTCCTCTACCTGTTTTCTGTACACATTTAAAAGTCTGATGGCCTCAAGCTTTTTACGCTCTTCGAAGAGGATGTTTAGTGGCTGGCCTGTGTAAAGCATAAGATGCTTATGGCTTCTTTTGATTTGCTTGCCAGCCTGCTTTTGAACGTCCGCAAGTAGTGTCATGTAGAGACTAAATGCAACAGAGCCAATTAATGGCTGATAGAGTAGCGTTAATACTTCATAGTCGATCATGTACGCCTTATCGTGTGTGTAGGCGACATAATGATGGGATGGCAGTATTTCTTTCCAGTGCTGCATCAAACCTCTCCCCCCTCACGTTCACGGAAAAGAGAATGTGTGGAAGAGTCGAAGCGCCCTTCCACACATTCTCTTTCATCGTCAAGACGTGCCGTTATCTCGTTCCATTAGTTCTTTTAATTCATCAATAAAAACGTTGATATCTTTAAACTGCCTATAGACAGACGCAAAGCGAACGTAGGCTACATCATCAATGGAAGCTAAATGCTGCATAATATATTCCCCAACATCATTACTGCTTACTTCCGT
The DNA here is from genome assembly GCF_006965545.2 of Paenalkalicoccus suaedae. Taxonomy (NCBI): domain Bacteria; kingdom Bacillati; phylum Bacillota; class Bacilli; order Caryophanales; family Bacillaceae; genus Paenalkalicoccus; species Paenalkalicoccus suaedae. Next base: position 2,582,384 of record NZ_CP041372.2, read on the forward strand.
TGTGCCACGATTTCGCATTTCCTTCTCCACGTCCTCCGATAGCTTCTCAAGCCGCTCAGCCGGTACCGGACGTTTTTCACAAGCTCGGACTAATCCTCTTAACAGCTTTTCTCTGGAAAACTCTTCGCGATTTCCATCTTTTTTGACGACGATAAGCGGCGTTTTTTCCACGCGCTCAAATGTCGTATACCGATAACCACAAGACTCACATTCTCTGCGCCTTCTGATCGCTCTTCCTTCATCACTAGGACGAGAGTCCAAAACTTTCGTTCCATTATGCTGGCATTGTGGACATTTCATTTCTAACTCCCCCTACCCTCTTGAAGAGCTCTCTTCTCCAAGCCCGGTTCCAATAAACGTTAATCGTCCGTTTAATTCCTTGTAAAGCTCACGAGCAAGCTTTGCGCTGTGACCAAAATCACTGAACATAAACGTCTCCGTTTGGATCGAAAAATCAACCGCTGTGCGGAAAGGTCGAACCATAATTACGGTAATAACCATAAACGCTTTTCTTCCTTTTTTAATGTTTACGATCATTTCCCCGTGCTCTTCTGAAATCGACGCAACCTCGTAGCCTTGCTTTTTATTTAGAAGTGCCTCAATCTCTTCAATAACTTTGTCTTTTAGTGCTTTGTAATAGTGCGTTTGCAGTGTTTCATCCTCATGCTTTTCATGAGTTTCTACTTTTGTACTAACCATCTTTTTTAACGTTTGTTTTATTCCCATATTAGACACCTCACCCCCTTAAGGATAGCAAGAAACAGGCAACTATTCAATGTAAATCCATGGTTTGGGAGGAGGAGATATGTGTGGTGGACGATTTCGTGATTTTCTTCTGAGAAAATAGGGGGAGTCTGCGTCACACATCGGTAGTTAGGGGAAGTTTTAGAGCATGCTTCTTTCGTGTAGTTCAAGTTCAAGGGCAGGCACCTTCGGCGCCCCTGCGCGTCGGGCGCTTCATACCTGTGTTGCTTGCTCAACTATTTCAGTCGTCCAGAGGCCGTCTGAAAGGATTTTCGCTTCACGAAAAAGCTACACGGGTATTCCGCACCAGCCGCTCCGGGTCTCCTACGGTTACGGAATGTTTAACAGCTAGCAACCTTCTATTTAGAGGAACCACTCCGCAAAAGAAATAGTGCGAAATTGACAAGAAGTAAGGCGTAAGTTGCCAGAACCAACGCGGAACAAACGAGAAACAGCGCGGAACTTTGCTGAAGTAAGTTTAAAAAAAGAAGTAACGCATAAACGATGAGAAATAATGCGCAAGTTGCCAGAACCAACGCGGAACGAGCGAGAAAAAGCGCGGAACCAAGTTAAAGTAAGGTACAAAAAGAAATAATACAGACCAATTTTTGAAGTCGCCGCTTTCTCGCTTTTTTAGACAAAACTGCCAGCAATCTCCCCTAGAACAGTATTTCTAACATACCTTCAACGACGAAAAAAGCCCATCGCACGTGTGCGAGGGGCCTTCATAATTATTTAGAATAAACGTTTTCCTGACGAGGTTTTAATGTGATTTCTCCCATTCCTCGTGGAAGCTCCACTACTTCAGACTTTTTAGATTCTAAAGAGTGTGCAATATAATCAGCAGCGACGTTAGGGTCAATTCGATCCCCACACGTGTATACATCAATGCTCGCATAACCGTGCTCTGGGAAACTGTGAATCGTTAAGTGTGATTCACTAATAATAACTACTCCACTAACTCCTTGAGGCGCGAATTTATGAAAAGCAACCTCTCTTACTTCTGCACCAGCTTCTAGTGCAGCATTAACAAATACACGTTCAATGTAGTCCATATTGTTAAGCTTATCGATATCACATTCCCAAAGCTCCGCAATAACGTGTCTACCCATTGTATCCATGAACGTATCCCCCTTTACAATAATTATCATGTCTTCATAAGCAGAAAGGAAACACGATTACTGGGGGAAAGTTAGTCCAAAGAGGTCCTAACCCTTTACATAATCAAAGTGCCTACCCATGCTTTTTAACGAACATTACAGGGGATAGTATACTAATTATACGAGTGCAATGCAAACATTTTTTTAAATTAATAGGATTTAGTTGTCAATCGTAAGCGCATACTCGCTTGCGCTCATTTGCTTTCCGACTTCATAGACAAGGTCCATTAAGCGACATGAGTAGCCCCACTCATTGTCGTACCATGCGAGCACCTTCACTTGCTTGCCGTAAACAGCTGTCGAAAGGCCGTCGATAATTGCGGAACGATCATCTCCAACAAAATCCACGGATACAAGGGGCTCCTCTGTATACCCTAAAATACCGTCCATACTTGTTTGCGCCGCTTTCTTTAATACGTCATTTACTTCTTCGACCGTTACCTTCTTTTCCACATCAAGCACTAAATCGACGAGAGAAACGTTTGGCGTAGGCACACGTAGCGCGAGACCCTGTAGCTTTCCTTCTAAATGAGGAAGCACTAAACTGATCGCTTTTGCTGCACCAGTTGTAGTTGGAATGATCGACTGTCCGCATGCTCTCGCTCGACGCAAATCCTTATGGGGATTATCAAGCGTTTGCTGATCATTTGTATACGCGTGGACTGTTGTCATCATCCCAGATTGAATCGCAAACGCATCATCGAGTACTTTGACAATCGGTGCGAGACAGTTCGTTGTACAAGATGCGTTCGAGATAACGTGATGCACGTCATTTTTGTACGCGCTTTCATTTACTCCATACACAATAGTAACGTCCTCGTCTTTACCAGGCGCTGAGATAATAACTTTTTTCGCTCCGGCTGTGAGGTGTCTGCCCGCTTCTTCTTTCGAGCGGAATTTACCAGTCGCCTCTACGACGATATCTACCTGTAAGTCTTTCCACGGAAGTGCCTCAGGCTCCCTCACGTGACAAATTAATATACGCTTATTATCAATGATTAATGCATCCTCTTCTACCTTTATCTCTTTTGAAAATGTCCCGTGTACGGAATCGTATTTAATTAGATGTGCGAGTGTCTCCGCAGGATAGCTAGCGTTTACTGCTACAACCTCCGCCCGTTCATCTAATATTGCTTTCCTAAATACCATTCGACCAATTCGTCCAAAACCATTAATTGCGATTCGAAGCATACAGACATCCCCTTTAATAATGATATACTTAATAATTTATTTCCCACAATAAGTATAACATAATTATTTATTATGACTATCATTTAATTGGGAATTGCCGACATTTTTCTTCAAATAATTATAGAAAATCGAGGAATTGCTAATTCTTGAGGATTCAATAGAAAGAAGCGGCTGAATAGGAGGCCGTAGTCGGATCATGTAAGGGACGGGACGGAAACGGATAATCGTAGCTTATTTTCGGATAATCCATACCGATATTCGGATAATCCATACTGATATTCGGATAATCGTAGCTTATTTTCGGATAATCCATACCGATATTCGGATAATCGAAGCTTATTTTCGGATAATCCATACTGATATTCGGATAATCGAAGCTTATTTTCGGATAATCCATCGAAGTCCTAATCCGGATAACCAACGCCCCAAAACGAATTACTCAACCTCACCACACAAAAAAGCCGGAACAAAAGAATCTTCATCCCTTTGTCCCAGCCTCGCTATGTATGTGGCAGTTTGCCACTATTTACTCGCTTCAAGACTCGCTAAAAACTGCCGCACCTGCTCCTTCGTTTCTGCCAACGTAGCGCTATTGTCAATGACGACATTCGCCTTCTCTCGCTTTGACTCAATCGAGAGTTGCGAACGGATCCGACTAGTTGCCTCGTCCTCAGTAAAATCATTGCGGCGCATTAAGCGTTCGAGCTGCTCCCCCTCGGGTATGTACACAACAACAACTGTATCAACTAAATAGTACAGCTCACTTTCGATTAATAAAGGGATATCCATCACCACGTGCGTATGTCCCTCTTCTAGAAGCGCCTCTGCTTTGGCACGTAACTCCTTCCGTACCTCTTTATGCACGATGTCATTCAGCACAAGCCGTTCTTTTTCGTCGGAAAAAATGATGTTGCCAAGCTCTGGCCGGTTGATTGTTCGATCCTCGAGTAAAACGCGCTCACCGAAATGGTCGACAATCTCCTGATAAGCTACCTTGCCAGGCATCACGACTTCACGTGAAATAATATCTGCATCGACTACTGGAATACCAAACTCCTCAAACATCTTGCTGACCGTACTTTTACCTGTCGCTATTCCGCCCGTTAATCCGATAATCATGCGGTCACCTCCAGCTACAATTTTAAACATGCTAATAAAATAAGAAGCAGTCCCGGAATATAGGTTGCGAAGCCTAACGCTTTTTCACACCGTAATCCTAGTCCCTTTCCTAACGTTAAAAAGAGCACGCACAGTCCTCCAACAATCACTGGGAAGATCCACGAATAGTGTTGTGTTGCAGCAACGACACCAGCTCCTGCTGCATCGAGCGCTAATGCTGTACCTAACAGACAGGCCTCGCGTACGCTGATTGACCCTGACTTATCCATATCTGCCTGCATTGGCGTGCGAAGAACGGTCACCACTAGCCCGAAAAAAGGAATCGTCATCTCATGTTTTTTAAGCTCACTTGGTCGCGATGCTTGTAAGAGCGCGACAATTCCTAAGGCTAGCAATAAATAGGCTCCCGCTTGATTCACGACAGTTGGTGAAATAAATTGAAACAGACTACGTCCAACGATAAAGGCGACGCCAGCAGCCACGCCGGAAAAAGCACCAATAACAAGAATCGATTTAAATGGCACACGCATTTTCCTCAAGCCGTACGTAAATCCTACTCCAAAACTATCTAAGCTGACCGCCAAAGCCAGGAGAATCATCATATAATAGCCCTCCTTCATTCGTTAGACTACTATATGAGATTTGGGCTTTTATGTGCGAATCGGCTGACAAACCGGACACGTATGCGTACCGCGACCTCCCACAACGGATCGAATAATCGACGCTTCGCAGTGATGACAAGGCTCGCCAGTACGTCCGTAAACAGCGAGCGTTTGTTGGAACATTCCCATCTCTCCTTGCCCATTCACATACGATTTTATCGAGGATCCGCCAAGGTCAACCGCCTCTTGTAGAGTCGCTTTTATATGATGCGCGAGCTCCTCATACTCCTTATCCGTTAAGCTATTTGCAGGAGTCGTTGGGTGTATGCGCGACCGATAGAGCGTCTCATCCACGTAAATATTCCCAAGACCTACAAGCTTTGTCTGATCTAACAGCACGGTCTTAATCGCACGCTGAGACCGCTTCACCTTGTCTTTCAATACGCTCGCATTAAAGTCCGCATCTAATGGCTCTGGCCCTAGTTGCTTCAGTGGGAGCTCCGTTAACTCCTCTCCCTTTTTAAACACGTGCATCGTTCCAAACTGACGCACGTCAGAGTACCTCAGCTCCTTCCCACTCTCAAACGTAAATCGCACATGCGTGTGCTTATCTACCTCTTCATCCGCTTCTACGACCCCATAGCGACCTTCCATTCGTAGGTGAGAAACTAACGTGTAATCGTCAAGCTCTAAACGCAAAAACTTTCCTCTACGATGCAATGCTTGAAAGGTTTGTCCTTCAAGCATCGTTTCGAATTCCTGAATATCCTCAGGCTTTATAATAATTCTCGCTAATGTCACCGTCACCTTTTTTATCTTCTCTCCGACGATTAAGCCGGACAGCGTTCGGCGAACGGTTTCAACCTCTGGTAATTCTGGCACTGCCTTTCTCCCCTTCCTGCTTACTTTGCGTCATACCATGTGTCACCTGATGACACATCAACTGTAAGAGGCACATCTAATGCAACGGCTTCTTCCATCACTTTTTTCACGAGATCCTGCATCACTTCTATTTCGTCCTTGGGCACTTCAAAAATCAGTTCATCGTGCACCTGCAAGAGCATGCGCGATTGTACCTGTTTCTCTTCCATCGCATGCGCCATATCAACCATGGCTTTTTTAATGATGTCCGCAGCACTACCTTGAATCGGCGTGTTCATGGCTGTTCGCTCAGCAAAGCTTCGCAAATTAAAGTTACGGCTCGTCATATCAGGCAAGTAGCGACGACGCTTTAACATCGTGGTGACAAAGCCATTCTCTCTCGCCTCATCAACGATTGACTCCATATAATCCTTCACGCCAGGATAGCTTTCAAAGTATTTATCAATAAACTCCTGCGCCTTCTTACGCGTGATCGAGAGGTTTTGAGACAAGCCATAATCGCTAATCCCATACACAATCCCAAAGTTTACCGCCTTAGCCGTACGACGCATCAGATCTGTTACTTCATCAGCCGTGACGCCAAAGACGTCCATTGCCGTCTTCGTGTGGATGTCCATATTATTCTTAAATGCCTCAATCAATCCCTTATCTTGAGAAATATGAGCCAATACGCGCAGCTCAATTTGGGAATAATCGGCTGCTAAAATAATAGAGCCCTTCTCTTCTGGTACAAATGCGCGACGAATGCGACGTCCTTCCTCTAAACGGATCGGAATATTTTGCAGGTTCGGCTCCGTGGAGCTAAGTCGTCCCGTTTGGGTAATCGCCTGATTAAAGATCGTATGGATCTTGCTCGTTTTTGTATGGACAGACTTTAACAATCCTTCAATATACGTTGAGTTCAGTTTGCCTAGCTGTCTATATAAAAGAATCTCTTTGACAATGTCGTGCTCACTCTCAAGCTTTTCTAACACATCTGCAGATGTCGAATAGCCTGTCTTCGTTTTCTTTTGGACAGGTAGTCCAAGTTTCTCAAATAAAATCACGCCAAGCTGTTTAGGTGAATTGATATTAAAGGACTCTCCTGCAAGCTCGTGAATCTTCTCTTCCATGGTAGCAAGCCTCGAAGAGAGATCTTCCCCAATCGCTTTGAGCGCTTCTTGATCAATGGCAACGCCGTTTTGCTCCATGCGTCCTAATATGACCGATAGTGGCATCTCAAGCTCGGTTAACAGCTCCAGCTGCTCATTCTCTTCAAGCTCGCGCTGTAGCTCGTCCTGCAGCTCAAAGATCGCTTTCGCTTTTCTACCTAGATGTTGCGCAAGCTCGTCCGTGCCCGGTACATGACGCTTTTTCCCTTTGCCATACACCACTTCATCGTCCTGCACTTGAATGCCCTTTTTTCGCTTCGCGATATCCGAAATATCATGTGAGCTTGCAGATGGATCTAATAAATACGACGCAATTTGCATATCAAACGCAACGCCTTCAACGCGCACACCAGTCCAACCAAGCGTCACGACAGCACGCTTTGCATTAAAGACAAACTTTTCTTTCGTTTCGTCCTCCGCCCAAGCCTGGAACGCGTCGCTTTCCGTCACACTCGGATCAAAGTAGTACACGCCATTTTTATTCGCAATCGCAATTCCAACCATGGATGCGTTATGATAATTTTCTTCGAGCGACTCAACGACGAGCGCCGCCTGATCGTCTGTAATAATGTCAGCAAATTCTTTCCCGATTTCGACAGAAATATCTTCGACTTCCTCGACCTCTTCAGCCTCTCCGTCAATGCGATTTAATAACGATTGGAATTCAAGGTCCTTAAACAGCTCCGTTACCTTAGTGGCATCATACTCCTGACGTACCATTTCATCCATCGTCACCTCAATCGGCGCCTCAATCATAATCGTCGCAAGCTCTTTTGACATAAATGCTTGCTCTTTATTATCTTCAAGCTTTTCCTTCAGCTTTTTCCCAGAAACCGCGTCGAGATTCTCATACACCCCTTCGACTGTTCCATGCTCCTTTAAAAGCTTCAGCGCCGTTTTTTCTCCAACACCAGGCACTCCTGGAATATTGTCCGAACTATCTCCCATGAGTCCCTTCATGTCGATAATTTGAGATGGAGTTAGTCCATACGTCTCATCTAACATAGCTAAGTCATACGTATCCACATTCGTAATCCCTTTACGAGTTAGCCCTACTTTGACGTTTTTATCCACAAGCTGCAGCAAGTCCTTATCTCCGCTATAAATCTTTACTTCCGTATCAGCGTCCTGCTTCGCATGTGTTGCAATTGTTCCAATAATATCGTCCGCTTCATAGTTCTCAAGCTCTTTATAGCTAATGTTGAACGCCTTTAACAGGTCACGCATTAGCGGTAGTTGCTCCGCTAATTCAGGCGGTGTCTTTTGACGCTTTCCTTTATATTCTTTAAATGTGTTATGTCTGAAGGTTGTTTTACCCGCATCAAACGCTACGAGCATATGTGTAGGATTTTCTTCTTCTAGTACTTTTAGTAGCATAGTTGTAAATCCGTATACTGCGTTCGTATACACACCCTTATCGTTATTCAATAATGGCAGCGCAAAAAACGCTCGATACGCAATACTATTGCCATCGACTAATACAAGCTTTTTCATGAAAACACCTCGTTAATCATTTGATACCGTTAGTTTACCATGTTTGGGGGTAGAAAAGAAAAGGCAGGCGGTACAGAGCGCTTCTATATTGGAGTTCAAGTGCGGGCACCTTCGGCGCCCCTGCGCGGCGGGCGCTGCATACCTGTGTGGCTTACTCAACTATTTCGAACGGCCGAACCAGCGGCCGTTCGAAAGGATTTTCGTTGCGCGATAGTGCTACACGGGTATTTCGCACCCGCCGCTCCGGTTCGCTTACGGCTACAGAATATATGTGACTTACTTCTTTTTATTTTGAAAATCAACCTGTAAAAGAAGTAATGGATAACTTACTTGAAGTAAGGCGTAAGTTGCCAGAACAAACGCGGAACAAGCAAGAAACAGCTCGGAACTTGGGTAAATTAAGTCGCTAAAAAAGAATAAAAAAAAGAAGTAAGTGCTACCTGTTACTAATCTATCTACTAATTAATTAAGCTTCATCACAAAGAAGCTCGAAAGCAGGCAGACTCGAAGGACATTCGGAGACAATCCATAGGGAAAAGAGATCATTGAGATCCCACAGGAGGCGTTTAGGAGGAGACGACAGTCGAGTCCTGCCGACGAGGAAGCTCAAAGACCGGCCCTATGGATGTCGTAGAGTGTCCGGAGGGCTGACGGCTTGGGGTGGTATGAATCTCCTTTAAAGATAGCATCAACCGTTAGCCTGAAATCAGCGGGAAAATCACCCACTGCTTTCTAAGGGCAAGGCTACCTCAAAAAGCTCGCAAAGACCGCAAGCTTTTTGTGATGCTTTTCAGACCGTGGAAGACCACACGGTCAATGGATGTCGTAGAGTGTCCGGAGGGCTGACTGCTCTTACCTTCTTTAACTCAACGAACAGAACGTAACTAGTCAGCACTTCATCAATAAAAGCTCGAAGAGCTTAGAAAGCTAGTTAGCTCCTTAGCATCTAAAAAAGTACAAAAAATAGGATGAGAGCTCAGGGGGAGTCTCTCATCCTAATCAAAGGGGATGTAACACATGTGTAGCAGGGTAGCTACACGCGCGTAAACAGTTCACACCCCTTACTTTACGGCACGATTATCAAGCTATCGTGAAGCGTGTGTAAATAATTTGTAAAGTTACTCCGTTTCCTTCCAAGATCTAAAAAACACAATTCGGAACGTCGTCCCTTTACCAGGCTTACTTTCAACCGAAAGCTTTGCACCATGCGCTTCTGCCAAGTGCTTCACTATCGCAAGACCTAAACCAGTTCCCCCTGAATTACGGCTCCTTGCTCGGTCTACGCGATAAAACCGCTCAAAAATTCTCGGTATTTCTTTTTTCGCAATCCCAATCCCCGTATCAGACACCTCTAGAACGATCGACTCCGCCAGCTCTTTGGCGCGAACCGTCACTTCTCCTCCTTCTGGTGTATACACGATTGCGTTGTTAATTAAATTCATGACGATTTGTTTTAGGCGAGCCGGATCCGCTGGGATCGTCACGTTCCCTTGAATTTTCTTCGTAAGCGTCATGTTCTTTTCCGTTGCTCTTTCAGAAAGAACGGTGAATGTCGAATCAATCAGCTCCTCAACGTCTACATCCTGCCAGTTAAGTTGGAAGTGCTCTCCTTCGATTTTAGATAGCTCAAGTAAATCGTGAATGAGACCTTCTAATCTCTCTGACTCATTAGCAATGATTGTTAAAAAGCGTTCTCGGAGCGCTGCATCGTTCATTGCACCGTCAAGCAGTGTCTCTGTAAACCCTTTTAAAGACGTTACTGGCGTCTTTAGCTCATGCGAGACGTTAGCTACAAAGTCTTTTCTCGCCTGCTCTAATTTCTTGAGCTCCGTAATGTCGTGGAAAACAACGACAATCCCTTTTAACTTTTCGTCATGTCCTATAATTGGAGCACCGTGAACGTCAAAATGGCGGATATAAATATCTGTTGACCAATTCAGCTGACGTCTTAGTGGCTTTTCAGTCAGAAAAATCTCCTGAATAAACTTAATAACCTTTTTAGGAGGGATGACATTGTAATATAGCTTGTTCTTCCATTTATCGGTATTTACATCAAAGATATTTGAGCACGATTTATTAATTAGCGTAATATCACCTTTAGCGTTTATAAGTAATAATCCGCTTCCCATATTCTCGATCAGCGTCTCTAAACGTTCCTGCTGACTCTCATAGGTATTTGTAATTTGTTCGAGATTCTCCGCCAATACATTGATGGAACGATTTAGCTCTCCTGTCTCAATATTGTGTCCCTCGAATGTCCTTGCTTTGAAATTACCTTTTGCAAGCTCATTCGCCACTCTTCTAGCATCATCAATTGGTCTTGTTAGTTGATTTGTAAGCTTAGTAGCGAATAGTGTGATTACAAAAAAGGCAATTAAAAAAGATATAAATAATAAGGCCCACACTCGTTGATACACATCTGATAGTTCATCCATCGGTAGTCCTAATCTTAAGTAGCCTTCTTCCTCCCCTTCAATCGTGAGAGGTCTTGCATAATATAATAGTTCCTGATTAAGTGTTGTGCTAAAACGAATCTCAATTTGATCGGATCCATTTTGAGTTCCTCTTATTTCAGGTCTATTTATATGATTTTCCATAGTCGTAGGATCTGCGGCGGTCTCTGCTAATACATCCCCATCTAATGAAATATACGTTATTCGTATATCTAGAGCCTCAGCAAGATCATCGATTGTCTCTTGAACTTGGTCTATATCATCTACACCCGTTTGCTCTAGTACATAGCTTACGGCAGCCGCCTCTTGGCTTATCCGCTCATTCATTCTATCTAGATAAAAGTTTTGAAAGTATGGTCCCATGATTGCGCCTAAGCTAGCTAAAACTAAAAGTACAATTAATGAGAGTGGAAAGATTAAACGGAATCTGTAACTAGTCATTTACTGTGACGCCTCAAGCTTATAACCAAGACCTCTTATTGTCTTTATATAGGTTGGCTTCTTCGTGTTTGGCTCAATCTTTTCTCTCAAATGGCTAATATGCACATCAACTATTCGAGTATCTCCAACAAATTCGTAGTTCCAGACCGCATTTAATAGCTGATCACGTGTCAGTACTCTGCCCTTATTATTTGTTAAATAAACAAGCAGTTCAAATTCTTTTGGCGTAAGCTCTAATGGCTTTCCTTTAAGGAAAACTTCATAGTTATCAGGGTGAATCTCCACGTCACCGAAGCTCACTTTGTTAATTTCCTGTGGTTTTTCGGTAGGAGGTTGGGCTTGCATACGTCGTAATATCGCACGAACTCGAGCCACTACCTCTCTAGGGCTAAAGGGCTTTGTTAAGTAGTCATCAGCACCTAACTCTAAGCCAAGCACCTTATCAAACTCGTCATCCTTTGCTGTAAGCATCAGAATAGGAGTTGAGACCTTATTTTGTCTAAGCTCTTTACATACTTCAAGGCCGTCCATTTCAGGAAGCATGAGATCTAAAACAATTAGATCAAACGAATTTTCCATTGCTTTATTAAAACCTTCTCTACCATTCTCCGCTGTAGTAACCTCAAAGCCACCTTGCTCAAGATTAAACTGTAACAATGTTACAATTGATTCTTCATCATCAACCACAAGCACTTTTTGTGCCATATTATGTTAGCCTCCCTTTACGCTCTCCCCTGATCGAGCTCTTTTTCCTTATCTGTTTCATCTTACTATATATTTATGTAATTTTGAATTGCTTTTACGTGTTAACGTCGTTCTTGAGTAGCTTGATTATCCGTAAACGTTGCTTGATTATCCGATTTATGCTCTCGATTATCCGAAAACGTACTCTCATTATCCAGTTTCGTCTCACCATTATCCGAAAACGCACTCTTTCACAAGATTTCCACAAAAAAATAGAGCACCCGATGAATTCCATCGAGCCCTCTACCAAACATAAAACTAAGTTTTCTAACGAATTTCCTTAAGTCATTTAAAAATTCTCAAACGTTCCTTCTTCTTCGGTCATAGACTTCCACGGATATGGCGGCGCGACTACGAGTTCACTTGAAATGACTACATCCTCGAGCTGATCGCGCATTTCTACACGTATCACAACCTGATGCTCTTTTTCTCGCTTTTCGACAAGAGTAAGCTTTAGATGTACAGATTCGTAGTGATACACTGGTTTATCGTAGGAGTGCGATTCTTTCATAATAACAGATCCAGGACCAGGCAGGTGCATCGACACGGCCTTTGTAATCATGCCGTGTAGCATTACTTGAGGCACGATCGGGCGTTTATAAGGCGTTCGCGTCGCATAATCATGCTGAATATAGATCGGATTTGCATCATCCGTAAAACCTAAGTATAGCAAAATATCCTTATCTTTTATCTCGATTGTTTGTTCAAATTCGTCGCCTACCTGACAGTCTTTGAATGTCTTACCGAGCGTTTTTCTTTTCGAAAACATGGTCATCCCCCTCACGTTAGTAAGCGCTTTCAAAACTTATGGAGAAAGAAGCGGCCACAACGGACCGCTCCCTAACACCTATAATGCTTTCATTACATCGCGAACAGAGTCGGCTGATTTATCAAGCGCAGCTTTCTCCTCGTCTGTTAATTCAAGCTCAAACACTTTCTCAATACCGCTACCACCAAGGATAGTTGGTACGCCTAAATAAAGATCGGAATAGCCGTACTCTCCTTCTAAGTAAGCAATAGTTGGAAGGATGCGTTTTTTATCCTTTACAATTGCTTCAATCATTTGCGTGATCGCAGCAGCTGGCGCATAATACGCGCTTCCATTACCAAGTAAATTGACAATCTCGCCGCCACCCTTACGAGTTCGCTCGACGATTTGCTCGAGACGATCCTTTTCAATTAGCTTTTCTACCGGAATACCTCCGACAGAGCTGTAGCGTAGCATCGGAACCATATCGTCACCGTGACCACCTAATACAAAGCCTTGCACGTCCTCTACAGAGACATTTAGTTCTCTTGCAATAAACGTGTTAAAGCGCGCTGTATCAAGTACGCCAGACTGACCAATAACACGATTCTTAGGGAATCCAGATTCCTTATAAACCGTGTACGTCATCGCATCAACTGGATTTGTTAATACAATAATAAAGCAGTCAGGTGAATATTTTACGATTTCCTTCGTAACACTTTTCATAATTCCAGCATTTGTGCTAATTAAATCATCACGACTCATACCAGGTTTTCTCGGAATACCGGCAGTGATAACAACAATGTCTGATTCAGCTGTATCCTCATAGTTTGAGGTACCAATTATATGAGAGTCAAAGCCTTGAACGGGACTCGCTTCTAACATATCGAGTGCTTTCCCTTTTGTCGGATTCTCGTTATTTGGAATATCGATTAATACGACATCCCCGAGCTCCTTCTGAGCAGCCATTAAAGCTGTCGTTGTACCTGTGAATCCACCGCCAACGACAGTTATTTTTCGACGTTTGATCGTAGTCATACGTTACGCACGCTCCTCTGCTTTGTAATGAGTGTCTCTTATAGGTTGCTAATTAGTGCGTCACCAAATTCCGAACATTTCACTTCCGTAGCCCCATCCATGAGACGAGCGAAGTCATACGTTACTGTCTTGCTTGCAATCGTCTTATCCATTGCCTGCTCGATCATGTCCGCAGCTTCTCCCCATCCTAAGTGGCGAAGCATTAGTACGCCCGATAGAAGGACAGATGATGGGTTTACTTTATCTTGTCCCGCATACTTCGGTGCAGTACCGTGAGTTGCTTCAAAGATAGCGTGTCCAGAATCGTAGTTAATATTTGCTCCTGGCGCGATACCGATTCCGCCTACTTGAGCTGCTAATGCGTCAGAAACATAGTCACCGTTTAGGTTCATTGTTGCTACTACATCAAACTCTTTTGGACGAGTAAGGATTTGCTGTAGGAAAATATCAGCGATAGAATCTTTTACGATGATTTTTCCTTCTGCTTCTGCTTTAGACTGAGCTTCGTTTGCAGCATCTTTGCCTTGCTCTTCTACGATGCGGTCATATTGAGCCCAAGTGAATACTTTATCACCAAATTCTTTTTCAGCAACTTCGTAGCCCCAGTTTTTGAAAGCTCCTTCAGTAAACTTCATGATATTACCTTTGTGAACAAGTGTAAGGCTCTTACGTCCTTCGTCTACTGCATACTGAAGCGCCGCACGTACAAGACGCTCTGTACCTTCTTTTGATACTGGCTTAATACCGATACCAGAAGTTTCAGGGAAACGAATCTTCGTTGCTCCCATTTCGTTTTGTAGGAAGTCAATAAGCTTCTTCGCTTCGTCTGTTCCTTCTTGATACTCGATTCCTGCATAGATATCCTCAGAGTTCTCACGGAAGATAACCATATCTGTATCTTCTGGACGCTTAACAGGTGAAGGTACACCGTTGAACCAACGAACTGGACGAACACACGCAAAGAGGTCAAGCTCTTGACGAAGTGCTACGTTTAACGAGCGGAAACCGCCGCCGATTGGCGTTGTTAGAGGGCCCTTAATTGCGATGATATACTCGCGGATTGTATCAAGTGTTGCTTCTGGTAGCCATTCGCCTGTTTGTTCGAATGCTTTCTCACCAGCTAAAACTTCTTTCCACTCAATGGACTTCTCGCCATTGTAAGCTTTGTCTACGGCAGCTTCAATAACACGTGAAGCTGCTTTCCAGATGTCTGGTCCAATTCCGTCACCCTCGATATAAGGGATAATTGGGTTATTTGGTACGTTTACTTCTCCGTTAGTTACAGTAATCTTTTGTCCTGACATGAAAAAAAACCTCCTAAATTTTATGTAGAGAGGAAACCAGTGTGGCCTCCTCCTAAATATTGTAGCATGTTTGATTAACGATCTTCGATGGAAATCCACTCTTGCTTATCTGGACCCGTATATTCCGCACGCGGACGGATAAGACGGTTGTTTTCGTATTGCTCTAAAATGTGCGCAATCCAACCAGATACACGGCTTACAGCAAAGATTGGTGTAAATAAGTCATGATCAATGCCTAAGCTGTGATAAACAGATGCAGAGTAGAAATCAACGTTTGGTAATAAGCCTTTTTCGCCTACAACAATCTCATCGATCTTCACAGACATCTCATACCACTTCGTTTCACCAGTAATATCCGTCAATTGACGTGACATTTCTTTTAGGTGCTTCGCACGTGGGTCGCCATCTTTATAAACACGGTGACCGAAGCCCATGATTTTAACTTTACGAGATAAAGCATCCTTAATGTACGCTTCTGCTTTATCAGCTTCGCCAATTTCAGCAAGCATTTGCATCACGCGCTCGTTTGCTCCACCGTGAAGTGGACCTTTAAGCGCACCGATTGCTGCTGTAACGCCTGAGTACATGTCAGATAATGTTGCTACACATACGCGAGCCGTAAATGTAGAAGCATTTAGCTCATGATCTGCGTGAAGCACTAATGCTTTATTGAATGCTTCTTCGGAGATTGCGTCTGGCTCTTCTCCATTTAGCATGTATAGGAAGTTAGCTGCAAAGCTAAGCTCCTCTTTTGGTGCGATTGGATCTTTCCCTTGTCTGATGCGAGCAAAAGCAGTTACGATTGTCGGCATTTGAGCCTGTAACTTAATTGCTTTTCGCTTATTAGCCTCTTCATCTGCTTCGTCAGCCTCTTCATCAAACAATCCTAAGTTTGAAACAGCCGTGCGTAACGCCGCCATAGGATGGACTTTATCAATAGGGAATGAACGTAGCTGATCAATTACTTCGGAAGGTACAGAAGCCGCTTTTGCAAGCTCCTTTTTGAAGGAATCTAGCTCAGATTTAGTAGGTAATTTGTGGTTCCAAAGCAGGTAAACAACCTCTTCAAAACTTGCATTATCTGCTAGATCGTCAATGTTATAGCCGTGGTATGTTAACACGCCATCAATAATCGAACTTACGCTTGATGTAGTAGCTACTACACCTTCTAATCCTTTAGTTGAACTCATGCTACCTCTCCTTTACAAATGAAATGCGGGAATTATGAACCCGTTTGCGCGAAGGAACTTGGTGTAAACGTAACCTGTGAAGGAATCTATTATATCGATATAATGAATACCCTAACTGCTCACAAACAAAACCTGCTTGATATGGCAAAGATATGTTAGA
This sequence comes from Paenalkalicoccus suaedae, assembly GCF_006965545.2. Taxonomy (NCBI): domain Bacteria; kingdom Bacillati; phylum Bacillota; class Bacilli; order Caryophanales; family Bacillaceae; genus Paenalkalicoccus; species Paenalkalicoccus suaedae. Next base: position 2,598,805 of record NZ_CP041372.2, read on the forward strand.
AAGCGGTTACGAAAAACCTTAATCGCTTGAACCAAAATAGCATCAATTATGTATTTGGTTTGATTACGCTTCCTATTATACCATTTTTCACATTTTTGTGAACTCATAAATCCTAAATCCAACAAAGATTCATACTTATATTATTATTTTAATTTGTCTTACAATTCACAAACTACCCTCCCCATTAGCCACCTAATGAGGAGAAAAATTGTACAGCCCGCATTGCTAAATACGCGATACCAGCGCCAATTAAAGGACCTACCGCAACCCCACCAAACAGAGCGACAGCGAGGATTGTTCCTACTACTAGCGCTACAGTAATGTGTGGATCATTTTGCAGGAGATCTATCCCGTTTGCTGCGATAATCGCAACGAATATTCCTGAACCAAGCGCAATCCATGCATAGGAAGATTTTATCGCTCCCTGCAAATCACGTAAGCCAATCTCACCCGTTACTATCGGTACAAGCACAGCTATTGTAATAATTGTTACTCCTATTTGAATACCTCTTGATTGCGCAAACGGTAGAATTCGATCCCCTAATCCGCTCCATTGCACGATAAGCAAAAATGCGCAGGCTATTATAAGAGACTGATTCTTAGCAAACATGCCTATCGCAAGTAAAATGAGCATAAAGATAGTAGCCTGTGACATTCGTTAATTCCTTTCTAGATTAAAACTTTCTTCCCATCCCGTTCATGTAAATAAAGTTACCATTTGACGCCATTTTTTGAAAGAAACGCTGGAGGATTTGCTTAAAGCCTTTGCGTGTTGGCGGTAGCAGTAGTAAGAAACCAACCGTATCGGTTAGGAATCCGGGTGTGAGAAGTAGTAGTCCACCAATTAAAATACAGACTCCATCAAGCATTTCCTCGCCGGGCACCATGCCTTGTTGAGACTTGAGTTGCGCTCTTCTATACGCTTGTAGCCCCTCTTTTTTAGCAAGCCACGCGCCTATGATACCTGTTAATACGATCAGTCCAAATGTTGGCCAGATGCCTATCCAATTCCCAGCCAAGATAAATACAACTATTTCAAGAGCTGGTACGATGATCATTAGTAGCAGAAATATTCTACCCATAGTCTTGTCCTCCTATTCTGTGACGCCATGTGGACGACGTCCTTCTATCTTATATACGGCGCAGGTGATTCTGCGTTTCTTTTATTATACTAATTTTAAGTCGGGTATGTCGCTTTTATTGAGAGGTTATTGTTTACGCACTAGATTCTCTTCTCGTTTGTTGGAGACTCTATGATCTTTTTAACCCTTCGTGTGTAATGCGCACATGAACAGCTTTTATGCGCGAAGTGCCACATTATCAAAACCCTTACTGATTCATTCGCGCTAGTTGCTAGTAAAGTTGTAGGTTTGCCTATTGAAAGTTGCTAAGGAGGAAATTCATATTGTTTAACATGATGGTTAACTAGAATGAGTAATGGTTTTGTAGCTTTGTGATTTAGTTAAGTGCCTTAATTGGTTTTTATGTGCCGCATTTCAGAGTTATGGACTTTATTCTGGACTTATGTTCCACATTTGAAAGTTATGGACTTCGTCCTCTTTTTGCACTCTGTTATGTGCCTTATTTGGTTTTTATGTGCCGCATTTCAGAGTTATGGACTTCATGCCATAACAGCTACCCCAAACAGCACCGATGATCAACCCTCACAAAATCAAGAGAGACTTAGCGCATCTCTATGCGCTAAGCCTCTCTTTCAAAAACGTCTTTATTATAGAATGCTAGCTGAACCTTTGTAGATTTTCCCTTGTGTACCATCGACTGTGATTAGTTCACCGTCATTTAATAAGTTCGTTGCGTTTTCAACGCCAACTACTACAGGGATTCCAAGGTTAAGACCTACTACGGCAGCGTGAGATGTTAATCCGCCCTGCTCTGTGATGACAGCACTTGCTTTTTCGAATGCTTCCATCATGTCGCGGTCTGTCATTGTTGTTACAAGGATGTCACCAGTTTGTGTTTTGCGGATTGCTTCTTCAGCAGTTTTCGCAATAACAACGTTCCCCTTTGTCACCTTGCGGCCAATACCTTGACCAGAAGCTAATACTTCTCCAACAACGTGGATCTTCATAAGGTTTGTTGTACCTGTTTCACCAACTGGAACACCAGCTGTAATAACAACCAGGTCTCCGTTTTTCACTAGACCAGTCTTCGTTGCTTCGTCAACAGAAAGCTGAAGCATTTCGTCTGTTGTATCTACTGCTTTACCTACGTGCGCGTCTACACCCCATACTAGAGATAGAGAACGGCTTACACGCTCGTCGCTAGTTACAGCAACGATCGTAGCTTCTGGACGATACTTCGAAATCATTTTAGCTGTGTGTCCACTTTGAGTAGCTGTCAGAATAGCAGATGCCTCAAGGTTTAACGCAGTGTGAGCCACAGATTGGCTGATTGCTTCAGTGATTGTGTGCTCGCTCTCTTTAGAAATACGACGAAGAATTTCTTCGTGCTTTAACGCAGACTCAGCGCGCACGGCAATGTTAGCCATTGTGTTTACTGATTCTACCGGATACGTTCCTGCTGCTGTTTCACCAGAAAGCATGATAGCATCTGTGCCATCAAAGATTGCGTTTGCTACGTCAGATGCTTCCGCGCGCGTTGGGCGTGGGTTACGTTGCATTGAATCAAGCATTTGAGTCGCAGTGATAACTGGCTTACCTAGACGGTTACACTTTTTGATAAGCATTTTTTGTACAAGTGGTACCTCTTCAGCTGGAATCTCTACGCCAAGGTCTCCACGAGCAACCATTAGTCCGTCAGAAACTTCAAGGATTTCGTCGATATTGTCGACACCCTCTTGGTTTTCGATCTTAGGAATAATTTGAATGTGTGCAGCTTGGTTCTTTTCAAGAAGCTCACGAATTTCAAGAACGTCCGAAGCGCGACGAACAAATGATGCTGCGATAAAGTCTACATCTTGCTCGATACCGAATAGGATATCATTTGCATCCTTTTCTGTAATACCAGGAAGGTTTACGCTCACGTTTGGTACGTTAACGCCTTTTTTATTTTTAAGTGTGCCACTGTTTAACACTTCTGTGATTAGCTCTTCGTCACGCACTTCCGTTACTAGTAGCTCGATAAGTCCATCGTCTAATAGTAGCTTTGATCCTACCTCTACATCCTTAACAAGACCAGGATACGTGATAGAGATGACTTCGTTATTACCAACTACTTCTGTCATTGAAACGCGAAGTTTTTGACCTTTTTCAAGCTCAGCCACGCCACCTTCTAACGTTTGCGTACGAATCTCAGGACCCTTAGTGTCTAAAAGAATAGCTACACTTTTGTTTGCTTCCTTTGCAGCTTCACGAATCGATTTAATACGAGCTCCGTGCTCTTCAAAATCTCCGTGAGAGAAGTTTAGGCGAGATACGTTCATCCCAGCGTCAATTAGCTTTGTTAATTTCTCTTTCGACTCACTTGCTGGTCCGATCGTACAAACAATTTTCGTTTTCCTCATTATGTTATTCCTCCTATGATTTAGTCGCTTTTAAAAAGCTTGGGAAAATACCCATAGAAAAGCCAGGACACGCAAGTGCCCTAGCTATGCTCATTAAATCGACAGTTCCTTAGATAGCTGGTACATCTCTTCGTCTAACACATTCTTTTGAGCTAAGGCATCATCAATATCATGATGAACGAGTACGTTTTGCTGAATTCCAACCATTTTACCTGCTTGTCCTTCAATCAATAGTTCTACTGCTTTAGCTCCTAAACGACTAGCAAGAACGCGGTCTTGAGCAGTTGGAGAACCACCGCGCTGAATGTGACCTAACACGGTTACACGAGTTTCTAACTGAGTAGCCTCATTGATCGCTTTACCAATATCAACACCAGAGCCTACGCCCTCTGCAACAATGATAATACTGTGCTTTTTGCCACGGTCATGGCCGCGCTTTAATCGTTTAATAATGTCTTCCATATTCTCACTTACTTCTGGCACCATAATCGTCTCGGCACCGTCTGCAAGACCTGCCCAAAGTGCAAGATCTCCTGCATCGCGGCCCATTACTTCGATTACATATGTGCGTTCGTGAGATGTTGCTGTGTCACGAATCTTATCCACAGCATCAATAACTGTGTTTAAAGCTGTATCGAATCCGATTGTAAAGTCTGTGCCTGGGATATCATTATCGATTGTCCCTGGAACCCCTACAGTCGGGAAGCCGTGCTCTGTTAATTTTTTCGCGCCTTGGAATGAACCGTCTCCACCAATTACGACAAGACCTTCAATACCAAATTTCTTTAATTGCTCAATACCTTTTAGCTGACCTTCACGAGTTTTAAACTCTTCACAGCGAGCTGTATATAGCTTTGTTCCACCTCTGTGAATAATATCACCTACAGAACCTAGCTCAAGCTTTTCAATATCACCATTGATTAAGCCCTGATACCCATAATAAATACCATACACTTCTAAACCGTGATAAATCGCCTTACGGACGACTGCGCGAATCGCAGCGTTCATGCCTGGCGAGTCGCCTCCACTAGTGAGAACTCCAATACGTTTCATCTAAATCGTTCACCTCGAATTTTGGCATACTTTTTTCATATGGTTTTAAAATAACACTTTCGAAATGCATTTACAATAGAGATCAGACCTCTTACTTTAGCCTACTGCGACAACGGTTTGAAAGTATTACTTATTTACCAACGATGACACCGTTTACATCGGTATACTCTCCGATTTTATTAAATTTTTCGTAACGTTCGTAAACGAGCGCTTCTCCGTCAATATTTGTAAGCTCCTTTAACGCTTTTTGCAAGGACTGCTTGATATACCCAGTCTGCGTCTCCATATCTCGATGTGCCCCGCCCCTTACTTCAGGAACTACCTCATCAATTAAGCCCAGCTCTTTTAATTCAGGAGCTGTGATTTTCATTGTTTCTGCTGCGCGCTTCGCTAGGCTTGCATCCTTCCATAGTAAAGCGGCCGCACCTTCTGGTGAAATAACGGAGTACGTCGAGTTTTCGAGCATCAGAAGGCGATCTCCTACACCTAACGCTAACGCTCCCCCACTTCCACCTTCTCCAATGACGATACAAATAATTGGGACGCGAAGACCCGCCATTTCAATTAAATTACGAGCGATTGCTTCACTTTGACCGCGCTCTTCCGCTGCTCTACCTGGGTAGGCCCCTTTTGTGTCGATGAAATTGATAATCGGTCGACCAAACTTCTCTGCCTGCTTCATAAGGCGTAATGCTTTACGATACCCTTCTGGGTGAGGCATTCCAAAGTTGCGGCGAATGTTATCCTTTGTATCCTTCCCCCGCTGATGACCTATAACCGTTATCGGTTGTCCTTCAAACATAGCAATTCCGCCAACTATCGCTTCGTCGTCTCCATAGGTACGATCTCCATGCAACTCTAAGAAAGAGGTGAATAAGCGATCAATATAATCTTGTGTTGTTGGACGTTTGCCGTGTCTCGCAATATGCACGCGATCCCACGCCGTCATGTTGCCGTAAATATCTTGTTCTAACTGCTCTAAACGCTTCTCTAATTTCTCAATTTCTCCAGACATATCAATCTCTTTTTCCTCCGTAAAGGCTTTGAGCTCTGATATTTTATCTCGTAACTCTGTAATTGGCTTCTCGAACGGTAATTCTTCTGGCATGCTTGATTCTCCCCTCTATGCTGAATGAATCGCAACGATTGTTTTTAATGTTTCTTTCATTTCATGTCGATGAACAACCATATCCAATTGCCCGTGCTCCATTAAAAACTCGGCCGTTTGGAAATCATCCGGTAGCTTTTGGCGAATCGTCTGTTCAATGATTCGTCTTCCCGCAAATCCAATAAGTGCGCCAGGCTCTGCGATATTAATATCGCCTAATGATGCGAAACTTGCAGAAACCCCACCAGTAGTTGGATGAGTCATGATACTTACAAATAGAAGCCCCTCTTCGTGCAAGCGTCTGAGTGCAGTACTTGTCTTAGCCATCTGCATAAGACTAAAGACGCCCTCCTGCATTCTCGCGCCACCAGAGGCTGCAAACATGAGGAATGGCTTGCGTTCTTCAATCGCAATAGAGATCGCACGCACCATCTTTTCGCCCACAACAGATCCCATACTCCCCATTCGAAAGCGAGCATCCATGATCCCAACAATGACTCCGTAGCCATCAATAGTACCACGGCCCGTCACAACAGCTTCGTTTAAGCCAGTCTTTTCTCGGTCCATCGCAGACTTTCGCTCATATTCGGGGAAGCCAAGGGGATCCTTCGCAATCATGTCGCGGTCAAATTCCTCGAAGCTACCTTCGTCAAGCGTCCACTCAATGCGATCCTCGGCACCTATACGATGATGGAAGCCGCACTGGTCACAAACAAGTTTGTTGTTACGAAGCTCTTTTATGTAACTAATAGATTTACATTTAGGACATTTACTCATTAACCCTTCTGGCACTTCTTGCTTTGCTTTTTCAGAAGGGATGGTTGCATATTTCGGTTTTTTTGAAAATAAGTCCCTTATCATAGGAAATCACCTCATAAGTTAGGTTTTAAAATTGACTATTTGCTAAGTGAATATTCATTTTATCAACGGCTCTACTAACATCTCTACATTTAATTGCTTCGACGATTGACTCGTGCTCCTCTAAAGCATGCTCCATGCGCCCTTCTCTTGATAGGGATTCTCTAAGCGCGACTTTACTATATTCGACGAGCGGTCTCCAAATATTCATCATGAGTTTATTTTGACTGATTTGAACAATTGTTTTATGAAAGAGGATGTCCTCCTCTACAGGAATGTGGCCATCACGCCATACGTGGTAAGAATCACGAAGAACATTCTCTAATTCTTCTACTTCCTCGGCTGTCGCTCGGTCACATGCGAGCCTGACAGCTTCTACCTCTATCATTCGCCTTGTCTCTCTAAGATCCCTTCTCGCTCTCGGATCCTGTAAAAAAAAGCTTGCCAGAATTTCCGCCAATCGGTGACTTCCTGCTTGCTTTACAAAGGTGCCTTCTCCTTTTCTTGTCTCAATTAAATCTAATAGCTCTAGAGAACGCAGTGCCTCTCTGACAGACGATCTTCCTACCTGTAGTCGCTCTGATAGATCGCGCTCAGAGGGTAGCTTGTCCCCGGCACTTAAATCATTTGTCATGATTAGTTGTTCAATCTCTTTTAAGATCCGAACGTATACCTTATTTTCTGTCACCGCCATGGAGGTCCTCCTAGTCTTATAAAATGGGGGGTAGTAAACCTCTAAAGGGTTGCGGCAGATAGGAATCCCCTACTCGCCACAACCCTATAGATGTTAGGAAAGCTATTCTTCGATCATTGTAAGCTCCATCGTACGCTTCCAAACTTCCTCTGGGTCTACTTTACGTCTTGCTACGCCTGTTTCCATCGCTGCTTTTGCTACACTTCTTGCTACAGCTGGAGCAATACGCGCATCAAAAGGTCCTGGAATGACGTAGTCTGCATGACGCTCTTCGTCAGTTACAAGGTCTGCAATTGCTTTAACCGCTGCAAGCTTCATTTCTTCGTTAATATGCGTGGCATACACGTCTAATGCCCCGCGGAAAATACCAGGGAAAGCAAGTACATTATTCACCTGATTTGGGAAGTCTGAACGACCTGTACCAATAACAGCTGCACCTGCCGCTTTAGCTAAGTCTGGCATAATTTCAGGTACTGGATTGGCCATGGCAAAAATAATAGGATCTGCATTCATTGACTCGACCATCTCAGGTGTTAATGCTCCTTCAACAGATACACCGATAAAAACGTCCATGTCCTTTACAACTTCCTCTAGCTTCCCATCCACTTTATTACGGTTTGTCACTTGAGCAATCTCATGCTTTAAGTCGTTCATTCCATAAGGACGCCCTTCGTAAATAGCACCCTTTGAATCACAAAGAATAATGTCTTTTACACCCATTGTGCGTAAAAGCTTTAAGATGGCAATACCAGCTGCACCGGCTCCATTAATAACAACTCGCACTTCGCCCATGGTCTTGTCCGTGATGCGCAGTGCATTTAACAGTCCAGCAGCTGTTACAATTGCCGTTCCATGCTGATCATCGTGGAAAACTGGGATATTCATTTCTTTTTTCAGACGCTCTTCGATTTCAAAGCAACGAGGTGCCGCGATGTCCTCTAAATTAACGCCACCGAAAGTTGGTTCCATTAGTTTTACCGTTTGAACAATCGTATCTACATCCGTTGTGTTTAAGCAAATAGGAAATGCGTCTACTCCCGCGAAGGATTTAAATAGCACAGCCTTTCCTTCCATAACTGGCATTGCTGCTTCAGGTCCGATATTCCCGAGTCCAAGTACGGCTGTTCCATCCGACACAACGGCTACCATATTTCCTTTCACCGTATAGTCATAAACCGTTTGAGGATCTTTAAAAATTTCTTTACAAGGCTCTGCTACGCCTGGTGAATAAGCTAACGACAAGTCACGCGCATTACGTACCGGGACTTTTGCTTTCGTCTCAATTTTCCCTTTTTTAATACGGTGCATATGTAATGCTTCTTCTCTTAGTGTCGCCAAACATTCCACTCTCCTTATCATTGTCCGATTATCTAAAGTGGTCTGACCACTTTTAAGCAATTTTTATTATAACAAAAAAGGGTGTACATTACACCCTTTGATTTTTTAACACGACATTTTTCACACCTAAAAGTCCTTTAAGCTTTGTGATAAACGAGGCATCAACGCCAACATTCCACATCTCCGATAACCGAATGACCTGATTTGTTGACTCGTACTTCATCACAACCTTCGTATCTCCAGGCGTATCTTCTAATAATTTTTTTAACTCGTCGAGTCCCGTTTTCTCTTTCACAGTAGGAATAAATAAATAAAGAGTTGGCTCTCTCTCCGCCTCTGCTCGCTCCATGAGTGTCTCGACTGTCGTACATTTATCTAGTATAAGACTAAGCTCTCCTGAATATTCTTGGAGCTTCCCTTCAATAAACAATTGATCTCCTGGAGTTAGCTTAAGCTGATGCTCTTTATACTGCTTAGGGAAAACAGTAATATCTAATTCGCCACTTTCGTCACTTAAAAGAACGAACGCCATTTGTTCCTTCTTTTTCGTTTCGATTGCACGCACGGACTCCACAAGACCGGCGACCCGAACAGACACGTGAGGCTTTTGCTCCTTCGCTTCCGCAATCGTCATCCGCTTATACGTGCTAAGTAGCTCCATGGCCTCCTCTAGTGGATGACCCGACAAGTAAAATCCGACGGTCTCTCTTTCTAAGCGAAGTCGCTCTAAAAGCGGAAGCTCCTTCGCTTCTTTATACGTCGGACGAACATCCTCTTCGAAGAAAAGAAAGTCGTCGCCCTGCTGACGTTTTTCCTGTTCTTTTTCAGCAAACACGAGCGCTTCATCTAAAGAAGCTAAAAGTTCATTACGGTTCGGATGAATATCGTCTAAGCTTCCGCTCACGATAAGCACCTCTAGTGCACGACGATTGAGGACATGTTGCAAGCGGTCAACGAAGTCAAAGAAGTCTGCGAATCGCTTTTCCCGACGTGCATCGACGATCTGTTGCATCGCCCGGTAGCCAATATGTTTAATCATCCCTAACCCTAAACGAATCGCGTCTCCTTCAAGCGTACAACGTACGTGACTCTCCGTGACAGATGGAGCAAGGACAGCTATCCCCATCTTTTTCGTCTCATTCACGTAGTCAGCTAGCTTCTCGTGGTGATGAAGGCTCGTATCCATAAGTCCAGACATGAAGGCATGTGGGACATGCGCCTTTAAATAGGCAAGCTGGTAGGAAATCATGGAGTAGGCGACCGCATGACTACGGTTAAATCCATAGTCGGCAAAACGCACGATTAAATCATAGACAGTAAGAGCATCCTGCTCCGAATAGTCAAGGCGACGCGCTCCATTAACAAACTGCTCTCTTCCTTGTTCTAAATCCTCACGCTTCTTTTTACTAACGGCTCGACGTAATAAATCTGCCTCTCCAAGACGATACCCAGCCATTTTGGCAGCTATTTGCATGATCTGCTCTTGATAAATCATAACCCCGTAAGTTGGCTTTAAAATGTCCGTTAAATCAGTATGTGGATATTGAACTGCCTCTTTCCCATGCTTTCGATTAATATAGACAGGGATTTGTTCCATCGGACCTGGACGATAAAGAGCATTTACTGCCACAATATCTTCAAAAGAAGTAGGTTTAAGACGACGTAATACACTCCTCATCCCTTGAGATTCAAGCTGAAATATACCAGATGTATCACCATCACCTAATACCTTAAAGGTCGCTTCATCTGACGACGGAAGGTTTTCTATGTCTATCGCATTCCCCTGCTCGCGAGATAAATAAAGCACGCGTTGCATAAAGCTTAAATTGCGCAATCCTAAAAAGTCCATTTTAAGTAGACCGATTTTTTCTAAAACACCCATGGGGTACTGCGTGATGTATAGTCCATCGTTACCTGATTGGAGTGGTACTAAAGAATCGAGCCGCTCTTTACTCATCACGATTCCGGCCGCATGGACAGAAGTATGTCTCGGCAGTCCCTCAATCGTCTCCGCGATCCGATAGAGACGCGCAAGCTCCTCATCTCCATCGACAAGCTCTTTAAATCGCTTCACTTCCATCGCATCCTTGAGCTTGGTCTGAGGCTTTGATGGAACAAGCTTCGCAAGCTGATCAATCTTCCGTGGGTCAATTTGGAGTGTTCGCGCACTATCTCGAAGGGCCGCTTTAGCCGCCAACGTTCCAAACGTGACGATTTGCGCGACTCGCTCCTTTCCATACTTATTCGCAACGTATTGGATAACGAGATCCCGATCTATGTCAGAAAAGTCGATATCAATATCCGGCATGGAGACACGCTCTGGATTTAAAAACCGCTCAAATAATAGCCCGTATTTAATCGGGTCCACATTCGTTATTTCCAACACGTAGGCAACGAGGGAACCTGCAGCCGATCCTCGACCAGGTCCTGTAGGAATCCCTTCTCGGTGAGCAAATTGCATGAAGTCTGCGACGATCAAAAAATAATCTTCAAACCCCATGTTGCCTATAACGGATAGTTCATGCTGAAGTCGCTTTTGAATGTCCTCTGTTATGGCTTTCCCATAGCGTTTATGAAGCCCTCTGTCACACCACTCTGCTAATTCTCGTTTACTATCTGCGACATCAAAAGACGGAAGGTGTAATTCATTCATTGGTGGCTCAAACGAGCACATATCCGCTATTTCACGAGTGGCTCGAATCGCTTCTGGCAAAGAGGAAAAGTGCTCTACCATTTCTTCTGGACTCGTTAAATAATTTTCTTCTGCGGTAACTGTAGGCAGTTCTTCAATCGAACACCCTAGCTTAATCGCATGAAGTGTTTTTGTTGCTTCCATATCCTCAGGATATAAAAACTGCACATGATTAGATGCAACTGTTCGAATTGTGTTTGCTTTTGCAAAAGCGCTCACATCTAAGAGCTTTTGACGTGCCTCTCTCGTACGAATAGGCTGAAGCTCCACATATACGTTTTCCGTCATGGCTTTAAGTTGTTTATATATAGCAAGGGCGTCTTGTCCTGACATTACAGCAGCTTGAATGGGTCCTTCGATAAATGGCGAAATAATAACGAAATTAGAAGCGAATTCTGCAAGTTCTTCATACGTAATAAATCGCTCGCGCTCCTCTTTTGTATTACATATCGTGACAAGCTTTACTAGGCCTTCATAGCCAGACTGATTTTTAGCGAGTAAAAGAAGCCTGGTACTCGCTGACTCCACGCTTATTTCCACGCCGATAATAGGCTTTATCTCATATTTTTGACATGCTTCAAAAAACGGGATCGCCCCGTACATCGCATCAATATCTGTTAATGCTAACGTGTCATAATGAAGTTCTTTTGCACGTCTCACTAAACCATCAATTCTAGCCGCACTTTGAAGTAAGCTATATTCACTATGTACATGCAAATGTACGAAACTCATTGAAATCCCTCCTTTCTTTTTAGTTTACCATGGCAACAAACAAAATACGAACGTAAGTTCTATAAATATTCTCATATAATTCAATCTCTCTGCATAGCTATAAAAAGGAGCCGAGCTAAGGAGGAGATAAAAGTGGACAAAGACTTTTTAGCAACTTTAATTATTGATTTTTTTGTCGCGTTCGGTGTTATTGTCGGTGGATCATTTCTAGGAGGAATCGGTGCCTATTTAATCGGGAAGCCTCCTTTAACTATTATGAACGATTTAGCAACGACTTTAAAGATTTGGGCTCTTGTAGCTGCAATTGGAGGTACCTTCGACGCTATTTCTACCATTGAACGAGGCATTTTTGAAGGCACGCATGCTGATATCGTGAAGACAAGCATTATTATTGTTGCTGCCTTATTTGGCGCACACTCTGGATCTGTGTTTATTCAGTGGCTAACGCAGGAAGGCTTGCGATGAGAGTCCCGGAAACTCCCACTCCCGCAGTAAAACGATTTTTAGTTGGGGTCGTATTAGGTATGTTAATTGGCTGGCTATTTTTTATTTATCAATATGGGGACGTGCACGAATCTCTACTACTCGACATTCAAACGCTCGAATCTGAACTCGCCAAACAAACGCGTACAATTGATATTTTACGGGAGGATCAGGTGAAGCAAAACGAAGAAAATGAACGTCGCTTAACCGTACAAGAGGTCCGCATCATTATTGCTAATGAGCGCACCTCTAAGTTAAGTGAATGGACTTTATATGAGTTAAAAGATTTGATTGAGCAGGAAGTGGAAGATGTACGAAATAAAGATATCGCCCACGTTGCCGAATCACGGTTTTTCCTTCAACGAATGCTCGAAAATAAAACATTTACGGTAAACCAACAAGAATACCAAGTATCCCTCATTCAGCTATTTTTATACACAACGCTCGAAGTTCACGTGGAGGTTCACGAAGCATCCTCACAAAGCTGATTGAGCTTTTTAATTAACTCATCAGCTTCTTCCCAAGTCGCAACGCTCGCACCCGACGCCATCGGGTGCCCTCCTCCGTTATACTGCTCAGCAAGTGTGTTAATAATGGGCTCCTTAGAGCGAAGTCGAACGCGAATAATATCCTCTTCTTCTACAAAAAATACCCACGCCTTTAAACCTTCTAGTGTAGAGAAGCAATTCACGATAGCCGAGGAATCCTTAGACGTCACTTGATAGTTTTCCAATACGCTTTTCGTTAACTTAATAGCTGCAGCCCCAGACGGCATCACGTCCACGTTTGATAGGACAAACCCTTCAAGCTTCATGACGTTACGCTTTTTTTCATATAGCTTCTCGTGGATCTCATCCCGAGAAAAGGACGCATTAATTAAAAAGCTCGCATACCTAAACGTTTTTTCTGTCGTATTAGAGAATTTAAAGCGACCTGTATCAGCAACGATCCCTGCGTATAAAAGGCGCGCTAAATCGTTCTCAGGAGTATCGTTCGACAGCTCCAAGTACAACTCCGTAATCATCTCACACGTCGAAGATGCGTCAGTCGAAACCCACTGAATATCCCCGTACCGATCCACTTCTGGATGATGATCAATTTTAATCAGCTTAGACGCCTTTTGATAGCGCTCATCATCAATTCGCTCCGTGTTCGCGGTATCACATGCAATAACAAGTGACTGCTCGAACGTCTCCTCGCTAATTTCATCCATTTCACTCAAGAATGAGAGCGACGGCTCCGTTTCGCCCCCTAGATATACCTTTTTATCGGGGAAAAAGGTGAGAATAAGCTCCTTTAATCCTGCCTGAGAGCCGATAGCATCCGGATCAGGACGAACATGGCGTAAAATGATGATAGAATCCCATTGTTTAATTTCTTCAATAATTCGCTTTTTTACATCCGTCATTTGACATACTCCTATCTGATGTTGCGACTTCGCCTTTGCTTCGCTAGAATAGATAGTGAAGCTAGATTTTGATAAAGGGGTCACATACATGCTGATTTTTATAATAGCTATCGTTAGTTCGTTAATTTTGTTTGTCTATTTCAAGGTCCAACAGGCACGCGTCCAAGGTCCAATGGAGAAGAAGTTTTATGCTGCTAAAGGTAGCATGTGCTTCGGGCTGTTCATGCTTGCGTTTGGTATGAATAGCTATATGGGGTTAGGTACGCAAGTTGCCTTGTTTGTAGCAATTGTATTTATTTTAATGGGTGGCGCCAACATTTTCTTTGGTTGGCAGCGCCATAAAGAAGTAAAGCCGTATGCGTTAAAAGAACGCGAAGCATAATGGAATCTAGGAAGGCTGGGACAAGAGCGGAGCGATCCATTTGTCTCAGCCTTTTTGCGTGGATTTACGTTTGTTTTATTGGTTTGGGCTTTAGTTATCCTGTTTTAATTTTTGATTATCCGGTGGTGTGCCGCGATTATCCGAAAATGTGCGCTCATTATCCACTTTTACCCTTTGATTATCCGGAAATGGCCTCCCATTATCCGCGTTCACCCTTCGATTATCCGAAAATGTGCTCCCATTATCCGAATCTTCCCCTAACCGATCCGTTTCTTATCGATCAATTAACTGCGCCATCAGCATCGCTTTCCCAACCATTTGATCTTCATGATAAATTTCTACATCTACTTTACCAAACTTCCGTCCAACCTCTAATACGTTAGGATGGATGTGTATAGACGCATCTATTTGCACGGGCTTGATAAAAAAGATGGTCATGTTTTCGACGACTAAGTCACCCTTTTTAAAACGACGGAGCGCTCTACTTGCCGCTTCAGACATAATGGTTGTCATCACTCCATAAGAGATGGTACCAAGGTGACTCGTCATTTGAGGCGTAACGTCAAGCTTAAATCGAGTTTCTTTTGTAGTAGAAACATCCTCTAAATGCCTTGTTACTAAATCCTCGATCGTGTCTCCAACATGTGGCTGGCGTTGCACCATTTGAAGCGCTTTTAAAACATCCTGACGGCTAATGATACCTATTAGCTTTTTAGACGTACCAATTACCGGTAAGAGCTCAATACCCTCCCACACCATCATATGAGCGGCTGATGCAACAGACGTCTTCTCCGTTGCTACGATCGGCTGCTTTGTCATCACTTTTTCGATCTCTAGGTGAAGCGCCGATCCTATAATATCCTTCGATGTCACGATTCCTTGAATACGTCCCGCTTCATCAATGACCGGATAGCGACTGTGCCCTGTTGCTTTATTTAACTCGTGATACGTGCTTACGTGTTGGTCTGTCGTTAAATAGCTTGTTTGCGTGATCGGAATTAAGATGTCTTCAACAGAGAGAATCTCTTTTTTTATTAACTGATCATAAATAGCTCGGTTAATCATCGTAGCAACGGTAAATGTATCATAAGATGTGGATATAATAGGGAGTTGAAGCTCGTCTGCTAACTTTTTGACTTCTTCAGATGTATCGAATCCTCCTGTAACAAGGACAGCAGATCCCGCTTTTAACGCTAACTCGTGAACGGTGTCTCGATTCCCAACAATCAAGAGGTTGTTGGCTTCCACGTATCTCATCATGGCGTCAGCCTTCATGGCACCAATTACAAATTTATTTAACGTCTTATAAAGTCCGTTACGCCCTCCAAGTACTGTGCCCTCCACAATATTGACAACTTCCGCAAATGTAAGACGTTCAATGTTTTCTTTTATTTTTTTTTCGATTCGAATCGTTCCAACTCGCTCAATCGTGCTCACTAGTCCTTGATTCTCAGCATCTTTAATAGCTCGATACGCCGTACCTTCACTCACTTGAAGTATTTTTGCAATATGACGAACGGATATTTTATTCCCTACTTCTAAGGTTCGGATATGCTGTAATATTTGTTCATGCTTTGTCATTGTAAGGCGCACTCCCTTGTTTGAAAACTGTTTATACTCCTGATAATTTCTGTACTACTACAAGTATAGACGTAGAAGGAAGGTTCTTCAAGTCAGTTATTCAGTAAAACTAGTACTAAATACATGTTATTTGAGATTTTTACAGGTTTTTCTTAAAAATTTGATATAGTAAGTATAATAATGGGTATTAGTAGAATGGAAGACGTTTACATATAGAAAGGGGATGAGGATAATGAAGGCATCCATCCTGATTATTATTATAGGAATACTAGCAGGCTGTTCGGAGTCAAGCACATCCATTAACACTCCCTCTCAGGTTGAACCAGAGACAGTTGAGCTCATCTTAGACAACGATCAGCAAGTACTCGATGAAATAGATTATCAAATCTTTACGGACGAAGCAGTAGAAGTGTTTAATAGTATGATCCCATATCAATCAGAGCAATCTGATCAGATTCGAAAATGGTTTATCAGGTACTACATCCAAATGAAAGAAGCAGGAGAGGTATGGTCTCCTGATGAGATGATGACGCTAGCTCAAGAACGAACGATGTATGAACATGAGTGGAAGCAATTAGCGAAAACAAACTATGAGATTGAATTAACAGAAGACTCTATTGAGCAACAGGCGTCTTATGCATATGATCTTTATCAAGATAGTCCGCCGGCTTCAGCTGTCGGAATGGCAAACTCACTTCAGCTATCATTAGAAGATTTTTTTAAAGAGTTTGATCGCGACCATGCTGAACGGACAGTCATTTGGAAAGAACTTTACCCTATTTTACAAGCCAAGTATAGAGAAGAGGATGGCGTAGATTTAGATACAGTAGCAATCGCTCAACGCTACTCTGAAGAGGTCTTAGAATCTTTATCTACCCGTGCAACAAACTCATAAAAAGCTAGTGCCTGAAATGAAGGCACTAGCTTTTTATTGTTACAAATCGATTGAATCTCCAGCTTTTAGTACAATTCCTTCACTGGTTGATAGCTGATTAATAAAGTCAGCTGGATTTTGTTCGATCTGCGGAAACGTATTGTAGTGAATTGGTACAACTTTTTTGGCCTTTACCCATTCAGCAGCAAGCGCTGCATCTCTTGGTCCCATCGTAAAATTGTCTCCTATAGGAAGAAATGCAAGATCTACCTCGTATTGCTCGCCAATCAATTTTAAGTCGGAGAACAACCCAGTATCTCCTGCATGGTAAATGGTTTTACCTTCCGCGGTGAATAAAATTCCTGCTGGCATTCCAGTATAGACAATTTTTTGATTATCTTCTTCCGTGTAGGAAGATCCGTGAAAGGCTTGCGTTAGTTGCACACGACCGAATCCAAAGTCATAGCCTCCACCAATCGCCAAAGGATGTGCATTAACTCCTTGCCAACCTAAGTAAGTAGCAAGCTCAAATGGAGCAACAACTAACGCATCGTTGCGCTTTGCCATCTCGACAGTATCACCAACGTGATCGTTGTGGCCATGTGTTAAAAGAATGACATCTGCCTTTGTATCATCTGCATGTAAGTCCGTTTCACCGTTACCTGTTATGAAAGGATCAATATAAATATTTGTTCCGTTTGTTTCGATTTTTACGACAGAATGACCATGATACGATACTTTCATGAATAACCCTCTCCTTCAAAATATGGTACGTGCTCACCTAGTCCTTTACCCGAATCGTCTTAAAATAAGCACAATATGTGTTAAGATGTGACTATATACATATGGAGAGGATGGTCCTTGTGACGACACTAAATAAGCTACAACACGTTTTACAGTCAACAAATACAGATGCTGTACTTCTTCAATCACAGTCAAATGTTTTTTACGCCACAGGTTTTAATGCAAACCCTCACGAACGCTTAATCGGAGTTTTTATTTTTAAAGACCATGAGCCAATTCTGATCTGCCCCTCTATGGAGGTCAATCAAATTAGCGACGTATTTAAAGGTGAGATTATTGGTTACAAAGATACACAAAATCCATGGGATTTGTTAAAAGAACGACTTCAAGATGTTCAGCTTTCGAGCATTGCTCTTGAAGGCGGGATTAGCTGGAGTAGATACCGATCACTCTCTGCCCTTTATCCTGATGCTTCCTATACCGAATTTGATGCGACACTTCAGCAGCTTCGTCAAGTAAAATCGGATGAAGAGATCACTATTATGCGTGAAGCTTGTAAGCTAGCTGATTTAGGTGTACAAATTGGAATTGATGCTCTTCGCACAGGCGTGACAGAAACGGAGGTAATCGCGCACATCGAGCACCAGTTAAAGACTCACGGTGTTCGCGCAATGTCCTTTAGTACTCTCGTTCTTTTCGGCGAAAAAGCAGGTGATCCTCACGGCAATCCTGGAGACAGAAAGCTTCAGCCAGGAGATGCGGTATTATTTGACTTAGGAGTCATTCATAAAGGATATTGCTCCGATATCTCACGCACTGTGTTTTACGGGCATGCGAGTGAGGAGCAAACGAACATCTATACAACCGTTTTAGAAGCGCAGCAAAAAGCCCTCGAGCATAGTGCTCCAGGACGAGCGTTAAAAGAATTGGACATTCTTGCACGTACACATATAGCTGAAGCAGGCTATGGCGACTTCTTCCCACACCGGTTAGGTCATGGGCTAGGTATTGACGTGCATGAAGCACCTTATGTGACAGAAACGAACGAGCAAGTATTAGAGCCTGGGTTTACTTTTACAATCGAACCAGGTATATATGTACCAAACAAAGCGGGCGTTCGTATTGAAGATGATGTCCTTGTAACAGAATCTGGTTATGAGACGTTAACCTCGTTTACGAAGGAATTAACGGTGGTGAAGGAACGAGTCTAGGGGTACCAGGCACCTGGCGCAAACCGTCGAAATACGTTGGACTTACTTTAATCTTTAATAAATAAGATAATCACATAGTTACCCACCACACAAGGGGCGGTCTCATCAGTTTAGGATGATACCGCTCCTTTAGGTTATTCCTCGTCTTTTTGCCATGACCAAATGAACTCTTCTTTGTCTTTGGTCACTTTCTTTACGAGTATAGACGTCATAGAAGGATACAGTTCCCGGACTGCTTCTAGTGAAGCTGACGTATACGCACCATCTGGGAGGCTTTCCATTATTTCTTCAAAGGATTTTACAGCACGCTCATCTCGGTAAATAGAAGAGCCTTCTTCAAACTCGATTTTATTTGGGTTTTGATATTCCCACTCTACCTGCTTATCCTCCATCATCAACGTAATATCTATCGAACTAAATGGATAAAGACCTATTGTCGTTGCAACCAATAAAAAAAGCATTCTCATCATGATCACCTCATGAGTAGAATGCCCATTACTCGTTACTTTATTCGATTTTTATGCAAGACGTCGAGCCCACCTGTTACTTCGATAACAGAGCCTGTCATTAACCCCGCTTTTTCGTCTGCTAAAAATAAAACAGCGCGAGAGATATCTTCCCCTGTACCTGAACGTCCTACTGGTGTTTTACCATCATCCGTAGCGTCTTCAATGTTTGCTTCTTTCATCTCCCCTAAAATCTCGCCAGGACAAATCATATTTGCCGTAATGCCATTTGAAGCTTCTTCAATTGAAATTGATTTTGTTAAAGAAGCAAGTCCAACCTTGGCTGCAGCAAACGGGGCGCGGTAAAGCCACCCTGGTGTATGCATAACGTCTTGGAAACCAAAGGTGATGATACGACCAAACTTCTGCTTACGCATAATAGGAATCGTTTGTTTAAGTAAATAAAATGCTGCGTTTAAATTACCATTTATCATGGCATGCCAGTCTTCTTCCTCGTAATCTGCAAGAGTTGCGTGTTCAAAAATATAAGGACCAGCGTTTAACACTAACACATCAATGCGCCCAAACGAGTTGTAGGCTTTATCGATTAGTGTGATAAGATCTTCTTTTTGTTGTACATCTCCTTGGACAAGTTGAATATGGTCTTTGTAAGGAGCAAGATCATGAAGAAGCTTTTCAGCTGCTTCTTTGTCCGACCTGTATTGAACTGTGACTGAATATCCTTCTTTTAATAGTGCTTCTGTCGTTTTCCGCCCAAGACCTTTCGATCCTGCTGTAATTACTGCGTGGCGCATCAATCCATCACCTCATTAAATGTGTCTGGCTAGTTCATTTGGCATCTCTATTTACTAGTATAATTGCTCTGGTATATGAAGTAAAAAATTCTGATCTTAAGTTAGAGGAAATACTCATTTTTTCTTCTTCTATTGACCTAATGAAAGCGTTATCTTTATAATTAAGGTATCAATCATCACCAATAAAGGAGGAGATTCTAATGCCAGTTCGTTACAAGACAATACTTGTTGCCGTGGACGGATCACAAGAAGCGAAACGAGCGTTTAAGAAAGCAGTTCTCCTAGCTTTAGATCATGATGCTACTTTACTACTGACTCACATTGTTGATACAAGAACATTCGCTTCTGTCGAACACTACGACCGCACCATTTTTACCGAAGCAGAAATGTACGCAAAAAAAATGTTAGCGGAGTATAAGGATTTAGCAAAAGAAAAAGGATTAAGCAATGTATCCATGGTGATTGATTACGGTTCTCCCAAGGTAAAAATAGCGAAAGACGTCGCAGTTAAACATAACGTTGATTTAATTGTTACTGGTGCTACTGGCTTAAATGCTGTCGAACGCTTCCTCATTGGTAGTGTATCCGAGCACATCACCAGATACGCAAAATGCGACGTACTTATCGTTCGTTCGGAATGTGAGGACAATCCGTTAAACGATTAAATACACGGATGCTGGGACAGAGATGAGTGTCTCAGCATTTTTTTATGTATCTCTATAGAATGGGAGAAAAGTGGCGCTTTTTGGGATGATGTTATGCATATGAAGTCTTTAAATGTGCATTTTTTTGACCGCGTGCATTCTTACCCGCGCTGTCTGCATTCACACCCCGTTCGTCTGCATTTATTTTGGCTATGTGCATTTCTTCGTCCACTACGTGCATTTCTTCATCCAAGGCGGCGTGCTCTTTTCCTTTACTACACTACCGATCAAGCCACGAGCCAGTTTGTGCATGCATACGCGTTATTTGAGCCGTTACTCGTTGCACAGCACTAAAAATATAGCTATACAAATTACGAACTTTGTTACGCTTTAGATTAAAGATACACCCTCTAAGAGCATCCATATAGAGTCCTTCATTCTCTTCGATCGTCACTTCGCTTGAAATGCTTGCCTTCGCACGGAAAATAACACCGATTAGTGTGTACATATCCTTCACATGAAAAATCTTCAACATATTGTAAAGTGCTTTTGGAATACTATTTTTTAAATGACTTCCACTGACTTCTTCTTCATGGACAATCCCCGTATCTCTTTTTGTTTTAGTATTAGATTGTTTTTCACGTTTTATTAACCTAGACATATTGTCCTCTGACTGATGATTCGCTTCTGCCTGAGGTAGTAATACTTCTTCTTTTTGATAGGGTAAAATCACAAAGATATTTGCCCCTCTCTTTGCCTTACGATCAGCCGTTAACGAATAGGTTTCCACAATCGCTACTATCCCGAGCTTAACTAAGGTAGCAATGTATCGACTAATGGATCTCGTCGTTACTTCTAATTCATCCGCAAGTGTAGCAGCTTTCCGCCAACAAACCCCTCTATGCGTATCAAACGCAGAATAGCGAGATAAGAGTCGCAGAAATTGGCGTTCTGTGCGACCTAGCTTCGTATATGTAAGATAGTGACTCACTGTATCATTAAGTTCGTCCAACGTTTCAAAACGACTAAATTGTCTAAGCTTCGTGTACTCATTCGCTTGCATCATTACCTTTGTTGCACTCATTATGGTAGCCCCCAATCTTATAAGAGAAGTAGCGTTATAGCAACTAACCATATAAACCGCTCTCCAACACATAAGTACATCTCTTTATCGTTTTTGGGGGAGCAATTGCCTCTTTTTTTAAGAAAAATCAAGAAACCTGTAAGAGCACGATGTGTTCTTTCCACCCGCTTTATCGTTTTTAGGTAGTGTTGTGACGAAGGAATCCTTTATTATTGCAAAAGAAAATGCTTCTCCTCCTCCAAACCCACCTGCAAAAATAGAATCCTCATCGTTTCCAAAACAAAAAAGCCTCCCCTCACTCGCGTGAGAGAAGACCATTATAAGTTAAGCAAACGATTTAGACGCTAGACGTACTGTGTCACGTGCAATCATTACTTCTTCGTTCGTAGGGATAACAATAACTTTTACCGGTGAATGAGGGTAGTTAATAAACGCTTCCTCACCGCGGATTTTGTTAAGTGCTGGATCCCAGTAAACGCCCATAAATTCAAGACCTTTTAATACTTGGCTACGGATAAACTCACTGTTTTCACCAATACCAGCCGTGAAGATGATTGCATCAAGGCCGTGCATACGCGCAGCATAAGAGCCAATGTACTTGTGAATGCGAGATGTGAATACATCTAGAGCAAGCTTCGCACGATCGTTGCCGTCATTAGACTCGAGCTCAATGTCACGTAGGTCACTGGAGAAACCAGATAACGCAAGCATACCACTCTTCTTGTTTAACACATCCATGACTTCCTCAGCAGATAGGTCCGCTTTAGACATGATGTATGGGATTAGGGCCGGGTCAATATTACCTGAACGAGTTCCCATTGTTACACCAGCAAGTGGTGTGAAGCCCATGGACGTATCGATCGATTCTCCGCCTTGGATGGCTGCGATAGAAGCACCGTTACCAAGGTGACAAGATAGTAAACGTAGGTTATCAACTGGACGACCAAGCATTTCTGCAGCTCGCTCCGATACATACTTGTGAGAAGTACC
This sequence comes from Paenalkalicoccus suaedae, assembly GCF_006965545.2. Lineage (NCBI taxonomy): Bacteria > Bacillati > Bacillota > Bacilli > Caryophanales > Bacillaceae > Paenalkalicoccus > Paenalkalicoccus suaedae. Next base: position 2,621,426 of record NZ_CP041372.2, read on the forward strand.
GTGGAAACCGTACTTACGAATTCCGTATTTCTCATAGTACTCGTAAGGTAAGCTGTATAGGTACGATTCTTCCGGCATTGTTTGGTGGAAGGCTGTATCAAATACGGCTACTGCAGGTACGTTTGGTAGTACTTCGCGGAATGCGTTAATTCCTGTTAGGTTAGCTGGGTTATGAAGTGGTGCAAGCTCGGACACTTCTTCGATTCCATTAATAACATCGTCTGTAATTAATACAGAGTCGTTAAACTTCTCTCCGCCGTGAACGACACGGTGACCAATTCCTTCGATTTCATCTAGAGAATTAATAATGGAGTACTTTGTAAGCTTGTCGAGAAGAATTTTAACCGCTTCTGCATGGTCAAGAATGTCAGCAACCTCTTTTTTCTTCTCGCCATCGACTTCGATCGTAAAGATAGAATCGTTCATTCCGATCCGCTCAACAATTCCCTTCGTTACGACTTCTTCACTAGGCATTTCTAGTAGCTGAAACTTTAAAGATGAGCTACCGGCATTGATTGCCATGATTTTTGACATCGTTACATCGCTCCTTCATTCGTTTAAAAATCCGATTTAGACTCTCCATTATTAAACCACCTACAACACGAGATTGCAAGTACTGTAATAATGTTTTCACAATAAAGACTATAACACATCGAATTGTTTAAAAACCTTACAAATCAATATTTTTCAGAGTTTTTTGTATCCTATTACACAGTTGTAATCGTATACATGCATACAAAATAGTACAGTTTGCTTCGTTTATAAGTTTTGATCAAACCAGGTGGAAATTTGCGCCATCATGTCTTTAAGTGCATCCTCTCTTGCAAAGGAAGGTAGCTCAGCTAAAAGTGCCTGCTTTGGTGGAATAACACCGTCCTTCTTCTTTCTTAATACAAGAATACTCTTAGCAGCCTGTTTCGTTTTAAACATCGTTGCAGGAAGCTGGAGAAACGCGTAAATGTCCGACGTTTGTTTTACCATAGCATGTAGCTTATCGGATTGCTCCGATTGGAACAGACTGTTTGGCACTAAAAATACTAGGAAGCCTCCTTCAACCGTATGGTCGATTGCCTGTTCGATAAGAAGGTGATGCACGTACGTGTGGCCACTCGATGCCGCAACACTAAATTTACTTGCAATATCATCATTTGGGTAATAGCCAATTGGTAGGTCCGATACAACAGCATGTACATTTTTTATCGCTTGTGAGGCTACGCTGTCCTGATGAAATAAGTCTACAGAGTGCTTTTGTAAATTAGCATTGACAAAAGCTAGCTGCAAGAGTGTCTCGTCAGGCTCGACCCCAATAAAATGTGTGTCAGACTTCATTTGATTACTCACGGCCGTCATCAAATTGCCTGCTCCTAATGCCGGATCGTAGAGAACATATTTATTTTCGTCCATTGTCTTAGATAGGAGTTTATCTAGTAAAAATCCAATAAATAAAGCAACTGCGTCAGGTGTCATGGCGTGATGAGGTTGCGTTGCTTCTCTCATCCCCTTTAACACCGCAAGTTGAATGGCCCGTCTAACGGCTTCTTTAGGTGCCTCGAGCTTTTCTATTTTATTGATAAGATTTTTAATTAGCTCTTTTTCTTTTATCTCTGCAGGAACCTCTTTCTGAAACACGCTCTCACCCATTAGGGCTAATGCCTCTAGGTAAACGAGATCAAGCTCCTTTTGTAAACGGGTCGTTCCCTTATCTAACCATTCAAAGTACTTCTCTGTATCTGTCGCTTGTGCCATAGTATCCCTCTCTCTTCTCTAAATTCCTTTACCCATGATAGTAGAATATCATGCTAAAGAAAAGCAAAACGTCGCCACTATCTATAAGTGACGACGCCCAATTGTTACTTTGCTTGACGTAACGCTTCGATTGCTGCTTCGTAATTAGGGTGATCGCTACCTTCTTGAACGTTCTCGATATACGAAATAGTTCCCGTCGTATCGATCACGTATACAGAGCGCGCAAGTAAACGCATTTCTTCAATAACAACACCATATTTTTTGCCGAAATCTAGATCCTTATGATCCGAAAGCGTGAGTACATTTGTGAGTCCTGCTGCTGCGCACCAGCGACGTTGTGCGAATGGAAGATCCACACTAATCGTCCACACCTCTGTATTGTCGATTTCAGACGCATCTTTATTAAAGCGACGAGTTTGCTCATCGCATACACCTGTATCGATAGATGGAACGACGCTAATTAAAAGCTTCTTTCCCTTTGCTTCTTCAAGAGAAATAGGAGATAGATCATTTTTTAGTACAGTAAAAGAAGGTGCTTTTTCTCCAACTTTTACTGTGTCCCCTACTAACGTAATTGGGTTGTGCTTAAATGTAAATTGTGTCATATGTAAATTCCTCCTTTTTCTTAAAGCCTACCACAGAAAAAGGAGAACTTCATCCTAAAAAGAGTTGTGATTCCCTCTATTTTTGTTTGCCATCAGCTCTTGGATCTTCTCATAAGCCTGAGGCGCCACTTCTAGAAGCTTCTCAAGTAAATGTGTTTGCTGATCCACGTGAACAAGTCGAATCTCACGTCCGTTAACAATAAGGAACGCAATTGGCGTGATCGACACACCGCCCCCGCTCCCTCCGCCAAATGGATGAGCGTTCTCGCCATGAAGGCTGCTTTCTTTACCAACGACAAACTCACTTCCTCCTGCTGCAAATCCAAATCCCACTCGTGAAATTGGCAAAATAACACTTCCATCTGGGGATTCTACAGGATCACCAACGATGGTATTTACGTCCACCATCTCTTTAATGTTTTCCATTGCTGTTTTCATTAACCCTTGAATCGGATGCTCGCTCATGCTTTAACTCCTCTCGAATGGATCGCCACGTACGTATTAAACCATAGCGAATACCTGCTACTAGAATACGAATAGTATGACCGACTTTTATTCTCCCTATACAATCGAACCGGACAGTAGCTCCTCTTCCTTTACTAAAGTGTGGAATCACGACAACATGAGGCTTACGGTCAAGCCTCATATAAGTCGACATGATTGCAAGAAGCAGGTACACAAACGTGTGAACGCCTTGCGTAACGAGGGCCGTATGATGCGCTTCTTTTAAGGCAAGATGAGAAACGAAGGAAAACTTCTTGATATGAATGCCACCTAAACATGCTTTCACTAAACGATGAAGGCCAGAGATATTCGCCTGGATCTTTTTCCAGATTTCAAGATCAACAAGGACGTCCCTAAGCGTAAATCGTGATTTCTCTTGTTTATGTTTCGTCTTACTAGTCGCCTTTAACCCTTCAGGCGTAAGCAAGATATTTTCCCATTTCTTTGTAATACCTAATTGTTTTATATAAACGTAGAGCTTGCATTCAACGGATAGTTCTTGATGCGTGCCGCGCAGACGGATTTGTACAGATAGTGGTAAGTACCATATCCATAGAAGTAGGAAGATCACAAGAATGACATACATAAGAAGGCACCTCCTTCCACATTGTGGACGAAGGTGCCTTTCCTCATACTACTTACGAAGAAACCTCTGGGGTTACTGGATAAGCAGTTACTTCTTCAACTGGTGTAACAACTCTTTTCTTCCTTGGCTCTAAAGCCACGTAGGTGTTACCGATAAAATCGTGAATCCCTCTCTTTTCCCTCTGGAAGGGTACGATAAGGTAAAGCAAATTCGTGAATACTAAGGATCGGTAAATGAATCGTCCTATCACCTCGCGGAAAAGGACATCAAGCCATGAGAGCTCTCTCTTCTCATTCGAAAGAACGATAATCCCAAATAATTGTTTCCCTAGCGTTTGCTGAAAGAGTTTTGTCAGTATGACAAAATAGCCATACGTGATTATTGCTCCTATTAAGCCACTTAATGTGATGACACCAAATGACCATTCAGACTGACCGAAAACTAACGCAATCACAGCTCCAGTTAATGAAGATGTTAAAATAATATCTACAAAGTACGCCCAAAAACGCATCCAGAATCCTGCGTACGCGAGCGACTCGCCTTCATATTTTAGTTTAGTTGCCATTGATATCACCTCAATCTGTGTATAGGTACATAAGTTTTGGACCTTGATGCTGGTTTAAAAAGTCCGTTAGCTGTGCCTGCTGATTAAATACGCCGTCTAGCGTGCTACCTAATAGGGATCCAAAACCTAATCCTGGTTCATACTCCACAACCGTTATATCTGGCTGACCAAGATTTTCCTTTAACGCTTCAATAACGTCGGTTGTGTCACCAACCCCATCAATCAATCCATTCTCAGCTGCTTGTGAACCCGTATAAATTCTTCCATCAGCAAGCTCTAATACTTGCTCTCTAGATAAATTATCACGTCCGCTATCGATAACGTCTACAAACTGTCCGTAAGCATCATCTACAATGGACTGTAAAATCTCTCGCTCATCGTCCGTCATTTCACGAGTAGCAGACATAATATCTTTGTAAGGGCCACTCTTAATCACTTGCTCTTCAATGCCTAAATCTTCTGCAAGACCACTAAAATTAATCGATGACATAATCACACCAAGTGAACCTGTGATCGTTTGAGGGTTCGCATAAATCGCTTCTGCTGGTGCCGAGACGTAGTAGCCACCGCTCGCAGCCTGAGAACCCATTGCTACGTATACTGGCTTACCGAAGTCCTCTTGGAGCTCTACAATCTTTCTATGTATCTCGTCGCTTTCCACAACTCCACCACCAGGCGTATTGACTCGAAGAACGACACCTGAAACATTTGGATCATTTGCCGCATGGTCTAACTGAGATAAAAATAATTGATGATCGTATCCTCCACCAAATAATCCTGCTGCACCACCTTGAATGATGCCATCTAGAGATAAGACCGCAATTTTATCTCGACCAGTCCCGGGTTCAATTACCCGCTCATTAACTGGGTCTGTCGTAGAAGCAAAAAATTCCTCCATATTACTCCCTAATCCTGCTTGAAAGAAACTAATCGCAGATGAAAAGAGTAAAAGTGATGCTGCCGCTATAAGTGCTATCCAGCGTTTTCCATTCATTGTATCTTCCTCCTCAAAAAAATTGCTCTCTTCTAAACGATAGAAAGCTGTTATTATTTAAAGGTTTTGTTATCATAGTAAATAGGAAACCGCATTCTTAATAAAAGAAAGGGAGATTGACTATAATGACAAACCAGAAAAACGCGTATTTATTTTACAAACATTCGGATGACATTGATTCAAAGCTCGAAGAAGTAAAAAAACTTGGTCGTAAATACGATTTTAAACTTGTCGATCACCCAAGCGAAGCATCCATCATTGCAAGCATTGGTGGAGACGGTGCCTTTTTACAGGCTGTGCGAAAGACGCACTTTAGAGAAGACTGCCTTTACATCGGCGTTAATGATGATTCTGTAGGCTTCTATACCGACTTCCATTTAGATAACTTAGAACGAATTGAACTCGGTATGCAATCCGAATTAATCGAAGTCCTTCGTTACCCTACTCTAGAAGTTACGATTGATGGCATGAAAAGTTTCCACTGTTTAAATGAATTCTCGATTCGTTCGAATATTATTAAGACATTTGTAATCGATGTACATATCGATGGCTTATACTTCGAGACATTCCGAGGTGATGGCTTAGTAGTATCCACACCAACAGGAAGTACTGCTTATAACAAATCCTTAGGTGGTGCAGTTGTCGACCCTAAGCTAAAAGCGATGCAATTAACAGAAATTGCGTCTGTTAACAATAGCCAGTATCGAACGCTCGGCGCTCCTCTACTTTTAAGTAAAGGACGAGAGCTTGTTTTAAAGATCGTTCAAGATGGAAATGACCATCCTATCATTGGTCTTGATAACGAAGCAATGAGCATTCGCCATTCACATGAGGTTCGTATTAAGGTTTCTGATAAAGAAATTAAAACGCTTCGTATGAAGGATAATCTCTTCTTACACAAAGTAAAGAGAAGCTTTTTATAAGTAGATAGAAAGAGAGCGCATTAGAGTGAAGCCCTTACCTAATGCGCCTTTTTGTGTTAAGAATGTGCCTCGTAGGCAACCTCGCCACCTATTACCGTCTTCTCGACATGTACCTTTAACCACTCGTCGGGTTCTAAGTCCTCTAAGTCGTGAGAAAGGATGGTGAAATCTGCGTGATAGCCTGGTTTAATAAGTCCGTACTCTTCTTCTTTACTGATCGCCTGCGCACTTCCATAGGTGAACAACCTAAGCGATTCAAATACGGAAAGCTTTTGATCAGGGTTGTATCCCGGATGTTGCTCAAAAGGTCGTCTTCTCGTTACCGCAGCATGCAGGCCTAGCATCGGCTCTATTGGTTCAATAGGAGCGTCAGAACCTCCTGCACAGATAATCCCTTCGTCAAGAAGTGACTTCCATGCGAATGAACGCGCTGCTCTCTCCCCTAATCTCTCCTCTACCCAAGGGAAATCAGATGCAACAAAGCGTGGTTGAATGTCTAAAATAACAGGAAGTTGCTTTAATCGCTCCACAAGTTCTTCTCTCGTTACTTGCAAATGAATTAATCTATCTCTCTTCCCTACTGGAACCGGATAACGTTCAATTGCTATGATAGCCATCTCTAAAGCCTGATCTCCTATTACGTGAATGGCTACGGGCATCCCTTTTTCTCTCGCATAACGAACTAATTCGTTTAACCCTTCCTGCGAATGAATTGCTACCCCATGCGTTGATGGATCGTCCGCATATGGCTCAGATAAATAAGCCGTCCGTCCACCTAATGCACCATCAGCAAAGATCTTGACCGATCCTAACGTGATATGTTCATGAAGCTTCTCGTCTAGGCTTAAAATCTCCTCCGCCGCTTCGTGGTGTACGAGCATATTCGTTCGAAACGGGGTTTCATCCAGCACTTCGTTAAAGACGTCAAGCGTGTCTGTTGGGCTATCATAATAAAATAAATCCTCTGTGTGTCCACCAGTAAACCCTTTTGATAAGAGGTCCTTCACAGATGCTCGAAGAGCTCGTCCTACATATGCTCGATCTTTTTTAGGAAGCACTTCTTTTAAAAGCTCCTGCGCCTGGTCATGTAAGTAGCCAGTAGGCTCTCCGTGGTCATCTCGAACGATCACACCACCCGCGATGTCATCTGTATTTGCCGTTATTCCCGCAAGCTTTAAACCAGTTGAGTTCGTTACCATCGCATGACGACAAACTCGCGTTACCATGATGGGATGGTCTACTGACACGTTATCTAATACCTCTTTGTCAGGTAATGTGTAGCCCTCGTACAGATTTTCATTAAATCCTTCTGCTAAGATCCATTCCCCTTTGGGCGTATCGTTGGCGATTACTCGTAGCTCCTCCACTAATTCTCGAATGGATGTAAGCTCTGATACATCTAGCTTCAACAGCTTCTCTCCATGTCCAACCATGTGTAAATGACTATCGACAAAGCCAGGGTAAATCACACCGTCTACTTTTATTTCCTCGGAAATAGCGAAGCGTGCGCGCAAATCCGTTTCTTGCCCGACCGCAATAACCTTTCCCTCTTCTGTGACAATTGCCTCTTCAACTTGCTTTGGACTAACTAACGTTCTCACACGTCCCCCATACCATAACGTCTTCACAGCTTCTCCTCCAAATCATTTTATGGTTAAAGTAAAGAGGTAAACTCCTCTTCTTCTCTCTCTCTTATTTCCACTGTCTCGATCTTTGCTACGGTCTCATTCACAAGCTCTTCCACGTTCATAAAGCTCTCGTAATAGCGGATTTTTTCAAGCTTCGGCCGAGTTTTAGGATCTGCCGGCAAAAAAATCGTGCAACAGTCTTCAAATGGTAAGATGGATGTTGCATACGTATCTATTTCCCGGGCAATCTCAATCGTCTCTTGTTTATCCATTGTGACTAACGGACGCAGAACTGGCATCGTTGTCACGTCATTAATCGCTACCATACTATCAAGCGTTTGACTAGCAACTTGTCCAAGGCTCTCCCCATTTACAAGTGCTTTGTTGCCATTCTGTTTTGCAAACTGCTCAGCAATACGAAGCATGAATCGCCTTGTTACGGTGATCTCACAGTTGTCTGGAATTTGTTTATGAATCGCGAGCTGAAGCTCCGTAAACGGCACAAAATGCACTTTCACAGTTCCCGCATACTTTGTTAATTTTCTAGCCAAATCTTCTACTTTTTTCTTTGCCTGCGCATTCGTATAAGGAGGACTATGGAAATGAATGGCTTCTAGTGTTACTCCACGCTTTAACGCTAAGTAGCCTGCTACTGGACTATCAATTCCACCGGATAACATAAGTAATACATTCCCACTCGTACCGACTGGTAATCCTCCAGCCCCTTTTTCTGTTTGGCCTGTCACAAAAACGGCCTCTGAGCGAATTTCTACTTTTATCTCTACATCTGGCTTTTTCACATCAACCGTTAGCTTTTCCATTCTAGCTAGCACATAGCTACCTAACGTATAATTTAGTTCAGCTGAGCCGTGAGGAAATCCTTTATTTATTCGTCTAACATTTATTTTGAATGTGCCTGCACCATTACGTTGTTCAAGTGCTTCTTTTGTTAACGTATAAGCGGCTTCACACATGGCATCAACGTCAAAATCTACTTTCATTGCTGGACTAAAAGAATGAATCCCAAATACATGTTTTAGTTTTTCTCTAACATCCTCATAGGCCGTCCCATTAAGTAACACATAGAGTCTCCCAAATGAGCGTGTTGTTTTTACAGCTGGATATTCGCTTAAAGCCTCTCGAATATTCTGATCAAGCTGTCTTTCAAACTTTTTTCTATTTTTCCCTTTTAACGATAATTCCGCGTACCTTACTAACACGTGCTCATATTGCATGCTATCTTCCTACCTTTGCTAATGTCTTTAGTAATTTTTGCATCACGACAATAAAACAGTCTGCTTCCTCCATTGTACTAAATGAGGATAATGACACTCTAATAGCAGAGCTTGCAAGCTTTTCTTTGTTCATTGCCATTAATGCCTGGCTTGGCTTTTGGTGTTTCGAAGCACAAGCTGTTGTAGTTGATACATAGATATCTCTTTCAGCCAAAGCTTGAATGAGGACCTCTGGTTTAAGATTTGGGATAGAAAATTGCAAAATATGAGGCGCTCGGTCCGTTGGACTATTTATAATGACACCGTCCATGAGCGATAGTTTCTCTTCTAAAAACACATTTATCTCTCGCAATCTAGCTGTGGTCTCCTCCCGAGTTTCCTCAGCTAAACGCAACGCTTTAGCCATCGCAACAACGCCTGGCACGTGCTCCGTCCCAGATCTAACAGCCTCTTCTTGTCCGCCGCCTAGAATTTGCGCCTCCATACGAATAGATTCGTTCACAAGCAAGCACCCACTGCCCTTGACACCGTGGAACTTATGGCTTGAGATCGTGACTAAATCTATATCATCTAAACAAAGCGGCACCTTCGTGACTCCCTGTACATGATCGACGTGTAAGTAGGTGGTTGAAGAAGACTTTAATTTGTCTGCGAGCTCTTCGATATGATTTATCGTACCTACCTCGCTATTTACATGCACGACAGAAACTAAGATTGTATCTTCTCGCACCGCTGCCATGACTTCCTCTACAGATACTTTTCCAGTTTCATCTGGATTAATAACTGTGATTGTAAACCCTTCTGCTTTTAACGCTTCTGCTGATTCCAAAATAGAAGGGTGCTCCATGGCTGTTGTAATAATATGCTTTCCTCGATTAGCGAAAGACTTTGCTATCCCACGTAATGCAAGGTTGTTTGCTTCTGTCCCACCAGAAGTAAAATAGGCTTGCTTGCCCCTTGCTTTCATAACGTCAAGTATTTGCTTTCTCGCCTGTTCCATGAGGTTTCTACTCTGATGTCCTAGTGGGTGAATAGAGTTAGGATTTGCAAAATACGTTGTTGCTACTTTGAGGTATGTGTCCATGACCTCTTGTCTTGGCTTTGTCGTCGCACTGTTGTCAAAATAAATCATGTCTTTCTGCCCCATTCCGTTCGTATTCTCAACACGTTATCTTAGCATATATGGCGCCGAAAAAACATACATAATGGGATATGTTTTGACTAGGTTTGTTTGTTATATGAAAAACGTGTCCTGTTAAAAAAAGGATAGGGTAAGGAAGAGGCGAATAAGTAGAGGCATTTTTGGATAATGGAGCTACGTTTTCGGATAATGGAGCTACGTTTTCGGATAATCGACGCTCCGCTTCGGTTAATGATGCCATGTTTCCGGTTAATCAACGACCACTTTCGGTTAATGATGCCATGTTTCCGGTTAATCAACGACCACTTTCGGTTAATGATGCCATGCTTCCGGTTAATCAACGCTCCGCTTCGGTTAATGATGCCATGTTTCCGGTTAATCAACGCTCCGCTTCGGTTAATGACGCCATGTTTCCGGTTAATCAACGCTCCGCTTCGGTTAATGACGCCATGTTTCCGGTTAATCAACGACCACTTTCGGTTAATGACGCCATGTTTCCGGTTAATCAACGACCACTTTCGGTTAATTGTGCCTCATTTCCGGTTAATCCTCGCACAAAAAAAGACTGGGTCAGCGTGCCCCAGCCTAAGTATTTATTCTTCCGATACATCCAAGAGCGCCAATACGTCATCAATGGAAATGTTTGTTTCACCAAAAATAGTCTCTATATCACGTCGATTAAATCCGACTTCCTCTAATATTTGCTCATCGATTAGCCAATTCCCGTCCTCTTTATAGAACAATTCATCCTGATCGACGGCAAGATCTGCGTCAATAGGTGGCGTGGTGTCTTCTGTCACTTCTTCCTCAATAGGAATTGTTCTATTCGGCTCTCGCGGCTCTGCTACAATTGGTGTCAACGTTTCAGTCGTCGTAATAGTCGTTGGAGTTGATTCCGCAGACTTAAACTCATCTGCATAAAATACCCCTAAGTCAGGTACATCCATTTCTTCATCTCCGAGAAATAATACGAGGACTACTCCCCAAATCGATACACATGCGAGAATGGCAGCTCCTACGATGATGCGCTCTTTTTTCACGTGAATGGCCTCCTAAGATGATATATTAGTTCTATTATACCACATTATCTACGACCTAAACATGACTTAAGAATTAGATTGAGATACAAGATCTTTATCCTTTACTTTATCTAGTACATATGGATCCTTTGATTCTACCCCTTCAAGCGCTAATTCAAGGGCTTCTTCGTATAAATAGCTTCTAAAACGATCTTCTGCTTGAAGAAGTAAAATATGAATATGATCATGTGTACTTCTGTAGCGATTACCGTATTGAATTACTCGTTCAGCCATCGTAGCGAAATAAATCGTGTCCTCTAATTGTCCAATAGCACCTTCTACTTCATCTTCAGCTATTTGTAGCTTCCGCTTCACCTCTTGCATCGAGATGGGTGTCTGCTTGAGCTCTTCACTAACCTCCTGAAGAATGTCCTCTGCAGCATCCATCGTATGAACGAGTGTCTCTGGTATTCCAGGAAGGTTACTTCGCTTTAACGTGCGTAACCCACGAGTCATTTCTTGCTTCATATGCAATATTGCTTCTTCCGCATTTCGTTCATCACTGCGTAAATGACGGAAGTTTTCTTTTGACTGGGTGAGTTCTTGAGTGAATGCTTCTAGCTCTTCTTTGAATTCGTCCATTCTCTTCCTAGCTGTCGTAAATGTCTGCTTACGCTCTGTAATGACGTCATCCAAAACGGCAAATTTCGCTTGGATTTCTCTAAGCTCTTTTGTAATTTGAATGAGCTTACGATCATCCTCTTCCGTCAGACGATAATTCGCCTTTACAAGTTCCATTTCCGTTTCTAAATCTTGCAATAAGATAGGCAGTTGTTCCATTTTAGTTGCGACATCTATTCTCTCTGATTCCACTGCTTTACGTGCCAAGACCTCATGCTCTAGCTTGTCATAAATATCATTAATATCTGACTCAATAGTTTCAACTGGCTCTTTTACTTCTTCTATTTGCAGATTCACAATTAGAGGAAGTAGCATCTCATGTCGCTTTTCTATTTCTTCGACTTGCCAAGATGCCGAAAAATGTTCCATTGGGTACCCTTCTGCTGCCATTTCTTGCATACCAGCCTTTAAATCAGACAGCTGATTCGGAATTTCCTTTTGTGTCTTTAATAAGTAATGAGGAACTTCTTCGATAATTTGTTGACATTGATTCAACTGAGTCTCTATTTCTTGAAGCGTCTCTCGTGCCTGATAGTAGTTGCCTTCTTCTGTTTGTTCTTCAAAAACAGTAAACTTTTCTTGTACGTCTTTCAGTGTTTGTTCTAGCGCAGGAACCGCTGGACCAAGCGTTCCTTTTTGTACCCATAGCTTCTTTTTTGTCTCATCATAAAGCTCTTTCATGCTTCCGATATCGGACCGATTCTTCTCTTCACTATGTATGAGTTCTTTCACTTCTTTTACGAGTTGCTCCATATGTTGAGAAATTGCGAGTAGTTGTTCGTCTACTAATTCAAGCTCTTGCTTTGCACGAGAGAATCGATATTTATTCGCATACTCTTCGACATTAAACAGTTTTTCTTCCATATCGGGTAATTGAACGGTAACGATACTATCCCACTCTTCACGCCACTGCTCAAACCTTGCTTCTGTCTCTCCAGACATTTTTAAGCCTTTCATCTTAGAGAGCTCCTCTGTTACAGGCTTATTCATAAGCTCCATCTTAACAGCACCAAGCCGGTCCACTTCCTGATAGATTCGTTTTCTAGACAAAGCTCCATAGCCAATGAGTGCTGCAAGCACAACGACTACACCAATAATTACATATACTGTCATGAACTAACCCCCTAAGCTAACAACCTTTCGTTCTATTTAAAGATTATATATACTAGATTCATCTGTTAATCGCATTAATGCTTCATAATAACTATTTTTACGTCTGTCTCATATGTGTATTTTATCATGTATGAGACGGATTGAAACAATTTATTCACATTCCTGGCAAATTATTTTCAGACATAATGAAATGAGGGATTTAGATGATTACGTATGATCGGCATGTACACACACCATTTTGTCCACACGGCTCGCCTGACACTCTTCAGCAATACTGCGAAAGAGCAATAGAATTGGGGTTGAAGGAGATCTCCTTTACCGAGCATGCACCACTTCCTCCGTCCTTCAGAGACCCTGTGCCCGATCAAGATAGCGCGATGTCGTTACATGATCTCGAAGCCTATTTTACCTCTGTTGAAAAGGTGAAACAGGAGTATAAAGGTCGTCTACTTATTCGAACAGGGCTCGAAGTCGATTATATAGCAGAATTCGAGCATGAGACGAAGGCATTCTTAAACGAGTACGGTGATCAGCTCGATGATGGTATTTTATCGGTCCACTTTTTAAAGGTCGGTTCAATCTACGAATGTATGGATTTAAGTAAAGAGGCATTCGGGGAATTGGTTACGGCATTTGGAGGCGTGCAAAACGTTTACAAAGAATACTACCAGGCAGTTCTGAAGTCTATTCAATCAGATCTTGGAATCTATAAGCCTAACAGGATTGGCCACATGACCTTAGCTCGCAAATTCCAAGTCGCTCACCCCCGAAATTTTAATGATAGCTACTATATTTCAGAGGTACTGGAGGCTGTTGCAAAAAAAGGATACGCACTTGATTTAAATACGGCAGGCTTACGAAAGGAACACTGCCTAGAGATTTATCCCGATGAACAGATTCAAAAACAAGCCAAAGAGAAGCAAATCCCCCTTATTTATGGGTCGGATTCACATGATATTTCCACCTTAGGGGCTGATCGAGAAATAGTGGAGGGTTTTGCCACTACCTAATTTATACAATACTAGGTTCTCCAATATGAGCATCTAACCACTTACGGACAGTCTCAAAATAGCGATCTAAGAAATACGATTCGCTCGCAACCATGTAGTGCACTTCTCGAATATATTGAGAATGCAAAAACGGTAATGTTAATAGGCCACGAAGCTGAATAATCATATATTCGTTGACCGGAGTGATCATCTCTCCTTGAGCAAACGCCTCTTCTAACAAATAACGAAATAAGTGACGCTCCTTCGTTAAATACGATGACATAATTTCTCTTACTAAAATGGAGTCGAGCGTCATTTCCCGATGCACAAAGCGAGAGAGCACATCAAACTGTTGCTGAAAAAGGAGCATGGATCTACAGGCAGACTCCAGATGAGAGCGAATACTGTTGGTACTATTCGTTACTTTTTCGCATTCTTTTTCTAAAGCACCTATATATCCATCAAAAAAAGTAGTCATTAGCGTTTCTAAAAGTCCTTGCTTGCCATTAAAATGGTAGGATATTAGCGCTACATTAACCGTTGCACGAGATGCAATTTCACGCACAGATGTATTAGCATATCCTTTCGCATAAAATAGCTCTACAGCAGCTTCAAGTACTTTTTCTTTAGATGTCTTTCTCACATGCCAAAACCCCTTTCCCTCCGTCATGTTAAATTCGTATGAAGAGCAGAAAATCCTTTAATTTTCGCTCGACAAATCTTGACGGTTTTTATATTTATAAAGGTGTGCTATACTTTTCAAAAAGTTCGGAAAGGTGAGGGTATTATGTTTCAAGCACAAGCATACAGCGGTACAACGGAAGAGCAGTACAACCTTCTAGGCAAGCAATTAGATGCACTTCTTGATGGAGAGCAGGATACGATCGCAAATTTAAGTAATGCCTCTGCTTTACTTAATGCATTTTTAGATGATGTTAATTGGGTTGGCTTCTATGTGTGGAAGGATGACGAGCTCGTATTAGGTCCTTTCCAAGGGTTACCTGCCTGTGTTCGCATCAAATCAGGTAAAGGCGTTTGTGGCACTGCAGTCTCTGAAAGAAAAACGCAGCGAATCGAGGACGTGCATGCGTTCCCTGGTCACATTGCTTGTGATGCAGCCTCTAATTCCGAAATTGTTATCCCCTTAATTAAGGATGGCGAGATTTATGGTGTTTTAGACATCGACAGCCCTTCTAAAGCTCGTTTTAGCGAGACAGACCAAAAAGGATTAGAAGCATTCGTAGAAATCCTACAAAAACACTTATAACATATGTAAAAGCAGCGACCATTGGCCGCTGCTTTTTTACATGTGATTTTCTTTTTTTGTAGCTTGCGTCTTATTTTCTAATACTACTTTATTTCGGCCTGAGTTTTTGGCATGATACATAGCTTCGTCAGCTCGACCAAATAGCTTTGTTAAAGAAGGGACGCCATCGGCTTTTTTCCAAACGGATACGCCACATGACACCGTAACGGAAGGATTCGTCTTAGTAGGCACGAGCTCACGAATTTTTTCGGCAACATCATACGCGTACTCCATATCTACACTTGGTAGATATAAGGCGAGCTCCTCTCCTCCCCAGCGAACAGGAATATCTAGAGCATCCCTCGCAAGCATTTTAATGACTTGTCCGACTTGAACTAAAACAGCATCACCAATTTGATGACCGTGCTTATCATTAATCAGTTTAAAGCGATCAATGTCTAAGAGAATAAATGCCCCTTTCTCATCTTGTTCCATCGATTGTTGAACACGTTCATCCATGTGTGCACGAGTATAGAGGTTCGTTAAATAATCGGTTACAAGTAAGCTCTTCATCTCTTCAAGGAGCATTGCATTAACAAAGGCTAAGGTAGAATGATGGACCAGTGATTGACATAGCTTAAATGTTTCAAAGCTAAATGCATACATATTCTTTCCAAAAACAAAGGCTGCTCCAATGACTTCGTCATCGTGTATCATTGGGATACCAATAACGGATAAGAACGGAGGTTTTTCACTCTCTCTGCTCCAATCACCAATAAAAATTTCTTCTTTGCCATTTTGCATACGGTCAAGAAGTGGTTGCATGTGTGATCGCATGATATCGCTCATTAGAGTTTCTTCCGAGAGAGTAAAGCGATGGCTTTTGTTATACCATCTATCTTGGAACATCATAAACCCTACAGCATCAGCCTCAAAAACTTGTTTCATCTTCGCTTCCATAAAATGAACTGCCTCTGATATATCTCGATTCGCATTCAATTCATGTGCAGTTTGATTAATGATCTGCAGATCCTCAATATGCTGTCTTGACTGCTGATATAGATCCGCATTTTCAATGGCCATTCCACCCGTGTCCGTTAGGACTTGAATAAAGCTCAATTCTTCATCGGTAAACGCTCTAGCGAAAGGCGTCTTAATTTGGCAGACACCATAAATACCTTGCTTCCCTTTTAAAGGAACGTATACATGGGTTTGGCCGTTACCTCGAACTACTTGCGTTTGACCACTTAAATACGCCTGCGCAGCCTCGCCATCGCGATACGTCTGCAAATCAAGCGGTTTTACAGGTAATTCATCTGCTACTTCCCAGTCATGGGATAGAAATAACTGTAATCGGAACGAAGGATAAGCTCCCTTAATTGCTAGAAGTACTTCCTCTAGAATTTTGTTTACATCCATAGAAGAGTGGAACGTTTTATTTACTTTTAATAAAAGCTCTTTACGCATTTTTTCTTTTAACATTTTTTCTTGCACACGTAACGTTGCAAACCAAGGTGAGAACGAATGAATAAAGCTTGATATAGTATTTTTTTGCTCCTGCAAAAATGCGCTAAAGGTTGTGTGCACGCCAACAGCACCAATGATCTCTTTCTGCGACAATATAGGTAATAAAAAGATCGGTTCGCCAGATAGGAGGCCCTCCCAAGCATCTGCTTGCTCAAACTGAAGGTTATGGACTCTTAAAGGCTGCCAATGTGAAATTTCAATATCTGAAACAATATGTTCCTGTGGAGTTGCCTTTATAGACTCCAATGAAGAGGCTAATGGATGGAAGGTATTTGTCGCCTCTTCTTTTAAAAACAACGTAACTGGATATTCCTGCACGATATGTTTAAAGTAATGAATAAAACGTTCTGAGAAGCTTAATAAACTGTGGTCTTCAGACATTTCAGATAATAGTTGTAGCACAGCGTCCTTTTCTGCTTCTGCTTTGCGATGTACTGGCAACGTTGTTCGAATGAGAATGAGTAATGCTTTACGAATAGTCTCTGGAAGGAAGAGCACTTTGTCTGCATTTGTACCTTCTACAGTAACAATCATGGTATAGTTTTCTATTGTAAAGGGCTTTGATTCTTGCATAATATACGTAATAGAAGGGTCTCTGTCATCATTATTGGAAAACTTGTCCGATTGATGTTTCTCGGGAAGTACAGCACAAATAACCTGTTTGCGTTGGTCGAGGAGCCTAACTCGTTCATTCCCCGTTAACTCTCCCTCAGCTAGAAGGGAACAATATAGCTCTTCCATAATTGTATGAAGATGATCTGTTACGTGCGTATCCATGGAGGTCCCTTCTTTCTTATAAACTCTTATAGGTTATTATACCCCGAACTTCGTTTAGATACGTCTACTATTTTGAAATTAGTAGTCTTTCCTTTAATTTGTTTTTTAGACTTGACTTATTTCATCAATATCTATACACTGGAAGTTGTGCAAATAAGACAGCCATTGTAAACGTCATGAAGTACATTTCATTCCCGGATTCATTACGAGGGGTATTGCGTAACCTCTAGCTGTCGAGGCGAAGGTACCTAAAATGAAATGGCTACTTGAACGAGATTACTACGGTTTTATTTCACTAATCTATCATTATAAGGAGGAGTCAATTATGGCTCGATATACTGGCCCATCTTGGAAGCTCTCTCGTCGTCTTGGAATTTCTCTAAGCGGCACTGGGAAAGAGCTACAAAAGCGCCCTTACGGACCTGGTCAACACGGTCCTAACTCACGTAAAAAAGTAACGGAATACGGTCTTCAGCTACAGGAGAAGCAAAAGCTTCGTCACATGTACGGAATGAATGAGCGTCAGTTCCACAAATTATTCGAAATCGCTGGTAAAGCAGACGGTATCCACGGTGAGAACTTCATGATTCTTCTTGAGTCTCGTCTAGATAACCTCGTTTACCGCTTAGGTCTTGCTCGCACTCGTCGTGCAGCACGCCAGCTAGTTAACCACGGTCACGTAACTGTAGAAGGATCTCGCGTAGACATCCCATCTTTCCGCGTGAAGCCTGGTCAAACAATTGCACTTCGTGAGAAGTCTCTAAACCTAGACGCTGTTAAAGATGCTCTAGAAGTAAACGACTTCGTTCCTGGATTCCTTGAGTTCAACGAAGACAAGCGTGAAGGTACGTTCGTACGTTACCCAGAGCGTTCTGAGCTTCCAGCTGAAATCAATGAGCAGTTAATCGTTGAGTGGTACTCTCGTTAATAGCTTGTTACTAAAAACGCTAGCCAAATGGCTAGCGTTTTTTTGTGTCTAGAAGTATAAGAAAAAGGATGATAGTAGAGTAAGAATAGCCCCTACAAAGAAGGGTGTGATAAATGGTACGTTATTATTCCCCTGCTTCTTGCCAACGTACGCTCCATTCGAAGCTTGAGATGTAGCCGCTTCCCCGAGTGATGATGCTCCTCCACCCCATGCGATGAAGCCACCAACTATACTTGCAATGAAAACGACGTTTGCCAATAGAAAATCGAAGAAATAGGAAATGCCAAATGATATCCCGTATAAAACAGCGATCATTCCTATTACTTTTAATGCATAGTTCATATGTATACGTCTCCTTTCCTTTTTACTTAGTAACATATACGAATTATCTCATGAAAAGTTCCCTTAAAATAGGAATTTGCTTCATTCGATTGGTAGTGACAGTTAACCTGTATGTGTACATGAAAAAAGGCACCTCCAATTTCTATGGAGAATGCCTTTTTACATGAACATAATTCGCTTATGCTTGTGCCCAATTAATTAAGAAGAACTTCTTTTTACCACGTCGAACAATCGTGAATTGACCATCTAACTTATCCTCAGCAGCGACCATTTTTTCTAGATCCTGATGACGATCTCCATTCACGTATACAGCTCCGTTCGTGATATCCTCTCTAGCTTGACGCTTCGAAGGCGATATCCCCGCCGCCACTAGTAGGTCCACTAATAGAATCTCTTCCTCATGAACATCATAAGAAGGCACCTCCTTAAATCCTTCTTTAATTTCTTTCCCAGTAAGCTCCTTTAAATCACCTTTACCGAACAATGCAGCGGAGATATTTTGAGCGGATTGAAGCGCCTCTGCTCCATGTACGAACGTTGTAAGCTCTTCTGCTAAACGCTTTTGAGCTGCTCGTTCATGCGCTCGCTCTGCCACTTCTACCTCAAGCTCACTAATTTCTTTCTCATTTAAGAAAGTAAAGTACTTTAGGAATTTAACAACGTCACTATCCTCTGTATTTAATAGGAATTGATAAAACTCATACGGAGATGTTTTTTCTTCGTCAAGCCAAATAGCATTTCCTTCGGTCTTACCAAACTTCGTTCCGTCTGACTTGGTTACTAGTGGAATCGTGAAGCCAAATGCTTTTGGTTTTTCTCCTTCTTCTTGTCCGTTCATGCGACGAATTAGTTCAAGTCCTGCTGTGATATTGCCCCACTGGTCACTACCGCCGATTTGTAACTTGACGCCCGCTTCCTTATTAAGGTGATAAAAATCGAACGATTGTAGAATTTGGTAGCTGAACTCGGTAAAGGAAATACCGTCTTTAATACGTGACTCGACAGAATCCTTCGCAAGCATGTAGTTAACACCAAAATGCTTTCCTACATCGCGTAAAAAGTCGATGACAGACAGTTGCCCAATCCAGTCATAGTTATTAACAAGCGTTGCTTTATTTTCGCCAGTAAAATCGAGATGACGCTCTAATTGACCGCGGATCTTATCACTGAAGTGTTGCACGACTTCGCGCTCGTTTAGGGTGCGCTCCGCTTTTTTTCCACTCGGATCACCGATGAGCCCTGTCGCCCCACCTACTAATGCTACTGGCTTATGACCAGCTAGCTGAAAACGACGTAGCATAATGATCGTTAATAGGTGACCGATGTGGAGGCTATCTCCAGATGGATCGAATCCACAGTACAACTTCACTGATTCTGATTCAAGTAATTCTGCCAATCCTTTTTCGTCTGTACTCTGATTTACTAACCCTCTAAACTGTAGATCTTCTAATAATGTCATTTCTTCACCTCATTAAAATAGTTTATTGCACAAAAAAGCCCCTTGCCTATAGATAGACAAGGGACGAATTATCGCGGTACCACCCTAGTTAAGAGACATTGCTCTTCACTCGATATAGCTTATCGCGCTACTGACGTTCTATGTTTCCATAGAAATGCTCAAAGGACGTAATTCACGTTGGCCACTACACTGGTTCTCAGCACCACCAGCTCTCTTGAGTAGGAGGACCACAGCTACTGCTTCCTTTTCATTGCACATCATATATCCATAGTCATTTATACACAAGTATCGGCTCGATGTCAATATCGTGTGTGTGGAATTGGTCACATTCTTGTCGAACCTTATGATAATTACTACTAGACACCTATATGTAAGGAGGGTAATTGTGCTATAATATGGAGGACTTTTAGGAGGTTAAACTATGAGCAACCCATCTCGATTTTCTTTCTTTCAACGTCGTGAAGCGAAGCTCGTTACGAAGAGCGTTCGCGTAACGTCTGCTGTTTTTTGGAACTTATTCTTATTATTCTTCACACTTGGTGTCATTATGCTTGCCTTTGTTGGTGGCGCAGCAGGCGGGTATTTTGCCTCGCTCGTTGAAGATGAGCCAATTCGCTCATTTGAAGATATTGAGCGAGAAATTTATGACTACGAAGAATCGACAGAATTATATTTTGCAGGTGATGATTATTTAGGCGACTTACCGAATCCGATTGAACGTCGGGAAGTTAGCTTAGATGAAATCTCTGAGCATTTGATTCATGGTGTTATTGCAACAGAGGATGAATATTTTTACGAGCACGATGGCATTGTACCAAAAGCTTTATTCCGTGCGGTATACCAAGACTTCTCTAATGCTAGCACGCAAACGGGTGGTAGTACACTCACCCAACAATTAATCAAAAACCAGATTTTAACGAACGAAGTTACCCATGACCGTAAGGCCGTGGAGATTTTGCTTGCCATGCGAATTGAACAACACCTCGAAAAGGATCAGATTTTAGAGGCATATCTAAACATCGTTCCTTTCGGTAGAAACGCCTCTGGTCGTCAAATAGCTGGCGTGCAAGCAGCGGCACAAGGTATTTTCGGTGTGGATGTGAGTGAGTTAAACATTCCACAAGCAGCATTTATTGCAGGTCTACCCCAAAGTCCTTTTGCCTACACACCATTCGATGGTAATGGAGATGTAAAAGAGGATTTAGACTCCGGTTTAAATCGAATGGAGACCGTATTAAGTCGTATGCTTTCACGTGGGTATATTACAGAATCCGAATACGAAAATGCTTTACGTTACGATATTCGGGCAAACTTAACGGAGCCTGAATCAAGCAGTATTCAAGACTACCCTTATGTCGTAGATGAAGCTCGTCTTCGTGCGATGGAAATTTTAGTTGATATCTTTATGGAACGTGACGATGTCAACCTCGATGAGATTGAAGATACGGAATCAAGACAGCTGTACTTCCAACGCTATTGGGAAGAAGCATCTAGATCGATTTCGAGAGATGGATATCGCATCCATACAACGATTGATCGAGACATTTATGAGGCTCAAGAAGCAGCCGTAGAAGCTTTTACATTCGATGATAGAAGCGCTGGATCTGTGACAAACGAGGACGGCGAAGAAGTTCCTGTATTCGACCTTGAGCAGGTTGGATCGATGCTGATGGATAACCGCACTGGTGCCATTATTAGCTTTATTGGTGGACGCGATTATTCTTACGAGCAACAAAACCACGCATTTTACAAGCCAATGCTCGGCTCAGGTACGAGAAGAAATACAGGTTCGACTATGAAGCCGATCACGTATTCTATTTTAATGGATCAGGGGAGATTGCAACCTGGATCTATAACACCGGATTTCCCTTATGACTATGAAACGAATGGTAATCCAGTTTACAATTTCAACAACCGTTATGCCGGCATTGTAACTCTTCGTGAAGCGTTACAACGCTCTTTCAACACTCCTGCAGTAAGGACGTTTTATCCTTCTATAGGTGAAGAAGCTACTTATCAAAAAATGGTGAGATTCGGATTTGGTCCTTATTTATCAGGCTACTTGAACGAGTCAACTCCATTAGGTACAGTTGGCACAAGTGTGGAAGTTAATACAGCAGCTTTCTCCACGTTTGCTAACGGAGGAAATCGACGAGAAACGTATATGATTTCTAAAATAGAAAATTCTAGTGGAGAAGTATTATTCGAACACGAGAACGCTCAAACAGAAGTTATTTCTCCACAAACTAGTTATTTAATGCTCGATATGATGAGAGATGTATTGGCTGGATCTGGTACAGCATCAAGACTGCCAAGTATGTTAAACTTCTCAACTGACTTAGCTGGTAAGACTGGTACATCTAACTCATTAATTGACTATTGGTTTGTAGGAACAAACCCTAACTTCACAATGGGTATTTGGGTAGGTTATGGTGACGAGAGCGTTCGTTTATCTAATGAATTCAATGGTCAAAGCTACGGCGCTCGAATTCAACAGCTCTGGGCTTCCTTAGCTAATGCTGCTCATGAGATTGATCCAGAATTTATGGATCCTGAAGAATCCTTCACACAGCCTGAAGGTATTGTCAGTCAAACAATCTGTGGTATTTCTGGTTTATTACCATCTGACCTATGTCGCGAGGCAGGTCTTGTAACGACTGACTTATTTAACGCTGAATTTGTCCCTACTCAAGTAGATGACAGCTTAGAAAGAGTTCAATATGTCACGATTAACGGGGAATCGTATCGTGCATTAGAGTTGACTCCAAGTGAGTTTACTCGTTCAGGGGTCTCTGTTGACGAAGAGTACTTTGACTTTGCAGGCGGTGACATGTCAGACATTATCCCTGACGGATGGGACAATATCATTCCTGATAGAGAGGCGCCAAATAACGGACGTACTCCAGGAGCACTTGCTTCCGTTAACACGGGTAGTGGCAACGTAGTCTGGGGCGCGCACCCTGACAATGATATTGTCGGATATCGCGTGTATCGTTCACAAAGCTCTGGCGGAAGCTATTCTGTTGTAGACAGCATTCGCTCTGGCGAAGATTTACGTTACTCTGGCGGCTCTGGATCATACTACGTAACAGCTGTTGATTCTGCTGGTCGTGAATCAAGCAGAAGTAATACGGTCATGGTAGGGTCCTTCTCTTCTCCGGACTCTGGTAGCGGTGGATCCGGAGGTTCTGGAGGTTCTGGCTCATCAGACAATGATGACTCAACCAATAATAACGATGCACCAGAGTCTGGCGACGGCTCCTCAAACGGAGGAGGTAATAATGGCGGTGATAGCAACCCTGGCGACGGGGACTCCGACGGCGGTGCTAACACTGGTGGCAACAGCGGAAATGGCAATCCTGGCGGAGGTAATTCCGGTGGTGGCAACTCTGGCAATCCTGGAGGCGGTAACGGCGTCGGGAACAGCAATCCTGGTGGTGGCAATTCCGGGAATCCTGGTGGTGGCAACGGCGGCGGGAACTCCGACGGCGGAGATGCTAATTCCAACGTTTCTAATGTGAACAACTCATCTAACAATTAATGAAAAGTAAGGCTGGGACAAAAGCAATTATGCTGTCCCAGCCTTTTTTATGTTCAACACAGGCCTTGATATGTTCCTAATTTGGATTTTATGTGCTTTATTTGCAAGTTATGGACTTTGCTCTCTTTTGGCATGAGGTTATGTTCCCTATTTGAATTTTATGTGCCTTCTTTGAAAGTTATGTTCCTCATCCAGTTTTAATGTGCCTTATTTGCAAGTTATGGACTTTGTCCTCTTTTGGAATGAGGTTATGTTCCGCATTTCGTAGTTATGTTCCCTATTAACATATTATGTGCCTTATTTCTCCTTTATGGACTTCGTACTCCACACAACACAAGCACCGTTTAGAAAAACCAAACCAGCATTGCAAAGATTTACTTATGCTCTAGAAGCAGCCTGTTAATGATCCGCTCATCCCTTTCAATCATTTATAAAGTCACTTCAATAACCCGTTTTCCCTTCCAATTAGCAGAAAAGCCTCCCTCCCCCTTAACGCTCTATCTACCACAAATAATCGTCCCACCTTAACATCTTTAAGAGGAAAATATATGGTATAGTTATGGTAGTTCGCTTAGAAGAAGGTGGGGGGATTTCATGAAGCATAATAAGACATTTCACTCTGTTACTATTCGTGCAAAGGATGGCAAGGAGTTTATTGTAGAAGGTCCCATATCACGTGAAAGCATGGAAACGTATAGCTTTGATGAGGAATTAACAGCATTTAGAACTCCTCAAAAACAGTATGAAGCTTTGCTTGATGTTGTTGAATTACCTGAAAATAGACTTATCGTTGCTCGTGACGGTGACAAAATCATTGGCTATGCCGTTTACTTATATCCGGATGAAATGGAACGTTGGAGCGAGTATAAAAAGGATAATTTAATTGAATTAGGCGCAATCGAGGTTGCCTCAAGCTATAGAGGTTATCAGTTAGCAAAACACATCTTAAAAGTAACGATGATGGATGATGCCGTTGAGGACTATATTATTATTACTACCGAATATTATTGGCATTGGGACCTTCGTGGCACCGGGCTCTCCATTTGGGATTACCGCAGTGTCATGGAGAAGGTCATGAAGTCTGGCGGTTTAGAATGGTTTGCAACGGACGACCCTGAGATTTGCTCGCATCCCGCTAACTGTTTAATGGCGAGAATCGGCGCTCGCGTATCTCCTGACTCTGTCCACGAATTTGACCGAGTCCGTTTTAAGAGTCGCTATATGATTTAAGGAAGGAGGTTTATTACTATGCAAATTAAAGAGATGATGACAAAGGTACTGCACACCGTTACAAAGGATACGGATGTACGCGAGGCTCTCGCCACTATGGAACAGCAAAGCATCCGTCATTTACCCGTGCTTGATCAAACAAACTCTCTTATAGGGATTCTCTC